>NZ_SZXG01000034.1:0-230494 GCF_005281305.1 Citrobacter sp. wls706 | reverse complement strand
TCCGGGGAGAACCGGTCAAAAAAGAAAATCCCTTCCTCGGACCACAGTCGTGTCAGGAACGCAAGGTCAGACTCGCCGTACTGGACGCAGAATTCCCGTGCAGGGTGGTCCTCGTAAAAACAGGGCGTCCAGGTGGTGATGCCGTTTTCACGCAGCAGGGTGTCAGAGATAGCCTGAATATCCTGCTGCTGGAAAATGCGGAAGTTCTGCCGCAGGGCGCAGCGCCAGAGAGGGGGCTGAATTCTGAAGCGGTACTGCATCTGCCAGCCGTCGTGCTCTTTCATGCCAAAGGTGGAAATCACGCCGCTGATACGGCGCAGCACCTGTGCACCCTGCCAGAGGGTCAGGGTGGCATTTTTTTCAAGCAGTTCTTCAGCACGCTGGCGGAAAGAGTCGCTGGCGACATCCACCTCCAGCATAAAGGGGAGTGAATATTTCTGGACCAGACGGAAACTGACCACCGCGAAGGTGGTGGAACTCTGCCCGTCAACTTCCAGCGTGAAACGAAGTCCTTTCAGTGACATAAAATGCCTCTCTGATGCATGACAGGAAAATAAATACTGCGGCAGTAGCTGAGAGTGATATTTATATTCAGGCACGCTACCGCCGAAGTTTCCGGCATCTGCCATCTCCCGTGAATAAAAACGTAATGCGATATTCTTCGAATGGTTTTAGCTTTTCTCTGCATATTTTGAGCAGTATATTCCATGTCTGCGAATATCGGTTTCCTCTTGCTGTAATAATTAAAAATCATACAAATATATTATATTTGTATGATCCTTGCGATGTTATTTAATCTTTACCATTCGGAAGTTAATTATCATTATATATTGCTGAAATGAATGGTTGCCTTGTTATCTGTGTAATGCAAACATTATTACCATGTCATTTTTCGCTATTTTGTGTTGTATATCACAGCACAGAGAATTCATACATTATTTTAAAAAATCGATTTAAAAATGCTCCTGCGGACGTATTATTGTTGTCATAACTGAATCTGTATTATTTCCATTCCAGTGAATGGTTGCTGCGGTGTCCATTCCGGATATGTTCTGTTATTGCTTGCAAATATAACCTGAGGAAATGTTATTGCCGGTAATAACAAAGACGGCAGTATTCATCCTGGATCTCTTAATCATTGCGGGAGTTAATACCATGGCTTTTGAAGAGCGTTATTACCTGGAAGAGCTGGACTATCTTCGTCAGATGGGGAAATTAATGGCAAAGGAAAAGCCCTGGCTGGCCCGTTTCCTGGCGGAGAAGGATGGCGATCCGGATGTTGAGCGCCTGATGGAGGCTTTTGCACTTCTTTCCGGTGGACTGCGGCAAAAACTGGAAGACGGGTTTCCTGAATTCACTCACGGGATTATCAGGATGCTGTGGCCTAATTATCTGCGTCCGGTTCCTGCCATGACGGTCATTGAATACCGGCCTAAAAACCGGCTGAAAAAGCCGGTACAGGTTTGCCGCGATGCGTTAATCAGATCCCGTACAACAACGGGGTCATTATCCCTGAACCGGGGACCGCTGTCTGACAGCCAGTCAACGCGCCCTCCGGTCTGCCATTTTACGCTGGCCAGGGATCTCTGGTTACAGCCCCTGCATATTCGGGATATACGCAACAACAGTACCCTTAAAAAGGGCTGTATTGAGATTGATTTTTTTGCGGACAGCGGAGTGTCCCCGAATGCTCTGGATCTGAATAAACTCAGCTTCTGGCTGGGTAATGACGACGACTATACCCGGTATCAGTTGTATCTGTGGTTCAGTGAGTGCCTGATGGACGCCGAGCTGGTTGCCGGGGAGTGCCAGGTACCGCTGCCGGATGTATGGCTGGATCCGGCCGGGTTTGAGCGTGAGGACGCACTGCTGCCCTGGCCTGAAAGGGTCCACAATGGCTACCGGGTTCTCCATGAATATTTTTGCTTTCCGGAAAGTTTTTTCTTCTTCCACCTTCGTGGGGCGGTGTCATTGCCGGATGATTTTCCGCTCAGTCATTTTACGCTGAGGCTGCATTTTTGCGATCCGCTGCCGGGTGATGTCAAACTGGACAACCGTTCGCTGCGGCTTTACTGCACGCCTGCTGTTAACCTGTTTATGCACTCTGCTGAACCGATCCGACCCGATGGCCGTGCGTTGCAATATCCGTTGCTTGCCAGCCGCCGACGCCCGGACGCGTATGATATTTTCCGGGTGGCGTCGGTGAGCTGTCACACTCAGGCACCGGAGGGGGGGGCCGGGAAAGGTAAAAACAGACAGACATGGCCTGAGTTTGAAAGTTTTGACCATCAGACAGAATTCAGCGGCCAGAGGAAAGTGGTGTACTGGCAGCACCGGACAAAAACCTCGCTACTCCATCGCGGCACTGAGCACACCGTCGCTTTCATACATGCCGATGGCAGCCAGCCGGACCCTTCCCTGACGGAAAATGAAGTCGTTACGGCTGAGCTGGTCTGTACCAACCGGATGTTACCTGAACAACTGCATCCCGGCGATGTCTGCGTCGCCGTGGGCAAAAATCCGGCAGTGGCCTCTTTCAGTAACGTTACATGTCCGACATGTTCACTCAATCCGGTGACCGACGATGACAGGCTCTGGTTGCTGATTTCCTGTATGAACCTGAATTATCTTTCCCTGCTGGAGCGGGAGGCGCTGATTGAGATCCTGTGCACTTTTGACCTGCCCGGTATTCATCATCCCCAACTGGCCCGGCTTTCACGTGAGAAACTGGATGCGATAGAACGAATGGAAACGAAACCGATAGACTGGTTGTTTAAGGGCGTTCCGAGGAGAGGGCTTGCCACCACACTGTGGATCAACCCGGCTCCGTTTGTCAGTGAGGGGGAGATATATCTGCTGGGGGCCGCGCTGTCACAGTTTTTTGCGCTGTATGCCAGTACCGGTTCATATCACCACCTGAAAATTATCAATACGGAAAGCCAGAAATCATGGATGTGGCGGAACAGCGGTCAACACCCCCTGATGTAACCGGGATGGCTTTTTAGGTCCCCAATGAGCGATGGTTATGGCTGCTAACAGAATCCGTGACAATCATATAACTATGAGCGTCCACATCTGGCCCAGAAATACAAAACGACCGATCATATTCAGCAAGCATTCGATAGACGGATAACTTTCAACTTATATCAGGACTCGTTAATTCTGAATTCACGGCATAAACCGATAGCCAATCCCGGTTTCGGTCAGAAAATGACGTGGACGAGCCGGGTCCAGCTCCAGTTTCTGGCGCAGGTGTCCCATATAAATTCGCAGATAATGGCTGTGCTCAACGGCGTTTGGCCCCCAAACCTGATTTAACAACTGGCGTTGCGTCAGTACCTTCCCGGCATTATTCAGCAGTACCGCTAGCAGGCGAAACTCAATTGGCGTCAGATGGATTTCCTCGTCGTCACGGTGTACGAGGCGGGCGGCGAGATCCACTTTTACGTTGGAAAAATGCACCACCGGTTCGGGGGACGCGCCGCTGGCGTGGCGCCGCAATGCCACGCGCAATCGCGCCTGTAGCTCGCCAATACCAAAGGGTTTACTGAGATAGTCATCGGCACCGGCATCCAGCGCGGCGATTTTATCGCTCTCTTCGCTACGGGCTGAAAGCACGATTACTGGAATTGCGCTCCACTGTCGCAGGTCGCGAATAAAATCAATGCCGTCGCCGTCTGGCAGGCCGAGATCGAGAATGATGAGATCGGGTTTTCGCGTGGCGGCTTCCAGCAGACCACGTTGCAGCGTTTCCGCTTCATATACACGCAGGCCATCGGCTTCCAGCGCGGTGCGCAGAAAGCGGCGAATGGCCTGTTCATCTTCAACAATCAGAACGTTTGTCACATATCCTCATGAAAATCTTCAAGTTCAGGGGGGATTTCCTGGGGCAGTGTAACACGGAAACAGGCTCCTCCCTGGGCACGATTATGGGCGGAAATGGTACCGCCGTGCACGTCCACAATCGCCTGGCAAATTGCCAGTCCCAGTCCAACGCCCGGTACCGATGACTCTTTGTTTCCTCTGGAAAACTTGTCAAAAACACGCTGTTCCATACCCGATGGAATACCCGGCCCATTATCCCAGACGTCCAGTTGCAGGTGCTCACCGTTGACGCTGGCATCAATGCCGATTTGCGCCTGCGGACCCGCGTATTTTACGGCGTTCTCCAGCAGATTAATCAACACCCGTTCAAAAAGCGGGCCATCGACATGGATCAGCGTCAACGGTTCGGGTAACGACAGATTAATCGGGGCTGAGAGTCCCGGCTCCAGCATCTGCAGGGCGCTGCCCACCACCTCTTCCAGCGTTAACCACTCCTTCTTAAGATTAAAGCCGCCAGACTGAATTCGCGCCATATCCAACAGATTATTAACCAGTCGGGTGGTATTCAGCACGTGCTGGCGAATCTCACTGGCCTGGCGCGCATGCGGCGAACCTTCACTGGCCAGATCCAGCGTTAAAATTTCAGCCTGACCGAACAGTACCGTCAGCGGCGTGCGCAAATCGTGGGACAGGGCGGCAAGCAGCGCATTGCGAATACTTTCACGCTCACTGGCAAACCGGGCCTGCTCTTCGCTGGCGGTCAGCGTCAGACGTTCCAGCGCACTGGCGACCAACAGGGTAAAGGTTTCCAGCAGGCGCTGCTGCTCAGGGATCATCAACTGACGCAGATTTCCCGGTTCCACTACCAGTAGCCCATGCGTTTTATCGGCGCTTTTTAGCGGTAAGATTTGGTACGGTACCCCCGGTAAGGTATCCGTGCCCGCGCCAGCTGGCTGCCCTTTGTCAAAACTCCATTGGGCAATGGCATCGTCCCATGGCGTCATGCCCTGTTGATGGGTGAGGGGCGCCAGCTTACCGTGTTCATCAGGTAATAAAACCTGACTACGGGCCTGAAACGTTGAGGCGATAAACTGTTCGCTGGTAGCGGCGATATCCTGCTGACTCCGTCCAACGGCTAACGCTTTCGACATCTCATACAGATGGCGCGTACGTTGTTCCCGATAGCGCGCCACCCGCGCCTGATACCGGACTCCGGCGGTGAGATTACCGATAACCAGCCCTACCGTTAGCATCACGGTAAAAGTGAGTAGGTACTGGACGTCGGAAACGGCCAGCGTCCCACGCGGGGCAATAAAGAAGAGATCGAAGCTGGCGACGTTAATAAAGGTTGCCAGCACGGATGGCCAGCGTCCGTAGAACAGGGCGATAACCACCACACCCAGCAAATAGAGCATTACCAGGTTAGCGGCATCAAAGGCCATCAGCCACTGCATCGCGATCAGCGTAATGATGGCACACAGCGCGACGGCAACCACACAACCCTGAATTTGTACCCGCCATTTATCTTTAAAGGTGCGGCTATCCGTAGTGGGTAGCGTCGGGCGTGAAGGCGGTTCGTCCAGCGCGACAATCATCAGATCGAGATCCGGTGCGCGATGGGCCAGTTTGTCGGCAAAGGAATCGCTGCGCCACCAGCGACGCGTTGTCGGACGCCCGAGCACAATTTTTCCCAGATTATGCTCGCGGGCATAGCGGATTACCGCTTTATCTTCAGCGGGATCGGAAAGTGTGGCGGTTTCCGCGCCCAGCTCCTGGGCTAATCGCAGGGCGCTTAAGATCGCGCGGCGCTGTTTTTCGGGGAGTCGGTGCAGCGCTGGAGTTTCGACATACACTGCGTGCCAGACGCTGCCGAGACGCGCCGCCAGTCGCGCGGCGGCGCGTACCAGTTTTTCGCTGCCAGTGTTGTGCCCAATGCACAGCAAAACGGCGTCGCGGGTATGCCATACTTTCTCTTCCCCTGGACGTCCGCGCCAGGCGCGCATTTGATCGTCCACCCGATCGGCCGTGCGGCGCAGGGCCAGCTCGCGCAGCGCGATCAAATTACCTTTGCGAAAGAAATGCTCGATGGCTCTTTCCGCCTGACCGGCGATATAGACCTTGCCTTCATTCAGGCGCTGCCGCAAATCATCGGGGGGAAGATCGACCAGCACCACATCGTCAGCAGCATCGAAAAAAGGATCGGGGACGGTTTCGCGAACCTGAATACCGGTGACGCCGCTGACCACATCATTGAGACTTTCCAGATGCTGTACGTTAACGGTAGTAAAGACGTCGATACCGGCTTCCAGCAGCTCTTCAATATCTTGCCAGCGCTTAGGATGGCGTGAACCTGGCGCATTACTGTGCGCCAGTTCATCCATTAAAATGAGCGCCGGACGGCGGGCCAGGGCGGCATCGAGATCGAACTCGCTGATGTGACGACCATGACGCGCGTGTCGCTTTAGCGGCAGGATGCTGAGACCGTCCAGCAGCGCGGCGGTCTCTTTGCGTCCGTGGGTTTCCACCACGCCAATCAGCACATCTAACCCCTGCGCCCGCAGCCGCTGGGCTTCCGTTAGCATGGCCCAGGTTTTGCCGACGCCCGCGCAGGCACCGAAGAATATTTTTAGTTTTCCGCGGTGCGGGGCAGTGGTCTGCTCCAGCAGACGATCGGGGTCGGGACGTAAGGGTTCGCTATGCATGTCCTTTTTCTCAGTGCTTCTCCAGCGCTAAATTAAGTTCCACCAGGTTCACCACCGGCTGACCGATAAAACTGACCAACGGCTTTTGCGTGTATTGTGCAACCAGGCGCGACACCTCTTCAACGCTGAGGTTGCGGGCCTGCGCCACGCGGGGAATTTGCCAGGCCACCGCGTCGGGCGTCAGGTTGTTATCCAGCCCGCTGGCCGACGCGGTTACCAGCTCTAGCGGAACGGCAGGACTAGCCTGTGGATTGGCAGCACGCAGCGCGGCAATCCGGCTTTGCAACTGTTTATCCAGTTCCGGGTTGCTGACGGCCAGATTACTGCCGCCAGAAGCCATGGGATTATAGGGCATTTCCGCCGTCGCAGACGGACGCCCCTGAAAATAACCGGCGGCGGTAAAATGTTGCCCAATAAGTTCAGAACCGCGAACAACCTGTTCTTCGCGGATCAAGGAGCCGTTAGCCTGGTGGGGAAACCACCACTGCCCCAGCGCGGTGGTCAGCAGCGGGTAAGCCCCGCCGGTTATAAGCATCAGGAAAATCAATGTTGATAATGCAGGACGTAATCCACTCATCTGAAACCTCACACCAGACCCAGCAGGGTCAGCAGTACATCAATCGCTTTAATGCCAATAAATGGCACCACCAGACCGCCCAGACCGTAGATCCACAAATTACGGCGCAACATTGCAGATGCGGATAACGGCTTGTAGCTCACGCCTTTAAGCGCCAGTGGGATCAGAAAAATGATTATCAGCGCATTAAAGATAACCGCGCTGAGGATCGCTGAGTCCGGCGAATGCAGTCCCATTACGTTAAGTGCATTGAGCTGCGGATAGGTGGCGGCGAACGCGGCCGGAATAATGGCGAAATACTTTGCCACGTCATTGGCGATACTGAAGGTGGTCAGCGAGCCGCGCGTCATCAGCATCTGTTTACCAATGTGCACCACTTCAATCAGTTTGGTGGGGTTGGAATCAAGATCCACCATGTTGCCAGCTTCCTTCGCCGCCTGGGTCCCTGAGTTCATGGCGACCGCGACATCCGCCTGCGCCAGTGCCGGGGCGTCGTTGGTTCCGTCGCCGGTCATCGCCACCAGACGGCCTTCCGCCTGATACTGACGAATCAGCGCCAGCTTGGCTTCCGGCGTGGCCTCCGCTAAGAAATCATCCACCCCGGCTTCAGCGGCGATCGCGGCGGCGGTCAGGCGGTTATCGCCGGTGATCATCACCGTTTTGATGCCCATTTTGCGCAGTTGGGCAAAACGTTCTTTGATCCCGCCTTTCACAATATCTTTCAGGGCAATCACGCCCAGTACGCGGGAGCCTTCGGCTACCACCAGCGGCGTAGCGCCAAGGCGAGCGACGTTGTCGACCTTCTGCTCTACATCGGCGGGGAAGTGACCGCCGTTGGCTTCAACGTGACGACGAATGGCATCGACCGAACCTTTGCGGATCATACGGTTGTCGATGTTGATACCGCTCATACGACTTTGCGCGGTAAACGGCACAAAGGTAGCGTGCAGCGATTGCACGTCGCGAATACGCAGATTAAAGCGCTGTTTTGCCAGAATAACGATGCTGCGGCCTTCTGGCGTTTCATCGGCCAGCGATGAAAGCTGTGCGGCGTCCGCCAGCGTTTTTTCATCCACACCCTGGGCGGGCAGAAAATCTGAAGCCTGGCGGTTACCCAGCGTAATGGTGCCGGTTTTATCCAGCAGCAGGACGTCCACGTCACCCGCGGCTTCGACCGCACGTCCGCTGGTGGCAATGACGTTCGCGCCCAGCATACGGCTCATCCCGGCCACGCCAATGGCAGAAAGCAGACCGCCGATGGTGGTGGGGATCAGACAAACGAGCAGGGCAACCAGTACCGTGACACTGACCGCGCTGCCGCCCCAGGCGGAAAATGGCCACAGCGTGGCGGTCGCCAACAGAAAAACGATGGTCAGGGCAATCAGCAGAATCGTCAGGGCGATTTCATTGGGGGTTTTACGCCGCTGCGCGCCTTCGACCATGGCGATCATCCGGTCGAGGAACGTTTCACCGGGGTTTACGCTGCATTCGATCACCAGCCAGTCGGAGAGGATGCGAGTCCCGCCGGTGACCGATGCAAAATCGCCACCGGATTCACGAATAACCGGTGCAGACTCACCGGTAATCGCGCTTTCGTCCACCGATGCGCCACCTTCGATCACCTCACCGTCACACGGGATAATATCGCCAGCTTCCACCAGCACAATATCGCCTTTACGTAAATCATCGGCAGGGACGTGATCCATGGCCGAGCCGTATTTTGGTTCGCGAAGTTTGCGGGCAAAAGCGGTTTTTTTCACCCCTTTCAGGCTGTTCGCCTGTGCTTTACTGCGCCCCTCAGCCAGCGCTTCGGCAAAGTTGGCGAACAGGACGGTGATCCACAGCCATAGACTTATCGCGCCGGTAAACCACGGGTTGCCTGGCATATAACCTGTTGCCATCGCCAGCGTTAACAACGTGGTCAGCAGACTACCCAGCCAGACGAGAAACATCACTGGATTACGCCATTGGGTATGTGGGCTTAATTTTTTCACGGCATCCATCAGCGCCTGTGCGACCAGAGAAGGTTCGAACAGCGCCAGTTGCTTGCGACTCATAGTAATGTGCTCCGCATCACTCAGTGTAATGACAGGTATTCTGCGACCGGGCCAAGGGCCAGGGCAGGAACAAAGGTGAGAGCGCCAACCAGTAACACCGTACCGATTAGCAACCCGACAAACAGCGCGCCGTGGGTAGGTAGCGTGCCTGGGCTTGCTGGCTGGATCTTTTTACTGACCAGCGACCCGGCAATAGCCATCACGGGTACGATCACGCCGAAGCGACCGAAGAACATGCACAGCGCCAGCAGGCAGTTCCAGAACGGGCTATTGGCGCTTAATCCGGCAAAGGCGCTACCGTTGTTGTTCGCGGCAGATGACACGGCATACAGCACTTCACTAAAACCATGTGGACCCGGGTTGAGCATGGCGCTACGCCCGGCATCGGTCATCATTGCTATTGCTGTGCCGAGCAGGACCAGCGCAGGGGTGACCAGAATCGCCAGCGCGGTCATTTTCATTTCGCGCACGTCGATTTTCTTACCCAGGTATTCCGGTGTTCGGCCAATCATCAGCCCGGCGATGAACACAGCCAGCAGTACGAACAGCAGCATGCCGTACAGACCTGAACCCACACCGCCGAAGACCACTTCGCCAATTTGCATCAGCCACATCGGCACCATTCCGCCGAGTGCGGTAAAGGAGTCATGCATCGCAATCACTGCGCCACAGGATGCCGCCGTTGTGACGACCGCAAACAGACTGCTGACCAGTACACCAAAGCGGCTCTCTTTGCCCTCCATGTTGATATTGCTGTTTGCACCTAACTGCATCAGATGCGGGTTGCCCTGAACTTCGGCCCACATCACGACGGCTACGCAAATGACAAAAATGAGCGACATGGCCCATAACAGGGTCCGTCCCTGACGACGATCGCCCACCACATCGCCAAAGGCAAAACACAGCGCGGTAGGAATTAAGAAAATAGCCAGCATCTGTACCAGGTTGGTCAGCGCGGTTGGGTTTTCAAACGGATGTGCTGAGTTAGCGTTAAAGAAACCGCCTCCGTTGGTGCCGAGCATCTTAATCGCTTCCTGCGAAGCGACAGGTCCCATCGGCAGCAACTGTTTCACCCCTTCAAGCGTCGTGATGGGCTGATAGGGCAATACGTTTTGCAGCACGCCTTGTTGAATAAAAAACAGGGCGATGAGCAGCGCGATTGGCACGAGGATCCACAGCGTAATACGAACCAGATCGACCCAGGCATTACCCAGCGTATCCATACTCTGGCGCGTAAAGGCACGCGTCAGGGCAAAAATCACCGCAATTCCGGTCGCCGCGGACAGGAAGTTCTGCACGGTCAACCCAGCCATCTGGCTGAAGTAGCTTAAAGTGGTTTCACCGGCATAAGATTGCCAGTTGGTATTGGTGACAAAACTCACCGCCGTGTTGAGCGCCAGATGCCATGAAAGTCCTGGTAGCTGCTGAGGATTCAGCGGCAACAGATTTTGCGCCATCAGCATCGAAAACAGGACCAGCAGGCCCAGCACATTGAGCGCGAGGATTGCCAGCAGATACTGCCGCCAGTTCATCTCCTGCTGCGAAATACCCAGACCACGCCAGAGCACACTTTCCACGCCAGCAAGGCCCGGCAGAGACGTATTATTGATGAGTCGGGCCAGCCCAAACCCCAGCGGTCTGGCGATGACAAACAGCACCAGCAAGAAACTGGCAATAAGTAAAAATCCTTGAGCCGCCATCAGAACGCCTCCGCATTAATCAGGGCATACACAAGGTAACCTAATAATAAAAAGACCAGCCCAATGCCGGTTATCACGCCTGCACTCACAGTGCACCTCCAGTGGCATAAATGTGATAACCAGAGCGTAGGTTTTTGCTTGCAAAGATTTCGCAAAAATCGGCGGGCGAGGTGTAAAAAAAGTATAAAAATGGCAAAGACCATTATTTAACTAATGATTAGTATTAATTTAACTTTTATGTAACTTAACTACGTTTTTAAACTAAACGGGGCATAAATAGATAAAAATAAGTGGTCGGATGAGTAGTAAAATTACACACAAGGCGGTATTATTTTCATCAGTTAACCAACTTTATTTTTCCGGTGCGATTCACCGAACAGTTATATGGGAGAGGATTATGGACTTTTATAAAGAATATCCAGCACACATTGTTTTCTTACGCCGTACCTTTGCCGTAGTGGCGGGCGTACTGGCTCTGCCGGTCATGCTGTTCTGGAAAGACCGCGCCCGTTTTTACAGCTATCTGCATCGCGTCTGGTCTAAAACCAGTGATAAGCCGGTGTGGATGGAGCAGGCGGAAAAAGCCACCTGCGATTTCTACTGATAGCTAATAAATCCCCAAAAGCCGCTGATATCAGCGGCTTTTTTGCTCATGATAGCTACACTTATTTCAGGAATGAAAAAGGAGCGATCATGAGCGAGAAATTCCCTGTTGGTATCAGTGCCTGTCTGTTGGGGGAGGCGGTTCGCTATGATGGTGGGCATAAGCGGCTGGCCTTTGCTCTAGAAGAACTGTCGCCGTGGGTCGCGTTCGAACCTGTTTGCCCTGAAATGGGGATCGGGTTACCAGTCCCGCGACCTGCGTTGCATCTGGTCAAAGAGGGCGAGGCTGTCTCCCTGCGTTTTAGTGATAAGCGCGAGGGGGATTTGACAGACGCAATGACGGCTTTTAGTCAGCGACAAAGCGAGCGTCTGGCGCATTTGTGCGGCTATATTGTCTGTGCGAAATCACCCAGTTGCGGTATGGAACGGGTGCGAGTCTACGACGCGGAAGGCAA
Organism: Citrobacter sp. wls706; assembly: GCF_005281305.1. Lineage (NCBI taxonomy): Bacteria > Pseudomonadati > Pseudomonadota > Gammaproteobacteria > Enterobacterales > Enterobacteriaceae > Citrobacter > Citrobacter sp. wls706. The sequence continues at coordinate 218,575 of NZ_SZXG01000034.1, read as the reverse complement.
AAACAACCGTAAAGCCGGACGAGGGATCTTTACGTCTGTGCTGATGTCGACGTTACCCTGGCTTCCCGTGGAAGAGGACGGGCGTTTACACGACCCGCAGATTCGGGAAAATTTTGTTGAGCGCATTTATGCTTTGCACGAGCTCAATACTATCCGACAGCAAGGGTTAACGCGCGGCGCATTAATCGATTATCATAGTCGTTACAAGCTATTACTGTTGGCCCATTCCCAGCCGGACTATCGCGACCTCGGGCGTTTTGTGGCGGCGATTGGCGAATGGCAAGATCTGCAGGCTTATTTTGTCGAGTATCGCTTAAGGCTGATGAGTTTGCTGGCTCATCTTCCCTCCCGTCGCAACCATACCAACGTGCTGATGCATGTCCAGGGCTATTTCCGTACGCAATTAAATTCTCGTCAGCGGCAGGAGCTGGCCTCTCTCATTGACGGTTATCGACGTGCGACTCAACCGCTGCTTGCGCCAATAACATTACTCAAACACTATATGGCGGAATACCCGGATGCTTATCTCTCCGGGCAGCGCTATTTCAATCCCTGGCCAGAGGCTCTGCGTTTGCGCTACGGGCGTTAAGTTTTTTCTTCAGGAGTGTTATGACCACCCATTTGGTCTGGTTTCGGCGTGATTTACGCTTGCACGACAACCTCGCACTGGCGGCGGCTTGTCGGGATCGTTCCGCGCAGGTACTGGCGTTATATATCGCTACCCCCGAGCAGTGGAAGGCCCACGATATGGCCCCGCGCCAGGCGGCATTTACCTGCGCACAGTTGAATGCGTTACAAACGGCGTTGGCAGAAAAAGGTATTCCTCTATTGTTTCACGAAGTGGCTGATTTTGCGGCCAGCGTGGACATCGTCAAAAGTGTTTGTCTGCAGCATGACGTCAGTCGATTATTTTATAACTATCAATATGAAATAAACGAACGGCAGCGTGATGCAAACGTAGAAAAATCATTACCCCAGGTGGTGTGCGAAGGGTTTGATGACAGCGTGATCCTGCCTCCGGGGGCGGTGATGACCGGCAATCATGAGATGTATAAAGTGTTCACGCCGTTTAAAAATGCCTGGCTGAAGCGGATTAAAGACGGTATTCCAGAATGTGTGAGCGCGCCGAAAGTGAGAGAAAGTGGAGCTCTTGACGCACCGTTAACACCAATTACGCTGAGCTATCCACAGCAAGATTTTGATGCGCAGAGGTTTGTGGTAGATGAAAAATTGGCCATCGCGCAATTACGCCAGTTTTGCCAGCAGGCTGCGGGAGAATACGAACAGCTGCGTGATTTTCCAGCGATTGACGGGACCAGTCGATTATCCGCAAGTCTGGCGACAGGCGGGTTATCGCCGCGCCAATGCCTGAATCGACTGCTCGCGGAGCAGCCGCAGGCGCTTGAGGGCGGGTCAGGTAGCGTCTGGCTGAACGAGCTTATCTGGCGTGAGTTTTATCGCCACCTGATGACGTATCATCCGGCTCTGTGTCGGTATCACCCCTTTATCCGCTGGACCGATCGCGTGCAATGGCAGAATAACCCGGCGCATTTGCAGGCCTGGCAAATGGGTCAAACGGGTTACCCGATTGTAGACGCGGCGATGCGTCAGCTCAACGCCACGGGCTGGATGCATAATCGTTTACGCATGATTACGGCCAGTTTTTTAGTGAAAGACCTGCTGATCGACTGGCGCAAAGGCGAGCAGTATTTCATGTCGCAACTGATCGATGGCGACCTGGCGGCCAATAACGGCGGCTGGCAGTGGGCCGCGTCTACCGGAACCGATGCCGCACCGTATTTCCGCATATTTAACCCCACGACGCAGGGCGAAAAATTTGACCGTGACGGTGAGTTTATCCGCCAGTGGCTGCCGGAACTGCGCGATGTGCCGGGTAAAGCGATTCATGACCCGTGGTCGTGGGCGGAAAAAGCGCAGGTGACGCTCAACTATCCTCGCCCGATTGTCGATCATAAGCAGGCAAGACTGGCGACGCTGGCGGCATATGAGGCGGCGCGTAAAGAGTAAAGGCATGGTGGATTTTGCGTAATGCCTTCCAGCAGAATGAAAGTGTTGCGGTCTGGGGCTTTTAGCGCTGAAGCGTGCGCGCAAGGTTGTTAATGCCCTGATGCAGATGCTTTTATCTGGCAGTAAAGTTCCGTCATCTTCATTCAGGTGATGGAACTTGATGACAATGCCAACAACCTCCACACCGCATGATGCGGTGTTTAAAACGTTTTTACATCATCCCGAAACCGCGCGGGATTTTCTCGACATTCACCTGCCAGCTGAACTGCGGACGCTTTGCGATTTGAATTCGCTGAAGCTGGAGTCAGAAAGCTTTATTGAAGCGGATTTACGTTCGCGCTACTCCGACGTGCTCTGGTCTTTGCACACACGCAACGGTGACGGTTATGTCTATGTGGTGATAGAGCATCAAAGTTCAGCCGAGCCGCATATGGCTTTTCGTCTGTTGCGTTATGCGATGGCGGCGATGCAGCGCCATCTGGACGCAGGGCATAAGGAACTGCCACTAGTGATACCGATGCTCTTTTATCATGGCTGCCGAAGCCCCTATCCGTACTCATTGTGCTGGCTGGATGCCTTTGCCGACCCCGTGGCGGCAAGACAGCTTTATTCCAGCGCATTTCCGTTGGTAGACATAACGGTGGTACCCGATGATGAGATCATGGCTCACAGACGAATGGCGCTGCTGGAATTAATGCAAAAACATATCCGTCAGCGGGATTTGCTGGGGCTGGTAGAGCAACTGGCCACGCTGCTACTTACTGGATGCGCTAATGACACGCAATTACAGGCGATGTTTAATTACATCCTACAATCTGGCGACGAATCTCGTTTTAATGAATTTATGCAGGAGATAGCGCAACGGATCCCCCAACATAAGGAGAGGCTGATGACTATTGCAGAGCGGTTACGGTTAGATGGATTACAGGAAGGGTTACAGCAGGGATTACAGCAGGGTAAACAAGAAGCCGCATTACGTATAGCGCAAACCATGCTGGAACAAGGTATAGATCGCACAATGGTGCTACTGGTTACAGGTCTTACTGAAGAGGAACTCGCAGCAATTCATGCATAATTACCTGAAAAAACAGGCCCGAATCATATTACATCATCGGGCCTGTACACTCAGGACTCTACCGCTAACGCACGGTTTCTGAATTTCAGCGACTGGTACAGCCAAATCAGCAGCACCAGTACCACACAGGCCAGTGCGCCCCAGGTAATTTCGCTAAAGACGTCGATGTAGGCATTGATGGAATAGTTGATGGCTCCGGCAGCGTCAAACGAACCTTGTGACGTCTGGTCGGCGATCACCCCAGCCAGGTAGTTGGCGATTGCGCCGGAAAGCAGCATATAAATGCCGGTTAATACACCGGTTACACCGGGGATCTCGATGCGCGTAATTTGTGACATTGCCACCGGGTCGATAAACAGTTCGGCAAAACCCATGACCGCCAGCCCCAATACCATCAGCGGCATGGAAGAGTGGCCGTAAGCGGCGGACCAGCGGGCGCTTAAGGTCAGAATACAAAAACCGGCGCTCATTAAACCGAGACCAAGGGCGAATTTACCCCAGATGCGTACGGTGCGATTACCGCTTACGCTCTCTTTGACCACCCAGGCCAGCACGATACCGCACAGCATAACCGCAAAGGCGTTAACCGACTGGAACATCGCGGTGGGTACGGAATACCCCAGAATGTCGCGATTAACAAAGCGGTCGATATACAGGCTGATTGAGCTGCCGCCCTGTTGAGCAAAGGCCCAGAACAGCATGCTAAAGAAGGTCAGCGTGACGATAAGCCCCAGTTCTTTGCGCTGTTTCTGCGTTTGCGCCTGGCGATAAATCTTCGCCAGAACCGCCAGACCAATGACAGTGGCAACGATCAGGGCGTACACGGACCACTCTTTCCAGAACAAGACAGTAATCAGCAGTGGGGCGGCAACCAGCAGGACTAACAGCCAGGCCCAGTTTGGCAGCATATATTTTTTCGCACACAGGACGGCCTTGTTGACGCCGGTGGTATGGGCGAAATGGCGATTGCCACATAAGAAAATCACCAGCCCCGCCAGCATGCCGATAGCGGCCAGCGCAAAGCCCATCGCCCAGCTGTACTCTTCCTGCACATAGCCGCAGGCTATCGGGGCAATGATTGAACCAATATTTCCGGCAGCGTAGAGCAGAGAGAACCCACCGTCGCGACGCGGATCTTCAGGCTGGTACAGCTCACCCAGCAGACAACTGACGTTGGATTTAAACAGACCGTAGCCACAGACGATAATCGCCAGCGATAAATAAAGGAATGCCGGGGCCATTTCGCTGGCGCCCAACACCAGATGCCCCACCGCCATCAAAAATGCGCCGATCATCACCGCCATCCGGTTGCCGAGCACTTTATCCGCCAGATACCCACCGAGAATGGGGGTGACATAGACCAGCGAGCAGTAGGCGCTGAACAGTTCATAGGCGTGATTATCGTCGTACTTAAGCTGGTTCGTGAGATACAGAATCAGCAGCGCACGCATACCGTAAAAACTGAAATATTCCCAAATTTGTAGCGCGACAACGTAATAAATCGCCCGCGGTTGAGATGCTTGTTTATTCATTGTTTTCTCGAAGTAAATGTCTCACAACAGGCTGGATGTGCTGTGCGAGCGTGTTTCCTTAAAGTTGTAACTTTGATACAGATCTGATTATTTTTGCAATATGCTGTCTGATTGCATAAATATACATGAATTAGATCGCGTGGTGGTATGCAAATTGCGTTCTACAGCGGTGTGATTGTTTCTTAATGTGTCAGTGAAATGACTATCGACGAACGCAGGCGAGGACGCTATTTTAACCTAAGCTGTGTTGCTGATTGGGCAGGCAGAATTTATGACAACGAGGACGATGATGAAAAACACCGAACTGGAACAACTGATCAATGACAAACTGAACAGCGCCGCCATTAGCGACTATGCGCCGAACGGTTTGCAGGTTGAGGGCAAAGAGACGGTGCATAAAATCGTGACAGGCGTGACCGCAAGCCAGGCGCTGCTGGACGAGGCGGTGCGCCTGCAGGCGGATGCGGTCATCGTTCATCACGGTTATTTCTGGAAAGGCGAATCTCCGGTGATTCGCGGCATGAAGCGCCATCGTCTGAAAACGCTGTTGGAAAATGATATCAACCTGTATGGCTGGCATCTGCCGCTGGATGCCCACCCGGAACTAGGTAATAACGCGCAGCTTGCCGCGCTGTTGGGTATTACCGTGATGGGGGAAATTGAGCCGCTGGTGCCGTGGGGTGAACTCTCTATGCCGGTTCCGGGGCTGGAGCTGGCGTCGTGGATTGAGGCGCGTCTGGGCCGTAAACCTTTATGGTGCGGTGATACCGGGCCGGAAAAGGTGCAACGCGTCGCGTGGTGTACGGGGGGCGGTCAAAGCTTCATTGATAGCGCAGCCCGGTTTGGCGTCGATGCCTTTATTACCGGGGAAGTCTCAGAGCAAACCATTCACTCAGCCCGCGAACAAGGGCTGCATTTTTATGCTGCCGGTCACCATGCAACCGAACGCGGCGGGATTCGCGCATTAAGTGAATGGCTGAATGAAAACACCGATCTGGATGTCACGTTTATCGATATTCCTAACCCAGCGTAATTAATAAAGAGGGACGAAAGTGCAGCGAGCGCGTTGTTATCTGTTAGGTGAGACTGCGGTAGTGCTTGAACTGGAGCCGCCCATTACGCTGGCGTCTCAGAAACGTATCTGGCGTCTGGCCCAGCGTTTGGCTGATGCCCCGAATGTGCGTGAAGCTATTCCGGGAATGAACAATATCACGGTGATCTTGCGCGACCCGCAAACGCTGGCGCTGGATGCGATTGAACGCCTGCAGCGCTGGTGGGAAGAGAGCGAAGCGCTGGAACCGGATTCGCGTTTTATTGAAATCCCCGTCACTTATGGCGGTGAGTTTGGTCCGGATCTGGCAGCGGTCGCCCGGCACAGTGGATTAAGCGACAAGCAGGTCGTCGAACTTCATGCGTCAGTCGACTATGTGGTGTGGTTTATTGGTTTTCAGCCAGGGTTCCCTTATCTCGGGAGCTTACCTGAACTACTGCATACCCCAAGACGGGCAGAGCCGCGTCTGCTTGTTCCGGCGGGTTCTGTAGGTATTGGTGGATCGCAAACGGGGGTCTATCCGCTTGCCACGCCAGGCGGATGGCAATTGATTGGGCGTACCTCTGTGTCGCTATTTGATCCAAAACGAGAAGAGCCGATCCTGTTACGCGCTGGGGATACCGTGCGTTTTGTTCCGCAGAAGGAGGGGGTATGTTAAACATCATTCGCGCGGGCATGTATACCTCGGTCCAGGACGGCGGACGCCACAATTTTCGTCAATCCGGCATCAGCCACTGCGGTGCGCTGGATAAACCAGCGCTGAACGTTGCTAACCTGCTGGTGGGAAATGATGCGAATGCCGCTGCGCTGGAAATCACGCTGGGGCAACTGGTCGTGGAATTTGAAGCCGATGGTTGGTTTGCGCTGACCGGCGCTGGATGCGAAGCGCATCTGGATCGTGCTCCCGTGTGGAGCGGGTGGCGGCTGCCGGTGAAAGCGGGACAGCGCTTGACGCTAAAACGTCCACATCATGGTATGCGGAGTTATCTGGCTGTAGCGGGCGGATTTGATGTACCTGAAGTGATGGGGTCGCGTAGCACCGATCTTAAAGTTGGCATTGGCGGGCTGGAAGGGCGTCTGCTGCGCGATGGCGATCGGCTGGCGATTGGAGCATCTACCCGGCAATTTAGTGGGCCGCAGGGGGTAAAACAGCTGATGTGGGGAAACCACATTCGTGCGCTGCCCGGGCCTGAGTATCAGGAATTTGACGAGGTCTCGCAGGCGTCTTTCTGGCGTTCGCCGTGGCAACTTAGTCCGCAAAGTAACCGGATGGGGTATCGCCTGCAGGGGCAGCCGTTGACGCGTATGACCGATCGCGAGTTGCTGTCGCATGGCTTACTCCCCGGCGTGGTGCAGGTTCCGCATAATGGTCAACCGATCGTGCTGATGAATGATGCCCAGACGACGGGCGGCTATCCGCGCATCGCCTGCATCATCGAGGCGGATATGTATCATCTGGCGCAGATCCCGCTCGGCCAGCCGATTCATTTTGTGCAGTGTTCGCTGGAGGAAGCGCTTAAGGCGCGCCATGATCAGCAGCGTTATCTGCAACAGTTAACATGGCGACTTAACAATGAAAATTGATCTCAACGCAGACCTCGGCGAGGGCTGTGCTAACGATGCAGCGCTGCTGCAACTGGTTTCGTCAGCGAATATCGCCTGTGGGTTTCATGCTGGTGATGCGCAAACCATGCTTTCAAGCGTGCGTGAAGCGCTAAAAAATGGTGTGGCGGTAGGTGCACATCCGAGCTTTCCGGATCGGGAGAATTTTGGCCGTAGCGCCATGACTCTGCCAGTGGAAACGGTGTATGCGCAAACGCTGTATCAAATTGGCGCGCTGGCAGCCATTACGCATGCGCAGGGTGGCGTGATGCGCCATGTGAAACCCCACGGCATGCTTTATAACCAGGCGGCAAAAGATCCACAGTTGGCGGATGCGATTGCGAAAGCGGTGCATGCCTGCGATCCCTCGCTGGTTCTGGTGGGGCTGGCGGGAAGCGAACTGATTCGCGCCGGGGAACATTATGGCCTGGTGACGCGTCAGGAGGTTTTTGCCGATCGGGGTTATCAGGCTGACGGCAGTCTGGTTCCGCGTAGCCAGCCTGGCGCATTGATAGAGGATGAAGAGCAGGCGCTGGCGCAAACGCTAGAAATGGTGCAATCCGGTAGAGTAAAAAGTCAGAGCGGAACATGGGCGAACGTGACGGCCCAGACGGTATGCATTCATGGGGATGGCGAGCACGCACTCGCTTTTGCCCGTCGCTTGCGCAGCGCATTCGAAGCATGCAATATTCAAATTAGCGCATAAATTTTTCATACAAAACAATAATATATCACACAACAACATAAGGGACTGAATTATGGGAGAGGCTGTTTCTCTCTGGCCATTGACGGGGATCGCCGTCATTGTGGTCGGATTTCTTTTACGTTTTAACCCGGTATTGGTGGTCATTATGGCCGGGATCGTCACCGGACTGGCGGCGCATATGCCAATCGCTACCATTCTGGAAAAGCTGGGGGAGGGATTTCTCAACACCCGCAACCTGCCGTTTATCCTGCTGATCCCACTGGCGGTTATTGGCCTGCTGGAGCGTCACGGACTCAAAGAGCGCGCTCAGGCGTGGATTGCCAAAATCCGCAGTGCCACCAGCGGCCGTCTGCTTATTGTCTATCTGTTTATTCGTGAGGCTACCGCGGCCTTAGGGCTGACCAGCCTGGGGGGACATCCGCAGATGGTGCGTCCGCTGCTGGCGCCAATGGCAGAAGGGGCCGCCGAGAAAAACCACGGTGAGATACCGGGGGCGGTTCGTTATCGTCTGCGCGCCATGTCTGCCGCGACCGATAACGTTGGGCTGTTTTTCGGTGAAGATATCTTTGTTGCCTTCGGTGCGATCATATTCATGCACAACTTTATGCTGGAATCGGGCGGGATCCAGACCGAACCGCTGCATATCGCCCTGTGGGGGATCCCGACGGCAATATGCGCCTTCCTGATCCACGGCACGCGTCTGTGGCGGCTGGACAGCTATTTGCAGCGTGAAGTGGCGAAAGCGAATGCCGCAGCACAGGGGGAAGCAAAATGAATTTTCAGCAAAGCTATCTCTACTGGCTGGCAGGTGCAGTTTTACTGATTGTGGCGCTGATGTCCTGGCGGGATAAAGCTAACCCGCGTCGCTTAACCACCGGTCTGTTTTGGGGCCTGTACGGCGTTCTCTTTCTGCTTGGCGACTGGACATACTCGCTGTTTGGCGATAAACGCGCGGTGCATATTGCCGTCGGCGTCGCGGTGGTCATATTGGCTCTGATCGCCGGTTTCGGCGGCGTCAAGCTGGGAAGCTACCATCAACGAACGCCGCAACAGCGTGAAGAAAGCGCCAGTAGGTTGGGTAACCGCTTGTTTTTCCCGGCGCTGGCGATCCCGGTGGTGACAGTTATCGGTGTTCTCATGTTCAACCATATTCCGGGCTTACAGGATGCGCTGTTTGGACCGGGTAATCACGCCACGTTGGTGACGCTTTTCTCTATGACCGCAGGCTCGTTGATTGGTCTGGCGATGGCGATAAAAATGACCCATGAGCGGGTGCATCAGCCGATTCAGGAAGCACGCCGACTGCTGGACTCCATCGGGTGGGCATTCATCCTGCCGCAGATTCTGGCTACTCTTGGACTGTTGTTCACTGCGGCGGGTGTCGGCAGCGGTATATCCTGGCTGACGCAAGAATACCTGGCGGTGGATAGCCGTTTTATCGCGGTGGCGGTGTACACCATTGGTATGGCCTTGTTGACGATGGTGATGGGCAATGCGTTTGCCGCTTTCCCGATCGTGACCGCTGGGATTGGTATTCCGATCCTCGTATTGCAACACGGTGGTAACCCAGCGGTGATGGCGGCGATTGGTATGTTCTCGGGGTATTGCGGAACGTTGATGACGCCAATGGCGGCGAACTTCAATATTGTGCCTGCGGCGCTGCTGGAGCTACCAGACAAAAACGCGGTGATTAAAGCACAGGTGCCAACCGGCATACTGCTGCTGTTGGTTAACGTTTTTCTGATGTATTTCCTGATGTTCCTGTAAGGAGGAAGGATGAAAACAGTACTCATCACGGGATTTGAACCCTTTGGCGGCGAGTCAGTTAACCCTTCCTGGGAAGTGGTCTCGGGCCTCGACAATGCTATCATCGATGGATGCCGCGTCGTTGCCCGCCAGTTGCCGTGCGTCTTTGGCGAGTCTCTCGCCGTACTCAATGCTGCAATTGACGCATTGTCGCCATCGCTGGTGCTGGCAGTAGGGCAAGCGGGTGGTCGATCGGATATCACCGTGGAACGCGTGGCGATCAACGTTGACGATGCGCGTATTGCGGATAATCAGGGGCAACAGCCGATTGATGTACCGATTGTGGCCGATGGCCCTGCGGCGTGGTTTAGCACATTGCCGATCAAAGCGATGGTTGTCTCCATGCGCAACGCGGGAATTCCGGCCTCGGTTTCTCAGACGGCGGGCACCTTCGTGTGTAACCACGTGATGTATGGCCTGCTGCATAAATTACGCGACGTGCCGGCAGTGAAGGGCGGTTTTATTCATATTCCTTATCTGCCACAACAGGCCGCGCAGCACCCCGGAGCGCCAAGTATGGCGGCTGAAACCGTTCGTCGGGCGCTGGAGGTCGCGATTGCCACCGCATTGCAGGTGGATAGCGATATCGCCATGACGGGCGGTGCAACACATTAACAAAGGACAGTATTATGCCTGAAGGCCCGGAGATCCGCCGTGCGGCGGATACCCTGGAGGCGGCAGTCAAAGGTAAACCCCTGACGGATGTCTGGTTTGCCTTTGAGCAGTTAAAACCGTATCAATCCCAACTCATCGGGCAGAGTGTTACCCAGCTTGAAACGCGGGGTAAAGCCTTGCTGACCCATTTTACCAATGGCCTGACGCTGTATAGCCACAATCAGCTTTACGGCGTATGGCGAGTGGTCGATACCGGCAACATGCCGCAAACCACGCGGGTGCTGCGCGTCAGGCTGCAAACCGAGGATAAAACTATCCTGCTGTATAGCGCGTCTGACATCGAAATGCTTACACCAGAGCAGCTCACCACCCATCCATTTCTGCAACGGGTTGGACCGGACGTGCTGGATTTGCGTTTAACGCCCGCAGAGGTAAAAACGCGTCTGCTGTCATCCCGTTTTCGCAATCGCCAGTTTTCCGGTCTGCTGTTGGATCAGGCATTTCTGGCGGGATTGGGTAACTATCTGCGGGTAGAAATTCTCTGGCAGGTGGGGTTGACCGGGCAGCATAAAGCGTCACAGCTTAGCGATGAGCAGTTGGATGCGCTGGCGCAAGCGCTGCTTGATATTCCACGTCTGTCGTATAACACTCGCGGCCAGGTCGATGACAATAAGCACCACGGCGCGCTGTTTCGCTTTAAGGTCTTTCACCGGGACGGCGAAGCCTGTGAGCGCTGTGGCGGCATCATCGAGAAAACGACACTTTCCTCGAGACCCTTTTACTGGTGTCCCGGATGTCAGACGTAGATCTATACCGAAGCATATGTTTTACGATATTGCAGCGGCGTTTTGCCCATGTTTTTGCGAAAGCAGGTAATAAACCAGGCATATTCGGAGAAACCAACCTGTGCGGCAATTTCGCGTACCGAGCCGTTGGTATGTAACAGCAGTTCGCAGGCCTGACGGATACGGCGCATCATCAGGTATTCCTGAATGGTACCGCCGGTCTCTTCGTGAAAACGGCGGGAGGCATGGCCCCGCGAGCAACCCATCTCGCTGGCGATATCTTCCAGCGAGCAGCGCTGGTGAAAGTGAGTTTCAATCCAGCGGATAATGCTGACCGAAAATGTATTTTGTCCCGTGGCCTGCGCCTGATGTGGCAGCAGGCTAATGAGCTGCATCACCAGAAATGCGCTGTCACTGATGCTAAAAGTCTGGTCTTTGATTTGCTCTTCAAAACGGCTCAGCAAGGTTTCAATGACTGGCTGAACATCGCCTACGTCAAATACTCGCGCTTTCTCTCCCCTGCCGCACAGTTGGCGCAGCAGCATCTGCTGGCGAGGAAAATCCCGCAGGTACTGCTCAATCTGTGGGCCGTTAAAGTGCAGCGTAGTACGATGATAAATATTACGATCATCCTGTTCGACAAACACTTTATGCAGCTTACCCGGCGGGAAAATAAAAATACGCCCGGGTTTGACGGTGTATTGTTGGTGCTCCATAAGCGCGATGCCTACTCCCTGAGAAACCGATAATATCTCCACGCACTGGTGCCAGTGATAGTAGTTCGCTGGCATATCCTTCATCCGATTAAAGTAAATCGACTTGTCGTTGAGGCTTATGTGCTCAAGATAGCTACTGTCTTCAGTCCGCTGCATTTATATCTCGCCTGGTAATGTGAATAAACTTAAGTTTTTATCACTGTAATCGAATTTTCTCCGCAAAATGCAGGTGAATGTTGTTCTTCATCACTAGCGTTGTGTGGAAATACGACAATTATCACATTTGTATGTCAGCCCAAATCCTTATTATGCGCCCAATACTTCATCAAATGAAACGAGGTTTCATTATGCGAGCAAGGCAAGAGTATGCAGAAAAGGCGCGGCAATGGTTGGCATCAGCCATTCCTCATCTCTACCGTGATAACACGCGTTTGGACGTGGGCGAAACGTCTGCACAATATCCAATGGATATTGCCGGCATGGAGGGGTTTGCGCGTCTATTGTGGATCCTTTCACCGTTGTTAAGTGGGGGAGATGCGAGTGAGTATCGTGAGGCTTTTATTTGCGGTATTCGTCATGGCTGTGACCCCGAACATCCAAATTATTGGGGCAATCTGGTTGATAACGATCAGCGCTGCGTGGAAATGGCCGCCTTCGGCGTTGCATTGGCTCTGCCGAATACCGGGTTATGGGACGCCTTAACAACCGATGAGCAGGACAATCTGGAGCGCTGGTTACGGCAAAGTGCTGATATCCAAATCCCGGACAATAACTGGCACTTCTTCCCGGTATTGGTGCAGGTCGGTCTTAAATGTGTCGGACGCCACTACGACATGATGGTTATTGATAAGCATCTGAATGCGATTGAACCTTTCTGGTTGGGTAATGGCTGGTACTCAGATGGTGCAGGCAAACCGCGCGATTACTATATCTCCAGCGGGTTTCATTTTTATAGTTTGCTGTATAGCCATCTTATGCAGGACGCCGACCCTGAACGGTGCCTGCGCTACCGTCAGCGGGCGCGTCAGTTTGCCAAAGATTACATCTACTACTTTACCTGTGAGGGCGATGCAATTCCGTTTGGCCGCAGTCTGACCTATCGCTTTGTTCAGGTTGCGTTCTGGAGCGCCGTCGTCTGGACGGAACTGGATGTTTTTACAATCCCTATCGTCAAAGGCGTGATTTTGCGCCATCTCGACTGGTGGTTCGCGCAGCCTTTCATTGGCCCGGATGGTTTATTTACACTGGGATATACCTACCCGAACCTGGTGATGACCGAAGATTACAATAGTCCATGTTCGCCATGGTGGGCATGTAAGGCGTTGCTGATTTTAGCACTGCCGGAACAGAGCGCGTTCTGGCAGGCCGAGTCGGCCCCGTTGCCTGAACTTGAGCCGATTCATCCGATAAAGGAAGCGGGACAATTTATCGTTCATGATGATGAAAACCGACACGCCTGGATGCTGATGTCGGGCCAGTATGACCGCAATAACTTTGTCAATTTCGATGCCAAATACGGCAAATTTGCTTACTCCAGCCACTTTGGTTTTACCCTGGAGCGCGGTCATTATGGTCTGAACCATGCTGCCTGTGATTCGATGCTGATGTTCAGCGAACAGGATAACTACTGGCGTGGACGCCGTGAGTGCGATTCTGTTGAAATGACGGATGCGTTGATCCGAAGCCGATGGCTCCCGTGGTCAAACGTCGTCGTCACGACCTGGCTCGTCCCGTTTCAACAGGGACATATTCGCATCCATCGCGTTGAAACCACGCGCCTGCTTGACTGTGTCGAGGGGGGATTCGCGCTTAACCGCCATCAACTCATCGATACCCAAACTGCATCGCATGGGGTCACGCTTCGTGCCAACTCCGGCATATGCCAGATAACCGATCTGTTGGCTGAGCGTCAACCGGAGGTTGTCACAACGCCACCCAACAGCAACATTCTGTATGCCTCACCGGGGGAGATCCCCTGTCTTCGTAGCACGCTTACGCCGGGTACACACTGGCTGGCCTGTGCTGTCAACGCCACATCGCTTTTATCGCTGCCGTTTGCGGCGGCAATGGCGTTCGACCGTGAAAATCAGGTGCTGACGCTGGGTGTGAAAACGCTGGAAATCATATAACTGACGCATGTGCGGAGAAAAATAATGACTAACCCTGTTCAGTCGACGCGCTCGGCTTACATCAAACTGAGCCTGTTCGTATTCCTGTTTACTTTTACCTGGGCGGCCAGTTTTGGCCTGTACGCTATCTGGCTGGGAGATAAAGCCGGGTTGGATGGTGTGGAGATCGGCACTGTGTTTGCCGTAAACGGTGTTTTTGCGGTAGTTATCAAACCTGTTTACGGTTACATCATGGATAAAATGGGCATGAAAAAACATTTGCTCTATTTTGTCTGTCTTGTTTCGGCCCTGATGGCGCCATTTTTTATCTGGTGTTATTTGCCGCTATTACAAACGCATTTTATCAGCGGGATGATCGTCGGTGCGCTATTTTTCAGCCTCGGCTGGTATGCGGGCGTGGCGGCGGAAGAGTCCTATGTTGACCGTTTCAGTCGTCTGTACGCGATGGAATTTGGCCGGATCCGCATGTGGGCGGCGCTGGGGTGGGCAACGGCGTCTTCATTCTCTGGGTATCTCTACAATATCTCGCCCAAAATCAACTTTGTTATCAGTAGCGTTTCCGCGCTGTGCATGTTTGCGGTTCTGCTGACGCTGAAAGTTGATCACTTTGGCCAGGAAGAGAATGACGTTCTGTCGAAAGAGAAGATTGTCATTGGCGATGTTTTCGAGCTGCTGCGCAATAAAAAATTCTGGACCTTTGCGCTGTATATCGCCGGAGTGGCATGGATGATGTTTATTGCCGAACAGCAGTTCTCTCGCTATTTCGTCACCTTCTTTAGCACGAAAGAAGAAGGCAACGCCATGTTTGGCTACATGAGTACCGCGCAGTCAGCCGCAGAGTTTTTCGGCATGATGCTGGTACCCGCCATTATTAACCGCATTGGCGCTAAGCAGGGGATGATCCTGACCGGTCTTGTGATTAGCCTGCGTTTGATTATCTCCGGATTAACTAACGATCCGTTGATTATCTGTCTGGTGAAGCCGTTGTATGGGATTGAAATCGCCCTGATTCTGGTGTCGGTCTTCAAATACATTGCCGAGCATTTCGACAAACGCGTTAACGCCACGATGTACCTGCTGGGCTATCAGGCCATGATTTATGTCGGTTCTATTGTCGTGGCACCACCTGCCGGCTACGCCTACCAAAAAATTGGTTTTGAGCATACCTATCTGATTATGGGCGTGATAGCTCTGGTATTTACCGGGATCTCCGCCATCACGCTTTCTACTTGCTATCAACACAAAAAAAACATTACAGCCCCTGTCCATGGGCAAGAAGCCACCCATTAAAATGAAGAAAACGAGAGAATTATGTCTGTAACTATCCGTAAAGAACCGATCGTTCCTGTTGTACTGCGAAGCGGCGAACGCGCTGCTATTGCGCAGAAGATTTGCCGCGCTTTACCGGTAATTTTATCTGCTGTCGATCGTAACCGCGATTATTTTGGCCTGCGTTATCCCGATGCGGCATGTGAAAACGGTCGCTACCCAATTATTGATAATCAGGAATGGACTACCAGTTTCTGGACTGGTCAGCTGTGGCTGGCATGGGAATGGACGCGTAATGACGCGTATCGCACGTTGGCCGAACAACATGTCCGTTCTTTTGGCGAACGTATTGCCCGACGGGACCATACCAATCACCACGATCTGGGTTTTCTGTACAGCCTATCCTGTATAGCGGCTAATAAACTGACCGGCAATCGCGAGGCGATTTATATCGCGCAGCAGGCGGCAGAAGTGCTGATGGAGCGCTATCACGAGAAATGCGGCATTATTCAGGCGTGGGGCGAACTGGATAATCCGGAGCAGCAGGGCAGGATGATTATAGACTGCAATATGAATTTGCCGTTGTTGTATCAGGCAAGCGCCAGCACTGGCGATCCTCGTTATGCAGAGGCGGCGAAAAATCATATTGAGCAGGCGCGACGTTATATTGTGCGCGAGGACGGTTCGACGTTCCATACATATTATATGGATGTTCACACCGGTGAACCGCGGTTTGGCAATACGCATCAGGGTTTTTCCGATGACTCCTGCTGGTCACGAGGGCAGGCATGGGGTGTTTATGGCTTTTTGCTGAATTATCTCTATACCGGAGATGAGCGACTACTGGAACTGAGCCAGACGCTGGCAAACTACTTTATTAATCGTCTTCCAGAGGATCTTGTCTGCTATTGGGATCTTGCGCTTACCGATCCGAATAGTAAAAGGGATAGTTCCGCCAGCGCGATTCTCTCCTGCGCGTTGCTGGAGCTGGTAAAACAGTTACCGGCAACCCACCCGGATCGTGAAAGCTATGAAGCGCTGGCATTACGGATGATTGCGCGAATGCTTGATGATTATCTGAATACGTCGCATAAAGCTGGCGAAGGATTATTAAAACACTCTGTTTATTATTACAAAGGTAATGTCGGCGTGGATGAATGCTGCTCGTGGGGGGATTATTTCCTGATGGAGGCGATGACCCGCGCAATATGCTGCTGGAATAGTTACTGGTAATATTCTGCTCCCCCAGTTAAATAATCAGGCTATTGATTTAGCAGGGGGGACTTTATCTCTGTACGGCGAGGAAAATATAATGAAAAGTAATAATATTAATACAGCCATATTAATGGCTACACTGGTCATGCCTGCAACTGGCGTTATGGCCGCGGAAAATAATGCAACTCCTGTCTCTCTGGTAAAATCAACGCCATTTACTACTGTATATTTTGCGCCACGTACGCAGTATCGAACTGCCAGCAAAGGCTTTTTACAGCGATTGATGTTAACCGGTGTAGTACAGGATTCAGACAGTATTTTTAAAAGTATGTACTGGAGTTTTGAAACTGATGCCGATCTTGGTAAAAATATGGATCAGTGGAAAAGTAGCTATCAGGAAGCTGAATTTAACAAGCCTTTTGTATTGGGCGATAGTGACTTCTGGCTTGAACCCGGCGTAGTCTTTCACTGGGAGTCCGCGGGCTCACGCGTCGATCCTTATATAGGCATTGGCTATCATTTTGACCCAACGCTGGGCGCCGTATTACGCTACCGTTATAACCATCAAAATCATGACAGCGAAACACTGCAAGGTGACTGGGATGACTCTTCAGAACATCGCGTCGATATTTATTTAACCAAGTATTTTACGCCAAACTTCTGGGTTCAATATAATCCAACGTATTATAGCAAAACGCATGGCGACAAGTTTGAATATGCCAATGGCAAGAATCATACCCTGCAGCATAACTTTGTCTTTAACTTTCATACTACGCCGCGGTTTTATCCATTTTTTGAATTAGGTTATCTTGATAAATATCAAGATGGCGATGATACAAAAAATGAATATCAAATAAGGGTAGGGTTTAAATATAATTTAAACTAATCCCGGCTTACGATGATGAGTTTTTTGGCGCATGCGCTGAAATAAAACGCGCCACCGCCGGACCGGTCAATAAAATACTGAACAGCCGCAGGGTTTGCATCGCCATGATCAGCGCCATATCGGCGTGGCTGCCTGCGGCAATTACCGCGACGGAATCCACTCCGCCAGGGCTGGTCGCCAGATAGGCGGTGAGAAAGTCGATTTGCATGTAATGCGCCAGACCCCAGGCCATAGCGGCACAAATCGCCATCAGTGAAAAAATGGACATCAATATTTGCGGCAGGGGGCGCAGTGCCATAAAAAAGATCTGTTTGTCAAAGCCAAGACCGATTTGCCAGCCAATCGCCATATACGCTATCGCCAGTAACCATTCCGGTAGTTCAATGACCATCATGCCGCCCGCGTTCAGCAATGCACCCGCCAGCATGGGCAGCAACATCACGCCAGAGGGGATACGCAGTAAGCGCCCGGCTGTACCGGCAACAGCGGCCAGCAGTATGGTGCTCAACAGATTAACACTCAGCGGCGGAAACCAGACGATTTGCTGATTGACCGTTTGCGCCTGATCGCCCATTACAAGTCGGGTCACTAACGCGGCAGCGCCAACTACCAGCAGTACGCGCAAGTACTGCATAAACGCTACCAGGCGGATATCAGCGCCATAATCCTGCGCCATAGCAACCATCGCGGCTGCCCCTCCCGGTGATGAGCCCCACGCGCCTGTGTTACCCGGTAGATTGCTGTAGCGAACCAGCAACCAGCCGATTACCGCGCTGCTAATAAGGGTTGTCAGCAGGATGACAATCACCATCGGCCAGTGTGCCGCAAGTGTCGTTAAAATGGATCCTGTGAGGTTTTGTGCAATCATGCAGCCGAGAATGGCCTGAGCGGCAAGAAATGTGCAGCGGGGAGGGTGCAGAGAGATCCCGCGCATACTGAAAATGATACCGACAATCATCGAGCCAAGCAGCAATGCGCCTGGAAGATGGATCAACAGAAAGAACAGGGAAAGAAGGAGTGATAGCAGAAATAGCAGGCTCCACTGCAAAACAGGCATCCCATGCTCCTGAGTGAAATGAGGAAGATCTCAGTAAATCATAGAGAAAACGTGATGAGAATAAAATAATGTGGGTCAGGAATAAACAGGCCGGACAGAGGCATTAACACCCTGTCCGGCCTGGAAGATTCAAGGGAGTAGGCCGGACAGGCGAGAGCGCTATCCGGCAGACAATTAACGCTTAATATCAGACTTAAAATCGCGCTTGTCGTAGCCGGTATACAGCTGACGAGGACGGGCGATTTTCATGCCGTCAGTGTGCATTTCATTCCAGTGTGCAATCCAGCCAACGGTACGCGCCATGGCGAAGATCACGGTGAACATGGAGGACGGAATGCCCATCGCTTTCAGAATGATGCCAGAGTAGAAGTCTACGTTCGGGTAGAGTTTCTTCTCGATGAAGTACGGGTCGTTGAGCGCAATGTGCTCAAGCTCCATTGCCACTTCCAGCAGATCATCTTTGGTGCCCAGCTCTTTCAGCACTTCATGGCAGGTTTCACGCATCACGGTGGCGCGCGGGTCATAGTTTTTGTAAACACGGTGACCAAAGCCCATCAGGCGGAAAGAATCATTCTTGTCTTTCGCGCGGCGAACAAATTCCGGAATGTGTTTAACCGAGCTGATTTCTTCCAGCATTTTCAGCGCAGCTTCGTTGGCACCGCCGTGTGCCGGTCCCCACAGGGAAGCAATACCAGCCGCGATGCAGGCAAACGGGTTAGCACCTGAAGAGCCTGCGGTACGCACGGTAGAAGTTGAGGCGTTCTGTTCGTGGTCAGCGTGCAGGATCAGGATACGGTCCATGGCGCGTTCCAGGATTGGATTGACTTCGTATTTTTCGCACGGCGTGGAGAACATCATGTTCAGGAAGTTACCGGCGTAGGAGAGATCATTGCGCGGGTAAACGAACGGCTGGCCGATGGAGTATTTGTAGCACATCGCTGCCATGGTCGGCATTTTGGACAGCAGGCGGAAGGCGGCGATTTCACGGTGACGCGCATTATTTACGTCCAGAGAATCGTGATAGAACGCAGCCAGCGCCCCGGTGACACCGCACATAACGGCCATCGGGTGAGAGTCGCGGCGGAAACCGTGGAACAGACGCGTGATCTGCTCGTGAATCATGGTATGGCGAGTGACCGTGGTTTTGAACTCGTCGTACTCCTCCTGCGTCGGTTTTTCGCCGTACAGCAGGATATAACACACTTCCAGATAGTTGGACTCGGTCGCCAACTGGTCAATCGGGAAGCCGCGATGCAGCAAAATGCCTTCATCACCATCGATGAACGTAATTTTGGATTCGCAGGATGCGGTAGAGGTGAAACCTGGGTCAAAAGTAAACATCCCCTTTGAGCCAAGGCTACGAATATCAATAACATCTTGACCGAGCGTACCTTTCAGCACATCCAGTTCAATAGCAGCGTCACCATTTAGAGTGATTTTTGCTTTAGTATCAGCCATTTACGGTCTCCTTAGCGCCTTATTACTTAAGACTGCGGAAGTCAGACTTGTTTTCGATACATCAATCAACCGTTACCAGTTTTTTATTCGGCTCGCCGCTCTGCGATAGAGGCGAAAACCAGGGTACAGAGCAATGGGCGCTTGCAGGTAAATCAGTTAACTCATGGTGAAATAGTAACAAATCAACAACTTAGCAATCCGAATTATTTAACCTGTCTATCACTAATAACTGTCCTGAAGGTATTGGTCAATACTTCCACACTGTTACATAACTAAATCTCCGGTGAAAGAGTGACCCCATAACTTTTACGCATTATATGCTTTTTCTGGTGTCGTTTGTAACAACTTTGTTTAATGATTGTCAAATCAGATGATTAAAAATTAAAATAATGTTGTTATCGTGACCTATGTCACTGTTCGGGATAAAACCCGACAAACTATATGTAGGTTAATTGTAATGATTTTGTGAACGTCCTATACTGCCGCCAGGTCTCCGGAATACCCTGCAATCCCGAGCCAACCAGCGTTGTAACGTGTCGTTTTAGCAACTGGAAGCAGTGTTTTATATGACGCGTAGTTATAGTAAGGACGCTGTCTGACCCGCAAGCAGACCGGAGGAAGGAAATCCCGGCGTCTTTCAGACTACAGAAGTCTTCATCTTCTGTGCCCGAAGTCCAAAGGGAATAATAAGAACAGCATGTGGGCGTTATTCATGATAAGAAATGTGAAAAAACAAAGACCTGTCAATCTGGATCTGCAAACGATCCGGTTCCCAATCACGGCGATAGCGTCCATTCTCCATCGCGTATCCGGAGTGATCACCTTCGTGGCGGTCGGGATTCTGTTGTGGTTATTGGGTACCAGCCTTTCCTCCCCTGAAGGTTTCCTCACGGCGTCATCCATTATGAATAACTTCTTCGTAGAGTTAATCATGTGGGGGATCCTGATTGCGCTGGCCTATCACGCCGTAATGGGCATTCGCCATCTGTTGATGGATTTTGGCTATATCGAAGAAACCCTCGAAGCAGGGACACGCTCCGCCAAAATTTGTTTCGTTATCATTGTCGTGCTTTCACTTCTCGCAGGAGTCCTCGTATGGTAAGCAACGCCTCCGCATTAGGACGCAACGGCGTACATGACTTCATTCTGGTCCGTGCTACCGCTATCGTTCTGACGTTATACATCATCTATATGGTCGGCTTCTTCGCCACCAGCGGCGAGTTGACCTTTGAAGTCTGGACCGGTTTTTTCTCATCGGCATTCACCAAAGTCTTCACTCTGCTGGCACTTTTTTCCATCTTGATTCATGCCTGGATTGGCATGTGGCAGGTGTTGACCGACTACGTTAAACCTCTGGCTGTACGCCTGATTCTGCAACTGGCTATCGTCGTTGCGCTGGTGGTTTACGTCATTTATGGATTTGTTGTGGTGTGGGGTGTGTAATGAAACTGCCAGTCAGAGAATTTGATGCTGTTGTGATTGGTGCCGGTGGCGCAGGTATGCGCGCGGCGCTGCAAATTTCCCAGAGCGGACAGACCTGTGCGCTGCTCTCCAAAGTGTTTCCAACCCGTTCCCATACCGTATCTGCGCAGGGTGGCATCACCGTGGCGCTCGGTAATACCCATGAAGATAACTGGGAATGGCACATGTACGACACCGTCAAAGGGTCGGACTACATTGGTGACCAGGACGCAATTGAATATATGTGTAAAACTGGCCCGGAAGCGATTCTGGAGCTGGACCATATGGGCCTGCCGTTCTCTCGTCTAGATAATGGCACCATTTATCAACGTCCGTTTGGCGGTCAGTCGAAGAACTTCGGCGGCGAGCAGGCGGCACGTACCGCAGCAGCGGCAGACCGTACCGGCCACGCGCTACTGCACACCCTGTATCAGCAGAACCTGAAAAACCACACCACCATCTTCTCTGAGTGGTATGCACTGGACCTGGTGAAGAATGCTGATGGCGCGATTGTCGGTTGTACCGCACTATGTATTGAAACCGGCGAAGTCGTTTACTTTAAAGCTCGAGCCACCGTACTGGCGACGGGTGGCGCAGGTCGTATTTATCAATCAACCACTAACGCCCACATCAACACCGGTGACGGTGTAGGTATGGCTATCCGCGCTGGCGTGCCGGTGCAGGATATGGAAATGTGGCAGTTCCACCCGACCGGTATCGCTGGCGCGGGCGTGCTGGTCACAGAAGGTTGTCGTGGTGAAGGCGGCTACCTGCTGAACAAACACGGCGAACGCTTCATGGAGCGTTATGCCCCGAATGCGAAAGACCTGGCGGGTCGTGACGTGGTGGCGCGTTCCATCATGATCGAAATCCGTGAAGGCCGCGGCTGCGACGGCCCATGGGGTCCGCACGCCAAGCTGAAACTCGATCATCTGGGTAAAGAAGTGCTGGAGTCCCGGCTGCCGGGTATTCTCGAACTGTCTCGTACCTTTGCCCACGTTGACCCGGTGAAAGAGCCGATCCCGGTAATTCCTACCTGTCACTATATGATGGGCGGTATCCCGACCAAAGTAACCGGCCAGGCGTTGACCGTGAACGAGCAGGGCGAAGATGTGGTGATTCCGGGGCTGTTTGCGGTAGGCGAAATCGCCTGCGTATCGGTTCACGGCGCCAACCGTCTGGGCGGCAACTCGCTGCTGGATCTGGTGGTCTTTGGTCGTGCGGTGGGTCTGCATCTGCAGGAATCTATCGCGGAACAGGGCGACCTGCTGGATGCGACGGAAGACGAGATCGATGCTTCTCTGGCTCGTCTGAATCGCTGGAACGGCAACCGTAACGGCGAAGATCCGGTAGCCATTCGCAAAGCGCTGCAGGAATGTATGCAGCATAACTTCTCGGTATTCCGCGAAGGCGATGCGATGGCGAAAGGACTGGAAGAGCTGAAAGCGATTCGCGAGCGTCTGAAAAACGCCCGTCTGGATGATACCTCCAGTGAATTTAACACCCAGCGCGTTGAGTGTCTTGAGCTGGATAACCTGATGGAAACCGCTTACG
The DNA here is from genome assembly GCF_005281305.1 of Citrobacter sp. wls706. Taxonomy (NCBI): domain Bacteria; kingdom Pseudomonadati; phylum Pseudomonadota; class Gammaproteobacteria; order Enterobacterales; family Enterobacteriaceae; genus Citrobacter; species Citrobacter sp. wls706. The sequence continues at coordinate 195,630 of NZ_SZXG01000034.1, read as the reverse complement.
CCACCGCAGTCTCTGCAAACTTCCGTACCGAAAGCCGTGGCGCGCATAGCCGCTTCGACTTCCCGGAACGTGATGATGAAAACTGGCTGTGCCATTCCCTGTACCTGCCAGAGTCGGAAACCATGACGCGACGTCAAGTCAATATGGAACCGAAGCTGCGCCCGGCATTCCCGCCGAAGATTCGTACTTATTAATGCGGAGACAGGACAATGAAACTCGAGTTTTCAGTTTATCGCTATAACCCGGACGTTGACGATGCTCCGCGCATGCAGGATTACACCCTGGAAGCGGAAGAAGGGCGCGACATGATGCTGCTGGATGCATTGATGCAGCTGAAAGAAAAAGATCCGTCGCTATCGTTTCGTCGCTCCTGCCGTGAAGGGGTCTGCGGCTCTGACGGTCTGAACATGAACGGCAAAAATGGACTGGCCTGTATCACACCTGTTTCTGCGCTGAATCAGCCGGGCAAGAAAATTGTCATTCGCCCGCTGCCGGGTTTACCGGTTGTGCGCGATTTGGTGGTAGACATGGGACAATTCTACGCACAGTATGAGAAGATTAAGCCTTACTTATTGAATAATGGGAAAAATCCACCGGCTCGCGAGCATTTACAAATGCCAGAGCAGCGTGAGAAGCTCGATGGGCTGTATGAATGTATTTTGTGTGCATGCTGCTCAACGTCCTGCCCATCATTCTGGTGGAACCCGGACAAGTTCATCGGTCCGGCTGGTCTGCTGGCCGCGTATCGCTTCCTGATCGACAGCCGCGATACCGAGACCGACAGCCGCCTGGAAGGTTTAAGTGACGCTTTCAGCGTATTCCGCTGTCACAGCATCATGAACTGCGTCAGCGTATGTCCTAAGGGGCTGAACCCGACGCGTGCGATCGGCCATATTAAGTCGATGCTGCTCAAGCGTAGTGCGTAAGTTGTTGTAGTGGTTGCCGGATGGCGACGTAAACGTCTTATCCGGCCTACAGGTACAATCCCGTAGGCCTGATAAGTGAAGCGCCATCAGGCAAATTGTTAATGTAGGAAACCTCTAAAAACTGCCACATGATTAGACAGTTTTTAAAGGTTCCTTCGCGAGCCAAACAAAAAGAGCTCGCAAGTGAACCCCGGCACGCACATCGGTGTGCGTGGTAGTATCCACGGCGAAGTAAGCATACAAATGCTTAAGGGATCACGATGCAGAACAGCGCTTTGAAAGCCTGGTTGGACTCTTCTTACCTCTCTGGCTCGAACCAGAGCTGGATAGAACAGCTCTATGAAGACTTCTTAACCGACCCTGACTCGGTAGATGCTAACTGGCGTTCGACGTTCCAGCAGTTACCTGGCACCGGAGTCAAACCGGATCAACTCCACTCAAAAACACGTGATTATTTCCGTCGGCAGGCGTTGATTACCCCACGTTACTCTTCTTCTATTTCCGACCCTGATGCCAATGTGAAGCAGGTTAAAGTCCTGCAGCTCATTAACGCCTACCGTTTCCGCGGCCATCAACATGCGAATCTTGATCCGCTGGGACTGTGGCAACAAGAGAAAGTGGCCGATCTGGATCCGTCTTTCCACGATCTGACCGATGCGGATTTCCAGGAAAGCTTTAACGTAGGTTCTTTTGCCGGCGGCAAAGACACCATGAAGCTGAGCGACCTGGTTGTTGCGCTGAAACAAACCTACTGCGGCCCGATTGGCGCCGAGTATATGCACATCACCAGCACCGAAGAAAAACGCTGGCTTCAGCAGCGCATCGAGTCTGGCCGCGCCGCGTTTAGTAGTGAAGAGAAAAAACGCTTCCTCAGCGAACTGACCGCAGCGGAAGGTCTGGAACGTTACCTGGGCGCGAAGTTCCCGGGGGCAAAACGCTTCTCGCTGGAAGGCGGTGATGCGTTAATTCCGATGCTGAAAGAGATGATCCGCCACGCGGGTAACAGTGGTACGCGTGAAGTGGTGCTGGGCATGGCGCACCGTGGTCGTCTGAACGTACTGGTCAACGTGCTGGGTAAAAAGCCGCAGGATCTGTTCGACGAATTCGCGGGCAAACATAAAGAACATCTCGGCACTGGCGACGTGAAGTACCACATGGGCTTCTCGTCAGATATCGAAACCGAAGGCGGTCTGGTACACCTGGCGCTGGCGTTTAACCCGTCACACCTGGAAATTGTTAGCCCGGTGGTAATCGGTTCCGTCCGTGCGCGTCTGGATCGTCTGGATGAGCCGAGCAGCAATAAAGTCCTGCCTATCACCATTCATGGTGATGCGGCGGTGACCGGGCAGGGCGTGGTGCAGGAAACCCTGAACATGTCGAAAGCGCGTGGTTACGAAGTGGGCGGTACCGTTCGCATCGTTATCAACAACCAGGTGGGCTTCACTACCTCTAACCCGTTGGATGCGCGTTCTACCCCATATTGCACCGACATCGGTAAGATGGTTCAGGCGCCGATTTTCCACGTCAATGCGGATGACCCGGAAGCAGTCGCTTTCGTCACGCGTCTGGCGCTGGACTTCCGTAATACCTTCAAACGCGATGTCTTCATCGATCTGGTGTGCTACCGCCGTCACGGCCATAACGAAGCCGATGAGCCGAGCGCAACCCAGCCGCTGATGTATCAGAAAATCAAAAAGCATCCGACCCCGCGCAAAATCTACGCCGACAAGCTGGAAGCGGACAAAGTCGCCACGCTGGAAGATGCGACCGAAATGGTCAACCTGTATCGCGATGCGCTGGATGCTGGCGAGTGCGTAGTGAAAGAGTGGCGTCCGATGAACATGCACTCCTTCACCTGGTCGCCATATCTCAACCACGAATGGGACGAAAGCTACCCGAACAAAGTTGAGATGAAGCGTTTGCAGGAGCTGGCTAAACGCATCAGCACTGTACCTGAAGCGGTTGAAATGCAGTCGCGCGTTGCCAAAATTTACGGCGATCGTCAGGCCATGGCCGCAGGCGAGAAGCTGTTCGACTGGGGGGGCGCAGAGAATCTGGCTTACGCCACACTGGTTGACGAAGGCATTCCGGTTCGTCTGTCGGGTGAAGATTCCGGTCGCGGAACCTTCTTCCACCGCCACGCGGTTATTCATAACCAGGCGAACGGTTCAACCTACACGCCGCTGCAGCATGTGCATAACGGCCAGGGCACGTTCCGCGTATGGGACTCCGTACTGTCTGAAGAAGCGGTGCTGGCGTTTGAATACGGTTACGCCACGGCAGAACCGCGCACTCTGACTATCTGGGAAGCCCAGTTCGGTGACTTCGCCAACGGTGCTCAGGTCGTTATCGACCAGTTCATCTCTTCCGGCGAACAAAAATGGGGTCGTATGTGCGGTCTGGTTATGCTGCTGCCGCACGGCTACGAAGGTCAGGGCCCGGAGCACTCCTCCGCGCGTCTGGAACGTTATCTGCAACTTTGCGCTGAGCAAAACATGCAGGTTTGCGTCCCGTCCACCCCGGCACAGGTGTACCACATGCTGCGTCGTCAGGCGCTGCGCGGTATGCGTCGTCCGCTGGTGGTGATGTCACCGAAGTCGCTGCTGCGTCACCCGCTGGCGGTGTCTACGCTGGACGAACTGGCAAATGGCACCTTCCTGCCGGCTATTGGCGAAGTCGATGAACTTGATCCGAAAGGCGTGAAGCGTGTTGTGATGTGTTCTGGTAAGGTTTATTACGACCTGCTGGAGCAACGCCGCAAGAATGACCAAAAAGATGTTGCCATTGTGCGCATCGAACAGCTCTATCCGTTCCCGCATAAAGCGGTGCAGGAAGCGCTGAAACCGTTTGCTCACGTACATGATTTTGTCTGGTGCCAGGAAGAGCCGCTCAACCAGGGCGCATGGTACTGCAGTCAGCATCATTTCCGTGAAGTGATTCCATTTGGGTCCGCTCTGCGTTATGCAGGTCGCCCGGCCTCTGCCTCTCCGGCAGTAGGGTATATGTCCGTTCACCAGAAACAGCAACAAGATCTGGTTAATGACGCGCTGAACGTCGATTAAATAAAGGATAAATAATGAGTAGCGTAGATATTCTTGTTCCCGACCTGCCTGAATCCGTAGCGGATGCAACGGTTGCAACCTGGCACAAAAAACCGGGCGATGCAGTACGTCGTGATGAAGTACTGGTAGAAATCGAAACTGACAAAGTGGTACTGGAAGTACCGGCATCAGCGGACGGTATCCTTGATGCGGTTCTGGAAGATGAAGGGACAACCGTCACCTCCCGCCAGATCCTCGGTCGCTTGCGTGAAGGCAACAGCACTGGTAAAGAAACCAGCGCCAAGTCTGAAGAGAAAGATTCTACTCCGGCACAGCGCCAGCAGGCGTCGCTTGCAGAGCAGAACAACGATGCCCTGAGCCCGGCGATCCGTCGCCTGCTCGGTGAACATAACCTCGAAGCCAGCGCCATCAAAGGCACTGGCGTCGGTGGCCGTATCACCCGTGAAGATGTGGAAAAGCATCTGGCCAAAGCGCCGGCAGCAAAAGCCGAAGCCAAAGCGCCAGCAGCCGCGCCAGCGCCACAGCCTCAACTGGGTGCGCGTGGCGAAAAACGTGTACCGATGACCCGTCTGCGCAAACGCGTAGCCGAACGTCTGCTGGAAGCGAAAAACTCCACCGCCATGCTGACCACGTTCAACGAAGTCAATATGAAGCCGATTATGGACCTGCGCAAGCAGTACGGTGATGCGTTCGAAAAACGCCACGGTATCCGTCTGGGCTTTATGTCTTTCTACGTGAAAGCGGTGGTTGAAGCGCTGAAACGCTATCCGGAAGTCAACGCGTCCATCGATGGCGATGACGTGGTGTACCACAACTACTTTGATGTCAGCATGGCGGTCTCCACGCCGCGCGGCCTGGTAACGCCGGTCCTGCGTGATGTGGATCTGCTGGGTATGGCTGACATTGAGAAGAACATTAAAGAACTGGCAGTAAAAGGTCGCGACGGCAAGTTGACGGTTGAAGATCTGACGGGCGGTAATTTCACCATCACTAACGGCGGTGTGTTCGGTTCCCTGATGTCTACGCCGATCATCAACCCACCGCAGAGCGCCATCCTGGGTATGCATGCCATCAAAGATCGTCCGATGGCGGTAGACGGCAAGGTTGAAATCCTGCCGATGATGTATCTGGCGCTGTCTTACGATCACCGTCTGATCGATGGTCGTGAGTCAGTAGGCTTCCTGGTAACCATTAAAGAGTTGCTGGAAGATCCAACGCGTCTGCTGCTGGACGTGTAACGAAAAAGAGTATCACCTGCCCCGTAGGTCTGGACGCCTTATCAGGCCTACGGGTAAAAGATAACGATTACCTGAAGGATGGACAGAACACATGAACTTACATGAATATCAGGCAAAACAACTTTTTGCCCGCTATGGCTTACCGGCACCGGTGGGTTATGCCTGTAATACTCCGCGTGAAGCTGAAGAAGCCGCATCTAAAATCGGCGCAGGCCCGTGGGTAGTGAAATGTCAGGTTCACGCTGGTGGCCGTGGTAAAGCGGGCGGTGTGAAGGTTGTTAACAGCAAAGAAGACATTCGCGCTTTTGCTGAGCACTGGCTGGGGAAACGTCTGGTGACTTACCAGACAGACGCTAATGGCCAACCGGTAAATCAGATTCTGGTTGAAGCGGCGACCGATATCGGTAAAGAACTTTACCTCGGCGCAGTGGTTGACCGTAGTTCCCGTCGCGTGGTCTTTATGGCCTCGACTGAAGGCGGCGTGGAAATCGAAAAAGTAGCGGAAGAAACCCCGCACCTGATCCATAAAGTGGCGCTGGATCCGCTGGCAGGACCGATGCCTTACCAGGGGCGTGAGCTGGCGTTCAAACTGGGTCTGGAAGGTAAACAGGTTCAGCAATTCACCAAAATCTTCATGGGGCTGGCGACTATTTTCCTGGAGCGCGACCTGGCGCTGATCGAAATCAACCCGCTGGTAGTAACTAAACAGGGCGATCTGATCTGCCTCGATGGCAAACTGGGCGCTGACGGCAACGCACTGTTCCGGCAGGCTGACCTGCGCGAAATGCGCGACCAGTCTCAGGAAGATCCGCGTGAAGCGCAGGCTGCACAGTGGGAACTGAACTACGTCGCACTGGACGGTAACATCGGTTGTATGGTTAACGGTGCGGGCCTGGCAATGGGCACCATGGACATCGTTAAGCTGCACGGCGGCGAACCGGCTAACTTCCTCGACGTGGGCGGCGGTGCGACCAAAGAGCGTGTAACCGAAGCGTTCAAAATCATCCTCTCCGATGACAATGTAAAAGCCGTACTGGTTAACATCTTCGGCGGTATCGTACGTTGCGACTTGATCGCTGACGGTATCATCGGCGCGGTAGCGGAAGTGGGCGTTAACGTTCCGGTTGTCGTTCGTCTGGAAGGCAACAACGCCGAACTCGGCGCGAAAAAACTGGCTGATAGCGGCCTGAATATTATTGCAGCGAAAAGTCTGACGGATGCAGCTCAGCAGGTTGTTGCCGCAGTGGAGGGGAAATAATGTCAGTTTTAATTAATAAAGATACCAAGGTTATCTGCCAGGGCTTCACCGGTAGCCAGGGGACATTCCACTCCGAACAGGCGATTGCTTACGGTACGCAGATGGTTGGCGGCGTAACGCCAGGCAAAGGCGGCACCACTCACCTTGGTCTGCCGGTGTTCAACACCGTGCGTGAAGCGGTAGAAGCAACCGGCGCAACCGCCACCGTTATCTACGTTCCGGCGCCGTTCTGCAAAGACTCCATCCTGGAAGCGATCGATGCAGGCATCAAACTGATTATCACCATCACCGAAGGTATCCCGACGCTGGATATGCTGACCGTGAAGGTGAAGCTGGATGAAGCTGGCGTACGCATGATCGGCCCGAACTGCCCAGGCGTGATCACCCCGGGCGAATGCAAAATCGGCATCATGCCGGGTCACATTCACAAGCCGGGTAAAGTGGGTATCGTTTCCCGTTCCGGTACGCTGACCTATGAAGCGGTTAAGCAGACCACCGACTACGGTTTCGGCCAGTCCACCTGTGTCGGTATCGGCGGCGACCCGATTCCAGGCTCTAACTTCATCGACATTCTGAAGCTGTTCCAGGAAGATCCGCAGACTGAAGCGATCGTGATGATCGGCGAGATCGGCGGTAGCGCGGAAGAAGAAGCGGCGGCGTACATTAAAGATCACGTCACCAAGCCGGTTGTCGGTTACATCGCGGGCGTCACCGCGCCGAAAGGCAAACGTATGGGCCACGCCGGTGCGATCATCGCCGGTGGTAAGGGTACCGCTGACGAGAAATTCGCGGCTCTGGAAGCTGCTGGCGTGAAAACCGTTCGCAGCCTGGCCGATATCGGCGAAGCGCTGAAAACCGTTATTAAGTAAGAAGTAAAAAAATAGCCCTGACTATCTGCATGGTCAAGGGCTGGTCCCGTTTCGACATGGTTGGCCATCTGATGATGGCCTTTTTTTGTCCTTAAATATTTTTCTTGCCAATTGATCATAATCATCTGCACAAATGAGATTATTTTTTGCGGTCAACATCATTCTTTCTCTTGGTTAAATTCTGCATATTATCGGTTTTAATATTATGAGTGCTGGAGGAGAGCGTGCTGCTGAAAATTCAGAATGATTATTTACACGGTTTTTTCTCGATAGCCGAAATATTCTCCCGTGCGACCGGGTTAGCCACGGTTGTGATTGATATTAATGGTAAGCCACTCTCAGATTGTCATAATTTTAATTCTTTCTGCAGATTAATGCGGGCGGATGAGCGCTATCGTGTGGACTGCCAAAAATGCGATAAGCAGTGTGCTTTTGAGGGGTTAAAACAGCTTAAGCCCAGAATACTCACCTGTCATGCCGGGTTAAGTCTGTTCTCGATGCCATTAATTGATGAAGGGCATCTTTATGGTTTTATTGTCTGCGGACAGGTCCGGCCAAAGTATCAGGAATATAAAACTATTGTTATTGGTAATAAATTTTCATGGATGGAGGACCCCAAAATAAAAGCTGAATGGGGTCAGGTTGCGGTAGTGGATAATAATACGCTGGTAGCGTCGGCTAATTTGTTAAGTTTTATTGTTGATAATTATGCGGAAGAACAACAATCCGCTCAAGTTTCAGTTTCACCGATCCGTTACATTCGTCATTATGTTACTGAACCTTCCCGTCATGAGAAAAAACTTCTGGCGGCGCTGCGTTATATTGATGAGAATTTATATGGTGAATTATCCCTGGAATCCGTCGCGGCGCATGTGTGCTTAAGCGCGAATTATTTCAGCCGATTTTTTAAGAAACGGCTGGGCGTTAATTTTAAAACCTGGGTGAGTCAGAAAAAAATGCAGAAAGCGGGGGAGTTGTTGCACGACCCTGAGCATTCAATAGACAGTATTGCCAGGAAACTTCAATACGCGCAAACCAGCTACTTTTGCCGCGTTTTCAGGGCGGCGCATCAAACGTCGCCCCAGTCTTTTCGTCATGCCAGGCTTTCGCAGTAAAGATCTTCTGGCAAGGTGATGGCGTCGGGTATAAAAGAGAGCCGATCGCTCAGGGTCACCACCTCACCAATAACAATCAGCGCAGGTGGAGCAATGTTAGCCTCCTGCGCTTTGCTCAGTAATGAACCGAGCGTACAGGTTAGTCGGCGTTGATTCTCCCGGGTGGCGGACATAATTAGCGCAGCGGGTGTATCTGCTGATTTACCGCCCATCAACAGCTCTTCGCAGATAAACGCCAGATTGGCGATACCCATGACGATAACCAGCGTGCCATTTAGCTTCGCCAGTTGACGCCAGTCCTGCTGCTGGTTGCCTTCCCGCGTATGGCCTGTCACCACGTGAAAACCGGAGGCGAAATCGCGATGCGTCACCGGAATTCCGGCATAGGTCAGGCCGCCGATGGTAGAACTGATACCCGGCACAACTTCAAATGGGATACCCGTTTCAACAAGATCCTCAACTTCTTCGGCCCCACGACCAAACACATAAGGATCGCCCCCTTTCAGGCGTACGATGTTGCTATGTGTTTGGGCATACTGGACCAGTAATGCGTTAATTTCATCCTGAGGAACACAATGATAGCCTGGATTTTTGCCGACATTGATAAGCAGGCAATCAGGTAATGCCCATTCCAAAATTTTAGGATTGACCAGCCGATCGTAAATAATGACATCAGCCTGTTTAATGCACATCATCGCTTTGAGGGTGAGCAATGAAATATCACCGGGACCTGCTCCAACGAGCCAGACCTTTCCGAAAGTTTTCACATTGTGTCCTTTATCACGTCTAACAAAAAAAGGCAGAAACTACATCAAGGAATGATTAAAAGCAGTCGTTTGCCCGTAAGTTATAACGTGAAATTATCTAAAATTATGGCATGGATAATATTGATTAATCTCGCAAAGTTTTTTCTGCAATAAACAAGTTAACTTGAAAAATTATTAAGAACTTATTGGCACTATTTGCATAGGTTTAACCTTATTTAAATTGTGTTTATTGTTGTGCTTGAGTATTATTGGTTAATATTTATCCGCCATCAGTATGAGTAAATCATGGATTGGATCAATGACATCAATGGATGAAATAAAATATAACTCTCGATGCTTATCTGGGTGTCTTGAATTATTTTTTATAAATTAAACTATTTTTGTACGCTGCATATGGAAGAGGTTATGAGAGGAAAAATACCGAAGACGGAGTTGCTGGTAACTTTTGAAGTTGTTGCGCGTCACGAAAGTTATACCCGGGCTGCTGAAGAGCTGGCTTTAACACAAAGTGCTGTTTTCCGCCAGGTGAATGCGCTGGAGGATTTTCTGAATACCTCGCTATTTAATCATGCCAAGAAACGCATTTTTTTAAATGCGGCGGGCAAACATTATTTAAGCATCGTTAAAGAAACGTTAAATAAACTCGAGCGAGATACGACGACGATAATGACCTGGCAGCCGACGGTGCAGGTTATTGAGCTGGCAGTGAATCCGACCTTCAGCACGCATTGGCTGATTCCGAACCTGCGCGAGTTCAATAAACTCAATCCTGATATTATCGTCAATATCCATTCGCTGGCGAATATTGGTGATTTTCTCAATCGGGAGTATGACGCGGCAATCATGCGTGAAGATTTCTACTCGCCATGGTCGGGCGTTGAGTACCTGTTTGAAGAGGAAATCCTGCCGGTATGTAGCCGCTGCTTGCTGGCCGAACCGGATCGGAAACTGGCAGTCGAGGAGTTACTGAACGAATTCCCGCTTTTGCACCAAAGCACGCGTATCAAGGGTTGGCAGGAATGGTTTGCGCTGTCCGATGTCAGCAGTCCACTGGTCAATAAAGGTCCAAGGTTTGATCTGTTGTCGATGCTGATTGCGGCGGTTCGCTCTAATCTTGGCGTGGCGTTGCTTCCTCGTTTTGCCATTCAGCACGATCTGGACAGCGGTGATATGGTCATTCCTTGCGATGTCCCGATGCGCACCGGGAACCGTTTCATCATGACGTGGCGTGAAGAGAAAGCGGAATCTGTGCATTTACAGATCTTCCGGGACTGGCTGTTGAATAAATCTGTGGTATCGCCTGCCTGATAGTACCGTGTGCCTTGTCAGGCCTGCAAAGAACGGTAGGCCGGATAAGACGCCAGCGCGTCGTTATCCGGCAAAAGAATAGTTACCAGTCGATTCCCACCTGCGCCTGAATACCGCTGTCAAACGCGTGCTTGACCGGGCGAATTTCGCTGACCGTATCGGCCAGTTCCAGCAACAGTGCGTGGCATCCGCGTCCGGTGACGATAACACTTTGTCCGACAGGGCGATTTTCGATGGCGCTGAGAACCTCCTGGGTATCCAGATAGTGGTAAGCCAACATGTAAGTCAGTTCATCCAGTACCACCAGATCGTAATGCGCATCAGCCAGCATGCGCTTACTTTCTTGCCAGACTACCGTTGCCGCCTCGATATCCGCTTGCCGGTTTTGGGTTTCCCAGGTAAACCCGGTGCCCATAATATGGAATTCAACGCCGAGCGGTTGCAGGGTGTTGTACTCGCCATTATCCCACTGACCTTTGATAAACTGCGCGATGCCAACGGTTTTTCCGTGACCAACCGCGCGCGTTGCCGTGCCAAAGGCTGCGGTGGATTTCCCTTTACCGTTGCCGGTGAAGACAATCAGGATCCCTTTCTTCTCCGTTGCCGCCGCCACGCGGGTATCAACCTGTTCTTTCAGTTTCTGCTGACGCTGGCGGTGTCTGTCATTATTGGCTCGCGCTTCCATTGATGCTCCTTAATGTCCTGCCGGACAGGTTGCGCAGCGATGCTGCTGCTCAAACTGACTAAAGAAGTTATTACCTTTGTCGTCGACTAACACGAAGGCCGGCATATTTTTAACTTCCATCATCCAGACCGCTTCCATTCCCAGTTCGGGATATTCCAGGCAGTGCAGGCTTTTCACGTACTGTTGTGCAAGCAGGGCCGCGGCGCCGCCGATGCTGCCGAGGCTAAACCCACCGTGTTTATGGCAGGCATCAGTGACCTGCTGGCTGCGGTTACCCTTGGTAAGCATAATGAGACTGCCGCCTTGTGCCTGGAAAGCATCGACATACCCATCCATGCGCCCGCCGGTGGTGGGACCCATTGAACCACAGGCCTGATTGTCCGGCGTTTTGGCGGGACCAGCGTAATAAACGATATGCTTTTTCATGTATTCCGGCATCGGTTCGCCGTTATCCAGGCGCGCTTTGATGTTAGCGTGGGCAATATCACGGGCGACAACAATTGGGCCACTTAACGACAAACGAGTACCGATAGGCAGAGCGGACAGGTCGTGCAGAATCTCGCGTAGCGGGCGGTTGAGATCCAACTGTACGGTTTGGGCGCCATTTTCTACCCGTTGGGAATCAGGTATGAACTTGCCCGGGTTATGCTCCAGTTTCTCCAGCCAGATACCGTGTTTGTTAATTTTAGCCTTAATGTTGCGGTCGGCTGAGCAGGAGAGGGCCATGGCGATAGGACAAGACCCCCCGTGACGCGGCAGGCGAATCACGCGGATATCGTGGGCAAAGTACTTGCCGCCAAACTGCGCGCCGATACCAAACTCGCGGCTGGCATTGAGTAACTCGGCTTCCAGGGCCGTATCGCGGAACGCCTGACCCAGTTCGTTCCCGCTGGTGGGCAGGTTATCGTAATACTTGGTTGAAGCCAGCTTGGCGACTTTAAGCGCCTGGTCGGCAGACAAGCCTCCAACGACGAAAGCGATGTGATAAGGCGGGCAGGCGGCTGTGCCCAGTGATTTCATTTTTTCGATCAGAAAGGCGGTGAGCTTTTCCGGCTGCAGAATGGATTTTGTTTCCTGGAACAGCGCCGCTTTGTTGGCCGAGCCGCCGCCTTTGTTGACGAACAGGAAGCGGTATTCATTACCCGGCGTGGCGCTGATATCGATTTGTGCCGGCAGGTTAGTCTGAGTATTGACCTCGGTGTACATATCCAGCGGGGCATTTTGCGAATAACGCAGGTTGTTTTCGGTGAAAGTGGTATACACGCCTTTGCTTAACGCTTCTGCGTCATCGCCGCCGGTCCAGACATGCTGACCTTTGCAGGCCACAATCGTTGCCGTTCCGGTATCCTGACAGTTAGGCAGCACGCCTTTGGCCGAAACTTCAGCGTTGCGCAGTAGCTGCAATGCAACATACTTATCGTTACCGCTGGCCTGTGGATCGTGCAGAATGCTGGCGATCTGTTTCAAATGTCCGGCGCGCAGGAAGAATGAAGCCTCATAAAATGCCTGCTGTGCTAATAAGGTTAACGCTTCTGGCGCAACCTTAATCACTTCCTCTCCGTCTAACTCAGAAACTGTAACGTGCTGATTACTCAGTAATTCATATTCGGTACTATCTTTACCCTGAACAAAGAGTTCCTGCCAGACAAATGGTTTAGACATGTTTACTTCTCACCTCTTCGTGTTGTTTGCCGGATAAGCGAAGCGCCATCCGGCATAGAGTTATTTTGCTAAAAAGACATTCGCTTCGGTCGCTTCGGCGACATATTCGATCGTTTTCTGTGCACGAACGCTGTTACCGGCTTCATCCAGCGGCGGGGAATAGACGGCTATCGCATATTCGCCTGGCACAACGGCAACCATCCCACCGCCGACTCCGCTTTTCGCCGGGATGCCTACGGTGTACAGCCACTTACCACTACCGTCGTACAATCCGGCAATGGCCATTTCAGCCAGTACCTGCGGGACATATTTTTCATTCAGCAATTGCTTACCGTTGAACGGTGATTTGCCTTTGTTGGCGAGTACCGCGCCCATTTTGGCCAGTTGCTCAACGGTGATATCGACTGAGCACTGACGGGTATAAATTTCGACAGCGTCGTCTGTGTTGCCATAGAAGCTGTTATAGGATTCCATCAGCTTCGCCAGCGCCTGGTTGTGCTGGTTGGTTTCCATCTCGGATTTGAAAACCGGCTCGTTCACGGTGAGTGTGGCATCAGCCCAGACGTTCAGGTTGTCGAGGATTTTGTTCCAGCGATCGGTTTTATCTTTGGCTTCGATCAGGCTAACGGTGCTCATCGCCCCGGCGTTTACCAGCGGGTTTTCCGGCGCGCCTTTAGTCAGTTCTACCGCTAAACCTGAATTGAACGGCATGCCGGTGGCATTGGCCCCAAGTTTCTCCAGGACTACCTGTGGGCCATGCTGTTCCATGGCGAGCGCCAGGGTGAAGACTTTACTCAGGGATTCCATTGGGAAGGGCTTGTTAACATCGCCCACCTGATAGATCTTGCCGTCCACCGTGGCAATGGTGATGGCAAAATTTTTCGGGCTGTAGGTCGCCAGGGCAGGGATGTAGTCGGCGACTTTGCCATCGTTGTTACTTTTATATTTCTGATGTGCCTGGTTGATAATCTTTGCGTAATCCGGCGTGGTTTGCGCGAGAGTCGTTGCGCTAAACAAAACGCTGAAGGAAAAAATACTCACGCCGAGAAGAGTTTTATTCATGGTGTAATCCTGTTGGTGTGTTCATCATCGTGCTGGATGGCGGTGTTCCACCTTATCCGGCCTACGGATAATTGACCGTTTTGTAGGCCGGATAAGCGCGCTATCAGGACATCGCAACTTCTGACTGTTCGGTCACCGGACGTTCTTGTTCCGGTGTCTTCACTGGCGCAGTTCCGCGACAACCCTGGCCGAAGTGTTCGCCTTCCCAACGACCCACAATGGCAGCGCCCATGGCGTTACTCATGACGTTGGTAGCCGAACGACCCATATCGAGGAATGGATCCACACCCATCAGTAGGATCAGACCGGCTTCCGGAATGTTGAACTGGTTCAGGGTGGCGGCGATTACCACCATTGATGCACGCGGTACGCCCGCCATCCCTTTTGAGGTCAGCATCAGAATCAACAGCATGGTGATTTGCTCACCCATGCTCAATTCGATGTTGCACGCCTGGGCAATAAATACGGTGGCAAAGGAGCAGTACGCCATCGAGCCGACCAGGTTAAAGGAGTAACCGATAGGCAGAACGAAGCTGGCGATTTTTGAGGAAACACCGAATTTTTCCAGCTTGTCCAGCGTGCCCGGGAAAGCGGCTTCAGAGCTGGAGGTGGTGAAGGCCAACAGTGCAGGTTCGAGGATTGATTTCGTTAAACGCGCGATGCAAGGCCCTACGATCATGGTGGACAGGCCAATCAGGATCGCCCACAGCATACCCAGCGTCAGGTAGAATTCACCCATAAAGATCCCGGCGCTGACCATCACACCCAGACCACGTTCGGCAATCAGACCCGAAATAGCGGCAAAAACGGTCAGTGGCGCAAACAGCATGACGTAACCCGTCAGCTTCAGCATTACGTGTACCAGTGAATCCAGAACCTTCACGATAGGCTCGGCTTTCTCACCAATTGCGGCAAGGCTGCAACCGAGGAAAATTGAGAAGACGACGATCTGCAGAATTTCGTTGCGTGCCATCGCATCAACAATACTGGTTGGTACTGCGTGCGAGATGAATACTTTCAGCGTGAATGGCTCAGACTTAACGGCGGCAACGGCTCCGGCGTCATGTGGAACAAAGTTGATGCCAGCGCCTGGCTGGAAAATATTAACGATAACCAGTCCCAGCGCGATTGACAGCAGTGAGGCGCAAATAAACAGGAAGAAGGTTTTCGAAAATATACGTCCCAGCGTTTTGGCATCGCCCATTTTGGCAATACCCACAACCAAAGTTGAAATAACCAATGGGGCGATAATCATTTTCACCATGCGTAAGAATATGGTGGTGAAAATGGAAATATCTGCTGCATAAGATTTTGCCGTTTCAGCCGCGACCATATTATTTATGGCCACCCCGGCAATCATGCCGAGTATCAGGCCTAATATGATCATCTTCGTTAAACTTATTTTCTTCATGTGTACTCCATCGGATAAAGGTTGGTAATTGGAATTGTGTAGGGCGGCGCGCGCCTGAACCCGGACAGCAGTTCAGACGCACGCCTGTTGTGACCAACCGCATGAATAATTCGAAGCACTGTGATACAGCTGAATTCTGTGCTCCAATGGTTGTTATTGTGTTTTTTTACTACAGGTCGAACTCAATACTTAATAATGGCGCGTGTTGCTGCGCACCATAAACATCATTGTCACCAACATTGCCGGAGATAATATCGCGCGGCATGACAATTTTTACGGCATTCGCTGGGTCAAACCAGACAATATTATGAATAAAATCAGGTTTGACATTATATAAACCAGCAATAAGCTGTGGCGTTAATTGTTCTGAACGCTTCACTCGCTGATAATCTTCACGGGTTTTAAATAAAATATCTAAAACCAGTTCGTACGGCCCGGCGTTTTTGGAACGAATGACCTGCGCCAGTGAACAAATTGAGTGTTTCATGCCTGAACTCCTTCTGGCGTCACCTGTTCAATGTGGAAATCAAAACGCAGCGCATCGCTCGCTTCAATCAGGTGATAGATCGAGAACTCATACACCGGTCCACTCTGAATATCGGATGGCGAGAACGGGAAGGCGAGGTTGCCTGCGGTCGCAATGCGATTTTCATAGCCGTAGTGCAGCAGGGTAGAGCGCACCAGCGAGCAAACGCTGTTGGCGATATCCTGCGTCGGTGCGACGACGTCCAGTAAAATCCCTAGCTCATGACCGGCGGTTTTCATCGGTTCATGGTTGCCCATCACACCGTTCTTACCGTACAGGTGGAAGGTCATACGGATACTGTCGTCAGTCAGCGAGAGGTTACGCTTAACGCTGGCCTGTACCTCTTCGAGAATGGTGTCAATTCCGGCAATCATGATCGGGTCACGCGTTCCGGCGATAGTCAGGCAGCGGAAGCCAACCTGACGTGCGCCTTCCAGTTTCAACGCATACGGCGTTTCTTCATGACGTGAACCGCTGACATACACTTCGCCCTCGTTAACCTGAGTGAAGGTGCACGCTTTCAGGTTCAGTACGCCGCCGGGCCCCGGCAGGAAGTACGGATCGGACTTCTCATACAGGGTGTGCGCCGCCGCGGAAGTTTCAGTGAACTTACGCTTGGGATTGAACGCTTTCAGCGTAAAGCCGTTGTCGTCAATGATCCCCATCGCACAATCTGAGCCAGAGCCAGGGGTGGCGGCAATGGCGGCACACTCAAGGATCTTACCGCAATGAAGCGCCAGACCTTCATCAAAGCCCTGCATAATCGGCAGCGCGGCGAAGCAGGCCGGATCGTAAGCACGTCCGCCCAGTACCACCTGCGCACCGGCTTTCAGCGCACGCTGGAAAGGCTCGACGCCCATCTGCGCGACAATGTAGGTGCTGTCTTCAATTGCCTCGTGAGTCAGTTCAGGCACAAAATCGAGCGCGGTGATTTTGCCGTTATCCAGCGCCTGATGAACGATCTCTTTGTCGACATCAGACGGGATCAGCGCCATGGAGAAGGACAGGTTTTCTTCCTGAGCAATCTCATGGATTATCTGGCGACACCACTCCAGATGCGGAGCGGCGCCTGAACCACCGGCCGTGCCAATCACTACCGGGATGTTGTTCTTAACGCCTGCCACGATCATATAGCGCAGATCGCGTTTCACACCGGCCCTGTCGGTAAACGGTTTACCTGCCCCCAGGTAGTGGGGGCCTGGATCGGAGGAACCTGCGTCAACAGCAATAAGATCCGGTGACTCTTCCATGGCTTTACGAAAACTTTCTTCCGGGAAGCCATAACCCAGGATAGCCGTAGGCGATAAGATCTTAAATGTGCGTGCCATCTCTTAATCCTTAGTTTGCAACAACGCGATGGTGCGGTTCATTTCGTTAAACACGATGTTGAGACCTTCATCGAAACCCATACCTGGTTTGACCAGCATGCGCATAGGACGCGCGGCCAGCGCGACGTGTACGCAGGTGCGAGCACTGATTTCCGTTTCGTTACAGGTACCGCCCTGATAGGCTTCCATTGCGTGTTTGTTGCAATACAGCACCGCATCAACGATGTTATGAATACCGCCCAGATCCGGGGTTTTGATCTGCACCATGTGGCAACTGCCCGCGTCGGTGAAGTCCACGATGTCCTGATAGGTGTTACACCACTCATCCGCAACGATTTTCACGCCGGAACCCAGACGGGTCAGCTCTTTGGTAATAGCGGTTAACATGCGGATCTGATCCGGCTTGTTACCGGCATCCACCGGACCTTCAATGTACAGCGGCAGGCCCTGGGCTTCCGCTTCCAGGCTGGCGATATATTCAGCGCAGCGCACCGGATCCATATCGAAGATCAGACCGATAGTGCCATAGACATCAATGTGCAGCGTCGGGTGATAACGCTCGCTGGTGCGCAGGCTTAAGATGCGATTAGACAACCAGCGCACATACTCACGCAGTTTTTCACCTTTAAAGCCCAGCTTCTCTTCCACGTTGTTGATCAGCGCGTGCGGCAGAACGTCCACGCCTTTGAGGATCATCTTGTCGACGGCGATATAACGGTCATCACCGCTCTGACCAAATAATGGAATGGCTTCCGGGACGCATGGCAGTTGCCACTCGTCGCACACCACTTCAGTTTTCAGGCGGCCGGTCGCCAGTGCGGCCGCGTCGAGCAGTGCTTGAGACAGACCATAACGGACCGCGGTATGCAGCAGATGACCATCGATACGCAACTGATCAAAGAAGCGGGCGTTTGGCAGGAAAGCATCCACGTCACGGCCTTCCAGCAACGGCTTGATGTGATCGTTGAGGAAAGGGATAAAGTTTTCAGCCAGGAACAGCGGGTCGCGACCGCCTGCGCCTGAATATTGCACCGCAGCACAATCACCTACCGCCACTGCGCCGTTTTCCAGAACCAACTGCACAGAAACGCATTCACCCGCCTGGCGAACAGAGGTAAAGCCAGGTGTTACCGGGGAGCCGGTATAGATAAACCCATCATGACCGGCGCCGTTTTTGATGGCCTGCTGATCGTCAAAATAAAATGAGGAGTAGCCAGCGGTGAAAAGGGCCTGTTTAATTTTCATTATGGTCTTCCTATTAATTTACTGTGGGATACGGCGTTGATGTCATCAATGACCATCTGGAAAGAAGGTTTACGGCCTTCGAAATGCGCGCGCTCTGCGACGTAGTCGTGGTGCAGGGCGAGAACGTCTTTCGGCAGCGGAACGGCACCGGCTTCGAGAATACGGATGGCTCCTGTGTTATCGCGCACCGGCAGGATCTTCCCGGCGTTACAGGCGGCAGGGGCGAAAGGCACATCCAGCACGCCTGCTTCAAAGGCCAGCACCGTACCGCGCGCAATGTCGCCATTGCCGAGTTCAAAGACTTTTTTCAGCACCGCGCGGACTTCGCTCTTGATCAGCTCGACTTCCTGTTCCACGGCAGCACACTGCGGGAATTTCTGGTCACTGACCATGTTGAGCATCTGGCGTGAGGCTTTAAGTCCCTGGGCGTTCGCTGCCGCAGTTGGGATACCGAACGCTTCGTGCGGGCTTTTGGTGATCACTTTCGTTGCGCCCGACATACCGGCAACCGCTGCGCCCCAGGCGATAACGGAGAAGGCTTTCGCTTCATCTTCCGGGAATCCGCCCATCCACTGGTGGAAAACGGTGCTCAGTTCATAATCGTCGAAGCCGTGGTTATGGAAATATTCGTGGGACAGCTCACGCAGCGCCTGAATAGCGGCAATATCCTGCGTCAGGCTACCGACCTGACCGTAGCCGACGGTGATTGACTTCACGCCCTGTTCCAGCGCCAGCAGACCTTCAATAATCGCTACCGAGTGGGACATAAACGGCGGGATCAGGGTGCCGGTCAGCGGACCAAACGGTTCGCGGTTGATGCGAATGCCGTTCTCTTCGTACAGACCCATCAGGCGATCGCAGTACTGCCAGTCGCGGATGGATTTTTCCAGGGTGACGCGTTTGGCGTAAGGGATGTTGTAAGAGATACCGCCGCCTTCGTAGCTGGTAAAGCCACTGGCCATGGCGATTTCTGCCAGCAGACGCGCATCCGGCGTCCCGTGGCGAACCTGGATCGGTTTTTCCAGCGACTCAGTCATACGGCGGCAGGCAGCAACCCCGTGATTGACGACCGGTAAACCATTCAGCTTGGAAGTCCCCGCTTCGATGGATTTCTGGATCCCGACAGCGGCTTCTTCATAGCGGTTCAGACGGGTATAGGCATCAATAGTGCTTGGCAGAAGATCGCACTCTTCCTGCAACGTTTTGAGCAGTGCAATATGCTCGTCCATTAATGCCACGCCTGCGCGCGGCTGACTCAGGGTTTTACCTTCCTGATCGGCCTTCAGCAGAGCGAGGGAAAAGCGCTTCTTGTCTGGAATTGATTGCTGGTATTTCACGCCATCTTCGAAGTTCTCAACGTCTTTGCCGGTTTCCCAGGTTTGCAACACCTGATGCCTTTCGGTCATGAATTCGTCATGGGTCAATTTTTTATTTCGAAGTTCCATTCGTAGCTGCCTTTAGTTTTGTAGGGTTAAACACTGAATGCTGGTGCGAGCAGCGGCTTGCGGGTACAGCCTGGCGACGTTTGCCAGTAGAGGGAGCAGGCCATTTGAATCGCGGTAATACTCAAACTGATTCGGTAACAGAATTCTTTTACCCTGGTCGTCCAGCTCTCGGTATTTGAGCCAGTTATGGATATCGAACTGGCTGGCGCGAGAGAGCCATCCACCTGAACCGACGACTTTGCGTACGGTGGTGAGATCGCGACCCATCTGTAAATCCACGTTACCCACGCAGGTGCAAACCTGCTTTTTAGTGCCCGCGTGGCGCTCAGCGGCATAGCCCACGCATAAACCTGCCAGCAGAGTGTCGAAATATTTCTCCTCCTCGCTGAGTGGCAGGTAATCCGGCTGCCCAACCAAATGACGCAGGTAGCGGTAAAATGCTTCCTCGCGCTGCGGCTGTTGGGCGAAGATGACTTTCACCATATCCTGCGTGCTTTCTCCCACCACGACGGCGGAAACGCGCATCCCCAGGTCGCCTTCAACAGTACGTTTGACGAAAGGCTCTGGAACACCATGCAGGACGGTATCGGGGGAGAGGGTATTCGCGCTGGCCGAATAGACATCCGTGGTGGCTCCGCCCATATCAATCAGCATGAATTCCTTCCATGCGCTGTCGTAATCGCTAATGGCTTTGACTAACTCATATACCGTCCATGGCGTCGGCATTGGCTCTTCGCCTGTTTCACCGACAATGACGTCCAGACCTTTGCCTTTCACAATGCGCGACAAAAACACATCACAAATCGCCTGGCGCGCGGCAAACGGATTCGGGTGATCGAGATCAGGCAGAATGTTGTCTACCGTGGTCAGATCCTTGTGCCCGAGAATCGTTTGTATTTCGTCCTGAATGTCCCGGTTTCCTGCGTAGATAATGGCGCAATCCAGCTTCGAGTCTGCCAATGCACGCGCATTCGCCAGACCATAGCTTTCTTCTCCACCGTCTGTACCGCCGGTAAATAACAGGATGTCCGGTGGTGATGATTCCAGCTCCTGTATGTCATGACGGTTCAGCTTGTACGAATAATATTGCGCGATTTTCGCTCCTGCCGAATGGGCGGTAACTTTTGCCGATTCCAGCGTAATGGAAGGCACCAGCCCCATCGCTGCAACGGCGAGTCCACCCTTGGCCGAGGAGGAGTATTTCAACTGCACTTCACCACTTTTCAGTAACGGGCGAGCATCGGCAACATTCAGCACCTGATTCAGGCTGGCAAAAAAACCGTCTGCCAGATGATGTGTGGTGGTTGGGGTCAGGACATGGTTTACCAGGGTTAACTCCTCGCCTTCATGGGCGAAGAGGGCTGCCTTGGTCCAGGTCGAGCCGATATCGACAGAAACTGTTTGCATCAGATAGCCTCTTCCAGGCAGCGCTGTTCGAGGCCATTGTGTTGGTGAATATCATTGGCGATAAGCGCGCAGACATCCTCCAGATCGTGGCTGGGGGCGAAGACGCGGTTAAATCCCATCTCTTTAAACTTCACTTCCACATCGGCGAAGTCATGTTTGCCTACAACCAGGTTGCCGCCGACGTACAGCAGAATGTCACCGAGTCCGCGTTCGATGCAGCGTTCACGTAACCCAAGGCAGTCAATGTCACCATGACCGTAGATGGAGGACACCACGATGGCATCGGCGCCTGTTTCAATCGCGGCATCAATATATTCATCCTGGCTCACCATCACCCCGAGGTTGATTACGTGAAAATCATGCGCAGTAAAAACGCGATCCAGAACTTTATTGCCTACTGCATGGCAGTCAGCACCGATGACGCCAATAACAAGTGTAGATTTTTTCATGGGTAATCCTCTGTAGGGCTGATGGTCAATAAGTGAAAATACTTTTCTAATATTCAGAGCTTGTATTGTGACAACCTTTTAATAGGGTTGGAGTTTCTGTGGAAGCGAAAAAGGAAGCAATTGATCTATTTTCAAAATATCCTGATAAAAATGATTGTTATATTTTTTATTGGAAAAATGTGTTTTTAATCATGTGCTTATGTTGTGTTTTCTGTGTTGATTTTAATTTTTTAGAAAATCGAGTAATAAATGACTTGCCATGTTTGTGATCAAAATCTTATTTTGTTGTGCACGCCATTCAGGTCGCGCTTTTAATAATTTCAAAAAATCTCTTCACTAAATAACTTGTGAACCATCTAACGGTTTTTTATTTATTAATCTTATATGTCACAATTATTTCTTTGTTAAATTTAGGATAAAAATGATAATGAATTGTTTTTGTCATATTTAATCTTTGCCACAGAAACGAAGAAGTAGCGTGAACGATAACTTACGGTGATGATAAAAGTGACAGGCGGACTTTCTGCGCCAGAACGTTTAATGCAATGCGTTGGTCAATGGGGCGCGTTTTCGCTTCCAGTTGAGATAGTTACATCTTGGTGTTAATTATAAGTAAAAATAAAATGAATAAATTGTATGAAATAACTATTCCACACCTTGCCAAACAAAAAACTGTGAGCTACCCAGCAATAGTGACTCTTTATCTGCTATCAATTTTGTCTGCCTGAGCGGTTAAAAGACCGTGTAGATTTAAATAAATATTCTATCATTTGTAGTAACGACAAATACTCATTGAAAAACATGTCGTTAACATGATGTTCACTAGTCACTGTAGTGTTAAACACCATTAACAATAAATTTGAAAATTGATTTAAATCAAAGTTTAAAACTTGGAAAACAACACAAAAAGAGGTTAAATTGCCGCAGATCAAATTGGTCTGAGAGTGATAAATTAGCTATAAATTGATCACTATCGAAAAATGCAAATTTGCCTCGATAAAAACCTGTTTATTGTAAGGATTTTACGGCGTAATATAATTGCGGGATCAATTTGAGTGTTTTATTAACATGTTTGTAACCTTTCATCATTGTCGTTTCTTCAAATGAGAAGAATGAACAGCGGCGGAAGGAAGCAGATAAATTTGTATTGGGGCATGCGTGTGACCCTTTCTAACGGGGTTCACTCTCGGAGTCTTCATGCGATGAGCAAGGAGTCATGATGTTAGATATAGTCGAACTGTCGCGCTTACAGTTTGCCTTGACCGCGATGTACCACTTCCTGTTTGTGCCACTGACGCTCGGTATGGCGTTCTTGCTGGCCATTATGGAAACGGTCTACGTCCTTTCCGGCAAACAGATTTATAAAGATATGACCAAGTTCTGGGGCAAGTTGTTTGGTATCAACTTCGCTCTGGGTGTGGCTACCGGTCTGACCATGGAGTTCCAGTTCGGGACTAACTGGTCTTACTATTCCCATTATGTAGGGGATATTTTCGGTGCGCCGCTGGCTATCGAAGGTTTGATGGCCTTCTTCCTCGAATCCACCTTTGTAGGTCTGTTCTTCTTCGGTTGGGATCGTTTGGGTAAAGTCCAGCATATGTGCGTCACCTGGCTGGTGGCACTGGGTTCTAACCTGTCCGCACTGTGGATTCTGGTTGCGAACGGCTGGATGCAAAACCCAATCGCCGCGGATTTCAACTTCGAAACCATGCGTATGGAGATGCTGAGCTTCTCCGAACTGGTGCTCAACCCGGTTGCCCAGGTGAAATTTGTTCACACGGTGGCATCGGGGTATGTCACTGGCGCGATGTTCATTCTTGGCATCAGTGCTTATTACATGCTGAAAGGCCGTGACTTTGCGTTCGCAAAACGCTCCTTCGCGATTGCTGCCAGCTTTGGTATGGCGGCTGTGCTGTCTGTTATCGTGCTGGGTGATGAATCCGGTTACGAAATGGGCGACGTACAGAAAACTAAACTCGCCGCTATTGAAGCTGAGTGGGAAACTCAACCTGCTCCTGCTGCGTTTACCTTGTTCGGTATTCCCGACCAGGATAAACAAGAAAACAAATTTGCGATTCAAATTCCTTATGCGCTGGGCATCATTGCCACCCGCTCTGTTGATACACCGGTCATTGGGCTGAAAGACCTGATGGCGCAGCATGAAGAGCGTATCCGTAACGGGATGAAGGCGTATCAGCTGCTGGAAGAATTGCGTGCGGGGTCAACCGATCAGGCTGTTCGTGACCAGTTCAACAGCATGAAGAAAGATCTGGGTTATGGTCTGCTGCTGAAACGCTATACGGACAACGTCACCGACGCAACCGAAGCGCAAATTCAACAGGCAACGAAAGATTCTATTCCTCGCGTTGCGCCGCTGTATTTCGCTTTCCGTATCATGGTGGCGTGTGGCTTCTTGCTGCTGGCCATTATTGCGCTTTCCTTCTGGAGCGTCATTCGTAACCGCATCGGTGAGAAAAAATGGCTGCTGCGTGCCGCGCTGTACGGTATTCCACTGCCGTGGATTGCTGTAGAAGCAGGTTGGTTTGTCGCCGAATATGGCCGACAACCATGGGCAATCGGCGAAGTATTACCAACGGCGGTGGCAAACTCATCGTTGACAGTAGGCGATCTGCTGTTCTCCATGATCCTGATTTGTGGCCTGTATACCCTGTTCCTGGTGGCAGAATTGTTCTTAATGTTCAAGTTTGCGCGCCTCGGCCCGAGCAGCCTGAAAACCGGTCGCTATCACTTTGAGCAGTCCAATGTGACTTCTCAGCCGGCACGCTAAGACAGGAGTCGTCAAATGATCGATTATGAAGTATTGCGTTTTGTCTGGTGGCTGTTGGTCGGCATTCTGCTGATTGGTTTTGCGGTCACTGATGGCTTCGACATGGGGGTGGGCATGCTCACCCGTTTCCTCGGTCGTAATGATACCGAGCGTCGAATTATGATTAACTCCATCGCTCCGCACTGGGACGGTAACCAGGTTTGGCTCATCACCGCGGGTGGCGCTCTGTTCGCTGCCTGGCCGATGGTGTATGCCGCTGCGTTCTCTGGTTTCTATGTGGCGATGGTTCTGGTACTGGCGTCTTTATTCTTCCGTCCGGTCGGTTTTGATTACCGTTCCAAGATTGAAGACACTCGTTGGCGTAACATGTGGGACTGGGGCATTTTCATTGGTAGCTTTGTTCCGCCGCTGGTAATTGGCGTGGCGTTCGGTAACCTGTTGCAGGGCGTACCGTTCCATATCGATGAGTACCTGCGTCTGTACTACACCGGTAACTTCTTCCAGTTGCTGAATCCGTTTGGTCTGCTGGCAGGTATCGTGAGCGTTGGGATGATCATCACCCAGGGCGCAACCTACCTGCAGATGCGTACGGTTGGTGAACTGCACCTGCGTACGCGTACCACCGCGCAGGTAGCGGCGCTGGTGACTCTGGTCTGCTTCGCGCTGGCCGGCGTGTGGGTGATTTACGGTATTGACGGTTATGTTGTGACCTCTGCAGTGGATCATCATGCCGCCTCTAACCCGCTGACCAAAGAAGTGGCGCGCGTTGCTGGCGCATGGATGGTGAACTTTAATAATGCACCTGTCCTGTGGCTGGTTCCTGCACTGGGCGTGGTTCTGCCACTGTTGACCATCCTGACTTCTCGTATGGAGAAAGGGGCATGGGCGTTCGTCTTCTCCTCACTGACGTTAGCCTGCATCATCCTGACTGCCGGTATCGCAATGTTCCCGTTTGTGATGCCATCCAGCACCATGATGAACGCGAGTCTGACCATGTGGGATGCGACTTCCAGTCAGCTGACGCTGAACGTGATGACCTATGTGGCACTGGTGTTTGTACCGATCATTCTCATCTACACCACCTGGTGTTACTGGAAAATGTTTGGTCGCATCACCAAAGAAGATATTGAACGTAACACCCATTCTCTGTACTAAGTAAGGAGCTAAATATGTGGTATTTCGCATGGATTCTGGGAACGCTTCTTGCCTGTGCATTTGGGATAATCACAGCCCTGGCGCTTGAGCACGTTGAATCAGGCAAAGCCGGACAAGAAGAAAGCTGATGATCAACCTTATCGCGATGGTTTATGCGGTAATGGACAAGCGCCCCTTGCGGGCGCTTTCCTTTGTGCTGGCAATCGTGTTGGCTGGCTGCATATTCTGGGACCCGTCACGTTTCGCGGCCAAAACCAGTGAGCTTGAAATCTGGCATGGTTTTCTGCTGATGTGGGCTGTCTGCACTGGCATCATTCACGGCGTTGGCTTTCGTCCTCGCGCGGTGCACTGGCAGGGCATCTTCTGCCCGCTGATCGCGGATATCGTCCTCATTGTTGGTCTGATTTTCTTCTTCTTTTGAATAAGAAACATCCTTAAATATTTATGGGCTTGCATAAGCCCATAATTTTTTACTCTCCGTTTACTTTCCCCCATTCCAAAGCACCATTCCCGCGCGTATAGTAGCGAAGTTTGAAAGCACTAACCTTTTGTTGCATTACCGGGATGTACAGTGAAGACAGCGCGATATACAACGACATTCTTGATGCATCGCGGCGGCAAAAACGCGAGTCACCAGGCGCTTACCAGGGTAAGCAACGGGTGTGAGTGGACGAAGCCAACAAAGAGGCAGTAAGAATGAATAAGTATATGTTTCGATGGCCGGTTCGTGTCTACTATGAAGACACCGATGCCGGTGGGGTGGTTTACCACGCCAGCTACGTCGCTTTTTATGAAAGGGCACGCACAGAGATGCTGCGTCATCATCACTTCAGTCAGCAGGTGCTGCTGGCAGAACGCGTAGCCTTTGTGGTACGCAAGATGACTCTTGAGTATTTTGCGCCTGCGCGGCTCGACGATATGCTCGAAGTCCAAACCGAAATTACGTCAATGCGTGGCACCTCATTGGTTTTCACGCAACGCATTGTCAACGCAGAGAACACCGTGCTGAATGAAGCCGAAGTTCTGATTGTTTGCGTTGATCCACTCAAAATGAAGCCTCGTGCGCTTCCCAAGTCTATTGTCGCGGAGTTTAAGCAGTGACTGACATGAATATCCTTGATTTGTTCCTGAAGGCAAGCCTTCTGGTTAAACTTATCATGTTGATTTTGATTGGTTTCTCAATCGCATCCTGGGCCATTATTATCCAGCGGACCCGTATTCTGAATGCCGCTTCACGTGAAGCAGAAGCATTTGAAGACAAGTTCTGGTCTGGTATTGAGTTGTCACGCCTGTATCAGGAAAGCCAGGGGCGTCGTGATAATTTGGCAGGGTCGGAACAAATTTTCTATAGCGGATTCAAAGAGTTTGCGCGTTTGCACAGGGCAAATAGCCATGCGCCGGAAGCGGTCGTTGAGGGGGCATCCCGTGCGATGCGAATTTCGATGAACCGTGAACTGGAAACGCTGGAAACGCATATTCCATTCCTCGGCACCGTCGGCTCCATCAGTCCGTATATCGGTCTGTTCGGAACCGTTTGGGGGATCATGCACGCGTTTATCGCGCTGGGCGCGGTAAAACAGGCAACGCTGCAAATGGTCGCACCGGGTATCGCGGAAGCGCTGATTGCAACGGCTATCGGTCTGTTTGCGGCAATCCCTGCGGTTATGGCTTACAACCGACTGAATCAGCGCGTGAACAAGCTGGAACTGAATTACGACAACTTTATGGAAGAGTTCACCGCGATTCTGCACCGCCAGGCGTTTACCGTTAGCGAGAGCAACAAGGGGTAAGCCATGGCCAGAACGCGTGGACGAGGTCGTCGCGAACTTAAGTCCGAAATCAATATTGTACCGCTGCTCGACGTACTGCTGGTGCTGCTGCTGATCTTTATGGCAACCGCGCCGATCATTACCCAGAGCGTGGAAGTCGATCTGCCGGATGCGACCGAATCGCAAGCCGTCAGCAGTAACGACGAACCTCCGGTCATTATTGAAGTTTCCGGCATTGGGCAATACAGCGTGGTGGTTGCAAAAGATCGTATGGATCAACTGCCGCCGGAGCAGGTTATCGCGGAAGCGAAAAGCCGCCTGCAGACCAATCCGAAAACGGTCTTTTTAATCGGTGGTGCGAAAGACGTGCCTTATGATGAAATAATTAAAGCGCTGAACTTGTTACACAGTGCAGGCGTAAAATCGGTTGGCTTGATGACGCAGCCAATCTGATGTCTGCGTATTGCTGGCTTGAAAGATAGCGCGTAACAGGCGAACAGTTTTTTGGGAACCGAGAGTGTCAAAGGCAACCGAACAAAACGACAAGCTCAAAAGGGCGATAATTATTTCAGCGGTGCTGCATGTCATTTTATTTGCAGCGCTGATCTGGAGTTCGTTCGATGAGCACATTGATGCTTCAGCCGGCGGCGGTGGCGGTTCGTCCATCGACGCCGTTATGGTTGATCCTGGTGCCGTTGTGCAACAGTACGACAGGCAGCAGCAACAGCAGGCAAGTGCGAAACGTGCAGAAGAGCAGCGTGAAAAACAGGCGCAGCAGCAAGCTGAGGAACTTCGCGAGAAGCAGGCGGCTGAGCAAGAGCGACTGAAGCAGCTGGAAAAAGAACGTTTAGCCGCGCAGGAAAAAGTGCGCGAACAGGCGGAACAGCAGAAACAGGCTGAAGCTGCCGCCGCGAAAGCGCAAGAGCAACAGAAACAGGCTGAAGAAGCTGCGGCGAAGGCTGCTGCAGACGCGAAGGCCAAGGCGGATGCACAGGCGAAACAAGCGGCAGATGCCGCGAAGAAAGCCGCTGCGGACGCACAGAAAAAAGCTGAGGCTGAAGCCGCTAAAGCCGCCGCTGATGCGAAGAAAGTTGCCGAAGCACAAGCCGCTAAGGCTGCCGCAGACGCCGCGAAGAAAGCCCAGGCTGAAGCTGCTAAGCAAGCTGCAGCAGAAAAAGCTGCCGCCGAAAAAGCAGAAAAAGCCGCTGCCGCAAAAGCTGCTGCCGCTGAAAAAGCGGCGGCTGAAAAGAAAGCCGCTGCGGAAAAAGCCGCTGCAGACAAGAAAGCTGCCGCTGATAAAGCTGCTGCTGACAAGAAAGCTGCGGCAGATAAAGCCGCTGCTGCGAAAAAAGCGGCTGCTGAGAAGGCCGCTGCGGCCTCTGGCGTTGACGACTTGTTGGGTGACTTAAGCTCCGGTAAGAATGCGCCGAAATCAGGTGGTGGAGCGAAAGGAAGCGGTCAACCGGCGAAAGATAGTGGTACAAGTGGTGCAAATGGCGGCGCATCTGGCGCTGATATCAGTGCTTACGCCTCTCAAATTCGTAATGCGATCCAGAGCCGTCTGTATGGTGCTGATTTGTACGCGGGTAAATCTTGCGTACTACATATTAAGTTAGCACCCGATGGTCTGTTACTGGATGTGACCGAAGAGGGCGGCGATCCGGCATTGTGCCAGGCCGCGTTGACGGCTGCGAAAACAGCCAGAATTCCTAAACCGCCTAGCCAGGCTGTTTATGAAAAAGTAAAAGATGCCAAACTGGACTTTAAACTGTAATAACAACCCCTGAGAAATCGGGGGAAACAGTCTAAGGTTGAGACAGAGTTCTGGTAGTTTTGTGTATTTGAGTTTGTTAACATTCTGCTAAATTATCGTGGGCGTTCCGTCCAGATAAGGGAGATATGATGAAGCAGGCATTACGAGTAGCATTTGGTTTTCTGATGCTGTGGGCAGCAGTGCTGCATGCAGAAGTACGTATCGAGATCACCCAGGGGGTGGACTCGGCACGCCCGATTGGCGTTGTCCCATTCCAGTGGGCAGGGCCGGGTGCTGCACCTGAAGATATCGGTGGTATCGTAGGTGCTGACCTGCGTAACAGCGGTAAATTTAACCCATTAGATCGTTCTCGTCTGCCGCAGCAGCCGGGTACCGCGGCGGAAGTTCAACCTGCTGCATGGTCTGCGCTGGGTATTGATGCCGTCGTGGTCGGGCAGGTAACGCCGAATCCGGATGGCTCCTACAGCGTGGCTTATCAACTGGTTGATACCGGCGGCGCGCCGGGTACCGTACTGGCGCAGAACACCTATAAAGTGAACAAGCAATGGCTGCGTTACGCGGGCCATACTGCCAGTGACGAAGTATTTGAAAAACTGACCGGTATTAAGGGCGCATTCCGTACCCGTATCGCGTATGTTGTTCAGACCAACGGTGGTCAGTTCCCGTACGAATTACGCGTGTCCGACTACGATGGTTACAACCAGTTCGTGGTTCACCGTTCTCCGCAGCCGCTGATGTCTCCGGCGTGGTCTCCGGACGGTTCAAAACTGGCTTACGTAACCTTCGAAAGCGGTCGTTCTGCGCTGGTTATTCAGACGTTGTCTAACGGCGCTGTTCGTCAGGTCGCTTCTTTCCCGCGTCACAACGGCGCACCGGCGTTTTCTCCGGATGGCAGCAAACTGGCGTTTGCCCTGTCTAAAACCGGTAGCCTGAACCTGTATGTCATGGACATTGGTTCTGGTCAAATCCGTCAGGTGACGGATGGTCGCAGCAACAACACGGAACCAACCTGGTTCCCGGACAGCCAGAATCTGGCCTTTACGTCTGACCAGGCCGGTCGTCCGCAGGTATACAAAGTTAACGTCAACGGCGGTGCTCCGCAGCGTATTACCTGGGAAGGTTCGCAAAACCAGGATGCGGATGTGAGCAGCGACGGTAAATTTATGGTAATGGTAAGCTCGGCTAACGGTCAGCAACACATTGCCAAACAAGATCTGGTAGCGGGTGGCGTACAAGTTCTGTCGTCAACGTTCCTGGACGAAACGCCAAGTCTGGCACCTAACGGCACTATGGTAATCTACAGCTCTTCTCAGGGGATGGGATCCGTGCTGAATTTGGTTTCTACAGATGGGCGTTTCAAAGCGCGTCTTCCGGCAACTGATGGTCAGGTTAAATTCCCTGCCTGGTCGCCGTATCTGTGATAATAAATAATTGATTAATAAAGGAATCATTGAAATGCAACTGAACAAAGTGCTGAAAGGGCTGATGATTGCTCTGCCTGTTATGGCTATTGCGGCGTGTTCTTCTAACAAGAACGCCAGCAATGACGGCAGCGAAGGCATGCTGGGTGCCGGCACTGGTATGGATGCAAACGGCAGCGGCAACATGTCTTCTGAAGAGCAAGCGCGTCTTCAGATGCAGCAGCTGCAGCAGAACAACATCGTTTACTTCGATCTGGACAAGTACGATATCCGTTCTGACTTCGCTGCAATGCTGGATGCGCACGCTAACTTCCTGCGTAGCAACCCGTCTTACAAAGTCACCGTAGAAGGTCATGCGGACGAACGTGGTACTCCTGAGTACAACATTTCCCTGGGTGAGCGTCGTGCAAACGCCGTTAAGATGTACCTGCAGGGTAAAGGCGTTTCTGCTGACCAGATCTCCATCGTTTCTTACGGTAAAGAAAAACCTGCAGTACTGGGTCATGACGAAGCGGCTTACTCCAAAAACCGTCGTGCCGTACTGGTTTACTAAGAGAATTGCATGAGCAGTAACTTCAGACATCATCTGTTGAGTCTGTCGTTACTGGTTGGCATAGCGGCCCCCTGGGCCGCTTTTGCACAGGCGCCAATCAGTAGTGTCGGCTCAGGCTCGGTCGAAGACCGTGTCACTCAACTCGAGCGTATTTCTAACGCTCACAGTCAGCTTTTAACCCAACTCCAGCAACAACTCTCCGATAATCAGTCCGATATTGACTCTCTGCGTGGTCAAATTCAGGAAAATCAGTATCAACTGAATCAGGTTGTTGAACGTCAGAAACAGATATTGCTGCAGATGAATAATCTTGGCAGCGGTAGCGCGCCTGCGGCGCAGTCTGCGGGTGGGGATCAGAGCGGGTCGGTGGCCCCTGCGCCTGATGCGGGGGCTGCGGCAACGTCAGGGGCTCCGGCACAAACTGGCGATGCGAATACCGATTACAATGCAGCAATCGCCCTGGTACAGGATAAATCCCGTCAGGATGACGCGATTGAAGCATTTCAGAACTTCATCAAAAAGTACCCGGACTCTACTTACCTGCCAAATGCCAATTATTGGCTGGGTCAGTTGAATTACAACAAGGGTAAAAAAGATGATGCCGCGTTCTATTTCGCTTCGGTAGTTAAAAACTTCCCAAAATCACCTAAGGCTGCAGACGCGATGTATAAAGTCGGCGTCATCATGCAGGACAAGGGCGACACAGCAAAAGCTAAAGCGGTTTATCAGCAGGTTATCACTAAATATCCTGGCACTGATGGCGCGAAACAAGCGCAAAAACGCCTTAACGCGATGTAATGACCACCATGCGACCAGAAATCGTGTTATTTCTGGTCGCGTCGTGTGATTCCTAAGCAGTTGAGTTATTTACCTCGAAATTTTTGTTGCGCTAAAATCTGAAATCAGTAATATATGCCGCCGTTGCCAAGGGATATCAAACAGCCTGAAAGCGGCGAAAAAAGTGGGTCGTTAGCTCAGTTGGTAGAGCAGTTGACTTTTAATCAATTGGTCGCAGGTTCGAATCCTGCACGCCCCACCAATTCTTGGTGGTTCCGAGTAAAAATTTGTCAGTGACATCCGAGCGGGTCGTTAGCTCAGTTGGTAGAGCAGTTGACTTTTAATCAATTGGTCGCAGGTTCGAATCCTGCACGCCCCACCAATTCTTGGTGGTTCCGAGTAAAAATTTGTCAGTGACATCCGAGCGGGTCGTTAGCTCAGTTGGTAGAGCAGTTGACTTTTAATCAATTGGTCGCAGGTTCGAATCCTGCACGACCCACCATCCTGAATCATTGAAGCAGTACCCCATATGGGGGCGTTAGCTCAGTTGGTAGAGCAGTTGACTTTTAATCAATTGGTCGCAGGTTCGAATCCTGCACGCCCCACCAGTGTAAAAAGGCGCCCTAAAGGCGCCTTTTTGCTATCTGCGATATGGAAGATTTGCCTGATGCGTTTCGCTTATCAGGCCTACGGGTGCCAAATGTAGGCCGGATAAGACGCCAGTCGCCATCCGGCACTCATCACACGCAATTATTGTGACTTTTCTACGCTAATCCGCTATCTTGTTTAGCATATAAAACAAATCGAACCGAATATGGCGTGCGTCACGCTTTTAATCGGTTATTTCGTTAAGCTAGTAAAACGAGAAAGCAAGATGAGCGTGATGTTTGATCCTGAAGCAGCAATTTATCCGTTCCCGCCGAAGCCAGCACCGCTGAGTGCGGACGAAAAACAATTTTACCGTAAAAAAATCAAGCGCCTGCTGAAAGAGCGAGATGCTGTTATGGTCGCGCACTATTACACCGATCCTGAAATCCAACAGTTGGCCGAAGAGACCGGCGGCTGTATTTCTGATTCTCTGGAGATGGCGCGGTTTGGCTCAAAACATCCCGCTTCTACGCTGTTGGTTGCGGGCGTGAGGTTTATGGGAGAGACCGCCAAAATTCTCAGCCCGGAAAAGACCATCCTGATGCCGACCCTGCAGGCGGAATGTTCATTAGATCTGGGTTGTCCAATTGATGCGTTCAGCGCATTTTGCGACGCGCATCCGGATCGCACCGTGGTGGTTTACGCCAATACCTCAGCGGCAGTTAAAGCGCGTGCCGACTGGGTTGTGACCTCCAGTATTGCGGTTGAACTTATTGAGCATCTTGATAGTTTAGGTGAAAAAATCATCTGGGCCCCGGACAGACATCTGGGCAACTACGTGCAAAAACAGACCGGCGCAGATGTGCTCTGTTGGCAGGGGGCCTGTATTGTCCACGATGAATTCAAAACCCAGGCATTAACGCGTATGAAGGGACTTTACCCCGATGCCGCCGTGCTGGTACACCCGGAGTCACCTCAGTCCATCGTTGATATGGCTGATGCGGTCGGGTCAACCAGTCAGTTAATCAACGCAGCTAAATCGTTACCGCACCAGCAACTGATAGTGGCGACAGACCGGGGTATTTTTTACAAAATGCAGCAAGCGGTTCCGGATAAAGAGTTGCTTGAAGCGCCAACGGCTGGCGAAGGGGCAACCTGTCGCAGTTGCGCGCATTGTCCGTGGATGGCGATGAACGGCCTCAAGGCGATTGCTGAGGGTCTGGAGCAAGGGGGGACTGCTCACGAGATACATGTAGATGCAGCGTTGCGAGAAGGTGCATTGCTGCCGTTAAACCGCATGTTGGAATTTGCGGCTACACTTCGGGCTTAAGTAATTTATTTGCTCTGGGGGAAAAGATGGACTTTTTTAGCACGCAGAACATTCTGGTACATATTCCGATCGGTGCGGGCGGTTACGATCTGTCGTGGATCGAAGCCGTGGGGACGATCGCCGGGTTATTGTGTATTGGCCTTGCGAGCCTTGAGAAAATCAGTAATTACTTCTTCGGACTGATAAACGTCACGCTGTTTGCGATTATTTTCTTTCAGATCCAGCTCTATGCTAGCCTGTTGCTGCAGGTTTTCTTTTTTGCCGCGAATATCTACGGCTGGTATGCCTGGTCCCGGCAAACCAGCCAGCATGAGGCAGAGCTGAAAATACGCTGGTTGCCGTTACCGAAAGCGATCGGTTGGCTGGCTGCTTGCGTGGTGGCGATTGGCCTGATGTCGGTCTATATCGATCCGGTGTTTGCTTTTTTGACACGTGTTGCCGTGAATATTATGCAGGGGCTGGGATTACAGGTGGCGGCTCCTGAGTTGCAACCCGATGCATTCCCGTTCTGGGATTCCTGCATGATGGTGTTGTCGATTGTGGCGATGATCCTGATGACGCGCAAATACGTTGAAAACTGGCTGTTGTGGGTGATCATTAACGTCATTAGCGTAGTGATCTTTGCTCTGCAAGGCGTATATGCCATGTCACTGGAATATATGATCCTGACGGTTATCGCCCTGAACGGCAGCAGGATGTGGATTAACAGCGCGCGTGAACGTGGTTCCCACGCGCTGTCCCATTAATGGTGATGATGTGCATGGCCGGACACGCCCTGATACAGGTGGCAGTCCGGCCCATTGCATGGCTGATATTCCATCTGGATCGTGGCGTGTTCAATCTGGTAGTGATGAATCAGGAAATGTTGAATACGCTCCAGCAGGGCGTCGTGATCGTGCGGCGGGACTACCTGCACATGCAGCGTCATGACCGGTTTTTCACCTACCATCCAGACGTGTACATGATGCACATTGCGAACTTCGGGGATATCCCGGCTGAGATGGCGCTGCAATGCGGCAATATCCAATGTAAGCGGAGCGCCTTCCAGTAATTCATTTACGCTATCTTTTAACAACCGCCAGGCGCTACGCAGTACCAACACGGAAACCAGAATCGAGAGAATCGGGTCCGCTGGCGTCCAGCCTGTCCAGATGATAATCAGCGCAGCGATGATTGCCCCAACCGAGCCGAGCAAATCGCCCATTACGTGTAGTGCTGCGGCGCGGACGTTAAGGTTTTTCTCTTCACTTCCGCGATGTAAAACCCAAAAAGCGAGCACGTTCGCCAGTAAGCCCGCGACAGCAATGATCATCATCATGCCGCCCGCTACGGGACGTGGCGTATGAAAGCGCTCAATCGCCTCCCAGACGATTAAAATGGTGATCACAACCAATGCGATAGCGTTAACAAACGCGGCTAATGTTGTGAGTCTCAACCAGCCGAAAGTGTGCCGTATAGTGGGCGGGCGTCTGGAAAACTGGACCGCCAACAGCGCAAATAGAAGCGCGGCGGCATCTGTGAGCATATGTCCGGCATCGGCCAGTAATGCCAGCGAGCCTGAAAGTACCCCACCCACCACTTCAACCAGCATAAATCCGGCTGTGATGCAGAATGCGAAAAGCAGTCTGCGGGCATTATTGTCCTTAGGTTGCTCAGGAGAAGTATGAGTATGTGAGTGCGCCATTATGCCATCCCTTTGTTATTCTCACCTTTACTGTATGTCATGATACCGTTTTTGGGATGATAAAATTAAAAAGGAGAGCTATTGCTCTCCCGTTATTAGCTTTATTTTCAGCGCTACTGGGTAGTACCGTCAGTTTTGGTGTCGGCATCATTATTGATGCCGTTTCCGGTCTCAACCTTCTTATTTACATCCGGGCAGTGTCCGTCCTTACACATGGTGTTTTTATGCACCTCGTCTTTGGTCATTCCTTCATGGTTCATTGATGAACCGTCCGGATGCAGCATTGTGCCACCCGAATTCACATTGTTGTTATCGACATTATTTGGCGCAACGTTTTCGCGTGCGTCTGGCGCGACTTGACCGGCATCTGCCGCGGAATTTGCCTGGCCGTTATTCGACTGCGTGCTGGTGTCAGCTGCCAGTGCCGCGCCGCTGGCGAGGCTGAGTGTGGCCGTCAAAAAGAGTGAAGTCAGCTTTGTCATATGCATATTATGCTCCTGTTATGATAGAGATGTCGGATAACGTCTTCCAACAGTGCATGTGCCAATACATCAGCAGGACGTGGTTAAAAGTTTTGCTATAGAAATTATAACCAGCATAGAATCTTGAAATATATGAAAATTTAAGCTGTTGCAGTTATAAATTGTAGTCTTGATCTCTTTTTTCGCTACTTTATTGCGTTTTTTTGGCCTATTCCAGGATTAATCCGTCCAAAGTGTAAAACCCCGTTTACACTTTATGACTGAAGATATAGATTGGAGGGATTGCATTCATTTATATAAGTATGGCAACGCTGGAATAATCATGAATTATCAGAACGACGATTTACGCATTAAAGAGATCAACGAATTATTACCCCCGGTCGCACTGCTGGAAAAATTCCCCGCTACTGAAAATGCCGCCAATACGGTGGCGCATGCCCGTAAGGCGATTCATAAAATTCTCAAAGGCAGTGACGATCGTCTGCTGGTGGTGATTGGGCCGTGTTCTATTCATGATCCGGCAGCGGCTAAAGAGTATGCCGCTCGCTTGCTGGCGCTACGTGAAGAGTTAAAAGGCGAACTTGAAATCGTCATGCGCGTCTATTTTGAAAAACCGCGTACTACCGTAGGCTGGAAAGGACTTATCAACGATCCGCACATGGATAACAGCTTCCAGATCAACGACGGTCTGCGCATTGCCCGTAAACTGCTGCTGGATATCAACGACAGTGGTTTGCCGGCAGCAGGCGAGTTCCTGGATATGATCACCCCGCAATATCTTGCCGATCTTATGAGCTGGGGCGCAATTGGCGCACGTACCACAGAATCTCAGGTACACCGTGAGTTGGCGTCAGGTTTGTCCTGCCCGGTTGGTTTTAAAAACGGTACTGATGGCACCATCAAAGTCGCCATTGATGCAATCAATGCTGCCGGGGCGCCGCATTGCTTCCTGTCTGTCACCAAATGGGGTCATTCGGCGATTGTGAATACCAGCGGTAATGGCGATTGCCATATCATTCTGCGCGGCGGCAAAGAGCCGAACTACAGCGCTCAGCACGTTGCCGACGTGAAAGAAGGTCTGGTCAAAGCGGGGCTTTCTCCGCAGGTGATGATCGACTTTAGCCATGCCAACTCCAGCAAGCAGTTCAAAAAGCAGATGGATGTTGCGAAAGACGTTTGCGGACAGGTTGCCGGTGGCGAAAAAGCAATTATTGGCGTAATGATTGAAAGCCATCTGGTTGAAGGTAATCAGAACCCGGATAGCGGTGAACCACTGACCTACGGCAAGAGCATCACCGACGCCTGCATTGGTTGGGAAGATACCGATGCGGTGTTACGCCAGTTGGCGGAAGCGGTAAAAGCGCGCCGCGGGTAAAAAACTCATCCGGGTTATCCCCGGTAAGCCGGATAAGGCAACGCCGCCATCCGGCAATAAAAAAAGCGTGGAGCATTCCACGCTTTTTTCGTTTGACCCGGGATGAAAATTACTTCGCTTTACCCTGGTTAGCAACGGCTGCGGCTTTTGCCGCGATCTCGTCAGCGTTACCCAGATAGTAGTGTTTGATCGGCTTAAAGTTTTCGTCGAACTCATACACCAGCGGTACACCGGTCGGGATGTTCAGTTCGAGGATTTCATCTTCGCCCATGTTATCCAGGTATTTCACCAGCGCACGCAGGGAGTTGCCGTGAGCGGCGATAATCACGCGCTCACCGCTTTTCATACGTGGCAGAATGGTTTCATTCCAGTAAGGAATCACACGATCAATGGTCAGCGCCAGGCTTTCGGTGACCGGCAGTTCTTTGTCAGTCAGTTTGGCATAACGCGGATCGTGACCCGGATAACGCTCGTCATCTTTGGTCAGTTCCGGTGGGGTAACCGCAAAGCCGCGACGCCATTGCTTAACCTGCTCATCACCGTATTTTTCAGCGGTTTCTGCTTTGTTCAGACCCTGTAGTGCGCCGTAATGACGCTCGTTCAGTTTCCAGGATTTCTCAACCGGCAGCCAGGCCTGATCCAGTTCATCCAGGACATTCCATAGGGTATGGATGGCACGTTTCAGCACAGAAGTATAGGCAAAATCGAAGCTATAGCCTTCCTCTTTCAGCAGTTTGCCTGCCGCTTTTGCTTCGCCTACGCCTTTCTCGGACAGATCAACGTCATACCAACCGGTAAAACGGTTTTCCTTGTTCCACTGACTTTCACCGTGACGTACCAGTACCAGCTTAGTTACAGCCATACACTCACTCCTATCAATCATATTTAATGATAATAATTCTCATTATATTGCCGTAAAGCGTCAGCGGCAATGCTTACGCATAACCATAGCGAAAATAGCGCCATAGTGTAAGGTTCTTGTGAACTCAAGGTTGCGATTTTGTCTTTGGATGGTGGGCTTTTGAGCGGATTTGCTGTGGGAAACAAACAACAGGCCTGATAGATTTACGCTATCGGGCCTGTCAGGATGAACTGTCAGGCAGGAATAAACTGATATTCTGTCACGCTGGCATACTCTTCACCCGGGCGCAGGAAACAGTCCGGCTGTGGCCATTCCGGATGGTTCGGGCTGTCCGGCAGAAACTCACTTTCCAGCGCCAGACCTTGCCAGTCTTCGTAGGCCTCCGGCCCACGTGAAGGCGTACCGCCAAGGAAGTTCCCGGAGTAAAACTGCAATGCCGGAGCGGAGGTGTAAACCACCATCTGCAGTTTTTCATCCTGAGACCAAACATGAGCCGCCGGAGTACGCGCATTGCCTTGTGCCTGGAGCAGGAAGGCGTGATCGTAACCTTTTACTTTGCGCTGATCGTCATCGGCCAGAAATTCGCTGGCGATGATTTTCGGGGAACGGAAATCAAAAGTGCTTCCGGCGACGGATTTCAGCCCGTCATGCGGGATACCCATTTCGTCTACGGGTAAATACTCGCCCGCCAGAATTTGCAGCTTGTGCTGGCGCACATCCGTTTTGTCACCGTCGAGATTAAAATAGACATGATTCGTCAGATTTACCGGGCAGGGCTTATCAACCGTGGCACGGTAGGTTATCGAAATCCGATTATCGTCAGTCAGGCGATACTGCGCGGTGGCGCAAAGATTACCAGGGAAACCCTGGTCGCCATCGTCAGACGTTAAGGCAAACAGCACCTGACGGTCATTCTGATTTACTATCTGCCAGCGACGTTTGTCGAAACCGTTCGGTCCGCCGTGCAGTTGGTTATCACCCTGGCTTGGCAGCAATTCAACGGTTTGGCCGTCAAAGGTATAGCGGCTGTTGGCGATACGGTTAGCATAGCGGCCAATGGAAGCCCCCAGAAACGCAGCCTGTTCCGGGTATTGCTCCGGACTGGCGCAACCGAGCAGGGCTTCGCGCACGCTACCATCGCTAAGTGGAATACGCGCAGAGAGCAGCGTTGCGCCCCAGTCCATGAGCGTGACCACCATCCCTGCGTCGTTACGCAGGGTAAGCAGGCGGAACGGCTGACCGTCGGGCGCCATTACGGGAATTTCGTTTAACATTGTCCGGCTCCTTGTGAAGGTTTACAGACGTAAAATGTTTCTTTAATACCGGTTTTGGCTTCGTACTGTTCGGCGACAGCCTGCTGCACGGCAGGCACCAGATCTTGCGGGATTAGCGCCACAATACAGCCCCCGAAGCCGCCGCCAGTCATGCGCACACCACCTTTATCGCCGATGGTTGCTTTGACAATCTCAACCAGCGTATCAATTTGCGGCACGGTAATTTCAAAGTCATCGCGCATTGAAGCGTGAGATTCTGCCATCAGTTGACCCATGCGTAGCAGGTCGCCTTTTTCCAGCGCCTGCGCGGCTTCAACGGTACGCGCATTTTCCGTGATCACGTGACGAACGCGTTTGGCGACAATCGGATCCAGTTCGTGAGCAACTGCGCTAAAGGTTTCAAAGCTGACATCACGCAGGGCAGGTTGCTGGAAGAAACGCGCCCCGGTTTCACACTGTTCGCGACGGGTGTTGTACTCGCTACCCACCAACGTACGTTTAAAATTGCTGTTGATGATTACCACCGCAACGCCTTCAGGCATGGAAACGGCTTTGGTCCCCAGCGTACGGCAGTCGATCAGTAGCGCATGATCTTTCTTGCCAAGCGCGGAGATCAACTGATCCATAATGCCGCAGTTACAGCCGACAAACTGGTTTTCAGCTTCCTGGCCGTTCAGGGCAATCTGCGCCCCGTCGAGCGGCAGATGATAAAGCTGCTGGAACACGGTGCCTACTGCCACTTCCAGCGAAGCCGAAGAGCTTAAGCCTGCGCCCTGAGGCACATTACCGCTGATCACCAGATCCGCGCCGCCAAACGCATCGTTGCGTTTTTGCAGATGCTTCACCACGCCACGCACGTAGTTTGACCACTGCTGGCTGTCATGAGCGATTATTGGCGCGTCCAGAGAGAACTCGTCCATTTGATTATCGTAGTCAGCCGCGATAACGCGAACTTTTCTGTCATCGCGTGTCGCACAGCTAATCACGGTTTGATAGTCGATAGCGCAGGGCAGAACGAATCCGTCGTTATAATCGGTATGTTCGCCAATCAGGTTTACACGGCCCGGTGCCTGAATAGTATGGGTGGCAGGGTAGCCAAATGTTTCAGCAAACAGAGATTGTGTTTTTTCTTTCAGACTCATTATTTAAACTCCGGATTCGCGAAAATGGATGTCGCTGACCGCACGCAGTCGTTCAGCCGCTTGTTCTGCCGTCAGGTCGCGCTGGGTCTCCGCCAGCATTTCGTAACCGACCATAAATTTGCGCACGGTTGCCGAACGCAGCAGCGGCGGATAAAAGTGCGCGTGCAACTGCCAGTGTTGGTTTTCTTCACCGTTAAACGGCGCGCCGTGCCAGCCCATGGAGTAGGGGAATGAGCACTGGAACAGATTGTCGTAACGACTGGTCAGTTTTTTCAACGCCAGCGCCAGATCAGCGCGCTGTTCGTCGGTCAAATCGGTGATACGCAGGACA
The DNA here is from genome assembly GCF_005281305.1 of Citrobacter sp. wls706. NCBI lineage: Bacteria > Pseudomonadati > Pseudomonadota > Gammaproteobacteria > Enterobacterales > Enterobacteriaceae > Citrobacter > Citrobacter sp. wls706. The sequence goes on along the minus strand of NZ_SZXG01000034.1, from coordinate 154,562 downwards.
TGCGCTTTTGGCAGCAGCAGCGTTTCGAACGGCCATGCCGCCCAGTAGGGCACGACTGCCAGCCAGTATTCTGTTTCAACGACCGTACGGCTACCATCAGCCAGTTCACGCTGGACGTAATCAAGGAGCATCGGCGCGCCCTGTTCGGCGAAGTACGCTTTTTGCAGGCGATCTTCACGTTCGGCTTCGTTGGGCAGAAAGCTATTGGCCCAAATCTGTCCGTGGGGATGGGGGTTCGAACACCCCATTGCCGCGCCTTTATTCTCAAAGACCTGCACCCAGGGATAGGTTTTGCCTAAATCTGCCGTCTGTTCCTGCCACGTTTTCACGATTTCTGTTAGCGCAGGCACGCTGAGTTCCGGCAGCGTTTTGCTGTGATCGGGCGAAAAGCAAATCACGCGGCTGGTACCGCGCGCGCTCTGACAGCGCATTAACGGATCGTGGCTGTCCGGCGCGTCCGGGGTATCGGACATCAGCGCGGCAAAGTCGTTGGTAAAAACATAGGTCCCGGTGTAATCCGGGTTTTTATCGCCGGTAACGCGTGTATTGCCTGCACACAGGAAGCAGTCCGGGTCATGTGCGGGTAGAACCTGCTTAGATGGTGTTTCCTGCGCCCCTTGCCAGGGGCGTTTTGCACGATGCGGTGAGACGAGGATCCACTGCCCGGTGAGCGGGTTAAAACGGCGGTGTGGATGATCGACAGGATTGAATTGCGTCATGATTGATCCTTAATCCGTATATCCCTGCGGATGGCGTGACTGCCAGTGCCAGGTGTCTTGTGCCATTTCATCCAGGGTGCGAGTTACGCGCCAGTTGAGTTCGCGATCGGCTTTGCTGGCATCTGCCCAGTAGGCCGGCAGATCGCCATCACGACGCGGAGCAAAATGGTAATTCACCGGTTTACCGCAGGCTTTACTGAAGGCGTTGACCACATCCAGCACGCTGCTGCCGATGCCCGCCCCGAGGTTGTAAATATGCACGCCCTGTTTGCCCGCCAGTTTTTCCATCGCGGCGACGTGGCCATCTGCGAGATCCATGACGTGGATATAGTCGCGAACGCCGGTGCCATCTTCGGTAGGGTAGTCGTTGCCAAATATGGCAAGGGACTCGCGGCGACCAACGGCAACCTGTGCGATGTAAGGCATCAGGTTGTTAGGAATACCTTGCGGGTCTTCACCCATATCACCTGACGGATGCGCGCCAACCGGGTTGAAGTAGCGCAGTAAGGCGATACTCCAGTCAGGCTGTGCTTTTTGCAGATCGGTCAGGATCTGTTCAACCATCAGCTTACTTTTGCCATACGGGCTTTGTGGTGTGCCGGTGGGGAAGCTTTCAACGTAAGGAATTTGCGGCTGATCGCCATAGACGGTCGCGGAGGAGCTGAAAATGAAGTTTTTCACGTTAGCGGCGCGCATGGCATTTACCAGACGCAGCGTCCCGTTGACGTTGTTGTCATAGTATTCCAGCGGCTTGGCAACGGACTCGCCAACGGCTTTTAACCCGGCAAAATGGATGACGGTGTCAATGGCATGATCGTGCAGAATTTCGGTTATCAGCGCTTCGTTACGGATGTCTCCTTCCACAAAGGTCGGATGCTTGCCGCCTAAACGTTCAATGACGGGCAGAACGCTGCGCTTGCTGTTGCAGAGGTTATCCAGGATCACTACCTCGTGACCGTTTTTCAGCAACTGCACGCAAGTGTGGCTTCCTATGTAACCGCTACCACCTGTAACCAATACTCTCATAATTCGCTCCGTTAAGCCTATGGTATGCAATAACCATAGCATACCAAAGATGCGAAAAGTGTGACATGGAATAAATTAGTGGAATCGTTTACACGGTGATCTTTTCACTCGTTTTCATTGGTTATTTTATTTTAAATCATCAGGTTAAGTTGTTATCTCGGAGTTTATCTGAAAAAAATGCAGAAAAAAGGGCGTGTTAAACGCCCTCAAATGAAAATTAACGCAGAGCGGTTTGTTGATAGGCGTAGACATCACCCTCGGGCACAAACTCCAGTCGATGGGTAATGCAGGCTGGGGCGTCTTCAGCGTGGTGGGAGACAAACAGCAGTTGGGTTTCGCCTTCACCGATCAGTACATCCACAAACCGACGAATCAGTTGGCGATTGAGCGGGTCCAGGCCTTGCAAAGGCTCGTCGAGGATTAACAGAGTCGGGTGTTTAACCAGCGCACGCACAATCAACGCCAGCCGTTGCTGCCCCCAGGAAAGACTGTGGAACGGCGCATCCGCGGTCCGTTTATCCATGCCCAGAATATCCAACCACTGTTGGACCAGTTTATGCTGTCTGTCAGAGACGGCCTGATAGATGCCGATTGAGTCAAAGTAGCCGGAGAGAATAACATTGCGTACCGTCGTACTGACCCGGTAATCCAGATGCAGACTACTGCTGACGTAGCCGATGTGTTTTTTAATATCCCAGATAGTTTCACCGCTACCCCGGCGGCGGCCAAACAGTGTTAAATCGTTGCTGTAGCCCTGGGGGTGATCGCCGGTGATTAAACTCAGTAGGGTTGATTTTCCCGCACCGTTGGGGCCGACGATTTGCCAGTGTTCTCCTGGATTTACCTGCCAGCTCAGATGATGCAGGATAGGGCGATCGTTATACGAGACGGTGCCATCGTTGAGCACAATCCGCGGCGCGTTATCGGACAGCGTGCGACGGACCGAAGGCTCATCCGGCTCGGGTAACTGAATACCTTCCAGGCGTTCACTATGGGCGAGTTGGGCGATTAATGCCTGTTGCAGAAGGTCTGCTTTTGCACCGGTTTCAGTCAACGTGCAATCGGCAAGAACGCCGGCAAACTGCACGAACTCGGGGATCTCATCAAAGCGGTTAAGCACCAGTACCAGCGTAAAACCAGCCTGATGCAGTTCAGCGAGCAGTTCTGCTAACTGGCGACGGGACGCCACGTCCAGCCCGTCAAAAGGCTCATCAAGGATCAGTAAATCCGGGGCAGACATTAACGCCTGGCAGAGCAGGGTCTTACGTGTTTCACCAGTGGAAAGGTATTTGAAACGCCTGTTGAGCAGGGCAGAAATACCAAATTGCTGCGCCAGCGCAGCGCAGCAGGTGGGATCGTTGACCTCATCCTGAATGATTTCAGCGGTGGTGCGCCCGGTGTCATCTTCACCGGGGCTGAGAAGATCGGTGTTGTTTCGCTGCCACTCGTCACTGACCAGCTTTTGTAGCTGCTCAAAGGAAAGTCGGGTAATACGCGTGAACTGACAGTGCCGCTCGCCTTTCAGTAGCGGCAATTCTCCTGCCAGCGAGCGGGCCAGGGCGGATTTCCCACTACCGTTAGAGCCAACAAACGCCCAGCTATCACCTGCGTTTAACGTTAAGGCATCTAACTGGAGCGTTTTTGTGTCGCTAAGACGAAACGTGCCTTGCGAAATTTGCAATGATGACATTTTGTATCCCATTATTTGCAGCAATGAATAACAGGGATACGTGTTCTTCAGGCTGATGTCAATCAACTCAGCACAGCGTCGCAATAATCACTTTGTCAGCATTAAAATATGCTGTTGCGTTAGCACCTTCAGCTAAAGCGTGAGTCTGTTCTACTGGCAACGTCGCACACAGCGTCTGGCCGTCTGGCAACGTCATTAACACCTCACATTGTTCTGCGCCACGTTCGATATGACTAATCATTCCATGCAACTGATTATCGGCTGCCTGTGCAATGGCGTCGTCCTGAGTGATTCCCACCCACGGCGCTTTCAACAGAATTAATACTTCTTTACCTTCCTCAAGACCCAAACGCTCACCGCTTTGCGCAGTAATCGCCACCTTCAGGCGCGTTTCGCCATCAGCCAACAGGACGTCGACATGCTGCTGAACCTGATCGTGGTCGCGGGCGGTTATTGTGCCAAACCATTGGTTACGGGCGCTGGTTTGCAGTGAAAAGCGGGAAATGGCTGCCAGCAGACTATTGAGCGGCAGCGCATCGTCATCGCTCAACACATCAAACGCTTTTTGTTGAATTTGCGCGAGCAAATCATACAGTTGGATCAGACGCTGGCCATAACGCGTCAACACCGCGCCGCCGCCGCCTTTACCGCCGGTGGCGCGCTCAACCAGCGTCTGCTCACTGAGCTGGTTCATTTCGTTAATCGCATCCCAGGCGCTTTTATAACTGATACCCGCATCCTTCGCGCCCTGACTGATGGAGCCGGAAAGCGCAATGTGCTTAAGCAGAGAAATGCGACGGGGATCGGCAAACAGTTTTTGCTGAAGTTTCAGCGTAAGAAGGATTTCGGCCTGCATCACAAGCTCCTGGCAAAAAAGGGTATTGTGACGGAAAACCGCGTGCGCGCAAAGCCGACCGCACAAAAGGGGAGTGCTTTTCTGCGTTATGCGGTTAGAATACGTCTAAGGACTATATCTGGAGTTGACCATGTTAGAGTTATTGAAAAGTCTGGTATTCGCCGTAATCATGGTACCTGTGGTGATGGCCATCATTCTGGGGCTGATTTACGGATTGGGTGAAGTGTTCAACATTTTTTCCGGTATCGGTCAGAAAGACCAGTCCAGACAGAATCATTGATTCCCCAAACGCCCGCTTAGTCGGGCGTTTATATTTTTGCCTTTCAGCTCGTTTTCTCTGACAACAGTTTCTCAAGATCCTGCTTCTCCTGCCGATATTTTCATGGTGTAACCTCTAATTGGTATTAATAACCGCTGGGAAAATCCTGACTTAACCGTTATATTTGCGCGTACATAACGAAACTCAAAGGAGCTACAGATGGCACGCACATGGTTACGCTTGTTTGCAGGGGCGACGCTTTCTCTTTCTGTCGCAGGACAAGCATTGGCGGATGAAGGGAAAATCACGGTATTCGCAGCGGCTTCGCTCACCAACGCGATGCAGGATATTGCTACGCAATATAAAAAAGAGAAGAACGTTGACGTCGTCTCCTCTTTTGCCTCTTCTTCTACGCTGGCGCGTCAGATTGAAGCAGGCGCGCCTGCTGACCTGTTTATTTCTGCCGATCAGAAATGGATGGATTATGCGGTCGACAAAAAATCGATTGATACCGCCACGCGAGCAACGCTGTTAGGCAACAGTCTGGTGGTGGTAGCGCCGAAAGCCAGCGCTCAGAAAGACTTTACTATCGACAGTAAAACCAACTGGACCCGTTTGCTGAATGGTGGACGCCTGGCTGTCGGCGATCCGGAACATGTTCCGGCGGGCATTTATGCCAAGGAAGCACTGCAAAAATTGGGCGCATGGGATACTCTGGCGCCGAAACTGGCACCTGCGGAAGACGTTCGCGGTGCGCTGGCGCTGGTAGAACGTAACGAAGCGCCGCTGGGGATCGTCTATGGTTCCGATGCTGTCGCCAGCAAAGGCGTCAAGGTTGTCGCGACCTTCCCGGAAGATTCACACAAAAAAGTGGAATACCCTATCGCGATTGTTGATGGGCACAAAAACGCAACGGTCAGCGCGTTCTATGATTACCTGAAAGGACCGCAGGCTGCTGAAATCTTTAAACGTTATGGATTTACGACCAAGTAATGATACTGACCGATCCTGAATGGCAGGCCGTCATACTGAGCCTGAAAGTTTCTTCCCTGGCCGTGTTGTTTAGTCTGCCGTTTGGGATCTTCTTTGCCTGGCTGCTTGTGCGATGCAAGTTCCCGGGCAAAGCGCTGCTCGACAGCGTTTTGCATTTGCCGTTGGTGCTGCCGCCGGTTGTGGTGGGGTATCTGCTGTTGATCGCCATGGGGCGGCGCGGATTTATCGGCGAGCGGCTGTATGACTGGTTTGGCATCACCTTTGCCTTTAGCTGGCGCGGTGCGGTGCTGGCTGCGGCGGTGATGTCTTTCCCTCTTATGGTACGGGCAATTCGTCTGGCGCTGGAAGGTGTCGACGTCAAGCTGGAGCAGGCGGCCCGAACGCTGGGAGCCGGGCGTTGGCGCGTATTCATGACGATTACCTTACCGCTGATGTTGCCCGGCATTATTGTCGGGACGGTGCTGGCGTTCGCGCGTTCCCTCGGGGAATTCGGCGCAACGATTACCTTTGTCTCCAATATTCCTGGCGAAACCCGCACCATCCCCTCGGCGATGTATACCCTGATCCAAACGCCAGGCGGTGAAAGCGCAGCGGCAAGGTTATGTATCATTTCTATTGTGTTGGCGCTGATTTCACTGCTGATTTCTGAATGGTTGGCGCGTATTAGCCGTGAGCGGACGGGGCGATAATCATGCTGGAACTTAACTTCTCCCAGACGCTGGGAACCCATTGCCTGACGCTCAATGAAACGCTGCCTGCCAGTGGGATTACCGCTATTTTTGGCGTCTCCGGCGCTGGGAAAACGTCGCTGATCAACGCTATCAGCGGCCTGACGCAGCCGCAGTCCGGGCGTATTGTGCTTAACGGTCGGGTGTTAAACGATGTCGAAAACGGAATCTGCTTAACGCCTGAAAAGCGTCGGGTGGGCTATGTATTCCAGGATGCGCGTCTGTTTCCCCATTATAAGGTGCGCGGTAACCTGCGCTACGGTATGGCGAAAAGCATGGCCGGGCAGTTTGATAAGCTGGTGGCGTTGCTGGGCATTGAACCGCTGCTTGATCGCCTACCGGGAAGTCTTTCCGGCGGCGAAAAACAGCGCGTCGCTATTGGTCGGGCGCTGCTTACCGCGCCAGAGTTATTACTGCTTGATGAACCGTTAGCCTCGCTGGATATTCCGCGCAAACGCGAGCTGCTGCCTTATCTGCAACGTCTGGCGCGTGAAATTAATATTCCGATGCTGTATGTCAGCCACTCGCTTGATGAGATTTTGCACCTGGCAGACAAAGTGATGGTGCTGGAAAATGGGCAGGTCAAAGCATTTGGTTCGCTGGAGGACGTCTGGGGGAGTAGCGTAATGCACCCCTGGCTGCCGAAAGAACAGCAGAGTAGCATTCTGAAAGTCAGCGTGCTGGAGCATCATCCTCACTACGCGATGACCGCGCTGGCGCTGGGCGATCAGCATCTGTGGGTCAACAAGCTTGAGCAGCCGCTGCAATCCGTGCTGCGCATTCGCATTCAGGCGTCTGATGTTTCGCTGGTACTCCAGCCGCCCCAGCAGACCAGTATTCGTAACATACTGCGTGCGAAGGTCGCCCAGTGCTATGACGATAACGGCCAGGTGGAAGTGCAGCTTGAGGTAGGCGGGAAAACGCTGTGGGCGAGGATCAGCCCGTGGGCCAGGGATGAGCTTGGCATCAAACCTGGCCTGTGGCTGTACGCGCAAATTAAGAGCGTGTCGATCACCGCCTGATTACAGCAGGTGGGTGTAGATAAACTTCGCGATGCTGTCGGTGGTATTGTCACCAATCACGATGTTGGCGCGGGCTTTGACCGCGTCATCAGCGTTACCCATCGCCACGCCGGTGCCTGCGGCTTCCAGCATGCTGATATCGTTAAAGTTGTCGCCAAAGGCGATCACATTTTCCATTGACCCACCCTGCGCTTCGATCCACTGAGTAAGACGTCGCCCTTTGCTGTTACCTTTACGGGCAATGTCGACCTGATCGTGCCAGGACCATTCACACTCCAGCCCCAGTTGTTGTTCAACGTCTTTACCAAACTGCTGCAGTTTTGGAATATCTTCGTCGGTCAGGGCAAATTTCCACACAGCGTTGACATCATGCGCGGCCTGCGCCAGCGAAGGAACCTGGGTGAAGGTTGGGCGCTGTTCCGGCGGCAGCGTTTGCGCCCAGTTAGCGGTACGCACCACATGCCCGGTCGGACGCTCATACAGCATGGCCTCGTCAACATACATCAGCCCATGAATCTGATGTTCATCCAGCATTTCGATCAGCTGCAATGCCTGGTCAACCGGAAGAGGATCGGATTCCAGTACCTTTTTTGCATGATAATCATACAAGTAAGTGCCGTTGCAGCAAATTGCAGGTGTATCCAGCGCCAGCGCCTGATAAAAAGGATGAATAGCAACGTGATGGCGACCTGTGACAATGATAAGTTGGTAGCCTGCTTCTCTGGCGCGTGAGAGCGCTTCAAGAGAGGATGGCAACAAGGTTTTTTTCGGAGTCAGCAAGGTACCGTCTAAATCCAGGGCAATCACGCGTGCGGTCATAGGTTTTTCCAGATTAAGGTTGAGAATTGTGTCTGCTGGAATGGTACACCGAGACGGGAGCCGGACAAAATTCTGAGTCTTAATTAAGCATTCACCGTTAAAAGCGTCTACCTTAGGCGTGTGTCAGGCAATTGCAGCCACCTGCCAACAAGCAAAGGAGTATTCATGAAACAAACCGTTTATACCGCCAGTCCTGAGAGTCAGCAAATTCATGTCTGGAGCCTGAATCACGATGGTTCTTTGACGCTGACCCAGGTGGTTGATGTGCCGGGTCAGGTACAGCCGATGGTCGTCAGCCCGGATAAGCGCTATCTCTATGTCGGTGTGCGCCCGGAGTTTCGTGTTCTGGCATATCGTATTGCGCCTGATGACGGTGCGCTGACCTTCGTTGCGGAGTCTGCACTGCCGGGTAGCCCGACGCATATTTCTACCGATCATCAGGGGCGTTTTGTGTTTGTCGGCTCCTATAATGCGGGCAGCGTGAGCGTCACGCGTCTGGAAGATGGTCTACCGGTGGGGCTGGTGGATGTGATTGAAGGTCTTGACGGCTGCCACTCGGCCAACATCTCTCCGGATAACCGCATTCTGTGGGTCCCGGCGTTGAAGCAGGATCGTATCTGTCTGTTTGACGTCAGCGATGATGGCCATCTGGTCGCGCAGGAGCCAGCAGAAGTGACCACCGTGGAAGGTGCGGGTCCGCGTCATATGGTGTTCCATCCGAATAAGCAATACGCCTATTGCGTGAATGAGCTGAACAGCTCTGTTGACGTCTGGGAGCTGAAAGATCCGCACGGCAAAATTGAGTGTGTGCAGACGCTGGATATGATGCCAACTGATTTCTCCGATACCCGATGGGCGGCAGATATTCATATTACACCGGATGGTCGTCATCTGTATGCCTGCGATCGTACCGCCAGCCTGATTACGGTGTTTAGCGTCTCAGAAGACGGAAGTGTGCTGACGAAAGAAGGCTTCCAGCCGACCGAAACGCAACCGCGCGGTTTTAATATCGACCACAGCGGTAAATACCTGATCGCCGCCGGGCAAAAATCTCATCACATCGCGGTGTACGAGATCGCTGGCGAACAAGGGTTGCTGACGGAGAAAGGTCGTTACGCGGTAGGCCAGGGCCCGATGTGGGTGGTGGTTAACGCGTACTAATATTGCGTCTAATGCCGGATGAGTATCCGGCACATTGCCCGGCAGAGCATGAGTCTGCCGGGTTTACATCAGAGAATGGCGATTACTGCTTAGGTTCAGCAATCACTTTGCTACCAATACCGCGGTTGTTGTATTCCCACATGCGGTTGAAGTTGGTGTCGTTCAGGTTGCGCTGGATTTCGCCTTTATCATCTTCCGCACCGGTATTACCGGTAAATGGATGTTTTGAGATAACGCTGTCAGCCCACGGCTTCGCCATGTTAAAGCCTTCGTTAATCACGCTGTCGCGAATAACCACCTGTCCATTGGTGTTAGAATCAACATCCAGCGAGCGGCCCAGCTGCGCCACGCCATCACCACTTGCCGTGAAGCGGCTATTGATAGCCAGGAAACCGTAGTAGATGTTTGACAGGGTAGCCGGTGCAAACACGTACGCTTCCTGCTGGGTACGGGAGTTCACAACGCGGAAATCGGTGTTATCGAATACCACCGCGCCACGACCAGACACGATATCCACATCGCCTTCAATGTAGCTGTTCGTCACCAGCGTACGCGGCTGACGATCGTTTTCCAGACGGTTTTGTACGCCGCTGTTGGTCACGAAGAAGGTATTCTGACGGCCCAGGATGTTGACCTTGTTGATCTGCACTTTATCGCCATCGGTACGCAGGGCGACGGCCGGATGGTTACCTGCATCAACGCTATCACCGAGGTTGTTTTCGATGGTCAGGTTCTGCAATTGCAGACCGTTATTTTGCGACCAAACGACCGCCGAACACATCACGCCTATATTCGTGCCGCGCTTGTTCTGGCAATTATCAAACATATACCACGCAGGTTTGCCCGGCATATATTTACCGCCCGGGTTCACCGTACGACGCCAGTCAGCGGTGCTCATATCACCGTCAATGGCCTGGCCAATTTTCACATCCAGCGGTTTTTCACCAGTACCATAAAGCGTCAGGCTTCCTGTCGCTGCCGGGATATAGACCGTGCCCTGATATTCGCCCGGCATGATCGCGATGTACTGACGTTTGTTGGTACGTTTGATGATTGCCGCATCAACCGCGGCCTGAATGCTGGTATGCGTCACGCCCTGGGTGCCTGCCGGGCCAACGACAAAGTCAGGCTGCGCGGGCAAAGTAATAGCAGAGGGGCCCCATGGCGCGGTATTTGGCGTCAGCGCGGAAAAATAGTGCGCGGCGACGAAGTTTTTCGCTTCATTGACCGACAGAATCGGGCGCGAAGCGGTGCCTGGCGCGGTCTGATCGGAAGGAATTTGATCGGGCGGTGTAGAGCTACAGGCGGTCAGCGTCACGCCAAAAGCCATTGCCAGCGCCAGACGGGAAACTGATGATATGTTCACAGGTTGCTCCGGGCTTTGAAAGTTATCCATTGAAGCCTGCTTTTTTATACTAAGTTGAGCGAAACGGGAAGGTTAAAAGGTAAAAAGTTCTTTTTTATCGCCGTAATGCCCGGCGCGGAGAGACCTTATATCACAAATAGATAACAATTATGGTCCTTCAGGTTGACAACATCCGCAGAATCAAAAATAAATGTCTATACAACCTATGACAAGTGGTGAGTCAAATGCAGCAATTCTTCCCTGATGATGTTATCTGGCGCAATGTTCGCCTGGCGACCATGGATCCTGAACGTGATAACCCGTATGGGCTGGTGGATGGACATGCGTTGATCGTCCGCCAGGGTAAGATTCGCGCTATTGTGCCGGAGTCTTCGTTATACCTCACACATGACAATACCTTTGATATGCAGGGCCGGCTGGTTACCCCTGGCCTGATCGACTGCCATACGCACCTGGTCTTTGGCGGGAATCGCGCAGGTGAATGGGAGCAGCGGCTTAACGGTGTTTCCTACCAGCAGATAAGCGCCCAGGGGGGCGGTATTAATGCCACCGTGTCGGCGACCCGCAGCGCCACTGATGAACAACTTCTTCATATAGCGCATCAGCGTATGGAGCGGTTGATCAAAGAAGGCGTTACGCTACTGGAAATAAAGTCTGGTTATGGTCTGGATTTGCAGACAGAAGAGAAAATATTACGTGTGGTGGCAGCGCTGGCGGCGGAAGATGTGATTGAAATAAGCCCCACGCTGTTGGCCGCGCATGCTACCCCGGCGGAATACCAGGGCGATCCTGACGGCTATATTACGCTGGTATGCGAGACTATTTTGCCGCGGTTGTGGGAACAAGGGCTGTTCGAGACCGTCGATCTGTTCTGTGAAAGCGTCGGTTTTACGCTGGCGCAGAGTGAGCGGGTGTTTCAGGCCGCACAGGCGCTGGGCATCCCGGTCAAAGCGCATGTTGAACAACTGTCATTGCTCGGTGGCGCCCAACTGGTGAGCCGCTACCACGGTTTATCAGCCGACCATATTGAATATCTTGATGAAGCGGGCGTGGCGGCGATGAGCCAAAGCGGTACGGTTGGGGTGTTGTTGCCCGGCGCTTTCTATTTCCTCAAAGAGCAACAGCGTCCGCCGGTAGAGCTGTTACGGCAATATCAGGTGCCGATGGCGGTGGCGACCGACTTCAACCCTGGCACCAGTCCGTTTATCAGTCTGCACTGGGCGATGAACATGGCTTGCGTCCAGTTTGGCTTAACGCCGGAAGAAGCGTGGGCTGGCGTCACCCGTCATGCGGCCCGGGCGCTGGGCCGTCATGCCACTCACGGTCAATTGAAGGCCGGGTTTGTGGCCGATTTTGTGGTGTGGGATGCCGAACTCCCGGTCGAGATCCTCTATGAGCCTGGGCGTAACCCGCTCTACCAACGTGTATTCAAAGGACAACCTGCATGACTAACTGGCAACCTGCTTCTCCTGCGCTCTGGCAGGGGCGAGATGACCGCGCCGAGTCACCGACTGCGCTGCGCCTGTTTCAGACCATTACGCTGAGTCCGGCGTTCTCCCCGGAAATGTACTCTGAGCAGATAGCACTGCTTGGTTTTGCCTGTGATGAAGGCGTTAAACGTAATCAGGGGCGCACGGGAGCAGCCGGAGCGCCAGACGCGCTACGTAAAGCGCTGGCGAATTTAGCCAGTCACGACGGGCATCAGCGGCTGGTGGATCTGGGTAATATTGTGGCGCAGGCCCCCGACCTTGAGGGTGCGCAGCAGGCGCTACGCAAGGCGGTACAGCGCTGTCAGCAGGAGAATATGCGTACCCTGGTACTGGGGGGAGGGCACGAAACCGCGTTTGCGCATGGCGCTGGCGTGCTGGATGCGTTCCCGCAGGCAAAAGTGGGCATCATCAATTTCGACGCGCATCTCGATTTGCGTCATGCCGAACAGGCCACATCCGGTACGCCGTTTCGTCAGTTAGCGCACCTTTGCGATGAACAGCAGCGCGGATTTCACTATGCCTGTATCGGCGTCAGTCGGGCGGCAAATACCCAGGCGCTGTGGGATGAAGCGCAGCGGCTCGGTGTCACCGTGGTGGAAGATTTGCACTGTGAGTCGGCACAAGCCCAGCTGGCGCAGTTTGCCTCTGGCGTGGATGTCATCTATCTGACTATCGACCTTGACGTGCTGCCGGTTTGGGAAATGCCCGCGGTGTCAGCGCCCGCTGCGCTGGGCGTACCGTTGGCGACGCTGTTGGGGCTGATTGAACCCCTTTGTCGTAGCGGTAAACTGCAGGCGGTGGATATGGTTGAATTTAATCCACGCTTTGACGATGATGGCAGAGCGGCACGCGTTGCGGCGCGATTAGGCTGGCAAATTGCGCACTGGTGGCACTGACATGCCTGAGGGCGTTACGCTTATCAGGTTCGGGTAATGTCTGTAAACTATACCCATTCACATTTCAGCTTAAGGAAGGCACACGCATGCTCCCATCCCGTTCTGCTCCGGCCCCTTTTTACGAAAAGGTAAAACAGGAGATCAGCGAAAAAATTGCCAGCGGCATCTGGCAAGCTCACGATCGTATCCCGTCTGAGGCAGAGCTGGTGGCACAGTATGGTTTTAGCCGAATGACCATCAATCGGGCACTGCGTGAGTTAACGGATGAGGGGTTGCTGGTACGTTTGCAGGGGGTGGGGACGTTTGTCGCCGAGCCAAAAGGTCAGTCTGCGCTGTTTGAAATTCGCAGCATTGCGGATGAAATCAACGCGCGTCAGCATCAGCACCGTTGTGAAGTTCTGACGCTGGAAAGAACCCTGGCCAACGCGCAGCAGGCTTTGGTGTTAAACGTTAAAGAAGGCACCCCCATTTTTCACTCCATCATGGTGCACTACGAGAACGATTTGCCGGTACAAATTGAAGATCGCTGTGTGAATGCGGAGATTGTGCCGGAGTATCTGGCGCAGGATTACAGCCAGACCACGCCGCACGCTTACCTGTCGCTGATCGCCCCTTTAACGGAAGGTGAGCACATTGTCGAAGCGGTACGCGCCAGTGCTGAAGAGTGCGCGTTGCTGAATATCAAAGAACACGATCCCTGCTTGCTGATCCGCCGCAAAACCTGGTCCGCGTCATCCATTGTCTCTCATGCCCGTTTGCTGTTTCCGGGTTCCCGCTATCGCCTGCAAGGACGGTTTATGTCCTGATGTCGGGATACCAAAACCGTGATTGCTGACGCAATATAATAAAAATGTATCTTAATTGTTAAAATCATTCTTGCGGCAGCTTGTATAGACAAGTATATGTTACTTATCTATCCGACGTTCGTGAGGAGTTTTCTGTCATGTCCCATAGCAAATATCGTCAGCAGGATATTCGTGCCCCGCGTGGCACCACCTTAACGGCCAAAAGCTGGCTGACCGAAGCCCCGCTGCGCATGTTAATGAACAACCTGGATCCCGACGTGGCGGAAAATCCGCATGAGCTGGTGGTATACGGCGGGATTGGCCGCGCCGCGCGTGACTGGGAATGTTACGACGCCATCGTTAATGCGCTGACGCAACTGGAGAGCGATGAGACCCTGCTGGTCCAGTCGGGTAAACCGGTCGGTGTGTTCAAAACCCATGACAACGCCCCGCGTGTACTGATTGCTAACTCTAACCTGGTTCCGCACTGGGCAACCTGGGAGCACTTCAACGAGCTGGATGCTAAAGGACTGGCGATGTACGGTCAGATGACCGCCGGGAGCTGGATCTACATTGGTAGTCAGGGCATCGTGCAGGGGACGTATGAAACCTTTGTTGAGGCCGGGCGTCAGCATTATCAGGGTAACCTGAGCGGACGCTGGGTGCTAACCGCCGGGCTGGGCGGGATGGGCGGGGCGCAGCCGTTAGCCGCGACGCTGGCGGGCGCATGCTCGCTGAACATTGAATGTCAGCAAAGCCGCATTGATTTTCGTCTGCGTACCCGATACGTGGACGAGCAGGCGACATCGCTGGACGATGCGCTGGCGCGTATCGATAAGTACACCCGTGAGGGTAAAGCGGTTTCCATTGCGCTGTGCGCGAATGCCGCCGACGTTGTGCCGGAGCTGGTGAAACGTGGTGTGCGCCCGGATATGGTGACCGACCAGACCAGCGCCCACGATCCGCTGCATGGTTATCTGCCGTCCGGCTGGAGCTGGGAAGAGTACCAGGTGAAAGCGGTGTCCGATCCGCAGGGCACGGTGCAGGCGGCGAAACGCTCAATGGCAACGCATGTCGAAGCGATGCTGGCATTTAGCAAAATGGGCGTACCGACGTTTGATTACGGCAATAACATTCGCCAGATGGCCAAAGAGATGGGCGTGGAAAATGCCTTTGATTTCCCCGGCTTTGTGCCAGCGTATATTCGACCGCTGTTCTGTCGTGGTATTGGCCCGTTCCGCTGGGTGGCGCTTTCCGGCGATCCGCAGGATATTTATAAAACCGATGCCAAAGTGAAAGAGATCGTGGCTGACGATAAGCATCTACATCACTGGCTGGATATGGCGCGTGAGCGGATTAACTTCCAGGGCTTACCGGCGCGTATCTGCTGGGTCGGCCTGGAATGGCGCCAAAAGCTGGGGCTGGCGTTTAATGAAATGGTGCGCAGGGGGGAAGTGTCCGCGCCAATTGTTATTGGCCGTGACCATCTGGACTCCGGCTCCGTTGCCAGTCCGAACCGCGAAACCGAAGCCATGCGCGATGGGTCTGACGCCGTATCCGACTGGCCGCTGCTGAATGCGCTGCTGAACACCGCCAGCGGTGCGACGTGGGTGTCATTGCACCACGGTGGCGGAGTGGGAATGGGGTTCTCCCAGCATGCCGGGATGGTCATTGTTTGTGATGGCACTGATGAAGCCGCTGCGCGTATTGCCCGGGTATTGCATAACGATCCGGCCACTGGGGTGATGCGCCACGCTGACGCCGGGTATGATATTGCGGTGGAATGTGCTGTCGAAGAAGGATTGAATTTGCCGATGGTTGCTGCGACGCAGGGGAAACGCTGAGATGAATACCATGACATTAACGCCGGGCCAACTGACTTTTGCACAGCTCCGCGACATCTGGCAGCAACCGGTCCAACTAAGCCTTGATGCCAGCGCGATTGACGCCATTAACGCAAGCGTCGCCTGCGTCAATAACATTGTCGCTGAAGGCCGTACAGCATACGGTATTAATACCGGTTTTGGACTGCTGGCCCAGACCCGTATCGCCACAGAAGATTTGCAGAATCTGCAGCGCTCGTTGGTGCTTTCCCATGCGGCTGGCGTCGGCGAGGCGCTGGACGACGCGATGGTGCGTCTGATTATGGTGCTGAAAATCAACAGCCTGGCGCGCGGTTTTTCCGGTATTCGCCTGAGCGTGATTGAAGCGCTGATTGCGCTGGTGAATGCCGAGGTGTATCCGCTGATCCCGGCGAAAGGCTCCGTAGGAGCATCGGGTGACCTGGCCCCGCTGGCGCATATGTCTTTGACGCTGCTGGGCGAAGGGAAGGCGCGCTGGCAGGGGGAATGGCTCCCGGCGACCGAAGCGCTGAAAAAGGCCGGGCTGGAGCCGATAACGCTGGAAGCGAAAGAAGGGCTGGCGCTGCTCAACGGCACCCAGGCTTCGACGGCCTTTGCGCTGCGTGGGCTAATTGAAGCTCAGGAGCTGTTTGCGTCCGCAACGGTGTGCGGGGCGCTGACCACCGAAGCCGTTTTGGGCTCCCGTCGTCCGTTTGACGCGCGGATTCATGCCGCGCGAGGACAACGCGGACAGATTGACGCCGCGGCGCTGTACCGTCATGTGTTGACGGATTCCAGTGCGCTTTCGCAGTCGCATCATAACTGTGAAAAAGTGCAGGACCCGTATTCTCTGCGCTGTCAGCCGCAGGTGATGGGGGCATGTCTGACGCAAATGCGGCAGGTGATGGATGTTCTGCTGGTGGAAGCTAACGCGGTTTCCGACAACCCGCTGGTGTTTGCCGAAGAGGGCGATGTGATTTCCGGCGGCAACTTCCATGCTGAACCCGTGGCGATGGCGGCGGATAACCTGGCGCTGGCGATTGCGGAAATCGGATCGTTATCGGAGCGACGCATTGCGCTGATGATGGATAAACACATGTCGCAACTGCCGCCTTTCCTGGTGAAAAATGGCGGAGTTAACTCCGGCTTTATGATTGCTCAGGTGACGGCTGCCGCGCTGGCGAGCGAGAACAAAGCGCTGGCGCATCCGCATAGCGTAGACAGCTTACCGACATCCGCCAACCAGGAGGATCATGTCTCTATGGCTCCCGCGGCGGGTCGCAGGCTGTGGGAGATGGCGGCGAATACGCGCGGCGTGATTGCCGTCGAGTGGCTGGCGGCGTGTCAGGGAATCGATCTACGTGAAGGGTTAACCTCAAGTCCATTGCTCGAGCAAGCGCGCCGGGCGCTACGCGAGCGGGTTGCCCACTATACGCAGGATCGCTTTTTCGCCCCGGATATTGCGTCCGCGACCGAACTGTTAGCGCAGGGAACGTTGCTGAAATTGCTGCCTGAATTTCTGTAGAAAATTGCCTGATGGAGCAGGCCTACGGTCTGCTTTGTAGGCCGGATGAAGGCGAAGCCGACATCCGGCACAACAGCACTTAACTAAACATCGCCGTAATCGAGGCGCTGGCGAGCGAGTGGAAGTGAACATTAAATCCAACCATCGCGCCGCTGGCGTCCTCATCGACATCAATACGCTCTACATCCAGTGCGTGAACCGTAAAGATATAGCGATGAGTTTCCCCCTTCGGCGGCGCTGCGCCGCCATAACCGGCTTTACCAAAATCCGTACGGGTCTGAATCACCCCGTCCGGCAGTGCAACCAGCCCGGAGCCGAAGCCTTGCGTGAGAACGCGGGTATCCGCAGGCAGATTTACGACTACCCAGTGCCACCAGCCGGAGCCGGTGGGCGCATCAGGATCGTAACAGGTCACGACAAAGCTTTTAGTCCCGGCGGGCACATCATCCCATGCCAGATGCGGGGAAATATTATCCCCGTCATATCCCATGCCGTTAAAGACGTGACGATGCCCAAGCTTCTCCCCATCACGCAGATCGTTACTGATTAGTTTCATACTGACTCCTCTCGTTAGCCAAAAAGTGTAGCCAGAAACCGTAGAGCTTACCGCTGATTAATCGCTAAAAAATGTTGCATGGCGCACAGCTTCATTGACGGCCTGAGTCAGGCGGCGCAACTGCTCGGGCTGAATAATGTACGGTGGCATCAGATAGATCAGCTTGCCAAACGGTCGGACCCACACGCCCTGTTCAACAAAGAACTTCTGTAATGCCGCCATATTTACCGGCTGGGGGGTTTCTATCACGCCGATTGCGCCGAGCACGCGTACGTCGGCGACCCAACAGGAGTCCGCCGCCGGAGCGAGTTCTGCACGCAACTGTACTTCAATGGCCGCGACCTGCGAGCGCCACTCGCCGGTGTTGAGAAGCGACAGGCTGGCGGAGGCGACGGCACAAGCCAGCGGATTGCCCATAAAGGTCGGGCCGTGCATGAAGCAGCCCGCTTCGCCATTGCTGATGGTTTCTGCGACCAGGCGGGTGGTCAGGGTCGCGGAAAGGGTCATCGTTCCGCCGGTTAACGCTTTGCCGAGGCACAAAATATCCGGCGTAATATCGGCGTGCTCGCAGGCAAACAGCTTGCCGGTGCGGCCAAATCCGGTGGCAATCTCATCGGCAATCAGCAGGATGCCTTCCCGGTCGCACATCTTACGGATACGCTTTAACCACTCAGGATGGTACATGCGCATGCCGCCAGCGCCCTGCACAATTGGCTCGAGGATCACCGCCGCAATCTCGTGACGATGCGCGGCCATCAGGCGGGCAAAAGGCACCATGTCCAGTTCGTCCCACTCGCCGCCCATGCGGCTTTGCGGCGCAGGTGCAAACAGGTTTTCCGGCAGATACCCTGTCCACAGACTGTGCATTGAGTTGTCGGGATCGCAGACCGACATCGCGCCGAAGGTATCGCCGTGATAACCGTTACGAAATGTCAGGAAACGCTGGCGAGATTCCCCTTTAGCCTGCCAGTATTGCAGCGCCATTTTCATCGCCACTTCCACGGCGACCGAACCTGAATCCGCGAGAAAAACGCACTCCAGCGCTTCGGGAGTCATGTCCACCAGTTGGCGACACAGCGTGATGGCCGGGGCATGGGTAATGCCGCCAAACATCACATGCGACATGGCGTCAATCTGCGTTTTCATTGCGGCGTTCAACTGCGGGTGATTGTAACCGTGGATCGCCGCCCACCAGGATGACATCCCGTCAATCAGCCGCTCGCCGCTGGCTAAAATCAGTTTGCAACCTTCGGCCCGCGCCACCGGATACACCGGCAACGGGGAGGTCATGGAGGTGTAAGGGTGCCAGATATGGCGTTGGTCAAACGCAAGATCGTCCGTTGTCATAATCGACTTGTAAACCAAATTAAAAAGATTTAGGTTTACGAGTCTACACCAAACTGACAACGAAACGTATACCAATATGGCTCATTCTTCTCGCTGGACAATGTCGCAAGTCACCGAATTATTTGAAAAACCACTGTTGGATCTGCTGTTTGAAGCGCAACAGGTTCATCGTCAGCACTTCGATCCGCAGCAGGTACAGGTCAGTACGCTGTTGTCGATTAAGACCGGCGCCTGCCCGGAAGACTGCAAATATTGTCCGCAAAGTTCCCGCTATAAAACGGGTCTGGAAACGGAACGCCTGATGGAAGTGGAACAGGTGCTGGACTCGGCGCGTAAGGCGAAGCAGGCTGGTTCAACGCGGTTTTGCATGGGGGCGGCGTGGAAGAACCCGCACGAGCGCGATATGCCTTACCTGGAACAGATGGTTCAGGGCGTGAAAGAATTGGGGCTGGAAGCTTGCATGACGCTGGGCACGCTCAACGAAACCCAGGCCCAGCGCCTGGCCGATGCGGGTCTGGATTACTACAACCACAACCTCGACACCTCGCCGGAATTTTACGGCAATATCATCACCACCCGGTCTTATCAGGAACGTCTGGATACGCTGGATAAAGTGCGCGAAGCCGGGATTAAAGTTTGTTCAGGCGGTATTGTCGGATTAGGCGAAACGGTCACCGATCGCGCCGGTCTGCTTTTGCAATTAGCCAATCTGCCGACGCCGCCGGAAAGTGTGCCGATCAACATGCTGGTGAAAGTGAAGGGCACGCCGTTGGCGGATAACGACGACGTCGACGCGTTTGATTTCATCCGTACCATCGCCGTGGCGCGCATCATGATGCCAACCTCTTACGTGCGTCTTTCTGCCGGGCGCGAGCAGATGAACGAGCAAACCCAGGCGATGTGCTTTATGGCCGGGGCTAACTCGATTTTCTACGGCTGCAAATTGCTGACCACGCCGAACCCGAATGAAGATAAAGATTTGCTGTTGTTCCGCAAGCTGGGTCTCAACCCGCAGCAAACGGCGGTGCTGGCAGGGGATAACGAACAGCAACAACGTCTGGAGCAGGCGCTGCGTACCCCGGATACCGACGATTACTACAACGCGGCAACCGTATGACCTGGCAGCAAAAAATTGACGATGCGCTCACGGCGCGTCGTTGCGCTGATGCGTGGCGTCGGCGCTATGCGGTGACCCAGGGCGCAGGTCGTTGGTTGCAGACCGACGGCCGCCAGTATCTGAATTTCTCCAGCAACGACTACCTTGGCTTAAGCCACCATCCGCAGATTATCTGCGCGTGGCAGCAGGGAGCTGAACGTTTTGGCGTCGGCAGCGGCGGATCGGGTCATGTCAGCGGTTATTCCGTGGCTCACCAGGCGCTGGAAGAAGAGCTGGCGCAGTGGCTGGGCTATTCGCGGGCGTTGTTATTTATCTCCGGTTTTGCCGCTAATCAGGCGGTGATAGCCGCATTGATGGAAAAAGACGATCGCATTGTCGCCGACAGGCTTAGCCATGCCTCGCTGTTGGAGGCCGCCAGCCTTAGCCCTGCTGTTTTACGTCGCTTTACCCATAACGATCCGCAACATCTGGATCGTCTGCTGACTGTCCCCTGTCCGGGGCAGCAGCTTGTGGTGACTGAAGGCGTGTTCAGCATGGACGGCGACAGCGCGCCGCTCGCTGAAATCCACGCGGTGGCGGAACGTCACGGTGCGTGGCTGCTGGTGGACGATGCGCACGGCGTTGGCGTAACCGGTGAAGAAGGGCGCGGCTCCTGCTGGCGACAGCAGGTCAAACCCGAACTGTTAGTGGTGACGT
The DNA here is from genome assembly GCF_005281305.1 of Citrobacter sp. wls706. Taxonomy (NCBI): domain Bacteria; kingdom Pseudomonadati; phylum Pseudomonadota; class Gammaproteobacteria; order Enterobacterales; family Enterobacteriaceae; genus Citrobacter; species Citrobacter sp. wls706. The sequence goes on along the minus strand of NZ_SZXG01000034.1, from coordinate 133,670 downwards.
TTGGTAAAGGATTTGGCGTCAGCGGCGCGGCAATCCTGTGTTCTGACAGCGTGGCCGACTATCTGTTGCAGTTTGCCCGCCATTTGATCTACAGCACCAGTATGCCTCCGGCGCAGGCTCAGGCCCTGCGCGCCGCGCTGGCGGTGATCCGCAGCCGTGAAGGCGATGAACGCCGGGAAAAGTTAGCGATGCTGATCCAGCGTTTTCGCGCTGGGGTGAATACGGCGGGCTTAACGCTGGCGAATTCTACCAGTGCTATTCAGCCGCTGATTGTTGGCGATAACCATAAAGCCTTGCAACTGGCGGATGCGCTTCGACAACAGGGATGCTGGGTGACGGCAATTCGCCCGCCGACGGTGCCCACCGGTACGGCCAGATTACGGCTGACGCTGACGCAGGCACATGAGGTGCAGGATATCGATCGTCTACTGGAGGTGTTGCATGGCGCAGGTCAATAAACAGGCGATTGCCGCCGCGTTTGGCCGCGCTGCCACTCACTATGAGCAACACGCAGAGTTACAGCGTCAGAGTGCCGATGCGTTACTGGCGCTACTGGATGGCAGTACGTTCTCGCAGGTATTGGATGCGGGCTGTGGGCCGGGGCGTATGAGTCGCTATTGGCGCGAGCAGGGGAGCGAGGTTTGCGCGCTGGATCTGTCATCGCAAATGCTGGCTGAAGCGCAGCGTCACGATGTCGCCCATCACTATCTGCTGGCGGATATCGAAGCCATCCCGCAGGCAACCGCGAGCTTTGACCTGGCCTGGAGTAATCTGGCCGTACAGTGGTGTAGCGACCTGCGCGGCGCGTTAAGCGAGCTTTACCGGGTGGTGCGTCCTGGCGGGACGGTGGCGTTTAGTACCCTGGCGCAGGGGTCGATGCCGGAACTTCGTCAGGCCTGGCAGGCGGTTGACGATCGGGAGCATGCCAACCGTTTTTTGCCCGTGGAACAACTGGAAAACGCCCTGTATGACTGGGATGTTGAATACCAGTCTCATGCCGTCACGCTGTGGTTTGATGATGCGCTGAGCGCCATGCGCTCGCTAAAAGGCATTGGCGCGACGCATTTGCATGATGGGCGCGAGCAGCGTGTGCTAACGCGCGCTCAGCTGCGCCAGCTACAGTTAGCCTGGCCCTGTCAGCAGGGGAAATACCCGCTGACCTACCATCTTTTTTTAGGAGTAATTCAACGTGACTAAAACGTATTTTGTCACCGGGACGGACACCGAAGTCGGTAAAACTATCGCCAGCTGTGCGTTGCTTCAGGCTGCGGGACAGCTGGGGTTGCGAACCGTCGGCTACAAGCCGGTGGCGTCTGGCAGCGAAATGACCGCTGAAGGTCTGCGAAACAGCGATGCGTTGGCCCTACAGCGCCATAGCGTTGTGGCGGTCGATTACGCGGCGATTAATCCCTATACCTTCGCTGAACCCACCTCGCCGCATATCATCAGCGCCGATGAAGGTCGTCCCATTCAGGCTTCCGTGATGTCTGCAGGGTTACGCACGCTTGAAGCGCAGGCTGACTGGGTACTGGTGGAGGGGGCAGGGGGATGGTTTACGCCGCTTTCGCCAACGCTGAGTTTTTCCGACTGGGTCAAAACGGAGCAGTTGCCGGTGATTCTGGTGGTTGGCGTTAAGCTCGGCTGCATCAATCACGCTATTCTGACCGCCCAGGCGGTGCAGCAGGCCGGACTGACGCTTGCCGGATGGGTAGCCAATGATGTGACGCCGCCCGGCAAACGTCATGCGGAATACATGGCGACGCTGAAGCGCGTGATTCCGGCACCTGGGCTGGGGGAAATTCCCTGGCTGGCAGAAGATCCTGAGCAGGCATCGACCGGACGTTATCTCGATCTCAGCATTTTGTCTTTGACGGCATCAGCCGGTTGAATCGAGGCGGGAAATAACGCTGGTCGCTATTGCAGTACGCGGACAAGAATATGGTGAAAATGCGAGCAAGATCTCGGCTCTCACTGACCGCCTCGTTAGCTGATAAATATCAAAAAATAGCGATAATTTTTTTTTATCCCCTCGGAAAAGAGAGTCAGTGCGTTTTTGCCAGGCTACAGTCCACACGGGCTGGAGGCAGTTATCCACTATTCCTGTGGATAACCTTGTGTATTAGGGTTAGAAAACACAATGTAAGCGAGAGAAGACGCGGCCTGCGACTAAATTGATGCGAAAGACGGCTTGAGATAATAATCATTAAATTACAGGTGGTTAGATAAAATCAATGGCTGTCGCAGAAGTGTCATGTGTTGCCATAAAACTTTCATCGGCTGGCTTGACAAATGTTAAAAAAGGCATTGGTTTGGGGATAACACATTTTTGCTGGTGTTTTATTTTGTCTGGGGGCAAATTTTGGCCTGCAGCCACGGCCATTTGACGGGTGTAACAGAAATATTCTGGCGCGTTACTGTTTTTTCATCCAGTATATTTTACTGGCAAAATATACTACTGCGAGTAAAATTACACACCTGCCCGCCCATTGCTTCAGGTAGCTGCTCATGAGTAAACCGTTCAAACTAAATTCCGCTTTTAAACCCTCTGGCGATCAGCCTGAGGCGATACGTCGCCTGGAAGAAGGTCTAGAGGACGGTCTGGCGCATCAGACGCTGCTGGGGGTGACGGGCTCGGGGAAAACATTCACCATCGCGAATGTAATTGCGGACCTACAGCGTCCTACCATGGTGCTGGCGCCTAACAAGACGCTTGCTGCGCAGCTGTACGGTGAGATGAAAGAGTTCTTTCCGGAAAACGCGGTGGAATATTTTGTCTCCTACTACGACTATTATCAGCCGGAAGCTTACGTACCGAGTTCTGATACCTTCATTGAGAAGGATGCATCGGTCAACGAACACATTGAGCAGATGCGTCTGTCGGCGACCAAAGCGCTGCTGGAACGTCGTGACGTCGTTGTGGTGGCGTCGGTTTCCGCCATTTATGGTTTGGGCGACCCGGACCTGTACCTGAAAATGATGCTGCACCTTACGGTGGGGATGATTATCGACCAGCGCGCGATCCTGCGTCGTCTGGCGGAGCTGCAATATACCCGTAACGATCAGGCATTCCAGCGCGGGACCTTCCGCGTGCGCGGTGAAGTTATCGACATTTTCCCGGCTGAATCCGACGACATTGCGCTGCGCGTGGAACTGTTCGATGAGGAAGTCGAGCGTTTGTCGCTGTTTGACCCGCTTACCGGGCAGGTTGAATCGACCATTTCCCGCTACACCATCTATCCGAAAACGCACTACGTCACGCCGCGCGAACGTATCGTGCAGGCGATGGAAGAAATTAAAGTCGAGCTGGCAGACCGCCGTAAAAATTTGCTGGCGAATAACAAGTTGCTGGAAGAGCAGCGCTTAAGCCAGCGTACACAGTTCGATCTGGAAATGATGAACGAGCTGGGTTATTGCTCGGGGATTGAAAACTATTCCCGCTATCTGTCCGGACGCGGTCCAGGCGAGCCGCCGCCGACGCTGTTTGATTACCTGCCGGCCGATGGTCTGCTGGTGGTAGATGAATCCCACGTCACTATTCCGCAAATTGGTGGCATGTACCGTGGCGACCGGGCGCGTAAAGAGACCCTGGTCGAATACGGATTCCGTCTGCCCTCGGCGCTGGATAACCGTCCGCTTAAATTTGAAGAGTTTGAGGCGCTGGCCCCGCAGACCATCTACGTCTCGGCAACGCCGGGGAACTATGAGCTGGAGAAATCCGGTGATGACGTGGTTGATCAGGTGGTACGACCGACCGGCCTGCTGGATCCGGTGATAGAAGTGCGTCCGGTGGCGACGCAGGTTGACGATCTGCTGTCGGAGATCCGCACGCGTGCGGCGATTAACGAACGTGTGCTGGTCACCACGCTCACCAAACGCATGGCGGAAGACCTCACCGAATACCTCGAAGAGCACGGCGAGCGGGTGCGCTATCTGCACTCCGACATCGATACCGTGGAACGTATGGAAATCATTCGTGACCTGCGCCTGGGCGAGTTTGACGTGCTGGTGGGTATCAACCTGTTACGCGAGGGCCTGGACATGCCTGAGGTCTCGCTGGTGGCGATTCTGGACGCAGACAAAGAAGGGTTCCTGCGCTCTGAACGCTCACTTATCCAGACCATTGGTCGCGCGGCGCGTAACATCAACGGCAAGGCGATTCTCTACGGCGATAAAATTACCGCCTCGATGGCCAGGGCGATTGGTGAAACTGAACGTCGCCGCGAGAAGCAGCAGCGTTACAACGAAGAGCACGGTATTACGCCGCAGGGGCTGAACAAGAAAGTGGTCGATATTCTGGCGCTGGGTCAGAATATTGCGAAGACCAAGGCGAAGGGCAAAGGGAAGTCACGTGCGGGTACGAAGTCTGACGTTGTCGAACTGGATATGACGCCAAAAGCCTTGCAGCAAAAGATTCACGAGCTGGAAGGGCAAATGATGCAGCATGCGCAGAATCTCGAATTTGAAGAGGCAGCGACGATCCGCGATCAACTGCATCAACTGCGCGAGTTATTTATTGCGGCATCGTAAACTTGTGCCGGATGCGGGGTATCCCCTTATCCGGCCTACGGGGTGTTTGCGTTTGTCGGCCTGATAAGCGCAGCGCATCAGGCAGGTCCGTTCAGCCTAATGCCTGTACCGCTTTCTCCAGCGCGCGGTGCAGCAGCTGACGGTCATGACGGTACGGAATATCGCTGGCTTCCAGCACTTCCTGAATCACAATGCGGTCGGTAACGGCGGAAACATCTACTTTCGGGCCGACAACCACCGCGTCTATCACTTTCTTGCCAACGTACTGTTCGATGATTGCCAGCTTATCGTTAAGCGTCAGGCTGGCTGCTGGCAGGCTTAATTCGCGACCCAGGTTGCCAATGTAGACCATCCTGGCGGGGGTACGCCGTAATGCCTGCGCCAGTTCGTCGAGCAGCAGGATCGGCATCAGGCTGGTATAAAAACTGCCTGGTCCTATCAGAATCAAATCCGCTTCGGCGATTGCCTCAACCGCTTCTCGCGTGGTGGGGACTTTTGGCGACAGCATCAGTTCCTGAGGAGGGATAGTGAGCTGATCGATATTCACTTCGCCATAGACTTCATGCCCCTGATCATCAATAGCCATCAGGTCCACCGGCAGCTCTGACATCGGAATTAAATGCGCATCCACCTTCAGCAGGTTGCGAATTAAATTAATGGCCTCCAGAGGCCGCACGCTGAGGTGATCGAGCGCCTTTAACATTAAATTTCCGAGGTTATGTCCGGAAAGCTCGCCATTACCGCCAAAACGGTATTCAAACATAGCGGATGCAACGCTGGGTTGGGTAATTAACTGGTTCAGGCAGTTACGCATGTCACCCCAGGCGATGCCGCCTTCAGAACGACGAATACGCCCCGTGGAGCCGCCATTATCGGTGGTGGTTACGATACCCGTCAGTCGTGAACCTAAAGGGGAAAGTGAGGAGAGAACGCGTCCTAATCCATGCCCTCCGCCGAGAGCGACAACGCGATCTAAATCTGCCAGCGTGCGAGTGCGCATAGAGTTTCCTGATATCAATTGATCGGCGCTACAGTACCGTAAATAGCGTGTTTTCAGCAATTATCCAGTTGGCATTTGCCGAAATTAATTTTCGGCGATCTACCCCTTTCTGATGACATGCACCTGACAGCAAGATGATGTATATCAATGCAAAACTGTGGTTTTTGCTTATTCTGTAGCGAAATTGCACGATCATGACGCTATATACACATTTATACAGCGTAAGTGTGCTTGGCATTATCGCCATTTACACGCTAGTATCGGCATAACCACTACGTACTCAAAGTATGATGAGTATAAACACTCTAGCCTCTGCACCTGGGTCAAATGATACGGTGCTTTGGCCGTGGCAATGCTCGAACGAGATTGTCACCAGGGCGCAGGAAGAAATGACTGCGTCTCCCGTATTTGGAAAGGTGTACATGGGCTCTCAACTTACCGATGCTTTCGCGCGTAAGTTTTACTACTTACGTTTGTCGATTACCGATGTGTGTAACTTTCGTTGCACCTACTGCCTGCCGGATGGCTATAAGCCCGGTGGAGTCACCAATAACGGCTTTTTGACCGTTGATGAAATTCGCCGCGTCACCCGAGCGTTCGCCAGCCTGGGGACGGAAAAAGTGCGCCTGACAGGGGGCGAACCCTCATTACGTCGCGATTTTACTGACATTATTGCCGCTGTGCGTGAAAACGACGCCATCCGTCAGATTGCGGTAACGACCAATGGTTATCGTCTGGCGCGCGATGCTGCGGCCTGGCGCGATGCCGGGTTGACGGCACTCAACGTCAGCGTCGACAGTCTCGATGCCCGTCAGTTTCACGCCATTACCGGGCAGGACAAATTTCAGCAGGTGATGGCGGGCATTGACGCCGCCTTTGATGCCGGTTTCGAAAAAGTGAAGGTCAACACTGTGCTGATGCGCGATGTAAACCATCATCAACTGGACACCTTCCTGGCGTGGATCCAACCCCGTCCTATTCAACTGCGTTTTATTGAACTGATGGAAACGGGCGAGGGCAGTTCTCTCTTCCGTAAGCATCATATCTCAGGGCAAGTACTGCGCGATGAGCTTCTGCGTCGCGGCTGGATCCACCAGCTTCGCCAGCGCAGCGACGGTCCGGCTCAAGTTTTCTGTCATCCAGATTATGCTGGCGAAATTGGTCTGATCATGCCTTATGAGAAAGACTTTTGCGCCACCTGTAATCGTCTGCGCGTTTCCTCTGTCGGCAAGCTTCATCTGTGTTTATTTGGTGAAGGCGGCGTAAGCCTGCGTGACTTGCTGGAAGATGACGCTCAGCAATCCGCGCTGGAAGAACGCATTTCAACCGCGCTGCTGGAGAAAAAGCAGACCCATTTCCTGCATCAGAACAATACCGGTATTACGCAAAACTTATCTTACATTGGCGGCTGATCGCTAAAAGGAGTTTTCATGAGTCAGGTAAGCGCTGAATTTATCCCGACACGCATTGCTATTCTTACTGTTTCCAACCGTCGCGGCGAAGAGGATGACACCTCTGGTCACTACCTGCGTGACTCGGCGCTGGAAGCGGGCCATCAGATTGTTGACAAGGCGATTGTCAAAGAGAACCGCTATGCCATCCGCGCCCAGGTTTCCGCCTGGATTGCCAGTGACGATGTGCAGGTCGTGCTCATTACCGGCGGCACCGGACTGACCGAAGGCGACCAGGCGCCGGAAGCGCTGCAACCGCTGTTCGACAGAGAAGTTGAGGGTTTTGGCGAAGTATTCCGTATGCTCTCGTTTGAAGAGATCGGCACCGCGACGCTGCAATCCCGGGCAATTGCTGGGGTCGCGAATAAAACGCTGATTTTCGCCATGCCGGGTTCGACCAAAGCGTGTCGTACCGCCTGGGAAAATATCATTGCGCCGCAGCTTGATGCCCGTACGCGTCCGTGTAATTTCCACCCACATTTGAAGAAATAAGTATGTCGCAACTGACTCATATTAACGCCGCTGGCGAAGCCCATATGGTGGATGTCTCTGGCAAAGCAGAAACGGTACGCGAGGCGCGTGCTGAAGCATTCGTGACAATGCGTAGCGAAACGCTGGCGATGATTATTGATGGTAGCCACCATAAAGGCGACGTTTTCGCCACGGCGCGCATTGCCGGTATTCAGGCCGCCAAACGGACCTGGGATCTTATCCCGCTGTGTCACCCGCTGATGCTGAGCAAGGTCGAAGTCAACCTGCACGCCGAACCGGAACACGACCGTGTACGCATTGAGACGCTGTGTCGGCTGACCGGGAAAACCGGTGTGGAAATGGAAGCGCTAACGGCGGCCTCCGTGGCGGCGTTGACCATCTACGACATGTGCAAAGCGGTACAAAAGGACATGGTGATTGGTCCGGTGCGCCTGCTGGCAAAAAGTGGTGGTAAGTCGGGCGATTTTAAGGTGGATGCGCATGATTAAGGTTCTTTTCTTTGCCCAGGTCCGTGAGCTGGTCAACACGGATGCGTTAGAGGTCACCGCTGAATTTGCAACGGTCGAAGCGCTGCGCCAGCATCTGGCGACGAAAGGCGATCGTTGGGCGCTGGCGCTGGAAGACGGCAAGCTGCTGGCGGCGGTGAACCAGACGCTGGTCAGTTTTGACCACCCTCTTAACGCGGGTGATGAAGTGGCTTTCTTCCCACCGGTAACCGGAGGTTAAGATGGCTGAGACGCGAATTGTTGTCGGGCATGCGCCGTTCAGCGTTGGGGAAGAGTATCCCTGGCTTGCCGAGCGCGATGAAGACGGCGCGGTGGTGACCTTCACCGGTAAAGTGCGTAACCACAATCTCGGCGACAGTGTGCAGGCGTTAACGCTGGAACACTATCCCGGCATGACCGAAAAAGCGCTGGCGGAGATTGTCGACGAGGCGCGTACGCGCTGGCCATTAGGTCGCGTGACGGTGATCCATCGCATTGGCGCGCTGTGGCCCGGTGATGAAATTGTTTTTGTTGGCGTGACCAGCGCGCATCGTAGTAGCGCGTTTGATGCCGGGCAGTTCATTATGGATTATCTGAAAACTCGCGCACCGTTCTGGAAGCGCGAGGCCACGCCGGAAGGTGAACGTTGGGTGGATGCCCGTGACAGCGATAAGCTAGCAGCAAAACGCTGGTAGAGTACAATTGTTGTAGGCTCATACTGATTCAGGAGATTGTCATGGACCGATTCCCACGATCCGATTCTATTGTGCAGGCGCGTTCCGGCCTGCAAACGTATATGGCGCAGGTTTATGGCTGGATGACCTGCGGATTGTTGCTGACGGCGTTTATCGCCTGGTATGCGGCAAATACGCCCGCGGTGATGATGTTTGTCTTCTCCAGTAAAATCACCTTCTTTGGCCTGATTATCGCCCAGCTTGCGCTGGTGTTCGTTTTGTCCGGCATGGTGCAAAAGCTGAGCGCCGGTGTGGCAACCACGCTGTTTATGCTCTATTCGGCGTTAACCGGGTTAACGCTGTCGAGCATCTTCATCGTCTATACCTACTCGTCTATCGCCAGTACCTTTGTGGTCACCGGCGGGATGTTTGGCATCATGAGCCTGTACGGTTATACCACTAAGCGCGATCTCAGCGGTTTCGGCAATATGCTGTTTATGGCGCTAATCGGTATTGTGCTGGCTTCACTGGTTAACTTCTGGCTGAAGAGCGAAGCGTTGATGTGGGCGGTAACCTACATTGGGGTGATTGTGTTTGTCGGTCTGACCGCCTATGACACGCAGAAGCTGAAAAACATCGGTGAGCAGATCGATCTGCGTGACAGTTCTAATCTGCGCAAATACGCGATTCTTGGCGCACTAACGCTGTATCTGGACTTTATCAACCTGTTCCTGATGCTGCTGCGCATCTTCGGCAATCGTCGTTAATTATCTGTTGCCGGATAAGGCATTACGCCGCATCCGGCACTATATACACCATCATTTCGCCATTGCCCTCTCGTTTTTCGCCCGCAGCTTCTTCGCCCGACTTTCCAGCAACAGGTAGCAAATAAGCGCCAGCAGCAGCGGAATAAAATAATAGAGGACGCGATACGCAAGCAGGGCGGCGATAATCTTGCCTTGAGAAGTATCTTCTCCCGCCAGCAACGCCATAAAGACCGCCTCCAGCACACCGATCCCCGCCGGAATATGTACGATAACCCCGGCAATACTGCTCACCAGCAGCACGCCCAGCACGAAGAAATAGTTGATATCCTGACCCAGCAACAGCCAGATAATGGCTCCCATCACCATCCAGTTGGTACTGGATATCGCCATTTGCGCGATGGCGAATTTCCAGGAGGGCAGCACCAGCTTTTGGCCCCTGATGGTGATGTGGCGATGTTTAGCGAAGGCGCAAAACCAAAGATAAACGACAATAATCAGTAGCAGCGCAATGCCTAAAATGCGCAGCGTACCTTCATCGATATACCAATGCGCGGGCAGCTCGACCACGCCAAAGGTAAAAATAAAACCGCCCAGCAGAATATAGCCCAACCAGTTGGTGGTAATACTCAGCGAAAAAATCCGCGTAATAGTGCTCCCCGGCAACCCGAGGCGCGAGTAGAGCCGGTAACGCATCCCAATACCGCCCACCCAGGTGCTTAACGTCAGGTTGAAGGCGTAACAGATAAACGACACCAGCATGACCTGGCGTTTTGCCAGCTTGTGCCCACAGTAATGTCGGCCGAGCAGGTCATAGCAGCCGTAGAGTAAATAACTGACGATCACCAGCCCCACGGCGCTGAGCAGGGCAGTCCGATTGTAATCCCGGATTACCGTCCAGACCTCTTCCCAGTTGACCTTGCTGGCATAAATGACCAGCAACACGATGACGGCAATGAAAAATAGCCACGTGAGTATTTTTTTCGCTAACCGCCAGCGCGGATGTGCTTTGGCCATCAGGATTTTCCTCCGACATCCTCAGTTTGAATGCGATCCTGCGTTTCCATGGCAGGCTGTGCGGGCGGTTCTACCTCGGTCAGATGTGGTGTATGTGCGGGTAGCCAGCCGACCAGCGCCGGGAAATGGCGTAAAAAGTGGAACGCCAGCACGCTTTTAGTCAGGTTCCACCAGGTGCGTTTGGGCAGCATGGATTCATCAACCCGCTTGCAGTCCTGCGCAATAATAGGGTTCAGGTTATCGCGCAGAGTCTGGTTAAACGCACGGTCATGAATAATGAGATTCGCTTCCAGATTCAGCGACAGGCTGAGCGGGTCAAGATTGCTGGAGCCTACCGTCGCCCAATGATCGTCCATTAGCGCGACTTTGCCATGCAGAGGTTTACGGCGATATTCATAGACATGGACGCCGCCTTTTACCAGATAGTTGTACAGCAGGCGGGCGCCCACTTTCACAATCGGCATATCCGGTTCACCCTGCACGATGAGTTTTACCCGAACGCCGCGTCGGGCCGCTTTACGCAGGGCATGCAGAAAGCGATAACCGGGAAAGAAGTAGGCATTGGCAATGATCACTTCCCGTCTGGCCTGGGTAAGCATTTTCAAATAATGGCGTTCAATATCATCGCGATGTTCTTCGTTGTCGCGCCAGACAAACAGCACCTGCGCTTCGCCAGGCCGATGATTTTCGATTGCCCGATGATGACGTCGCCACCAGCGGCGTACGGCGCTCTGGCCCGGCAGGTTTTCCAGTACGAATGTCAGGATGTCGGCCACGATGGGACCTTCAACGCGTACGGCGTAATCCTGCTTGGCCTCAGGGCCGTAATCAGACATATGTTCAGCGGAATAATTGATGCCGCCGACGAAAGCAACGCGGTCATCAATGACCACAATTTTACGATGCATACGGCGAAAGAGATTAGTGCGCATGCCGAACAGACGCGGGCGCGGATCGTAGTAGCGGAAAACAATGCCAGCTGCGGTTAGCTCATTAACGAAGCTGTCGCTGAGGTCCGGCGAGCCATAGCCATCCAGCAGTACTTCGGCTTTGACGCCGCGACGTGCTGCACTCAGCAGCGCGGCATGCAGCTGTTTTCCGACCGCATCCTCAAACCAGATGAAGGTTTCGAGGATAATCTTTTGTTGCGCCTGTTCAATGGCGTCAAACACGGCGGGGTAGAACTGATCGCCGTTTTCCAGTAGTTGAATTTGATTGCCTTCACGCCAGCCAAATTTCATAAATGAATCTCCGCACTCAGAGGGGCATGATCGGACAAATGTCGCCAGTGACGCAGCGCCAGCGCCGTTGGGGTGCTGGCATTCGCATTTTTCACATAGATCCTGTCGAGACGTAGCAGGGGAAACTGCACCGGAAACGTCCGCGCCGGGCGACCGTGGGCGCGGGTAAAAATCTCGTCAAGGTCGGCATTGGCTTTCAACGGATGATTGGCTTTTTGTCGCCAGTCGTTGAAATCTCCGGCGACCACAACGGGCTCACCCTCAGGTAAGGCATTCACCCAATCTGCCAGCATAGCGAGCTGGGCCTGACGGTGAGCTTCACGCAAACCGAGATGGACACACATCACGTGAACCGGGTGGGAGAGCATCGGCGGCACGATGCGGCAGTACAGGACCCCGCGTTTTTCACTCGCGCCGACCGACACATCGCGATTTTCATAATGTTCAATAGGATAGCGCGACAGCACGGCGTTACCGTGATGCCCTTGCGGATACACGGCGTTACGTCCATAAGCGAAGTCGCTCCACATGGTATCCGCCAGAAATTCGTAGTGCGTGGTGTCCGGCCAGTTTTCCACATGCAGAGGATGCACCTCGTGTGCGCCCATTACCTCTTGCAGGCACACAATATCCGCCCCGACCGTTCTGACGGCTTCCCGCAACTCAGGCAAAATAAAACGCCGATTGAAGGCGGTAAACCCTTTATGAGTATTAATGGTGAGCACATTGAATGAAAACCGTTCTGTTTGTCTGGCCATGATTCTCCCGTTGGCGTCACTTTCCTGATTAAAATAGTGTAGTCGTCGTCACAAAAAGATGCGGTGTTGCGGAATTTTCCGTAAAGTCCGGTACTCTGAACAATTAGTCGAAAATCCTTCAGGAGAAAAGCCATGAGGTGGCAACAACGTGTTCGTGTCGCAACGGGTCTAAGTTGCTGGCAGATTGTGTTGCATTTACTGGTAGTGGCATTGCTGGTAATGGGCTGGATGAGCGGCACGCTGGTGCACGTCGGCCTGGGATTATGCGTCGTTTACGGCGTAACGGTTTTATTAATGCTGGCCTTGCAACGTCACCATGAACAGCGCTGGCGCGACGTGGCGGATGTGCTGGAAGAACTCACTACGACGTGGTATTTCGGTGCCGCGATGATCGTACTGTGGCTGCTGTCGCGCGTGCTGCAAAACAACGTCTTGCTGGCCCTGGCGGGGCTGGTGATCCTTGCCGGACCCGCCGTGGTGTCGCTGTTGGCGAAAGACAAAAAGCTACATCACCTTGCGGCGAAACATCGCATACGCCGCTGAGCCGGTTGTGGCCGCTATCACCAACAGCGGCCACAAACTTCCCCAGACAATCTTCAGACTCGCATCCTTCAGGTAAATCTGTTTCGTGATGTCCGTAAAATGGCGGATCGGGTTTATCCACGTCAGATTCTGTAACCATACCGGCATATTTTCGACCGGCGAGACGTAGCCTGAGAGCAATATCGCCGGCATCATAAAGACAAATACGCCGATAAACGCCTGCTGCTGGGTGGCGCACAGCGATGAAATCAGCAGACCAAAACCGACCAGCGACAGCCCATAAATCACCATCGTGAAATAGAACAGCCCCAGTGAACCGGCAAACGGAATGTGATAAGCCCAGATGCCGATCGCCAGCACAATGGTGGCCTGAAAAGTGGCCACAATCAGCGCGGGCACTGCCTTGCCGATGAATATCTGCCAGGTGGTTAGCGGGGAGACCAGCAGTTGATCGAGCGTGCCCTGTTCGCGCTCGCGGGCCACCGACAGCGAGGTGACGATCATCACGCCGATGGTGGTGATCATGGCGATCAGCGACGGAACCACGAACCATTTGTAGTCCAGATTCGGGTTATACCAGTTACGTACCACCAGTTCGCTGTTGTTCGGTTTTGGCTTGCCGTCCATCAGCTGCTGCTGGTACTCCTTCACGATCTGCTGCAGGTAATTGGCGGCAATTTGCGCGCTGTTTGAGTTACGTCCATCGAGGATAATTTGCATGGGCGCTTGCTGGAAGGTATCCAGATTCCGCGAAAAGTTGGCCGGGAAGCGCACCAGCAGCAGCGCTTTTTGCGTGTCGATGGTGGGCTGGATCTCCTGTGGGCTTTTCAGTAACAGGACATGCGTAAAGGCGCTGGCGCGGGCGAAGCGCTGGGTAAGCTCCACCGAGTGTTTGCCATTGTCTTCGTTATAGATAGCGATAGTAGCGTTGGTCACTTCCAGCGTCGCGGCGAACGGGAACAGAATGACCTGAATCAGCACCGGTAGAATCAGAATGGCTCGCGTCTGTGGTTCGCGTAATAGCGATTGCAGCTCTTTGCGAATCAATGTCCATAAACGATGAAACATGCCCGTCCCCTTAATCCAGCCGACGTTTGGTTTTCAGCCACGTCAGGCCAATAAACATTACCGCCGAAGCGATTAAAAACAGCACGTTGATAACCAGCACCACTGGAATGTTGCCCGCCAAAAAAAGGCTTTGCAGGGTGCTGACGAAATAGCGCGCCGGAATAATGTAAGTCACCGCGCGGATAATCGCCGGCATGCTGTCTATCTGGAAGATAAACCCCGACAACATAATCGAGGGCAGGAAAGCGGCGTTCAGCGCAACCTGCGCGGCGTTAAACTGATTACGGGTGATGGTGGAGATAAGCAGGCCCATACCGAGCGTACTGAGCAGGAACAGGCTGGTAATAAAAAACAGGATTAACAACGAGCCGCGATAGGGCACGCCAAGAATAAACACCGACACCAGCATACACAGCAGCATCGCCAGCATGCCTAAAAAGTAATAGGGGATCAGTTTGCACAGCAGCAGCTCAACGCGGGTAACTTCGGTAGACAACAGAGCTTCCATGGTGCCGCGCTCCCATTCACGCGCCACCACTAACGAGGTGAGGATCGCGCCAATCACCGTCATGATGATGGTTACCGCCCCGGGAATAATAAAGTGCTGGCTGATAGCCGCCGGGTTAAACCAGTAGCGGGTCTGCACATCGATTAACGGCTTGAACGATTCCCCGCGATCCTCTGCCCGCTGTTGCTGCCAAATCTGCCAGATACCTTCGACATAACCCTGCACAAAGTTGGCGGTATTCGGTTCGCTGCCGTCAGTAATCACCTGAATAGGGGCTGTGTCGCCGGGTCGCGCCATTTGTTGGGCAAAATCTACCGGGATCACCACCAGCCCGCGAATGCGCCCGGCCTGCATTTTCTCAATCAATTCCTGACGGTTATCGCTGATGGTGGCGTCAATGTACGGCGAACCGGTCATGGTGTGCGTAAAATCCAGCGCCTCTTCGCTCTGCTGTTCGAGCAAAATTCCCACTCGCAGCTTGCTGGAGTCGAGGTTGATCCCGTAGCCGAAGATAAACAGCAGCAACAACGGGATCACCACCGCAATCAGCCAACTGCTGGGATCGCGGACGATCTGGCGCGTCTCTTTTACGCACAGCGCGCGTACGCGTCGCCATGAGAGCGCGGAGTTACTCATGCGTATGCTCCTTATCCCAGTCATTGATGAGCGTAATAAACGCCTGCTCCATGGTTGGGTCCGGTGTGTCGCTATCGGCAGCCTTTGCTTTCAGGTCGTCCGGCGTGCCGCTGGCGATCAGTTTGCCGCGATACACCAGCCCGATGCGATCGCAATATTCCGCCTCATCCATAAAGTGGGTAGTCACCATCACCGTGACGCCTTTTTCCACCATACTGTTGATATGCAACCAGAATTCTCGACGGGTAAGGGGATCAACCCCGGAAGTGGGTTCATCGAGAAACAGGATATCTGGCTCATGCATCAGCGAGCAGGCCAGCGCCAGACGTTGTTTAAAGCCCAGCGGTAGCTCGTCGGTAGCGTGGGAGGCGATGCTTTTCAGGCCAAATGCCTCACTCATGCGATCGATCTTCTCTTTCTGCGCTCGACCGCGCAGGCCGTAGACGCCGGAGAAAAAACGCAGATTCTGTTCAACCGTCAGGTTGCCGTACAGGGAGAATTTCTGCGCCATATAGCCCAGATGCTGACGCGCTTTGCCGGAGCTGACTTTGAGGTCCATATCCAGCACCAGCGCTTTGCCGGAGGTGGGAACCAGCAGACCGCACATCATTTTAAAGGTGGTGGATTTTCCGGCGCCGTTGGGGCCTAACAGGCCAAAAATCTCGCCGCGCTGCACGGCAAAGTCTACATGGTCGGTAGCGGCAAAATCGCCGAACTTTTTGGTCAACGCTTTGGCTTCGATCACCGTTTCGCCAGGCGTGCCTTCCACGGTATGCAGGATAGCACCCAGCGGCGACTCTGATGTTCCGGCCCCGCCGAGTAAATCGATAAAAGCATCCTCGAAACGGGGAACGGTTTCGTTGATGGTTATCTCCGGCATACCGTTCGCGTCCTGAATCTGCTGGGCCGTGGCCTCTTTTTTCAGGATCAAACGGACGGATTTCCCCTGAATCATCCCATCGCTGACCTGCGGCAGTTTTAACACGCGTTGCAGCAGTCGGCGGTTATTTTCCTGCGGGCTGCTCATTAAAAAGCTGCGTCCGGCCATCGTCTGCGTAAGCTGGGTCGGATCGCCCTGATACAGCAATTCGCCTTCATTCATCAGCAACACATCACGACATTGCTCAGCTTCATCCAGATAGGAGGTACTCCAGAGGATCAGCATCCCGTCGCCCGCCAGTTCATGGACCATTTGCCACAACTCGCGACGGGAAATAGGGTCGACGCCGACACCTGGCTCATCCAGCAGCAACACTTTGGGTTCGCCGACCAGCGTACAGGCAAGCCCGAGCTTCTGTTTCATGCCACCGGAAAGCTTGCCAGCCAGTCGTCCGGTAAATGGCCCCAGCGAGGTGAATTCCAGTAGCCGGGCAAAGGTTTTTTCTCGCGTTTCACCGGTGACGCTGCGCAAATCGGCATAGAGATTGAGGTTCTCCATAACCGTTAAATCTTCGTACAGGCCAAATTTCTGTGGCATATAACCCAGCACGGCATGCAGGGCGCTGTCGTCTTTGATGGGATCAAAACCAATTACCGCAGCACTTCCGGCGTCGGGTTTTAACAAACCCGCCAGCATGCGCATCAGCGTGGTTTTGCCCGCGCCGTCCGGCCCGACAAGCCCGGTCACGTAGCCGGCATGAACGGTACAGTCGAGCGGGGCGACGGCCGGTTTTTCCATTCCGGCAAAGTTTTTCGTCAGCCCATTCAGCGTAATGACGGCGTCAGTCATGCCGCGCCTCATCGCCAAACTTTATTGTTACCGGCATTCCCTGGCGCAGCGCATCGTCTGCGTCGGTCACCACAATGCGCAGACGATAAACCAGGTCGGTACGCAGGTCAGGGGTCTCGACCGTTTTCGGGGTAAACTCGGCTGTGGGCGACACGAAGCCAATTTTACCGTGATAAGGCTTATCCGGGCGGCCATCGGTGTAGAGCAGAATTTCGCGTCCTGGCTGCGCCTGGCTCAGATTTCGTTCGTCAACGTAGGCGCGAACCCAGACCGGACGCGTGAGTGATAGCGTCAGTACCGTGCCTCCTTCGTTCAGCATGCTACCCGGTTCAACCGCCCGGGTGAGAATCGTGCCGTCAGACGGAGAGGTTAACGTGGTGTCATGCAAATTCAGCTCAGCCTGCGCCAGCTCAGCTTGTGCTTGTTCGAGCGTGGCTTTCGCCTGCTCAATATCCTGCACACGATTACCGCTGCGATACTGGGCGAGTTTATCCTGGGCTGATTTCAGTGAGGCCAGCGCCTGGTCACGTGATGAACGGGCGTTTTCCAGATCGTTAGCTGAGATGGTGCGGCTTTTCCACAGTCCTACCTGGCGATTGTAAAAGTTTTGCGCATAATCATAGGCGGCCTGCGCCTGTTTGACCGCCGCTGCGGTTTGCGCAATCTCTTCTTCACGATAACCAGCCAGCATCAGATCGTATTGCGCCTGGGCAGCGGCAACATTCGCTTTTGCCTGCATTAATGCGTTTTCATACGGCGCGTGGTCCAGTTCGCCCAGCACCTGACCAGCGGTAATGGCGTCGCCTTCGTCAACCGCCAGCGAGGCCAGCCTGCCGCCGACGCGAAAACTCAGATTGACGCTACGGATATCGACGTTGCCGTAGAGCGTCAGACCGTTATCTTGCCGACTTTGATACCACCACGTTCCACCGGCAATCACGGCAACGAGGGCCGCGATAACCAGCCCGAGAACGACAGGTTTTTTCATGACTCCAGACTCCTTTGCGTTAAACCTTGCAGAATAAGATCGATGTGACAGGTAACGGTTTGCTCAATCAGCGCAGTTTTATCCTCATCAAATTGTGACCAGCCCGTCCGCAACAGAATAGTTTCTTTCCCCAGACGAAAGGCCAGCACTTCGCCGAGTATGGCGTGGGTGTGCAGAATCATTTGGGTATCGTTGGCATCGCGACCAGTATAGGCAGCAATCAGGCGCGTCAGGTGGGTATGCAGCGGATTGATAACCTGGTCGTGCACCAGTTGATAAGCCGCGGTGGGTGAAAGCTGTTCGCGCGAGATAAATTTGCTCAGGTTAACGGTGTCGTCCTGGGTTAACAGCATGATCATATTTTTACAGGCGCGCAGGATAAGTTCGCGCATCGCGCCACGATCCGGCTCCGGCTGAGCAAACAGACGTTCGGCTTCTTCTGCATGCGGGCGAAACTGTGAGCCAATAAAATCAGCAATCCACTGGGCGCAGGCGAGGTATAAATCCTCTTTTGAGCCAAAATAGTAGGTGATGGCCGCAATGTTTTGCCCGGCCTGCGCGGCGATATCGCGCGTTGTGGCGTGCAGACCATACTCGCCGAACTGCGCCAGCGCGGCGGCGATGAGCTGATTTTTCGCCTGTTCACCTTTGGTTGTCATGGTGGGTGTATTCATGGCACGACTCTGATCTTAATCAATCGATTGATTAAGATTATGACTGATGTGCAACCTTGTCCAGTCTGCGAGGTTATTTTCCGTTGAAGGGATAATTTATGCGGTACATCACAAAAACTGCTACACTCCGCCCCTTCATGACATTGTGGTTTTTGTCATCTCTATTGTGTGTATCTCCCTGAAAACGACACCGGTAACGGTCAGGGCGGTTCGGAGTTGTTATGTCTTTTGATTCCCTTGGTTTGAACCCTGATATTTTACGTGCCGTTGCCGAGCAGGGTTACCGTGAACCTACCCCTATTCAGCAGCAGGCGATCCCTGCCGTGCTGGAAGGCCGCGATCTGATGGCCAGCGCCCAGACCGGTACGGGGAAAACGGCAGGTTTTACCCTGCCGCTGTTGCAGCACCTGATTACTCATCAGCCGCATGGTAAAAGCCGCCGTCCGGTTCGTGCGCTGATCCTCACGCCCACTCGCGAACTGGCAGCCCAGATTGGCGAAAACGTTCGTGATTACAGTAAGTATCTCAATATTCGCTCGCTGGTGGTTTTCGGCGGTGTCAGCATTAACCCGCAGATGATGAAGCTGCGTGGCGGTGTAGACGTGCTGATTGCCACCCCGGGTCGTTTGCTCGATCTGGAACACCAGAATGCGGTGAAACTGGATCAGGTGGAAATTCTGGTGCTGGATGAAGCTGACCGCATGCTGGATATGGGCTTTATTCATGACATTCGTCGCGTTCTGGCCAAACTGCCGGCAAAACGCCAGAACCTGCTGTTCTCGGCAACGTTCTCTGACGATATTAAATCGCTGGCCGAAAAGCTGCTGCAGAACCCGCTGGAAATCGAAGTGGCGCGTCGTAATACCGCGTCTGAGCAGGTGACTCAGCATGTGCATTTCGTGGATAAAAAACGCAAACGTGAACTGTTGTCGCAGATGATTGGTCAGGGCAACTGGCAGCAGGTGCTGGTGTTTACCCGTACCAAACACGGTGCGAACCATCTGGCAGAACAGCTGAATAAAGACGGCATCCGCAGCGCGGCGATCCACGGTAACAAATCTCAGGGGGCGCGTACGCGTGCGCTGGCCGATTTTAAATCCGGTGATATTCGCGTGCTGGTGGCAACCGATATTGCCGCGCGTGGGCTGGATATTGAAGAGCTGCCGCACGTGGTGAACTACGAGTTGCCGAACGTCCCGGAAGATTACGTGCACCGTATTGGTCGTACCGGTCGTGCGGCTGCCACCGGCGAAGCGTTGTCTCTGGTGTGCGTCGATGAACACAAACTGTTGCGCGACATCGAGAAGCTGCTGAAAAAAGAGATCCCGCGTATTGCAACGCCAGGCTACGAGCCAGACCCGTCCATCAAAGCTGAGCCGATTCAGAACGGTCGCCAGCAGCGTGGTGGTGGCGGTCGCGGTCAGGGCGGAGCAGGACGTGGCCAGCAGCCGCGTCGTCAGGATGGCGGTGCGCCAAAAGCGAAACCGCGTAGCGGCGAAGGCAAACCGGCAGGCGATAAGCCTCGTCCACCGCGCCGTCCGCGCAGACCGTCTTCAGCGCAGTAATTCACCAGCTGTATGGCAGTATAAACACGCTATCCGGTCTACATAATGTGTAGGCCGGCTAGGTCAATCATTCCCCTGAGCTTTGCGATTTCAGCACGATTGAGCAGGTATAGCGTCCTGCCGGGTGAATCGAAATCGTCGTCTCAAATACTTTCCCATCTCTGTCCAGATAACGACGCACAATTCTCATCGCCGGAGAATCAGGTGTTACATTGAGTATCTTTGCCACCTTTTTGGGTACGCCGACAGCCGTAATGGTCTGATGCACTTCATGACTTTTAATACCGTAGTGCGTTTCGATCAGATCGCTAATTAATGAGTGCGGATCATCGCGGATGTACGTGCGCAGCTTGGCGTAATCCGTGCTGGCGTAACTGTCGGTCCAGCAAATTGGCGCGTCCGGGTTTTGCGCATCTTCACGGGTACTGGCAATGTGCAGCCATCGGGAACCTGGCGGGCAGCCAATCAACTGGGACAACTCTATGTCCGCCACAATCTCATCGATTTTCTTGATGACGCGCAGATTGTTCCTGGCCAGCAGCAGCAGATCCTCAAGATGCGATAGCGGATGATTGACGCCGTTAGCCTTAGGTTCGCAAACGCGGGTGCCTGCGCCTTTACGCCGTGAAATCAAACCTTGCTCTGTTAATTCCCTTAACGCCTCACGCATGGTGTGGCGGCTGACCTGCCATGTTTCGCACAGTTCCATTTCCGTAGGAAACAGCGAGCCGGGGGCAAAGGTTCCCACCGAAATTTGCTGTGCCAGTTCACGTGCTATTCGCTTGTACAGAGATTCTTTCATCGCAGTTTCATCAAAATATTAGTGATCTTTATCACGAAAATTTGTACGGACTATTCCCTACATTTCTTATGAATACTATAAATGTCCGTACATTTAAATGTACGGACATTTGATAATGTCTGGACATTGCGGCGGCGTTTGAATATCCAACAAACCGCCGTAAACAAGCATCTTATCATTATCAGATTTTCCAGGGGGATTTATGGCTTCGAATGTACTTGATTCTGTTCTGTTCAGGGATTCTTTCGGCACACCGGCGATGCGCGCGGTGTTTGACGATCGCGAGCTGGTGCGCAAATACGTGGAAGTGGAGGTTGCGTTGGCTAAGGCTCAAGCGCGCTGTGGCGTAATACCTGAGGCGGCGGCGCAGGAAATTGCCGAGAAATGTAATGCCGACACGCTCGATTTTGATTTATTGCGCCATGAAACCGAAATAGTGGGGTATCCGATCCTACCGCTGGTGCACCAGATTTCTAAACAGGCTGGCGAGTCCGGCGGCTATGTGCACTGGGGGGCAACCACTCAGGACATTATGGACACCGCGGTAGTCCTACAAATTCGTGATGCGTTCACGTTAATTGAGACCGATATAAACAAACTTCGAGCGACGCTCGCAGACCTCGCACGTCGCTACCGTGATACGCCAATGGCCGGGAGAACCCACTTACAACAGGCTTTGCCCGTGACCTTCGGTTATAAAGCGGCCATCTGGCTGGATATGTTTGAACGCCACGCGGAACGTCTTACCCAGGCGCGTCCTCGTGTTCTGGTCGGCGAATTTGCGGGTGCAGCTGGTACGCTGGCATCGCTGGGGGATAAAGGGCTGGCGGTACAAAAAGCGATGATGGAAGAGCTTGGACTGAATGTTCCGACGTCCACCTGGCACGTCGCGCGTGATGGTTTTGCCGAAGCGGTTAACTTGTTAGCGGTGATTACTGGTTCGCTGGGTAAGATTGCCTACGACGTAATGTTGCTGGCAGCCAATGAGTTTGGCGAGCTGTATGAGCCGTTTGTTAAAGGGCGTGGCGCCAGCAGTACCATGCCGCAGAAACGCAACCCGATCTCCAGCGAACTGATGCTGGCCTGTGCTAAAGGCGTGCGTCAGCAAGCGGGACTGATGCTGGATGCGATGGTGCAGGACCTGGAACGGGCGACCGGGCCGTGGCATGCGGAATGGATTGCTATCCCGGAAAGTTTCGTCCTCAGCGCAGGGGCGTTGCATCAGGCCAATTTTATGCTGGCGGGGCTGATAGTCGATGAAGCGGCGATGAAACGTAACCTCGGTATGACCAACGGCCTGATAGTGGCTGAGGCGGTCATGATGGGACTGGCGCCATACATCGGTCGTCAGGATGCGCATGATGTTGTGTACGACGCCTGCCGTATCGTCAACGAACAGGGGGGGCGACTGGCTGATGTGCTGAATGCGGTGCCATCTGTTGCAGAACGACTGGATCCGCAGTTGATTGAGAAACTGACCGACCCGGCAAATTACCTGGGAATGGCACCCGCGATGGTCGATCAGGTGCTGGCCAAATATATGTCGCAGAAATGAAGGTTCTCGGGCTAACGGAATAAGGATATTTTTATGTCAACGAATTCTGTCGCGGGAAAATCCATTCTGGCGTTCCTGATACCGCTGGCGATTGGGGGGATAATTTGGTTTTATCCCGTACCTGATGGTCTGACGCCTCAGGCCTGGCATATGTTTGCTATTTTTGCCGCGACCATTGCCGCCATTCTTACCCAACCGCTCCCTTCGGGGGCGGTAATGTTGATTGCGCTTTGTGTGGTGATTTTTACCAAGACCTTGCCAGAGGCGAAAGCGCTGTCAGGGTTTGCTTCCGGTACGGTATGGCTCATCTTCTGCGCCTATGTTCTTTCTCTGGGGTTTGTTACCTCAGGGCTCGGGAAACGTATCGCGTATAAAATGTTATCGCTATTTGGCGGCAGTAGCCTGGGTATTGCCTATTCGCTGGGGGTATCCGATCTGATTATGGCTCCGGCAATGCCGTCAGTGACAGCCCGTTCCGGAGGGATTATTTTCCCTATCACTCGTTCAATCAATGACGTATTAGGTTCGGCTCCGGGAGTAACCGGCAAGCGTATTGGTGATTTTTTAACCATGGTGTGCTTTCAGTTTACGCCCATTACCGGGGCGATATTCCTCACCGGGATGGCGGCAAATCCGCTGGTGGCGAGTCTGGCTAAATCCTCATTAGGCGTCGAGATAACCTGGGGCGGGTGGTTTGTTTCCGCTGTTGTTCCTGCGATGGTCTGTTTCTGTTTGATGCCGCTTCTGGTCTATAAGTTGCTGGATCCTGAGCTTAAACGTACGCCAGAGGCAAAAGCGATGGGCAAGCAGGCGCTCGGTGAACTCGGTGCGATGAGCGGTAATGAGAAAAAGGTCGCGTTTGGCTTCGTGTTGGCATTGGTCGGCTGGGGCACCAGCTTAATCACGGGATTATCGGCAACCTCGGTTGGACTGGGATTGGCTGCTTATCTTTTCGCCTCTGGCGCAGTCAGCTGGAAAAGCCTGCTCAATGACCATGCAGCGTGGGACACGGTGATCTGGTTTAGCGTCATTATTAGCCTGGCAACCGGGCTTGCCGATCTGGGCTTTATTAAATGGATGACGATAAAACTGGGCAGCGGTATTCAGGGATTTGGCGCGATAGAGTCCTTTATTTTGCTGGGGATCCTCTATATTTACGTCCATTACCTCTTTGCGACCGCCACCGGCCACGTGGCTGCGCTGTATGCCCCTTTTGCGGCAACGGCGATCGCTGCGGGCGCACCGCCGATGATGGTCGCGATTTGCTTTGGTATCTTCAGTAATCTGATGTGGGGCAATACGGAATACGGTGGTGGACCTGGCCCTATCTATTTTGCCCAGGGTTATTTTGAACGCCCGCGCTTTTACAAAATCAACCTCTGTGTGGTGACGGCAAATGTCATTATCATTTTTGCCGTGGGTATGCTGTGGTGGAAGCTGCTGGGATACTATTAACCGACACGTTTATTCGGCCTGCAATGTACCTGACTGTAGGCCGTATAGGGTTCCCGGCAATTTAAGTCAACGCTGCGAAGCGCTTTCCAGAATGAGGGAAAAAGGTACATCCAGCGCCTGAAATGTGCCACAATAGTGGCTGTTTATACAGTATTTCAGGTTTTCTCATGGCACTTACGGCTGCGCTGAAAGCGCAAATCGCCGCCTGGTACAAGGCGCTTCAGGAACAGATCCCCGACTTTATCCCCCGGGCACCGCAGCGGCAGATGATTGCTGACGTCGCGAAAACGCTCTCCGGGGAAGAAGGGCGGCATCTGGCGATTGAAGCGCCGACTGGGGTGGGGAAAACCCTCTCCTATTTAATTCCGGGAATCGCCATTGCCCGTGAAGAACAAAAAACGCTGGTGGTTAGTACCGCCAACGTCGCTTTGCAGGATCAGATCTACAGCAAAGACCTGCCGTTACTGCGCAAAATTATTCCTGACCTGCGTTTTACCGCCGCGTTCGGTCGTGGGCGCTATGTCTGCCCGCGTAACTTAGCGGCGCTTGCCAGTACTGAACCCAATCAGCAGGATCTGTTGGCTTTTCTCGACGATGACCTGACGCCAAATAACCAGGAAGAACAAAAGCGCTGCGCCAGGCTGAAAGGCGACCTCGACACCTATAAATGGGACGGGCTGCGCGATCACACGGATATCGCTATTGATGACGGACTCTGGCAACGCCTGAGCACCGATAAGGCCAGCTGTCTGAATCGGAATTGTCACTATTATCGTGAATGTCCTTTTTTTGTTGCCCGCCGGGAGATTCAGGAAGCCGAAGTGGTGGTTGCTAACCATGCGCTGGTGATGGCCGCCATGGAAAGTGAAGCTGTTTTGCCGGAGCCGAAAAACCTGCTGCTGGTGCTTGATGAAGGCCACCACTTACCGGACGTTGCACGCGATGCGCTGGAGATGAGTGCGGAAATCAGCGCCCCCTGGTATCGACTACAGTTGGATCTGTTTTGTAAGTTAGTGGCAACCTGCCTGGAGCAGTTTCGCCCCAAAACCACGCCGCCGTTGGCAAATGCCGAGCGTCTGAACGGCCACTGCGAAGAGCTGTATGAACTGATTTCATCGCTCAACAATATTCTTAATCTGTATATGCCCGCCACCCAGGAAGCAGAACACCGTTTTGCGATGGGGGAATTGCCAGCGGAAGTGATGGAGATTTGTCAGCGCCTGGCTAAGCTCACGGAAATGCTGCGCGGTCTGGCGGAACTGTTCCTCAACGATCTCAGCGAAAAAACCGGCACCCACGATATTGTGCGTCTGCATCGGGTTATTTTGCAGATGAACCGGGCGCTGGGTATGTTCGAAGCGCAAAGCAAACTGTGGCGGCTGGCCTCGCTGGCGCAGTCGTCAGGCGCTCCGGTGAGTAAATGGGCGACGCGTGAAGTGCGTGACGGGCAGATCCATGTCTGGTTCCACTGCGTGGGGATCCGCGTGAGCGATCAACTGGAAAGACTGCTGTGGCGCAGCGTACCACATATTATCGTTACCTCCGCCACGCTGCGCTCGCTCAACAGTTTCTCGCGTCTGCAGGAGATGAGCGGCCTGAAAGAAAAGGCCGGTGACCGCTTCGTCGCACTGGATTCTCCGTTTAATCATGTTGAGCAAGGCAAAATTGTTATTCCGCAGATGCGCTACGAACCGTTGATGGAGAACGAAGAGCAGCATATCGCGGAAATGGCCGCCTATTTCCGCGAACAACTGGAAAGCAAAAAGCATCAGGGCATGCTGGTGCTGTTTGCCAGCGGTCGGGCGATGCAGCGTTTTCTTGAGCATGTCGCCGATCTACGTCTGCTGTTGCTGGTCCAGGGCGATCAGCCGCGCTATCGTCTGGTGGAGCTACACCGCAAACGGGTACAAAACGGTGAGCGTAGCGTGCTGGTGGGTCTGCAATCTTTTGCCGAAGGTCTGGATTTGAAAGGCGACCTGCTGACGCAGGTGCATATTCATAAAATCGCCTTTCCGCCAATCGACAGCCCGGTAGTGATCACCGAGGGTGAATGGCTGAAAAGCCTGAATCGTTATCCTTTCGAAGTGCAGAGTTTACCGGCCGCATCGTTTAATTTAATCCAGCAGGTCGGGCGACTCATCCGTAGCCACGGCTGCTGGGGGGACGTGGTTATTTATGACAAGCGTTTATTGACCAAAAACTACGGCAAGCGTTTACTGAATGCGTTACCCATATTTCCGATAGAGCAACCTGCTGTGCCAGACGTTATAGTAGAACCAAAAGAAAAAGCGAAACCCACGCGCCGCCGCAGGCGTTAACGATGTGAGCAACAGCAAGGAGTTATCGATGGATTACCGCAAAATCATCAAAGAGATTGGGCGAGGGAAAAACCACGCGCGTGATCTGGATAAGGATACTGCTCGCGGACTGTATACCCATATGCTGAACGGCGACGTACCGGAGCTTGAGATGGGTGGCGTACTGATTGCGCTACGTATTAAAGGCGAGGGTGAAGCGGAGATGCTGGGTTTTTACGAAGCGATGCAGAACCATACCCTTCGCCTGACGCCGCCGGTTGCTAAACCCATGCCCATTGTTATTCCCAGCTATAATGGCGCACGCAAGCAGGCGAATCTGACTCCGTTGCTGGCAATTTTACTGCACAAGCTGGGCTTTCCGGTAGTGGTGCACGGCGTCAGTGAAGATCCAACCCGCGTGCTGACAGAAACCATTTTCGAACTGATGGGCATTACGCCAACGCGGCATGCGGGACAGGCACAGGCAAAACTCGATGGTCATGAGCCGGTGTTTATCCCGGTGAGCGCGCTGTGTCCTCCGCTGGAGAAACAGCTGGCGATGCGCTGGAGAATGGGCGTGCGTAACAGCGCGCATACGTTGGCCAAGCTCGCCACGCCGTTTGCTGAAGATGCCGCGCTGCGTCTTTCCAGCGTGTCGCATCCGGAATATGTATCGCGCGTGGCGAAATTCTTTGGCGACATCGGTGGTCGCGGTCTGTTGATGCACGGCACCGAAGGCGAAGTGTATGCCAACCCGCAGCGCTGCCCGCAGATAAGCCTGATCGATTCCTCCGGCGTGCGCGTATTGCACGACCGCCAGAGTGAGATGCCTGACGAACCGGTACCGCTGCCGGTGGCAAAAGATCCGGAAACTACCGCGCGCTGGATAGAACGTTGTCTGGCCGGTAGCGAGCCTGTTCCGGCTTCGTTGAAAATACAGATGGCCTGCTGCCTGGTCGCAACCGGCGAATCTTCCTCGCTGGCTGAAGGTCTGGCTCGCGTCGGGCAAAGCTTCTAAATTCTTGTTTCCCCGACAGGCCATTTCCAGGCCTGTCGGTTCATTCTTTGCAACAACGTGAAATTTCTGCACGTTTATTGACCTCCTGACTGGCGTGGCGCAGCATAGTTTGTTGAAAAATAAGAAACACAACAAACACGCGACACAACAGGAGATAACAATGAACAGTGGACATCGCTTCCATGTGCCAACGCTGCACGCCTTCATTCAGGCCGTTTTTCACCAGATGGGGAGTAACGAGCAGGAAGCGCGGCTGGTGGCCGACCATCTGATTGCCTCTAACCTCGCCGGGCACGACTCCCACGGTATCGGCATGATCCCAAGCTATATTCGCTCCTTCTCGCAGGGACATCTGCAGATCAACCGTCATGCCAAAGTGGTAAAAGATGCGGGAGCGGTGATTACGCTTGATGGCGATTGCGCATTTGGTCAGGTGGCGGCGCACGAGGCAATGATGCTTGGGATTGAAAAAGCGCGCCAGTACGGTATCGCCGCCGTGGCGTTACACAATTCGCACCATATCGGACGCATTGGTTACTGGGCGGAACAATGTGCGGCGGCAGGTTTTGTCTCGGTGCACTTTGTGAATGTGGTGGGCATCCCGATGGTCGCACCGTTCCACGGTCGCGATAGCCGTTTTGGCACCAACCCTTTCTGCGTCGTTTTTCCGCGTAAAGATACCTTCCCGCTGTTGCTGGACTATGCAACCAGCGCTATCGCCTTTGGCAAAACCCGCGTGGCATGGCATAAGGGGGAACCGGTGGCTCCGGGATGTCTGATTGATGCCGAGGGTACACCGACTACCGATCCTGCTGTGATGCAGGTCTCTCCGCTGGGTTCGTTGCTGACCTTCGCTCAACACAAGGGTTATGCGCTGGCGGCGATGTGCGAAATTATGGGCGGCGCGCTTTCTGGTGGTAAAACCACACATGAGGAGAGCCTGCAGACCAGCGCGGACGCCATCATTAACTGCATGACCACCATCATTATGAACCCGGAACTGTTCGGCGCGCCGGACTGCGATAACCAGGTCGCGGCATTTGCTGAGTGGGTAAAAGCGTCCCCGCATGCCGATGACGCTCCGATCCTGTTGCCAGGGGAGTGGGAGGTGAATACTCGTGAGGAACGGCTGGAACTAGGTATTCCGCTGGATGCCGGAAGCTGGCAGGCAATTTGCGAAGCGGCGCGGCAAATAGGGATGTCCGACACCGTGTTACGAGAGTTTCGTCAACGGTTGGAACAGTAGGCAAAAAAAAGCCCGTCCAGTGGCGGACGGGCAAACAAAGGGTAACAAACAGGGTCAATGAGGGTTGGAGCATTGGGTCGTACAGGTATTCTTTCGGTTATTTATAGATAACCGCGGTGCCGCTCATTTTGTCGTTGCCGACAGCGGAGGTGATGTTGTAACCCGTTGCGCCGGCAGCGGCGGCTTTCTCAGCCAGTTTTGCTTCCAGACCATCCAGCGTGGTGGCGCCATCTGCCGAAACTACACCAATTTTATTCATGCTTTGTGCCTGAGTGGAGGAAACCGGCTCGGCAGCGAAAACGCCAAATGACAGGGTAGAAAGGGCGATGGCGGCAACGGCAAATTTGATATTTTTCATGATTAATCTCTCGCAGGTTTGTTCTGTTAGTCAGTGTTCTGGTAAGAAGACGTTGTTTCGTCGATGTGAGAAGTATCACGTTTTTTTATGCGAGAGAAAATCGAATAGAATTGACGGCATCAATCAAAAAAATTGAATGACAAATAACTTATTGAATATTAATAAATTCGAAAGAGGGATTTACAGTTCTTGTCATTGCGCTTTACAGAGAAAGCGGCAACGGCACATTTTGCTACACAGCATGCGAAAAAGCGTGCTCGTAAAGGAAATCGTCTGCGCTGAAACTTTTGGTAAAGATGAGTCAACGTAGCTGGCTGTCTTTCGAACCTCTGCGATTATATCCTGAAAATGCTAATTTATGTGAATCTTTATCCTGCTGGCAGGCGACGCATAAGCGTACGCCCGGTACCGCCTCACGTCTGGCCTGTGGGATAGGATTACCGCATTCTTCGCATTCATACAGACTTTCCCCGGTCGGTAATTCACCGCGGGCGCGGGCAACAGCATCTTCAATAGTATTGTTGATCTGCTCGTTAACTGCGTCGTCATTTGCCCATCCGGATGCCATATGTACCTCCTGTCATTGTCTACAGAATAAGTATAGCGAATATGATGGCTGAAAAACGACCATGCATCAGCGGTATCAGATTTCAGACCATTCGTGCAGGAAACTGCATTCGGGACGAATGCAGTTGGGCTGAGTGAAGTGGGTTACTTATAGATAGTGGCGCTGCCGTACATCTGGTTTTTACCGCCCGCAGAGTTAACGACAAAGCCTTTTGCGCCTTGCTCTTTTGCTTTCTCTGCCAGCTTGTCTTCGAGATCGCTCAGGTTAGAGGCTCCGGTAGCGAATACTGTACCGGAGGCCTGGAGCTGACCGGTGGCTGGGCTGGTGTTGGGCTGTGCGGCAAAGGACGCGAACGTCATACCGGTTAGTACGGTAGCAGCAAGTAATGTGAGGCATTTCTTCATGGTGATATCCTCTGAGAAACAACAGGTGGTGCCTGATAAGTTTAGGTCGCCTGCGGATGATATTTACCGCAAAAAATCGATGATGAATCGTCTGTTTTTTGAACGATTTATTCGGCATGAAACAGGCATAAAGAATCAAATTTCCTTGATGAGTGTGTTTACCGCGTGGCGTTATGCGGGTATCTTACGCCGCTGTTAAAAGGAGAATGCTATGTCCCCCCAGAAACCGGGATTACACCCACGCAACCGCCACAATGGCCGTTATGATCTTGCGACTTTATGCCAGGTTACCCCCGAGTTGACGCAATTTCTCATCCTCACGCCCGGCGGCGAGCAGAGCGTTAACTTCGCCAATCCGCAGGCAGTGAAGGCGCTCAATAAAGCACTGCTGGCGCATTTTTATGCGGTGAAAAACTGGGATATTCCAGACGGTTTTCTGTGCCCGCCAGTTCCTGGTCGTGCGGACTACATTCACCATCTGGCCGACCTGTTAGGTGAAACGACAGGAACCATTCCGGCAAATGCGAGCGTACTGGACGTGGGAGTAGGGGCCAATTGTATTTATCCGCTGATTGGCGTGCATGAATACGGCTGGCGATTCACCGGTAGCGAAACCAGTAGCGAAGCGTTTCACAGCGCTCAAGCGATCGTTAACGCCAATCCGGGGTTAACTCGCGCAATTCGTTTGCGCCGACAAAAAGATGCTGCGTCAATCTTCAACGGTATCATTCATAAAAACGAGCAGTATGAAGCCACTGTATGTAACCCGCCATTCCATGATTCTGCGGCCTCTGCGCGTGCCGGAAGCGAACGTAAGCGTCGTAATCTGGGTCAGGACAAAGATGATGCGCTGAACTTTGGCGGACAGCAGCAGGAGTTGTGGTGTGAAGGCGGCGAAGTGGCGTTCATCAAGAAAATGATCGCCGAAAGCCAGGCCTTTGGTCGGCAGGTGATGTGGTTTACCACGCTGGTTTCGCGCGGTGAGAATTTACCTCCGCTGTATCATGCATTAACGGATGCGGGCGCGGTGAAAGTGGTTAAAAAAGAGATGGCCCAGGGGCAAAAGCAGAGCCGCTTTATTGCCTGGACCTTTATGGATAACGATCAGCGTCGTCGTTTTATGGCGCGTAAACGCTAAAGCGTTGGCTCCCCTGGCGGCAGTTGATCGCTTGCCGCCGACGGAGGGCCATTCACCGGTGCAGGCAAGACCTGATACGTCTGTACCGGGGCGCGTACGTTGGCCAGATCGAAATGTTTCTTCACCTGGCTGTCGAGCGCGAAACGTACGGTCCACTGTTTCAGCGGCAGGGTCGTAAATGAGACCCGTAGCGTGAAAGCCGTATTAGTTAACCCGACGATCCCGGCAAACGATGGCTCGCCGATAATAAGCCCGCGAATATCGTCCTTTTCCATCAGCTCAGCGACAGCGTCTTTCAACGCCTGATTGGCTTTATCCGCATCCTCATGACGGTCGACATCGTAATTGGCGACGACCGAGCCAATGCCACGCACAAAGTTGGCGAAGGTGGTTATCGATGACCAGGGAATGATATGGTACGCCCCGGTATCCTGACGCACCCCCACAGAACGAATGGACATCCTTTCAACCGTACCGGTGAGTGGACCGATAGTGACTAAATCCCCGGTGTTCATACCATTTTCGAACTGAATGAAGATCCCGGTGATAATGTCTTTTACCAGCGTTTGCGAGCCGAAAGAGATCGCCAGCCCTAGCGCCCCGGCCCCGGCCAGCAAGGGGGCGATATTGACGCCAATTTCGGACAGCACAATCATGATGGTGATGGTGCTGATAACCACCGCCAGCGCATTGCGGAACAGCGTTAACAGCGTGCGGGTACGGGCACTGGGCAACGGGCGACCGTGAATATCGGAAGCCAGACGATTTTCAATCAGGCTGGCAAGGATCGTCCAGCCAATGGCGGAGAAGAAAAGAATCAGCGCGATACGAATCAGGATATCCACCGTTTTTTCTCCGGCGCCGTAATGCAGCCAGTTCCAGAAGTCGAACAATCCCCAGGCATTGAGCAGCAGCATCACCGCGACGCACACCGTCAGGATCCGGGCCACGCTTAACGCCGTCGACAGCCAGCCATTCAACCGTTTTTGTAATTCCGGATAGCTGCGCTGGGTATGTGGCGACAGGGTAATCGTTTTGGCTATCCAACGCGAAAGCATGCCGGAAACAAAGGCGGCAATGCCGATAATCACCAGGCTGCGTAACGTTGCGCCCATCATGAATTTCAGACTGTTGCCAGGGTCAAACAGCGAGAAGAAAAACAGCACAATGAAGTAAGCGCTGGCCAGCCAATGCCATACCAGCGCGAAGGCGCGGATAAACAGGCTGAAAAAGGCTAACGATCTTTCCGCCAGATTGAGCAAATGCTGTGTGATCTCTTTCTTATTTCTAAAAATAAGATACAGCGCCCATAGCGTGATACACAGCATGATGATGACGTTTGCCATCGCACCGACCTGCACGTTGACCTGGTTTGAGATAATAGGAACGGCAACAATCAGTCCGTAACCAATCAGGCTGCTCAATGAACTCAAACGGCGATTCCAGTAGCGCGCGCCGTCATCCTGAATGTTAAACGGGCGTAGCTCCGCTACCGTCGGGCAAAATATCAGACGTAAAATCGCCTTGAAGAACTCAATCAACGCAAAGGCATTGAGGAACAGGCTTTGCTGGAAAGCGATGGTGCGGCTCCCGGCGTTCATTCGATCGCTCAGAATCTGCCCTATAAACAACGTCAGCGCCAGCAGTAATAAATCGATAATAAATGCGCCGACGATCATTGCCGGAAGCTGTAGCCAGTTGCTGCGTTCGCGGTTTTTCCGTCGCGCCCATTGTCCCATTTTGCGATACAGCGGCAGCGCGCACAGGCGGATCAGCCAGTAAAACCCAAACACTGACGCTGCCAGCATTAAAAAATGGGTCAGGGCATTGGTGAAGGTTTGCGGGTTAAAGGTTTTATGCGGGGCGTCGGTGATGTTGCGGTAAAGCTGAGCAAAGCGGTCGGAAAGAACTTCACTATAGTGACGACCGACATCTGTCACGTTTTCCAACACCGTTTTTTCTTCAGTTAGCGTGGGGGGGACAATTACAGGCACGGG
This sequence comes from Citrobacter sp. wls706, assembly GCF_005281305.1. NCBI lineage: Bacteria > Pseudomonadati > Pseudomonadota > Gammaproteobacteria > Enterobacterales > Enterobacteriaceae > Citrobacter > Citrobacter sp. wls706. Next base: position 100,712 of record NZ_SZXG01000034.1, on the reverse strand, counting down.
CTCGGGAGGAGGCGTTGCCGCGACTTTGCGCAATTGACCGATCAACTCCTGGCGCGATGCTTCATTGTCCAGTACGTCAGCCAGCGCGGCGTAAGCGGCTTTCTTTTGCTCAACATCAGGCTCTTTTGCGGGGGTGGCTTGCGGGTCGGCTGAAGTCGAGGTTGTGACGCCGGGTATCGTCACCGCGTGAGACGGTATGCTCAGCAGACAAAAGAAGACCAACAGGATCCAGCGCATGACTCCTCCCATGAGAAAATAAATTCAAAAGGATAAGTATAGATGCCAGAGCGTAAGAGAATGGAAATGAGAGGATTCTGGTGAAAACCTCCCTTCGGGCGAAGGGAGGTCAACGCATCAGGAAACGTGCTGCAAGAATTCCTGTAAACGCTGGCTGGGTGGATTTTCAATCAGGGCTTGCGGATTACCGTCTTCGGCAATACGTCCCTTATCAATGAAAATCAGACGTGAGGCCACTTTTTCGGCAAAGCCGATCTCGTGGGTCACAATCACCATGGTCATCCCTTCTTCCGCCAGATCCTGCATGACTTTCAGAACTTCGTGGCGCAGTTCAGGGTCAAGCGCTGAGGTTGGTTCATCAAACAGCATCATTTTCGGCTTCACTGCCAGTGCACGGGCGATAGCCACACGCTGTTGTTGACCGCCGGAAAGTTCAGAAGGGTAGTGATGCGCACGCTCGGCCAGGCCGACCTTAGCCAGTAATTCTTTCGCCAGCTTCTCTGCCTGTTCTTTATTCGCCCCGCGTACGCGCTGCGGTCCAAACATGACGTTTTCCAGCGCCGTCAGGTGGGGGAACAGGTAGAACTGCTGAAACACCATCCCGGCTTCCTGGCGAATTAACCGCTCATCGACCTTGGGATCGTTGACTTTCAGACCGTCGACGATCAGATCGCCGGAGGTTATCTCTTCCAGCTTGTTAATGCAGCGCAGCAGAGTAGATTTACCGGAACCGGACGGCCCGATGATGACCACAACTTCGCCCTGCTTAATGTTCAGATCAATATTGTGCAGCACCTGGGTAGGGCCAAAGTGCTTAGAAACGTTTTTAAATTCAATCACAGGATTTTCATCCTTCTTTCCAGACGACGCAGAATGAAGCTCAGCACCAGGGTAATGATCAGATAGAACACCGCAACGGCGCTCCAGATTTCCAGTGCGCGGAAGTTACCGGCAATGATTTCCTGCCCCTGACGGGTCAGTTCAGCGACGCCAATGACGATAAACAGCGAGGTATCTTTAATGCTGATGATCCACTGGTTGCCCAGCGGAGGCAGCATACGACGAAGTGCGAGAGGCAAAATAACGTGACGGATGGTCTCAGTGCGTGAAAGCCCAAGCGCCAGTCCGGCTTCACTGAATCCCTTATGGATTGAGAGCACCGCACCGCGGGTGATTTCCGCAATATAGGCACCGGAGTTGATCATGATGGTGACAACGGCGGCGCTAAAGGGGTCAATACGTAAATCGTTAAACGCCATTGGCAGGGCGAAGTAGATAAACATCACTTGCACAACGATTGGTGTACCGCGAATGACTTCGATAAACACCAGCGCTACGTGGTTGGCTATCCAACCGCCGAAAGTACGCGCAAACCCTGCTGCAAGCCCGATTACCAGACCGCCAGCCAGACCGAGGATCGAGATCCATAAGGTCATTTTGGCGCCTTCAATCAAAAGCGGGATGGCGGGCCAGATGGCACTCCAGTCAAACTGCATATGTCGTTCCTGTTACCGTGGTGTAAAGATTGAAATGCCCGTTTTGCCAGATGCGCTGTGCTTATCCGGTTTACAGGTCTCAAAAATACTGGGAAAGGCCCGGTATGCATCGCGCCACCGGGCATCACTGCCAGTTATTATTTAGGTTCAGTACCGAACCATTTTTTGTAGATCTCGTTATATGTGCCGTTCTCTTTCAGCGTTTTCAGCGCGCCGTTCACTTTCTCACGCAGGTCATTGCTGCCTTTCGGGAAGGCGATACCGTATTGTTGAGCTTCCAGCGAGTCACCTACGGCTTTGAACTGGCCGTTACCCGCGGTTTTGATGAAATAAAGAATATTTGGCGTGTCATGCAGCACGGCGTCTGCGCGGTTGGTGCCCAGTTCCATATAGGCGTTATCGATATTCGGGAACTGACGCAGGTCTTTGGTTTTGATATTAGCTTTCGCGTAATCAACGGAACCGGTGCCGCTCTTCACAGCAACAACTTTACCATCCAGGTCTTTCACGCTTTTAACGTCGTTATTATTCGCTTTGACCATCACTAACAGACCGCTTTTGTAGTAGCCGTCAGAGAAGTCGATCGCTTTTTTACGCTCGTCGGTGATGGTGATACCCGCCAGTGCCAGGTCGACGTTTTTGGTTTGCAGAGCCGGGATGATGCCGCTGAAATCCATTGGTTTCAGTTCATAATCCAGCTTCAATTCTTTGGCGACGGCAGCCCACAGATCCACATCAAATCCAACGTATTTGTCACCCTGTTTGAATTCGAACGGTACAAACGCGGTGTCAGTTGCGACAACCAGTTTCTTATCTGCGGCATGGGAGGACACCGCAAAAGCCAGGGTAAGTGCAGCCAGTGAAACTTTTAATACAGACTTCATAGGATTTCCTTTTATATCCACGGGGCGATCCCCTGCGAGAACATATGGCTTAATGAAAAAATCGTGCCACTTTTGCAACTCATTGTTTTAAAAAGAAGGTGCCTCTCTTCTCTGCACAATAAGTAGGGCAAAGTGGGTGATCTGCACTGTTTTGGGGCACCCATTTGGTGCGTACCTGACACGGTGCAAACGGTATGACTATTTAGCGTAAAAATTGTTGATAAAACAATCTTTCGTTAACGATTGTGTGAGGTGATTATTACAATTAATTTACTTTGGAGTGACGAATGATCAATGTTATGCACCATAAATGTGCAAAACCCCCGCCGGAGCGAGGGTTTTATAGGTAATTCTTATGTCTGCTGTTATTCAATGTTGGCTTCGATAAACCACAGGAATTTGTCGAGATCGCGTGACGCAGCGGTGAAGATATCCGCTGTATCTTCGTCTTTTGCTTCGCTAATGGCTTTACGTACGCTGTTGGCGACCACTGCATAACGATCGGCCAGTTCTTTTAAGTGGTCCTGCACGCTATGGATATCCAGTGGATAGCTTTTCAGTGGCGTTTTGCTGTTAATGACCTGGGTCGTACCCAGTGCCACACCGCCTAACTGTACGGCGCGCTCAGCCATGGTATCGAGATGATCGGTCAGGGCAGTACGGAAGCCATCCAGCATTTCATGGACAGCAATAAAGTTCGCGCCGCGCATGTTCCAGTGAGCCTGTTTAGTGATCAACGACAGGTCGATGAACTGGATCACTTGCTGATTCAGCAGTTCTACCGTGGCTTTCTTTTCGCTGTCTGTCACATCGTTGCGAGTATAAACGAGGGCGGATGCTTTTGTTTTTACCAGTTTTGCGGTACTCATATTTTCATATCCTCTTGATATTTATGTCCCAACTCTTCAACGGGAATAAGTATAGCGCTAATTTTGGATTTATTTTTCCGGTGTTACCTATTGCTTTAATAGCGAAGAGATGAATGGAAATAAAATAATCAATAAAATCATTGATATACATGATGCCATTACAACGAAATGTTATTTTTATGTTAATGTAAAAAATTAAAAGAAATACGTGGGTGGGTACAAGATATTTATTAGAAAATTATCACGCAGATTAACAAGTGGATATTCTGCATGATTATGCAAACCATGCAGAATATTAAGGGGGTTAATTCACGTCAACTTGCTTAATTTGCGGTTCTTTGCGAATAGTGAGTGTAGAACCCATTGATGCGGCAATAATAGCCCCCAGGGCCAGCGTCTGGATAAGCGTTAACGTTTCACCAAGGAAGATCATTCCCGAAACCGCAGCCAGCGCGGGTTCCATACTCATTAACGTACCAAAAGTACGCGTTGGCAGTCGCGTTAGTGCGATCATCTCTAATGAGTAGGGGAGCGCGGTGGAGAGTACGGCCACGGCCAGGCCCAACGGCAGTATTGACCAGTGCCACAGGGCATCGCCGGCCTGAATCGCGCCAATGGGAACAAAAATCAGCGCAGCGATTAATGAACCGACCGCTACGGTTGCCGGACCGTGTTCTGCGCCGGCACGCTGGCCGGTGAGAATATAAACGGCCCAACAGGCGCCAGCTCCCAGCGCCAGCGCTGCGCCGGTTAAATCAACATGAGAAACGTCCTGGCCAAGCGGTAACAGGAACCAAAGCCCAAGAACGGCCAGGGCTACCCAAATAAAATCTACAGGGCGTCTGGATGAAAACAACGCCACTGCGAGCGGGCCGGTAAACTCCAGCGCCACGGCAATTCCCAGCGGGACGGTCTGAATAGACAGATAAAAGAGGTAGTTCATCCCGCCAAGAGACAGACCATAAAACAGCAGCGGCAGGCGCTGTTCTTTAGCAAAACGTAAACGCCAGGGTTTAAAGAAGGCGATAAGGATGAGTGTGCCCAGCGCGAGGCGCAGCGCGGTAACACCTGGTGCACCGACGAGTGGGAACAGCGATTTTGCCAGTGATGCACCGCTTTGAATGGAAGACATAGCAATAAGTAAAACCAAAATTGGTAACCAAACTGGCGCTTTTCGTAACGACCCCGGCATCCTTTCTCCTGACAAATGATGGTTACATCTCTTCATCTGCGCGGCGTTGCGACGCGGATGGCAAAATGTATAGAAAAGTAAAACAGCGAGTGTAATGGAAATACACTCAACTGGTTGAGTATTGGTTGAAAAAAAAATTCTTCAGATCCGTACAATGGTACGAAATTGGTGGATTAATAATCTGCGTGATTAGGAATTATCTGGATGAATGTGTCGTATTGTGCGCGCAATAATGGCTCATTAGCTTGAAAAAGTGGTGTAAATTGAAAGGTATAGCTGGTTTGTGAAATGTTTTGTTACATGAAAGAGCCCGTTAGACACCGCGAATCGCAAAGAGTTTCCCATCAATTTTTGTTATATTTAAAACTTAGGATTTACTTGAAGCACATTTGAGGTGGTTATGAAAAAAATTGCATGTCTTTCAGCACTGGCCGCTGTTCTGGCTTTCTCCGCAGGTACTGCTGTAGCTGCTACTTCTACCGTTACTGGTGGTTACGCTCAGAGTGATGCTCAGGGCGCAGCGAACAAAATGAACGGTTTCAACCTGAAGTATCGCTACGAGCAGGACAACAACCCGCTGGGTGTAATCGGTTCCTTCACTTACACTGAAAAAGACCGTACCGATGCTTCTGGCGACTACAACAAAACCCAGTACTACGGCATCACTGCTGGTCCGGCTTACCGTCTGAACGACTGGGCAAGCATCTACGGTGTAGTGGGTGTTGGTTACGGTAAATTCCAGAACGCAGCATCTCCGGCTGACAACCACACCACCAGCGACTACGGTTTCTCTTACGGTGCTGGTCTGCAGTTCAACCCGATCGAAAACGTTGCTCTGGACTTCTCCTACGAGCAGAGCCGTATTCGTAGCGTTGACGTCGGCACCTGGATCGCTGGCGTGGGTTACCGCTTCTAATCACTTCGGTGATATAAAAAATCCGCCTTTTGAGGCGGATTTTTTTTGCGTGTAATTTAGAGATTAACGAGATTTGGTCTCAAAGATATCGGTACCCAAATGGTTGTAATCCACCTTCTGCAGTTTGAAGTTGGTGATATACACTGGCCCGGCCTTTTTCTCTGAGATAAAACGGTAGCTGTTGGTAATTTCCTTCGCGCTGATCCCCGTCCATTGAGAGAAAAAGCTAAGAAAATCATTCGCAGAGCGACGGGCTTTTATCACCCGATGGGCTTTATCATCGCTCGACAGCACCATAAAAGGTACCTGGAAATTCTGCTGGAAACGGTCGTCATGCGCCAGGTACTGCACCTCTTTTCCCCGCTCTTTAAAAGCGAGGCCATGATCGGAGAAATAGACCATCGAGAAGCTGGTACCGCTGTTGCGTAATTGCTCGTAAAGCTGGCGCAGCAGGTCATCCGTCTGCGTCATGGTGTACAGATAGCAAGATGTCTCCTTTGACTGGACGAAGGTCTCGTATTTTCCTTGCGTACGGTCGCAAGCCTGCGGATGTGAACCCATTAAATGCAGCACGATAAGCTGCGGCTGAGTTCGCTCGGTGGCCAGCACCTGGGCAGTCATCTTCAACAGCTCTTCGTCACGGGTATTTTTATCCGCTTCGAAATCACCGTTTTTGAGGAAGTGCACTTCATCAGCTCGTTTTGCGATACTGGCGATAGCCGTATCGTATTCACCAATCTGCCCCTGATTGGAAAACCACCACGTCTGGAATCCCGCGCGGTTGGCCAGAGTGACAAAGTTATCCTGGAACTGAGGTTTATTATCAACAACCCGATTAAGCGTTAAGCCAAGCGATTTTTGCGTTGAACCGCTTGCGGCAATGTAATCTGCGAACAGATAGCCGTTAACGGAACTGGCAAACGGGGTGTTGTCCCAGTGACCGCCAAACGCACCTAATGCGTCGCGGCGGGCGCTTTCACCAATGACCACGACATAGGTGTGATACTTTGGTTTCACGGCGGTTACCGTCCAGCTATCTTTCACACTCGACAGCTTCGCCATGCGCTCCTGTTCATCGAGCACTTCGTTATTATTGACGATCACGTCTTTGGCAAAGCGGAAAACCGGATAACCGGTGTCCTTAAGCTTGAACACGCCGCCCCAGGCCAGGTTTTGTACCGGGGTAACAAAAAACGCGACGACGCTAAATAACAAACACAGGCTGTCGTATTTATTCCAGCTGCGCTTTTGCGTTTCTTTTTTACGGCGTACGGCGATAACGCCGAGGGCAAAAATAAATACCCCAACCAGATAATTGTACCAGGGGAAGATGGTCAGGATTTCGGTGGACTCTTCCATATTGGTTGAGTGCAGCGCCAGCAACGTATTGAAGTTAGGCGAACCATAAGCCTGACCAAACGGAAAGTACATTGCCGCAATAAGTGAGCAAATGCCAATCAGCACTTTCTGCGCGCGCGGGGCGCTACGCCACAGCAGCATTAATATACAGGTGAAAGCAACGCTGTAGAGCAAGCTAAGCGGATAGCCCAACGCTAGGTTGATCAACATAGACTGTAAGAAATAGAGGCCAGTCCACGGACTAATGGCCCGGCTACGAGCAATGATTGAATCTTTGAGGGTTAAATTCATACGCCACTAATGCAAAAACGCCATGTGCTTACCCTGGCGTTAAGGGTCATTGCCTGCCTGAGAGAGCGAGAAGAGGGATAGGGTCCGCATCCGCGAGCCGCAATATACGCAGGGCTGCGAAAAGATAGAGTGTGCATGAGAGAAGGTCAACTACTACAAGGAAATTGTTTTGCGAGAGAGGTGGCAAAACTGACAAAAAGAAGGGTTATTGGGACGAAAGCCACTACTGTACCCCGGACGACAGCAGGGAAAGGAAGCGGCGTACCGCGACGCCGCATTATTTTCCTGAAGGTTTATCCTGCTCTGGTTTGCTGTTGATCATGTCACACAGCATAGAGATCAGCATCAACCGTACTTTAAAGGGAGAGTGGCTAAACACGCGTATACACCTCTTAAATTCATTCATATAAACCTCCTGACTTCACGATCCCATCGGTCCTTGAGGGATGTCTTTATTATATACAGATATAGCACAGGCTATATTATATAGCTATTGCTAAAACGTTAATTTTTTGTGCCCACGCAACTCTGGTTTACAATGAGCGCTCTCTAATCAGATGCCGTTAACGCGTCACAGTAACGAGGAAGTAGAATGAGTCGTCGCGCAGGTATGCCAACAACAAAAAAAGTGACGCAATTGGTGAATGTCGAAGAACACGTTGAAGGATTTCGTCAGGTCCGGGAGGCGCATCGCCGCGAGCTGATTGATGACTACGTAGAGCTGATTTCCGATCTCATTATTGAGGTGGGTGAAGCGCGCCAGGTGGATATGGCTGCCCGACTCGGGGTTTCCCAGCCGACGGTTGCCAAAATGTTGAAGCGCCTTGCTTCAGTCGGGTTGATTGAAATGATCCCCTGGCGCGGGGTGTTTTTAACCGCAGAAGGCGAACGCCTGGCCCAGGAGAGCCGGGAGCGTCATCAGATTGTGGAAAATTTCCTGTTGATGTTAGGTATCAGCCCGGAAATTGCCCGCCGTGACGCTGAGGGAATGGAGCACCACGTCAGTAAGGAAACGCTGGAGGCTTTTAGCCGTTTTACGCAACAGCAAGGATCTGGCTCTGAATGAGTTTTCCTTTACTACGCGCCTTGCAGCGCGATCGTTTTTTCCAGCTGTTAATCATCGTCGGGGTTGTTCTGAGCGTGTTCACGCCATTTACGCCCCGCTCCTGGCCTGGAGCGATTGACTGGCACACCATTATTACCCTTAGCGGCCTGATGTTACTGACCAAAGGCGTTGAATTAAGCGGTTACTTCGATGTGTTAGGGCGCAAGATGACCCGCCGTTTTCACACAGAACGCCAACTGGCGATATTTATGGTGCTGGCGGCGGCGCTACTGTCGACGTTTCTGACCAACGATGTTGCGTTGTTTATTGTTGTCCCGCTGACCATCACCCTGAAAAAATTATGCGCCATTCCGGTAAATCGCCTGATTATCTTTGAGGCGCTGGCGGTAAACGCTGGATCGTTGCTTACGCCAATAGGCAATCCGCAAAATATCCTGATGTGGGGGCGCTCCGGGTTGTCATTTACCGCGTTTACCTGGCAAATGGCGCCGCTCGCGAGTGCCATGATGCTGACGCTGGTGGTGCTGTGCTGGTTCAGTTTCCCAAACAAAGCATTGCACTATCATACCGGGACGCGCGCGCCGGACTGGCAACCACGCCTGGTGTGGAGCTGTCTGGCGCTGTATATCATATTTCTGACGGCGCTGGAGTTAAAACAAGAGTTGTGGGGCCTGGCGATTGTGGCGGCGGGATTCATGGTTCTGGCGCGTCGCGTCATCCTCAGCGTGGACTGGACGCTGCTGCTGGTGTTTATGGCGATGTTCATTGATGTGCATTTGCTGACGCAGCTACCGGCATTGCAGGGGATAACCCACCAGATTGGCACGCTCTCTGCGCCGGGTCTTTGGTTGACGGCCATTGGCCTGTCGCAGTTTATCAGTAATGTGCCCAGTACAATTTTATTGCTGAACTACGTTCCGCCGACGCTGTTGCTGGCCTGGGCAGTTAATGTGGGCGGCTTCGGACTGCTGCCGGGATCGCTGGCAAATCTTATTGCTTTACGCATGGCAAACGACCGACGGATTTGGTGGCGTTTTCATTGGTATTCGCTGCCGATGCTGATATGGGCGGGACTGGTAGGGTATGGTTTGCTGCAGGTGATGTGAGGATTATGCCCGATAAGCGTGGCGCCATCGGGCATATATAGCAGATTAGTTCAGACGAACCGGCATACCAGAACGGTTCTGTACCGCCTGATCAACGACGGACTGATCAACGTCAGACTGACCGGTGACGCTGGTAATGCTCTTGTTCAGCGTAATCGGTACGATTTCCCCGCCTTCAAACTGTGCTTCAGTGGTGGACAGTGGGTTGTGTACCTCGATGTAACGGCTGCCGTCTGGTTCGGTAGTGGCTTTCACCGGCTCATCGATAAACTGTACGCGAGTGCCGACCGGCACATTTTCAAACAGGAATTTGATGTCGTCATTACGCAGACGGACGCAACCGTGGCTGACACGTAAGCCAACGCCGAAGTTAGCATTGGTGCCGTGAATAGCATACAGACGACCGATATACAGGGCGTACAGACCCATCGGGTTATCCGGGCCTGCCGGAACCACGGCTGGCAGCGGTTCGCCCGCAGCGCGGTATTCCGCATGCATTTTCGCCGTTGGCGTCCAGGTTGGGCCCGCTTTCTTACGTTCTACTTTGGTGGTCCAGTTGATTGGCGTGTCTTTGCCTAACTGACCGATACCAATCGGCAGAACGATAACGGTGTTGGTGCCTTTCGGGTAGTAGTACAGACGCATTTCAGCGCTGTTGATAACAATACCTTCATGCACGGTATCCGGCAGGATCAACTGCTGAGGAATGTTCAGTACGGTGCCGCCCTTCGGCAGGAAAGTATCCACGCCAGGGTTGGCTTCCAGCATGTTAGACAGACCCATCTGATATTCTGCCGCAAAATACTCCAGCGGTTGGGTATTGCCTTCAGGAATGGTGATGACCTGGTTTTGGCCAATCAAACGGCTACCATCGGTAGGCAGCGGGTACGTGACGGCTGAGGCAGTGTTGCAAAAACCAACTACCGCAAGTGCCGCCGCGAAAAGCGTTGTCAATTTCATATTCATCTTCATGTATGCGAGATTCAGTGCCAGGCAGGCCAGTGGGTTGAGATTTATGTAGTGTTGGGCACGCATTATATGTGCAATCTGAGCAACAAGGAATTCGGATGTGTACTAAATCACATTTTTTTCCTTTTGCTTTCACTTTAGCCCTTCAGCATGAAGGGGCGATCTTATCGTAGACTTATGGCATAATAAGCGGTTTGTCACATATTTCTTTCTCTTTCAGGATACGCCAGTGTTAGTTTCCAGCAACGTCACCATGCAGTTCGGCAGTAAGCCGCTGTTTGAAAATATTTCCGTCAAATTTGGCGGCGGCAACCGTTACGGCCTGATTGGCGCGAACGGTAGCGGTAAATCCACTTTTATGAAAATTCTTGGCGGTGATCTCGAACCGACGCTGGGTAACGTTTCCCTCGATCCGAATGAGCGCATCGGTAAGCTGCGCCAGGATCAGTTCGCCTTTGAAGAATTCACCGTGCTTGACACCGTAATCATGGGTCACGGTGAACTGTGGGAAGTGAAGCAGGAGCGCGATCGTATATACGCTCTGGCCGAAATGAGCGAAGAAGACGGCTATAAAGTGGCTGACCTCGAAGTTCAGTACGGTGAAATGGACGGCTACTCTGCGGAAGCGCGTGCGGGCGAACTGCTGCTGGGCGTGGGTATTCCGGTAGAACAACATTACGGCCCGATGAGCGAAGTCGCACCCGGCTGGAAGCTGCGTGTGCTTCTGGCCCAGGCACTGTTCTCAAACCCGGATATTCTGCTGCTCGACGAACCAACGAACAACCTGGATATCGACACCATCCGCTGGCTGGAGCAGACGCTGAACGAACGTGACAGCACCATGATCATCATTTCGCACGACCGTCACTTCCTGAACATGGTCTGTACGCACATGGCGGATCTGGACTACGGCGAACTGCGTGTGTATCCAGGTAACTACGACGAATACATGACGGCGGCGACTCAGGCGCGTGAACGTCTGCTGGCCGATAACGCCAAGAAGAAAGCACAGATTGCCGACCTGCAATCCTTCGTCAGCCGCTTTAGCGCTAACGCATCGAAATCTCGTCAGGCGACTTCCCGCGCCCGTCAGATCGATAAAATTAAACTGGAAGAAGTTAAAGCTTCCAGCCGTCAGAACCCGTTCATCCGCTTCGAGCAGGATAAGAAACTGTTCCGTAACGCGCTGGAAGTGGAAGCGCTTACCAAAGGTTTTGATGAAGGCCCATTGTTTAAAAACTTCAATCTGCTGCTCGAAGTGGGTGAGAAGATTGCCATTCTGGGCGCCAACGGCGTGGGTAAATCCACTATGCTGAAAACGCTGGTCGGTGATTTGCAGCCGGATAACGGTACCGTGAAGTGGTCCGAAAACGCGCAGGTCGGTTACTACGCGCAGGATCATGAATATGAGTTTGAAAACGATCTGACGGTCTTCGAATGGATGAGTCAGTGGAAACAAGAAGGCGACGACGAGCAGGTTGTGCGCAGCTTCCTCGGTCGTCTGCTGTTCAGCCAGGATGATATCAAGAAGCCTGCAAAAGTGCTCTCCGGTGGTGAAAAAGGGCGCATGCTGTTCGGTAAGCTGATGATGCAGAAACCGAATATTCTGGTAATGGATGAACCAACCAACCACCTGGATATGGAATCAATTGAGTCGTTGAACATGGCGCTGGAAATGTATCAGGGCACGTTGATTTTCGTTTCTCACGACCGTGAGTTTGTCAGCTCGCTGGCCACCCGCGTGATTGAAATTACGCCGGAGCGCGTGATCGACTTCACCGGTAACTACGAAGATTACCTGCGTAGTAAAGGTATCGACGGCTAATTTCCCGTCGTCTTTCACGCTGCAGATGTGTTGGCTTCACCTGTTCACCCCGGTCACTTACTAATGTAAGCTCCCGGGGATTCACAGGTTTGCCGCCTTCCTGCAGCGCGAAATACTTAGGGAAAGGCGTCGAGCCTTTATTCCCTCTCCCTGTGGAAGAGGGGTAGGGTGAGGGCATCAGGCAGCACTACACCAGCCACTCACCCCCTTCAACCCCGTTCACCAGCAGCTTACGTTTTTCCCCTACCGGTAACGACACCTTCAGTGCCTTCCACGCCGGACGATAATCCCCGCGCGCGTTCACCTTCAGGTTGATGGTTGCGCCATCGCACACCATTTCCCATTCCACCCACAGCGCATTGCCGTTCTGATAGCCCCAGCTTTCACCGTCGTCTTCAAACAGCAGCCCGGAGGTCGTGCCGACGCCTTTAACCGGGAACAGCTTCAGCTCGCGGGCCGTATCTTTTTCGGCACTCACATGCGTGATGCGCTCGCTCAGCGGCAGACCGGCTCCGGCGCGCACCAGCAGCGGCAGTTTTTCCAGCGGCGCATCGAGGACGATGGATTGCCCGCCCGCATACCACGCGTGGGTGTAAAAATCATACCAGCCCGTTTCGTTATCCGGCAGCCAGACCCGGCGCTCGCGCTGCCCGGCTTCGACGACGCTGGCGACCAGTAGGTCGCGACCCAGCAGGAAGTCATCGCACTCTTCAAAGGTCTGCGCATCGTGCTCGTGATCGAGGAAGGTCGGGCGCAGCATCGGCTCGTCGTCGGCATGCGCCTGCCAGAGCAGGGTGTAAAGATACGGCAGCAGGCGATAGCGCAGTTCAATGGCACCACGAATGGCAGGCGTCACGCCCGGATACATCCACGGCTCGTTCACCGTGTGGTCATCATTCCATGAGTGAATGGTAAAGCGCGGATGCATCACGCCGTTTTGTACCCAGCGGACAAACAGCTCGGCATCCGGTTTGTCGCCGGAGAAACCGCCGACGTCGTGACCGACGTTGAACAGCCCGGACAAGCTCATCCCCAGCCCCATGCGGGTGTTGAAGCGCAGGGTGTCCCAACTTGTGCGGTTATCGCCGCTCCAGGTCTGCACGTAGCGCTGCATCCCGGCGCAGCCGGAACGGGAGATGAGATATGGGCGCTTCTCCGGGGCGAAACGCTGCTGCGCTTCCAGCGAGGCGCGCATCATCAGCAGCGGCATCACCGGGCGAATGTGCTTGATAGCGATTTCCTGGCCGAAGCCATGGCAGCGCGCTTCGCCGTCCCACACTTCAAACTCGTTGTTGTCGTTCCAGGTAGAGTCGATCCCCATCTCCAGCAACTGCGTGGTGACGCCTTCCTGCCACCACTGAATAGTCTGCGGGTTGGTAAAGTCGAGGTTAGAGCCTTCGTCATCCCAGAAGCTGGAACGTTCTGGTGTATTGCTTTCGGAATCGCGAATAAACAGGCCGCGTTCTGCTACTTCGTTATAACGCGGGTGATCCTGCAACAGGCACGGTTTGATATTGGCCGCCAGTTTCAGCCCCGCGTCGTGGAACGCCTGGCTCATCACCTTCGGTTGCGGCACTTTGTCGTAGTTCCAGTTAAAGACGTAACGCTTGCCGTTGATCGAGGTGTAACCGGAAGAGAGCTGGAACGAGTCGCATGGAATAGCGTGTTCTGCGCACAGGCGGATGAAGTTCATCAGTTGGTTCTGCGCGTCCGATGCGTCGGTGTAGTGCATGGTCGAGCCACTGTAGCCCAGGCTCCATTTTGGTCCGAACAACGTTTTGCCGGTCAGACGGACAAAGGCTTTGGTGACGTCCAGCACTCGCTTGCCGGTAAAGATGTAGTAATCAATATCACCCGCTTCCGCCTGCCAGCGGCGATAGGCGGTGTGGTAGTTATCGATTTCGTTACCCAAATCCAGCCAGCAACTGCTCAGGTTGTCGTAGAACAGGCCGTAGCTCACATCATGGCGATGGGCGATAGTGAACGGGATGTGCTTGTACAGCGGGTCAGTGCTGGCTGCGTTATAGCCCATCGCATCGAGGTTGCGCATCTCATAACGTTTACCGTTGCGCTGCAGATCGCCCGCTTTCTCACCCAGGCCGTAGAAACGCTCATCCTTACGGCGGCTGAGATAGTGCGCCACGCCGTCGCCGTGTGCATTCAGCAGGTATGCGCTGGTGGGTCGGTCATTGACCAGCGACTGCCACTCGCCCGCCTCATTGCAGTAGTGCCACTCCAGCCACAGCGGCTGGTGGACGGTCACGCGCAGCCGTTCGGTTGCCACGGTTAGCGCACCATCCTGCTGCGTCAGGTTCCAGGCCGGGCAGGAGAAGCCGCTTATGTCGTCACGATGGCGACCTTCCCACGGCACGTCTTTTTCCGGGGCGATGCTCCAGGTGCGGTCCAGCGCCAGCTCGCCTTTACGCTTAACCAGCACGCGGAAAAGATTCTCTTCCAGCACATACAGACACAGACGGTGCTGGTTATCGACCAGCAGTTCAAGATGGTTTGCTGACTGCTTATCTACGATCCAGTTTTTCAGGGTTTTCATATGTAATACATCCACTATCAGGCGCGTTTAGCGCGACGTTCAGCAATAAATGCTACCAGGAAGACAGCGCCAATCAGGTCAAAGAAGCCCATGGCAATAAACAGCGGGTTAAAGCCGATTTTGTCGGCGGTTACGCCGATTAACAGCGAGAACAGGAAGCTGGCGATCCACGCCGCAGAGCCGCGCATGCCGTTGACAGTCGCCATCTGGCCTTTGTCGAACGACTCAACGACCAGGGCGCTCAGCATGCAGGAGATGATCTGGTGCCCGAAGCCACCGATGGAGATCAGCACGATGGTGATATACGGGTCGCGGGTGATGGCCACGATGCCCAGAGAGATCATTAGGAACGCGCCCGTCACGGAGCTTGCTACCACAGAGTTAACGCGGGAGCAGCCGAACAGACGGGTATACAGACGCGTCAGGTAACCGCTCGCCACGCTACCGAGGTCGGCGGCGAGGAACGGCAGCCAGGCAAACATCGCAATCTGCTTCAAATCCATACCGTGCTCTTTGGCAAGGTACAGCGGCACCCAGAAGCTCAGCACCGCCCAGGCCGGTTCCGCCATAAAGGCCGGGATGGCGATACCGTAGAAGCGTTTGTTTTTTGAGACGGTCTTCAGCGCAGTCAGGAAGTGCAGTTTCACCGCTGGCGGTTCGTTATCCTGTTTGATAAATGCCAGCTCGTCCTTACCCAGGTTCGGGTGCTGTTCCGGATTGTGGTAGAACGCCCACCACAGGATCACCCATAGCAGCGCCAGCACGCCGGTAAACATAAACGCGCCCTGCCAGCCGAACGAGGTGTGAGCAAAGTAGATGATAGGCGGCGCCAGCATCGCGCCGATGGAAAAGCCTACGCCCGCCCAGCCAGCGGCAACGGGACGCTCTGATTTCGGGAACCATTCGCCAATGGTTTTGGCGTTCGCCGGGGTAGCGGCGGCTTCAGAAGCACCCATAAAGAAGCGCAGAATCGCCAGGTGCAGCCAGCTTCCGGCGCCCGCATGGAAAATACACATCAACGCCCAGATCCCGGCGCAGACCATAAAGCCAATTTTCAGGCCGATAACGTCAATCAGCCAGCCGCACAGGGGCTGGAAAATGGTGTAGGCGATCTGGAACGCGCCGACGATCCAGGAGTATTGCTCGGTGGTGATGCCGAGGCTCTCTTTCAGTTCCGGGGCGAGGATCCCGAGCGAGTTTCGGGTGATGTAGTTAACGGTGACGCCAAGTAAGAACAGCACCAGGATGTACCAGCGCAAGTTCTTAATGACGCGACGGGTTTTGCTTGTCGCAATGGTGTTATTGATGTCCTGACTCATTTTACTCTCCACAAGACGGACGGTAAGGGGACGGAGGTTCAGGTGTCACACAAATTTTTATGGCTTTGATTTATATACATTTAAAATATGAAAGTTGATATACAACTAGTATGGAAGTGGTGTGACAAGTTCACCTTAAGGGAGAACATGAGCGGGAAATAGTTGTTTTTGTGCAAAATTTCTCATAAATGACTTAAGTCATTTGGCATGATGGCTCCTATGCCAGTTATTTACTGATAAATGAGCAATGAAAATTTTTTCATTTTGCAAATGGAGCCAGATCACAAAATGGACAAAAGGCTAAAAATTACCGAAATCGCAGCCCGTACTCAGCTCTCAATCAGCACGGTTTCTCGCGTGCTGGCGGGGAAGGCCAACACCAGTGAGAAAGCACGGGCAAAGGTGTTGGCATGCGCGCGGGAATTAGGGGTGATTGAAGGCATGGCGGCCGGGCGTTTGCTGCTTAACTGTCTGGTTGTTTTTGCCCCGCAGCGGGCGTTTGACGAGCGGTCCGACATCTTTTACTACCGCGTGATCCAGAGCGTGAGTAAAGGCCTGGCGTCCCACGAAGTCCGCCTGCGCTACTGCGCGCTGGAAGAGAACGACAGCGATGCGCAGTTGTTTCTGGCGCGAATGAACGAGCCGGACACCCAGGCCGCCATTCTTCTCGGTATCGACGATCCTCATATCCACGATCTGGCGGTGGATGTCGCTAAACCCTGCATGTTGATTAACTGCCGGGACCGGCACATGCGTCTGCCTGCCGTCGCGCCGGACCATCGCGCCATTGGCGAACGGGCGGCGGAATATCTGTTTGAAATGGGGCACCGGGAGGTGCTGAATGTAATGTGTCTGCGCCGCTACACTATGGAGCTGCGCCTGTCGGGGATCCGCGACGCGTGGCAGTCACACAACCTGAAATTTAATGACCTGCGCGATCTGCTGGTGGTGCCGAGCTTTAGCGCTCGTGAAACGGAGGAGCTGGTAAATGTCTGGCTTATCGAGCGGAAGGGTAAGGATCTGCCGACTGCATTTTTAGTTGGCGGCGATTTTATGGCGGCGGGTACCATCAGTGCCCTGCAAAAACACGGCCTGCGCGTACCTCAGGACGTCTCTGTCATGAGCATCGACGGCTTTAATCTGGCGGCAATTCAGGATGTACCCTTAACCGCAGTTCATGTTCCCCGTGATGAACTGGGAACGGAAGCGGTATATATGCTCCAGCAGCGGCTGATGCGCCCGGATGCGCCGGTGTGGACGTTGTTGCTTAACGGCATGCTGGCCGTACGGGAATCAGTACGGCGGATACGTCAGGGGAAACGACGCACCGCCGTGGATCGGGAAGGACTGTACGACAGCTAAGCAATACCCAGCGCACGCTTACCGTGGATATTCAAATCCTCCAGCGTGAAGCGTCCTTCCCAGTCAGTTTCATAATCCTCGCGCGGGAAATCACCCGGCGACGCGCCTTTTTCCAGCGCGGCCTTCACTTTATGGGCATAAGCCAGATTCTTTTCGCACATCGGCGCGGCAGGGATGTACATTACATTGCCCCAACCCTGCTGATTTTCCACCGGCGCGACGGAGTGGATCACATCGCAATGCCACCAGACGGAGTCTCCGGCGTCCAGTTGCGGAATACTGGTTAACGCCTCTATCAGTAGCGGATGCCATTGCGTGGAAATCGGCAGAACTCTGCCGGGCGCGACGCCGCAAAGCTCATCTTCCGGCACATCGTCAAGCAATGGACGTAATAGCACATAGGCCATCGCTTCAGGAATCGGGACTACGTGCAACAATCCCTGACCTGGCAACATATCGGAGAGTGCCGTCCAGCCCTGGAAGGTACGAAATACTGAACATTTAGTGGTGTTATCTACCGTGTACTCTTCAACTTCTGTGCGATGCGCCGCCTGCCATGGATCGTAATCTTCCAGCTTGCCATTGAAAACATTAGCAAAGACCTGCTGATATGCCGGCAGAAGCCAGCGCTCCAGCGCGCCGGAATCCGTATGCGCGCCCAGCCCTTTGGACGTTGTTCCCGGCGGACGACGACGTATGCGGTCAGGATAGATGACGCTGATGTCCGGGTTAAACCATTGTTTCCCTTCGCTTGTAAACGTCCACAGGCGATTAAGGAATGACTGCGCATTGGCCATTTCTTCGCTCTGGCGGGCCTGCATCTGCGCCTGGGACCAGTAGATGGGGTAGATCTCCGGGCGGGATGCGCTGAGGGTGCCAAAAAAGTTATCACCGGGGCCTTTGTAGACCTCATCAAAATGGTTGCGATCTAGGTAATCGAGCATCGACTGGTCCCATGCCAGCGCCTGTTCGCGGGGGAAATGCGCCTTAATGACCGCGCATCCGCGACGCTTAATCTCTTCACGCTGCTCGGCGCTTACGCGTCCCGCTTTGATATCCGCATAGGACAACGTTGGCCAAACCGGGGAGCCTTGCGCTTTGAGGGCGTTGATTTCCGCCACGCGAGTGGCAATGGCATCGCTCAGCTGATTGAAAATCAACTGAACATCCCCAAGCTGTGCCCGCAGCTGCTGTTTCATCTGACGGATTGCCGCTTTGTGATCGGCGGGCAATGTGTCGCTGGTAAACGTAAAAGCCATAACCACCTCGCATTAACTTTCATTCGAAACTTATTTAACTTACACATGCAATATAAGTTAAAAATAAGTTAATGCAAGTTTAAAAACTTGATGGTGGGCACGGAATGAATAAAGAGTGAAAAACCGGAGCACGCCCCGGTTAGCAGGATCAGACGTTAAAAGGAGATGTGTTATCCAGCACCGCCTGAATCACGTTCAGCGCGCCCTGATGGTTATTGTCGTCGGTCTGATAGCGGGCAATCGTTTTAATGCTCTCTGCCGCATTGGCCATGGCGAAAGAGTAATGCGCCATTTTCAGCATTTCTGCATCGTTGCCGCTATCGCCAATGGCGACGACGTTTTGCGGAGACAGGTTCCAGCGTTTCAGCAGGCGACTGATACCGTTGGCTTTATGTAAGCCCGGAATAATCAAATCGATAAACCCAAAGCCGCTGGTGACGGGCTTCATTATGCCATCCAGAGCAGTATGCAAGTGATCGATAACCAACGGGATTTGTTGGTCGGGTAAGTTCAGAGAAAACTTAAACAGCACATCATCAATGTCCTGATAATCTTTCACCGGTTTCAGGCGATGATAGTGTTTCGACATCAATGCCACGAAAGGCTCTGGGGCATTCTCGCTGACGTAGGCACTTTGCAGACCACATGCAACAAAATTGAGCTGCTTGTCTTTGAGGAGTTCGCCAATAACAATGCGTGATTCGTGACGGGTGAGCTCACCGTGAAACAGCTGCTTGCCATGCTCATAAACCAGCGCGCCATTCTCAGCGACAAACGATATTTCGTCTTTAAGCTCCGGGAAAAAGGAGATCAGCTGGAAATACTGGTTGCCGCTGGCCACGACAAATTCAATATCTCGTTTTTTCAGTTCCTGATACTGCGCCATAAAACGTGCACGATCGTATTTCTTGGCGTCGTCGAGAAAAGTTCCGTCCATATCGGTGACGATAACTTTGATGGTCATACTTGCTCCTGGCTCATAACTGCGACCAGAAACATTCTAATAACAATGTGACCTGAAGCACAAATTTAATTTCGAATGAAAGTAAAAGGCCGGGTGGCAGCTTCGCCTTACCCGGCTAATGGGGAAATATGTAGGCCCGGTAAGCGCAGCGCCACCGGGCGGGGGAGTTACAACATGTGTTCAGTACGGGCGATGATATCGTCCTGTGCATCCGGAGACAGGGCGGTGAAGAAGGCGGAATAGCCTGCGACACGCACCACCAGGTCACGGTATTGATCCGGGTGTTTTTTTGCTTCCAGCAGCGTTTCACGGGACACAATGTTGTACTGAATATGCCAGCCTTTGTGCTCTTCAAAGAAGGTGCGCAGCAGGATCATCAGTTTTTGCTTATCTGATTCATTCTCCAGCGTGGCCGGATTCAGCTTCTGGTTTAACAACACGCCGCCGAGAATGGAACCGGTCGGCAGCTTACCCACCGAGCCAATCACCGCCGTCGGGCCGAGATGGTCCGTCCCGGAAGCCGGACTTGCGCCTTCAGCCAGCGGGGTGTGAGCTTTACGGCCATCCGGCGTTGCCATGGTTGCCGCGCCAAACGGCACGTTTGCGGAGATAGAAGAGGTCCCGGCGTAGTAATTGCCGCCAACCGGACCCCGACCATAACGTGGATTATGATACTGTTTCAGTTCATCGATATAAGTCTGATAAGCGCGGGCCAGCAGTGTATCAACGGAATCGTCATCGTTGCCGTACTTCGGCGCGCCGTTGATCAGTCGTTGACGTAATTGCTCGTGGGTCAGACCGTCAAAATCATCAGCCAGTGCTGCAGCCAATTGCTGCTGGCCGATAGCGCCTTGATCGAAGACCAGTTTCTTCACAGCCGCCAGGCTGTTGCCGAGGTTGGCGATACCCACCTGCAAACCTGATACCCAGTCATACTTCGCGCCGCCTTGCTTAATGCTTTTCGCGCGTTCGATACAGTCGTCTACCAGCGCCGAACAGAGAATATCGTGTACGTTCTCTTCCAGCATGGTGTCAACGACATACTCGATTTCAATGGATTTACGGGTGTAGTAGCGAATCTGTGTATCCCAGGCGTCCATCACTTCATCGAAATTGTTGAAGTTGCCAGCCGAGAGCGCTTTTTCCTGCGGCAGGAAGACTTTGCCGCTGGTGGCATCGCGTCCGCCTTCCAGCGCCGCCAGCATCACGCGGGCAAAGTTAATAAAGCTCATGCCGGTACAACGGTAGCCCCATTTGCCGCCAACGGCGGTTTCGATGCAACCAATGGCCGCATAGTCATAGGCGTCCTGCGGTTCAATACCAAGCTTTATAAATTCAGGTATGACGATTTCATCGTTGTTAAAGGCTGGCATCCCGAAGCCGCAGCGAATGACCTGCACACAGGCATCAAGGAAATCGTTACTCATCCCCGCGTGATAGCGCACGCTCAGGTTAGGCTGAGTAGAGCGCAGGCGACCGCAGGATTCCAGAATGGCGTAAGAGAGCGGGTTGACGGCATCCACCGCTTGACCGTTAACCAGATTCTGTCCGCCAATGGTCACGTTCTGATACAGCGGGCTACCTGCCGATGCTTTGGAGTGGGAGCCGGAGCGGATTTTGTTTACTTCCAGCAGCTTCAGCCAGCAGCTGTGCAGCAGCTCAATGGCGTGCTCGCGATCCAGCGACTGATTCAGCTCCACATCACGACGGTAGAAAGGATAGAGATACTGATCCATGCGACCAAACGACACGGAATGGCCGTTCGACTCAATTTGCAGGATCAACTGGATGAAGTAGCACAACTGCAGCGCCTGCCAGAACGTTTTAGGCGGTTCATGCGCAATCACATCACAGTTTTCCGCCATGGTCAGCAGTTCCTCGCGACGGCTGGCGCGGGTCTCCGTAGATGCCATTTTGCGTGCCAGCGTGGCAAAACGCTCAATGTGCAGACTGACGGCCTCCAGCACGATATCAATCGCTTTCAGGAACTGATCGCCATGGAGGTCTTCCAGACAAGTCAGATTGATACGGGAGCGACGTTCATCGACTTTGTGGCGCAGGCCGTCGAGACCTTTTTCCAGCAGCAGCGGGAAGTTTACCGCCAGGTGTGCGTCGCCGGAGGTCATGTTGCCTTCGGCTTTGATAATGCCGGTTTCCAGCAGACCTTTCTGCTCATCGGTGAACATCCCGTAGCAGCGATCCTGCACGGTCTGACCACGCCACCACGGACATACCTCGTGCAACACACGTTTATTCTCTTCGCTTACCGAGAAGCCTGCGCCAGGTCTGTCGGCGAGGTCATCGATCTCTTTTTCAATCCAGGAGACGGTGTATTCCGGGAAGATCGGCGCGGCGCGCACTTCGCTCGCCTGGTTACCAATAATCAGTTCGTCATGCTTAATCCAGATGGTACGTTCCGCCAGATGATGGGCCAGCGCCAGCGCGCGGCGTACCGGGATTGGCTTATCCAGATGTTGTTGATACATCTCGGTATAGTGCTGGGCGCGCTCGGTGCAAACCGGCGGCTTCACGATGTGGATCAGGGCTGTTTTATGCGCTTTGATACGGTCGCTGAGTGTGTCCAGTTTCAGAGTGGTCATGGCGATTATCCTCGTAGGGTCGCGGTTAAACCTTTATGGCGGGCATACTGCTGAGCAAATTCGAGCAGAGCTGGCGCCTCAAGCGGTTTATCCGGTGCGTTGTAGGGTTGACTGAGTAAGTGGTATTTATTGATGCCCAGGGTGTGATAGGGCAAAAAATGGATCTCCCCGACGTGAAGCTCGTCGGCAGCAAAATCGGTAATAGCCTGGATGGCGGCTTCGTCAGCGTTGAAACCCTGAATCAGCGGTACGCGGATAATCATTTTTTTACCCGCAGCGGCCAATTTTTTCAGATTGTCTAATACACGAGAGGCACTGCCATCGGTCCACTGTTTAAACGGCGCGTCGGCGACATGTTTTAAATCGGCCAGGAACAGATCAATGTAAGGTAATGACGGCTCGATATACTTCCACGGCACATGCAGACAGGTTTCGACCGCCGTATGAATGCCCGCGTCGTGGCTGGCTTGGAATAATTCTGCCGCCAGTTCTGGCTGCATAAACGGTTCGCCGCCCGAGAGGGTGAGCCCGCCACCGCTACGATCGTAAAACGGTTTATCACGCAGTACGGTCGCCATGATGTCATCCACGCTTTTTACCTCTCCGCAGACGGTCAGCGCCTGGGTTGGACAGCAGTACGTCAGCGCGGCGAAATCGTCATCGGTCAGTTTTTCGCGATAAATAAGCAGACCGCTCAGCGCCCGCTCAATCACCGCGGGTGCCGCCTGAGCACAGAGATCGCAACCGTCGAGACACAAACGTGCGTCGTAGAGCAGGTCCTGTGTGCGGGCGCGGCTTTCCGGATTCTGACACCAACGACAGCCGAGGGAGCATCCCTTAAGGAACACCACGGTACGGATACCGGGACCATCATGCGTGGAATAGCGCTGGATATTGAAAATCATAAGCGGCCTCTTTTCTTTCGTATAAAGATTAAATTACTTTCGAATGAAAGTTATATTGACGTGCGTCAACTAACCGTGAGGTTTCGCCGTGCTACTTTTTATTCATGCTAATTATTCGTTTGAGGAAAGGTTATGGAACTCTATTTAGATACGTCGGATGTTGCCGCTGTCAAAGCTCTGGCGCGTATTTTTCCGTTGGCCGGGGTGACCACTAACCCGAGTATTGTGGCGGCTGGTAAAGAGAGGCTGGAAGTGTTGCTGCCGCAACTGCAGGAAGCGATGGGGGGACAAGGCCGTCTGTTTGCGCAGGTGATGGCGACGACCGCCGAAGGTATGGTCAGCGATGCGCGTAAACTGCGGACAATCATTGCGGATATCGTGGTCAAAGTACCGGTGACGGCAGAAGGTCTGGCGGCGATTAAGCTGCTGAAAGAAGAAGGGATCCCGACGCTGGGTACCGCGGTATACGGTGCTGCTCAAGGGCTGTTAGCGGCGCTGGCGGGAGCGGAATATGTTGCGCCATACGTAAACCGCGTGGATGCGCAGGGGGGAGATGGTATTCAGACAGTTACCGATCTGCAAACCTTACTGAACATGCATGCGCCGCACGCCAAAGTACTGGCAGCCAGCTTCAAAACGCCGCGTCAGGCGCTGGATTGCCTGCTGGCAGGCTGCGAATCCATCACGCTGCCGCTGGACGTCGCTCAGCAGATGATTAGTTCTCCGGCTGTGGATGCGGCGATTGTGAAGTTTGAGCAGGATTGGCAGGGGGCGTTTGGACGGACGTCGATCTAGTTTTAGGTCGGATTACTCCGGCATATTTGCGTATGTGATTCCGTTAAAATGAATCTGTTGCAGTTAAGATCAATAAACTGCGAATCCCCCTCGTAAAACCGGTAAAGCCTGCATGCTACCCGTCATCGCGACGGGTACATTCACGTCATCATGTTTATCAGGTGACGGACCGCCATGAAAAAAACACCTACAGCCACACCGCACGATGCGCTGTTTAAAACATTTTTAAAATACCCTGCCACAGCCCGTGATTTTATTGAAATTCATCTTCCTCCCACGCTACGGGTGCTTTGTGATCTGGCGACGTTAGAACTGCAACCCTCCAGTTTTATTGAAGAAAACTTACGCGCATATTATTCAGATGTGCTTTGGTCGATGAAAACCAGTGAAGGGGAGGGTTATATCTATGTCGTGATTGAACATCAAAGTCGTCCTGATGTGCATATGGCGTTTCGCCTGATGCGTTATGCGATAGCGGCAATGCAAAGCCACCTTGACGCTGGGCATGCCCGCTTACCGTTAGTCGTGCCGATGCTGTTTTATCATGGCGTCGATACGCCTTATCCCTTCTCTTTATGCTGGCTGGATGAGTTTGATAATCCGCTCCTGGCGCGCCAGCTTTATCTGTCGGCATTTCCATTGGTGGATATTACCGTGATCCCGGATGAAGAAATTATGCAGCACCGGCGTATCGCACTGCTGGAACTGATTCAAAAGCATATTCGCCAGCGCGATTTATTAGGACTGGTGGACAATCTGGCTACGCTGCTGGTTACAGGAAGTGCTAATGACAGCCAGCTAAAAGCGCTGTTTAATTATCTGCTAATCCAGCATGGTCACAAACCGCGCTTTGGGCGATTTATGCGTAAGCTGGCGCAGCAGGTACCCGAACACAAGGAGAGTACAATGAATATTGTCGAAAAAATACGTAGGGCAGGGGAGCGAAAGGGGCTACGGAAAGGCATGGAGCGCGGTCATGAAAAAGGTTTAGCTGAAGGTCGCCGCGAGGAAGCGCAGCGCATTGCCCACTCAATGCTGGCCGATGGTCTCCCACGGGAGCTTATTGTGAGAATCACCGGGCTATCAGAGGAAGATATTAAATCTTTGACGCATTGACTGTATGTTAGTACAGCCCCGGAAAATAAATGCCGCCGGGGCTTACAGTTATTGCCCGCACACCTCACAGCCAGGGTTACGCATCAGCTTCATTTCGCGAAACTGGCAGGTCATGGCGTCGTACATGACGATTTTTCCAGATGCGGGTTTACCGTAGTTTGCCAATAATTTAATGGCTTCCATAGCCTGTAATGAGCCGATCACGCCGATTAGCGGAGCCATTACGCCAGCTTCCACGCAGGTGAGGGCATTTTCACCGAACAGGCGGCTCAGGCAACGGTAGCAAGGTTCGCCTTCCTGATAGGTAAAGACGGTAATTTGCCCTTCCATGCGGATTGCCGCCCCGGAAACCAGCGGAACCTTTGCGCTAAAGCATCCGGCATTAAGCTGATTGCGGATACTGACGTTATCCGTACAGTCCAGCACCAAATCGTGTTCGGCGATCAGCGCGTGAATTTCGCTATCATCCAGCAGCGCATTCACTGGCGTAATGGCGATATAAGGGTTAATCCGCGCCAGCGCGTCGCGGGCGGACAGCACTTTCGGTTGCCCTACGGTTGCATCGCTGTGCAGCGTCTGGCGCTGGAGGTTCGACACGGAAACGGTGTCAAAGTCGAGCAGCGTTAAATGCCCGATGCCTGCGCCTGCCAGGTATTGGGTCGCGGCGCAGCCAAGTCCCCCCAGACCAACGACCAGTACCCGCGCCTCCTTGAGCGCTTCCTGGCCTTCAAAATCGAAGCCGCGCAGAATGATTTGCCGGTTATAGCGCATCATCTCCTGGTCGCTGAGTTCCGCCATTACAGGCCTCCAAACAGCGCGTTAAACGGCTCGACTTCAACCCACTCTCCGGCTTCAACGTTGCCGCGATCGCGTTCCAGCACGATAAAACAGTTGCCGAGGCTAAAGGAGCTAAAAATATGCGAACCCTGGTGTCCGGTGGTGGTGACTTCCAGTTCGCCTTCTGCGGTGCGCTGCAATACGCCACGTTGAAAATCCAGACGTCCTGGCGTCTTCTTCAGACGTGACGCGGTGCGCACGCGTTGGCGAGGAGGCAACCCACAGCCCGTGTTGCCGCTGAGTTTCGCCAGCATTGGTTGCACCAGTTGATAAAAGGTGAGGGCTGCTGACACCGGGTTACCTGGCAGACCGCAAAACCAACTGTTGCTTAGTTTGCCAAAGGCAAACGGTTTGCCCGGTTTGATGGCCAGCTTCCAGAAGGCAATTTCTCCCAACTCTTCCAGAATGGTTTTGGTGTAATCCGCTTCACCGACAGAAACGCCACCGGAGCTGATAACGACATCGGCCTGGCTGTCGGCTTCAATAAACGCCGCGCGCAGGGCGTTGGGATCGTCGCGAATAATCCCCAGGTTGATCACCTCGCAGCCCAACTGTTGCAGCATCAGGTGAACGGCCAGACGGTTGGTGTCATAAATCTGTCCGTCGCCCAGCGGTTGACCCGGCAGTTGCAGTTCATCACCAGTGGAAAACAACGCCACGCGGACTTTGCGCACAACAGGCACATCAGCAATTCCGAGCGAGGCCAGAACCGGGAGCTCGGCGGTTGTCAGGCGGGTCCCGGTGGGGAAGACGACTGCACCGTTCGCAATATCTTCACCGCGCAGACGAATATTTTGTCCGCTGCGGACTTCGGCGGTAAAACGCACACCGTCGTCGGTTTGTTCCGTTTGTTCCTGCATGACCACTGCTTCACAACCGGCAGGCACCGGGGCGCCGGTCATGATGCGGATACAGGTCCCCGCGGGCCATTCGCCGTGAAAAGGCTGTCCGGCAAAGGCTTTGCCTGCTACCGCAAGCGGCAGACCCGAGCGTAAATCATCTAATCGCACCGCATAGCCATCCATTGCCGAGTTATCGAATCCCGGTACATCAATGGGGGATACGACGTCGGCGGCCAGGATACGGCCAAAACATTGAACCAGCGGCAGCGTTTCGACGGCGGTGAGCGGGGTAATACGCGACAGCATCTGAGAGAGAGCCGTTTCAAGCGGCATCAGTCCGGCGGTAAATTCCATGAGAAGACTCCTGCGGGGCAAAATCGAATCCGGCCATTATGTCAGAAAATGGCCGAGGACAGTATGCTACCTCAGGCTTAGAATCAGATCTGATCAAGGTTTTATGCCAGAGGATAGCGACACAGGAACAATGCAGTATAGACTTAATATTTCCGCTTTTTTCCCCAGGGGGCTAAATGGCTACTACTATCCCGGAGGCAATTCGACGACAGGTGAATGCAGCCAGCGCGCTCATCCGCCAGGTTTTCGAGGAGAATCTCGTTGCTATTCATCTGTATGGTTCTGCTGTCGAAAGCGGTTTAAAACCTCAAAGCGACATCGATTTGTTGGTCACCATACGGGAACCAATGGATGCCCGGTTAAGAGAAACCGTAATGCGGGAATTGCTGACCATTTCAGCGCCGCCCGGGACCTCAGAACGTTACCGCGCGCTGGAAGTCACCGTTGTTCTGTTCTCGCAGATCGTGCCGTGGCGATTCCCACCCGTCAGAGAAATGCAGTTTGGTGAGTGGTTGCGTGATGATATTGGTGCCGGCGTATTTGAACCGGCGCTGGCGGATCCTGATCTTGCCATTTTGCTGACCCAGGCCCGGCGCGCCAGCGTACCGTTATTTGGTGAACCCGCTGATATATTATTCAACGCCATTCCTGCCAATGATGTATTGGAAACGTTTCGACATACCCTCGAACAGTGGCAAAAACCGGCAGATTTAGAGGGTGATGAGCGCAATATCATGCTGGCTTTGGCGCGTATCTGGTACAGCGTCGTTACTGGCGATATTGTCGCAAAGGATGAGGCCGCGTCGTGGCTCATGCCGCAATTGCCCGTTGAGCATGCTGACACGCTGCAAGCTGCATGTTCGGAATATCTGGGGTTAACCAAAACGAACTGGGCTGAATCTATGCCGTCAGTACAACGATTTGTGCTTTATGCAAAAAAAGAGATTACCGATCTGCTTGAATAGGTTATTCAATGTCGTCGGGGATCTCATTCCTGTTTACTCTATCTGTATGACCTGATGGTATCGATTATGAGGTGCAGGCCTTTATCTTTACATGACGTCTGCATCTTTCTATATTCAAAAATCGAATCAATAAGTCACCGAAATTCTGATATTTATAACCCCCGGAACCAGTCACCTTAATGGACGAAAAAATGGGTAAAGCAGTTATTGCAATTCATGGCGGTGCTGGGGCTATTACCCGCGCGCAGCTCAGCCAGGAGCAGGAGTTGCGCTACATACAGGCGCTGTCCGATATCGTCGAAACCGGTCAGCGGATGCTCGAAGAGGGGCGTAGCGCACTGGATGTGGTGACCGAGGCCGTGCGTCTGCTGGAAGAGTGCCCGCTGTTTAATGCCGGAATTGGCGCAGTATATACCCGTGATGAAACCCATGAGCTGGACGCCTGCGTGATGGACGGTAATACCCTGCAAGCGGGAGCCGTCGCGGGGGTAAGCCATCTGCGAAATCCAGTTCTCGCGGCACGCCTGGTGATGGAACACAGCCCACACGTGATGATGATTGGTGAGGGGGCAGAGAATTTTGCTATTGCGCAGGGTATGGAGCGCGTTTCGGCGGATATTTTCTCGACGCCAGAACGCTACGCTCAATTGCTGGCGGCGCGAACGACGGGTGAAACGATGCTGGATCATAACGCTACCCCACTGGATGAAAATAACAAAATGGGTACCGTGGGGGCGGTCGCGCTGGACATGTTTGGTAATCTGGCGGCGGCGACATCGACCGGCGGGATGACCAACAAATTGCCGGGCCGGGTGGGTGACAGTCCGCTGGTTGGTGCCGGCTGTTATGCCAATAACGCCAACGTGGCGGTTTCCTGCACCGGAACCGGAGAAGTCTTTATTCGTGCGCTGGCGGCTTATGATATTGCGGCGTTGATGGACTATGGCGGCCTGAGTTTATCTGAGGCGTGCGAGCGTGTGGTGATGGAAAAATTACCGGCGCTGGGCGGCAGCGGTGGCTTAATTGCTATCGATCATGAGGGTAACGTCGCCTTACCGTTTAATAGTGAAGGCATGTACCGTGCCTGGGGATACGCGGGCGATACGCCAACCACCGGTATTTATCGGGAAAAAGGAGATACCGTTGCCACACAGCGATGAGCTTGACGCCAGTGACGTACTGGCAGTGAGCAACCTGAACATTACCTTTGAACAGGAACAGCAGCGCGTCAGTGCGGTGTGTAATCTGTCATTTCGCCTCAAGCGTGGCGAAACGTTGGCGATAGTTGGCGAGTCCGGTTCAGGAAAGTCGGTCACGGCTTTGTCGCTGATGCGTCTGATTGAACAGGCTGGCGGCGAGGTGAGCTGTGATGAAATGCTACTCCGCCGCCGCAACCGCCAGGTGATAGAGCTGGGTGAACAGAGCGCATCACAGATGCGCCACGTGCGCGGCGCGGATATCGCGATGATCTTTCAGGAGCCAATGACATCGCTTAATCCGGTGTTTACCGTGGGTGAGCAGATCGCCGAGTCTATCCGCTTACACCAGGGGGCCAGTCATGAAGAGGCGATGCTGGAAGCTAAACGGATGCTCGATCAGGTCCGTATTCCTGAGGCGAAGGCGATTTTATCGCGCTATCCACACCAGCTTTCCGGCGGCATGCGCCAGCGCGTGATGATCGCTATGGCGCTGTCGTGCCGCCCTGCGGTACTGATTGCCGATGAGCCGACCACCGCGCTGGATGTCACTATTCAGGCGCAGATCCTGCAACTGATAAAAGTGTTGCAACAGGATATGTCGATGGGGGTGATCTTTATTACCCACGATATGGGGGTGGTGGCGGATATTGCTGACCGTGTGCTGGTGATGTATCAGGGTGAGGCGGTAGAAACCGGCAGCGTTGAGCAGATCTTTCATGCTCCCCAGCATCCCTATACTAAAGCGCTGCTGGCAGCCGTACCGCAGCTTGGCTCCATGAGCGGACAAGCGTATCCGCGCCGTTTTCCACTTATTTCTTTACACGATCCTAGTCATGTCGAACCGCAAACCGAGCAGGACACCGTGGTTGAAGGCGAGCCTATCCTACGGGTGCGCAATCTGGTGACGCGTTTTCCTCTGCGCAGCGGCATTCTTAACCGGGTAACCCGTGAGGTGCACGCGGTGGAAAACGTTAGCTTTGACCTGTGGCCGGGAGAAACGCTCTCGCTGGTGGGCGAGTCGGGCTGCGGCAAGTCCACCACCGGGCGGGCGTTGTTGCGCCTGGTTGAGTCTCAGCGTGGAGAGATCATCTTCAACGGACAGCGTATTGATACCCTGGCCGCCAGCAAACTGCAGCCGCTGCGCCGGGATATTCAGTTTATCTTCCAGGACCCTTATGCATCGCTCGATCCTCGCCAGACGGTGGGATATTCCATTTTAGAGCCGTTACGGGTGCATGGATTACTGCAAGGTGATGCGGCTGCAAAACGGGTTGCCTGGCTGCTGGAGCGCGTAGGATTGCTCCCTGAGCATGCCTGGCGCTATCCGCACGAGTTTTCCGGCGGTCAGCGTCAGCGTATCTGCATTGCCCGGGCTTTGGCGCTCAATCCCAAGGTGATCATTGCCGATGAGTCGGTCTCGGCTCTGGATGTCTCGATTCGTGGGCAAATTATCAACCTGTTGCTCGACCTGCAGCGCGAAATGGGGATCGCATATCTGTTTATTTCCCACGATATGGCGGTAGTGGAGCGGATCAGTCACCGTGTGGCGGTGATGTATCTGGGGCAGATCGTCGAGATCGGCACCCGGCGGGCGGTATTTGAAAATCCACAGCATCCGTATACGCGCAAACTAATGGCGGCAGTACCCGTTGCCGATCCATCACATCATCGCCCCCAGCGCGTGCTGTTGTCGGATGATATCCCCAGCAATATCCGCAAGCGCGGCGAAGAGATTTCCCCCGTGTCATTACAGTTAGTTGGCCCGGGGCATTATGTAGCGCGTCCACAACAAGAAAATGCGCTTTCGCGTTTATAACAGGCAGACAGGGTTCAAGGAGAATAACATGACAAAAATTGTTGCTCGAAAATGGCTGGTTGCTGTGGGAGTGGCCTCGGCGCTGGCCGCCGCACCGGGCTGGGCCGCCAAAGACG
Source organism: Citrobacter sp. wls706 (assembly GCF_005281305.1). NCBI lineage: Bacteria > Pseudomonadati > Pseudomonadota > Gammaproteobacteria > Enterobacterales > Enterobacteriaceae > Citrobacter > Citrobacter sp. wls706. The sequence goes on along the minus strand of NZ_SZXG01000034.1, from coordinate 69,502 downwards.
TGGTGGTGGCAGTGGGATCTAACTTCACCACGCTCGACCCCTATGACGCGAACGACACGTTGTCGCAGGCGGTAGCAAAGTCGTTTTATCAAGGACTGTTTGGCCTTGATAAAGAGATGAAGCTGAAAAATGTGCTGGCGGAGAGTTATACGGTTTCTGATGATGGCCTGACTTACACCCTTAAGCTGCGTCAGGGTGTGAAGTTTCAGGATGGCACTGACTTCAACGCCGATGCGGTCAAAGCTAACCTCGATCGGGCCAGTAATCCGGAAAACCATCTGAAACGTTACAATCTGTATAAGAATATCGATAAAACCGAGGTTGTCGACCCATCGACGGTGAAGATTACGCTGAAACAGCCGTTCTCTGCCTTTATCAATATTCTGGCGCATCCGGCAACGGCGATGATTTCTCCCGCCGCGCTGGAGAAATACGGCAAGGAGATCGGCTTTCATCCTGTCGGCACCGGACCGTATCAGCTTGATACCTGGAATCAGACGGATTTTGTGAAGGTTAAGAAGTTCACGGGCTACTGGCAGCAAGGCCTGCCAAAGCTGGATACGATCACCTGGCGTCCAGTGACCGACAACAACACGCGTGCGGCCATGCTGCAGACCGGGGAAGCGCAGTTTGCCTTCCCGATCCCTTACGAGCAGGCGGCGCTACTGGCGAAGAACAAAAACCTGGAACTGGTGGCCAGTCCGTCTATCATGCAACGTTATATCAGCATGAACGTCACGCAAAAACCGTTCGATAACCCGAAGGTACGTGAGGCACTGAATTATGCCATCAACCGTCAGGCGCTGGTGAAAGTGGCTTTTGCCGGTTATGCGACGCCGGCAACCGGCGTTCTCCCCCCGTCGATAGCCTATGCGCAAAGCTATACGCCGTGGCCTTATGATCCGGCGAAAGCGCGCGAGTTGCTGAAAGAAGCGGGCTATCCTAATGGTTTTACCACCACGCTGTGGTCTTCGCATAACCACAGTACTGCACAGAAAGTGTTGCAATTTACCCAGCAGCAGCTGGCGCAGGTGGGCATTAAGGCTCAGGTAACGGCGATGGACGCTGGTCAGCGTGCGGCGGAAGTTGAAGGTAAAGCGCAGAAAGAGAGCGGAGTGCGGATGTTCTACACCGGCTGGTCTGCGTCTACAGGCGAAGCGGACTGGGCGCTGTCGCCGCTGTTTGCATCACAAAACTGGCCGCCAACCCTGTTTAACACGGCGTTCTACAGCAATAAGCAGGTGGACAGTGATCTAGCTGCGGCTTTGCAAACCAACGATCCAGCGCAGAAAGCGAAGCTGTACAAGGATGCGCAGGATATTATCTGGAAAGAGTCGCCGTGGATCCCGCTGGTGGTGGAAAAACTGATTTCGGCGCACAGTACCAGGTTGACCGGATTTTGGATCATGCCGGATACCGGATTTAGCTTTGATGATGCGGATTTAAAATAAGCGATGCATTCGGCCCCGTAATGCAGGGGCCGGCGAAGGGAGCGTGATGCTTAACTATGTTTTCAAGCGCCTGCTGGGGTTGATTCCAACGCTGTTAATTGTGGCGGTGCTGGTGTTTTTATTTGTTCACATGCTACCCGGTGATCCGGCCCGGCTGATTGCCGGACCGGAGGCTGACGCTGAGGTGATTGAACTGGTGCGTAAGCAACTAGGTCTGGACCAACCGCTGCATATTCAGTTCTGGCATTACATGACCAACGTGTTGCAAGGCGATTTTGGAACCTCGATGGTTTCTCGTCGCCCGGTTGCGGAAGAAATTGCCAGCCGTTTTATGCCATCGCTATGGCTGACAATTGCCAGTATGGCGTGGGCAGTGTTATTTGGTATGACGGCGGGGATTATCGCCGCCGTATGGCGTAATCGCTGGCCGGACAGGTTAAGTATGACGCTGGCGGTCACCGGGATCTCTTTTCCGGCTTTTGCGCTCGGCATGCTGCTTATGCAGATATTTTCCGTTGAACTCGGCTGGTTGCCCACTGTGGGCGCTGACACCTGGCTGCACTATATCCTGCCGTCAATCACACTGGGGGCGGCGGTGGCAGCGGTATTGGCCCGCTTTACCCGCGCCTCGTTTGTTGATGTGCTCAGTGAAGACTATATGCGCACCGCGCGAGCTAAAGGAGTGAGTGAAACCTGGGTGGTGTTAAAACATGGTCTGCGGAATGCGATGATCCCGGTGGTTACCATGATGGGACTACAGTTTGGCTTTTTGCTTGGCGGCTCAATTGTGGTTGAGAAGGTGTTTAACTGGCCTGGGCTTGGACGACTGTTAGTGGACTCAGTCGAAATGCGCGACTACCCGGTGATACAGGCCGAGGTGCTGTTGTTTTCTCTGGCGTTTATTCTTATTAACTTAGTGGTGGATGTACTCTACGCCGCCATTAATCCGGCTATCAGGTACAAGTAAGGATGCGATTTTTTAACTGGCGCCGACAGGCGATTTTGAATGCGATGCCTCTTGTTAAGCCAGAGCAGATACGCACGCCGTGGCATGAGTTCTGGCGTCGTTTCCGTCGCCAGCGCATGGCGCTGTTCGCGGGATTATTTGTCCTTGTACTGATTATGGTGGCGATTTTTGCCCGCTGGCTGACGCCATTTGATGCCGAAAACTACTTCGATTATGACCGTTTGAATGACGGACCGTCGATGTTGCACTGGTTTGGCGTTGACTCCCTGGGACGGGATATCTTTAGCCGTGTGCTGGTTGGCGCGCAAATCTCGCTGGCGGCTGGCGTCTTTGCCGTATTTATTGGCGCGGCGATTGGCACGGTGCTGGGGTTGCTGGCGGGATACTACGCAGGCTGGTGGGATCGACTGATTATGCGCATCTGCGATGTACTGTTCGCCTTTCCGGGGATTTTGCTGGCGATTGCTGTGGTGGCGGTGCTGGGAAGCGGTATTGCCAACGTGATTATTGCCGTGGCTATTTTTTCCATTCCGGCCTTCGCGCGCCTGGTGCGCGGGAATACGCTAGTGCTGAAGCAGCAGACCTTTATTGAATCTGCCCGCAGTATTGGTGCCAGCGATGCAACCATCATTTTTAACCATATTCTGCCGGGAACGGTCTCATCGATCGTGGTCTTTTTTACCATGCGAATTGGCACGTCGATTATCTCTGCCGCGAGCTTGTCATTCCTGGGATTGGGCGCGCAGCCGCCGACCCCGGAGTGGGGGGCAATGCTCAATGAGGCAAGGGCAGATATGGTGATAGCACCCCACGTGGCACTTTTCCCGGCGGTGGCGATATTTCTGACGGTGCTGGCGTTTAACTTACTGGGCGATGGTTTGCGCGACGCGCTGGACCCGAAAATAAAAGGATAAACCGTAGGCCGGATAAGACGTAACGCTTACCCGGCCTACGTTGGGTTACGCTATTTAAACGCGGGTGCCCCACAGATCGTATTCATCTGCGTTTTCGACCTTCACACGGATGATATCGCCAGGTTTGACCTTGGTTTCGCCATTCAGGTACACCGCACCGTCGATTTCCGGGGCGTCAGCCATACTGCGGCCAATCGCGCCTTCTTCGTCAACTTCATCAACGATAACCAGAATTTCGCGGCCCACTTTCTCCTGCAAGCGTTCAGCAGAGATCTGCTGTTGCAACTGCATAAAGCGGTTCCAGCGTTCTTCTTTCACCTCTTCCGGGATTTGGTCTGGCAGGTCATTGGCGCCAGCGCCTTCAACCGGGCTGTACTTAAAGCAGCCGACGCGATCCAGGCGTGCTTCCTTCAGGAAGTCGAGCAGCATCTGGAAGTCTTCTTCTGTTTCACCCGGGAAACCGACAATGAAGGTGGAGCGCAGCGTCAGTTCAGGACAGATTTCACGCCACTGCTTGATGCGCGCCAGCTGTCTGTCGACTGAACCTGGGCGTTTCATCAGCTTGAGAATACGCGGGCTGGCATGCTGCAGCGGGATGTCCAGATACGGCAGGATTTTACCTTCCGCCATCAGCGGGATTACGTCATCAACGTGCGGGTAGGGATAGACGTAATGCAGACGCGTCCAGATCCCCAGTTTTGATAACTGTTCGCACAAATCAACCATGCTGGTTTTGACCGGCTCGCCGTTATGGAAACCGGTGCGATGCTTCACATCCACGCCGTACGCGGAGGTATCCTGAGAAATGACCAGTATCTCTTTCACGCCCGCATCTACCAGACGCTTGGCTTCGCTGAGAACGTCGCCGATCGGACGGCTCACCAGATCGCCACGCATTGAGGGAATAATGCAGAACGTGCAGCGGTGGTTGCAGCCTTCAGAAATTTTCAGATAGGCATAATGGCGCGGAGTCAGCTTGACGCCCTGCTCAGGAACCAGACTCTGGAACGGGTTATGCTTTGGTTTTGGCACATAGTGGTGAACGTGCTCCAGAACCTGTTCATAGCTGTGCGGACCGGTGATTTCCAGCACTTTCGGGTGGACTTCACGGATCTGATCGACTTTCGCGCCCAGACAGCCGGTAACGATCACCTTGCCGTTTTCGTTCAACGCTTCACCGATTGCTTCCAAGGACTCCTGAACCGCGCTGTCGATAAAGCCGCAGGTGTTAACGATAACCATATCCGCGTCGTCGTAGCTTGGCACAACATCATAGCCTTCGGTACGAAGTTCGGTCAGGATGCGCTCAGAATCGACGAGGTTTTTCGGACAACCTAGTGATATAAAACCAATTTTTGCCATTTTCTTATACTGTACATTGCTCGTAATCGGGGGATTATACAGATGCCGTCACGGTACATCTATATCTGATCGGCATAAGACCGGGAGAATAAAGACCAATACCTATAAATAGTGGATCGGTTAGCGGAAGGTGTTTAGCGAGTCTAATTCCGGCTTTAAGTGTCACTTCTTGGCTGTAGAAATTAATTAGCATAAATTTTATCTCGTCGAGCGTTATTAATGAGGTTAAATTTGAAAGATATTGTTTTGCAGTCGAAACTTGAAATGGCTAAAACTCTTTATGCTAATGGTGTGAGTTTATATTATATCTCACTGGCTACAGGCTTAAGTTGGCGTGTATTAATGACAGAATTAACGTTTATCGCCAGTCATGAAATTATTCGGCAAAAAACTGACGCTCGCAAACTCAGAGTTTAAATAATTCACCTGTCTATTACCCATCCTGCAAAATTTGAAAGGTAACGTTAATATGTATATTTCGCCACTACCGCTCGCGGCGGACTCTGATGTTGATAAACTGAGAGATGATATTGCTAATAAACTTTTATTTACTATTGGCAAAGATCCCGCCATCGCCACGAAACGGGAGTGGCTTAATGCGACGTTATATGCGGTACGCGATCGAATGGTCGAGCGCTGGCACCGTTCCAATCGGGCACAATTCTCTCAGGATGCGCGCCAGGTTTATTATCTGTCGATGGAATTTTTAATTGGCCGTACGCTGTCTAATGCGTTGCTCTCGTTAGGTATTTACGAAGAAGTCAGAAGCGCGCTTGAGGCAATGGGGCTGGAACTGGAAGAGCTAATTGACGAGGAAAATGATCCCGGACTTGGAAATGGTGGTCTCGGACGACTGGCGGCTTGTTTCCTTGATTCTCTGGCAACGCTTGGCCTGCCGGGATGCGGTTACGGCATTCGCTATAACTACGGTATGTTTAAACAAAATATCGTTGATGGCGTGCAAAAAGAGTCGCTGGACTATTGGTTAGAATACGGTAATCCGTGGGAATTCAAACGTCATAATACGCATTATAAAGTGCGCTTTGGCGGGCGACTGCAACAAGAAGGGAATAAAACCCGCTGGCTAGAAACTGAAGATATTCTGGCGGTGGCCCATGACCAGATTATTCCCGGCTATGCGACGGACACCACCAATACATTGCGGTTGTGGAACGTTCAGGTAAATAGTGAGGTCAATGCGGGCAAACTGAATCAGCAGGAAGACTTTGCTACGGAAGTGGAAAACAAATATCACTTCGAGAGGATCTCGCGAGTTTTGTACCCTGATGATTCGACCGATGCAGGACGTGAACTGCGTTTACGCCAGGCCTATTTCCTGGCCTCGGCCACGATTCAGGACATCCTGAGCCGTCATTATCAGTTGCACCGCACATACGATAATCTGGCCGATAAAATCGCTATCCACCTCAATGATACGCATCCGGTGCTGGCGATCCCAGAGCTGATGCGTTTGTTGATTGATCATCACCAGTTTAGTTGGGATAACGCGTTTGACGTGACCTGTCAGATTTTTTCTTATACCAACCATACGTTGATGAGCGAGGCGCTGGAAACCTGGCCGGTAGAAATGCTAAGTCGACTTTTACCGCGTCATTTGCAGATTATTTTTGAGATTAACGACCGCTTCCTGAAGACGTTACAGGAGCGCTATCGCGATGATAGCGAACTACTGCAGCGCGTATCGCTGATTGATGAATCTAATGGGCGCGTGGTGCGCATGGCCTGGCTGGCGGTGGTTGTCAGTCATAAGGTAAATGGCGTGTCGGCGTTGCATTCAAAGCTGATGACCGACTCTCTGTTTGCTGATTTTGCGCGTATCTTTCCTCTGCGTTTCACCAACGTAACCAATGGTGTCACGGCGCGGCGTTGGCTGGCGTTGGCTAATCCTCCGCTTGCCAATGTGCTGGATGAGAATATTGGCGAAAGCTGGCGGACCAAATTAATGCAATTGGGCGAGTTAAAGCAATACATAGATTATCCGACGGTGAATGAGGCGGTGCGCCGGGCGAAGTATGAAAATAAGCAGCGATTGGCGCAACATATTGCCGCCCATTACGGCGTGGTGGTGAATCCTGATGCGCTGTTTGATGTGCAGGTGAAACGTATTCACGAATACAAGCGGCAGCTTATGAATGTGCTGCATGTGATCACGCGCTATAACCGGATTAAAGCCGCGCCGGATGCCAACTGGGTTCCACGGGTGAATATTTTTGCCGGAAAAGCCGCCTCGTCTTATTACATGGCGAAGCAAATTATCCGCTTAATTAATGATGTGGCGCAGTTAGTCAACAATGACCCGCAAACAGGCGGCAAACTAAAGGTGGTTTTCATCCCGGATTACAGCGTCAGTCTCGCACAGCTAATTATTCCTGCTGCCGATCTGTCAGAGCAAATTTCCCTGGCCGGGACGGAAGCCTCCGGGACCAGCAATATGAAGTTTGGTATGAATGGCGCGTTGACCATTGGTACGCTCGACGGCGCGAATATTGAAATGCGCGAGTACGTTGGGGAAGATAACATCTTCATCTTTGGTAATACGGCTAATCAGGTTGAAGCCTTACGACGCGATGGCTATGACCCGCGACGCATCTTTGAAAATGATGAGGAATTGCACCAGGCGCTGACGCAAATCGGTACGGGTATGTTCAGCCCGCAGGAGCCCGGACGTTACAGAGACGTGCTGGATTCATTAATCAATTTTGGCGACACCTATCAGGTGTTGGCGGATTACCGCAGCTATGTGAACTGTCAGGATGCGGTGGATGAGCTGTATCGAACTCCCCGGGAGTGGACGACCAGGACGATGCACAATATTGCCAACATGGGGTATTTCTCATCGGACAGAACGGTGCAGGAATATGCCGACCATATCTGGCGCATAGCTAAAATTCACGTATAGCAATTTCCCTAACGCTGAGCCTCCCTGGTTTTTATAACAGGGAGGCGGTTTGCAAATCGGCGAGTATGGGGGAGAGGATCTTATGGGTATTGCTGTCTTTGCGTGATGAAGCAAACACACTAAATTGCGGCAGGGGAAACGGCGTGTTTATTTTTTTCAGCCCATACAGATGAGCATGTGTTGCAAACACCTTTTCCGGGATCACCCCTATACAATGGGTATTGGACACAATCGTCAGTATCGCCGTAAATGATGAGGTCAGCAGGCAGCGATCCCCGGATCTGAATTTTTTATCCACAATACTGCGATGGTAAATGATTTTTTCATTCTTGGTATTATAACCCACCAGGTTCGCGTTTCTGAATTGTGCTTCGCTAATGGAACTACCGTATAAAGCATTATTCTGCGACGCTACCAGTACCAGGCGCATATCGCATATTTTCTGGCATGAAAGGCTTGCTGACTCAACGGAAAAAGTTGAAAAAACGACATCCGCCTGGCGCATATTCAATAACTCAATAATGCTCTGTTCATTCAGGTCGGCGGTGAGGTGCAGGAGACTGATATCGGCGTCGGTATCGATTATTCTCGCGGTAACATCGGGAATGACGATAGGGGATATAAAAGATTCCGTATAGAGCGTTAGCCTTTTTTTGGCGGCAGGCGTGGAAAGCGGCATCAGCAACGACAGTTTGTCGATAATAGGGATCGTATTATCATAAAGCTCATCAGAGTAGACCGTCGGTAACAGCGCATTTCCGCTGCGGACAAACAGATTATCCCCCATCATTTCGCGCAGTTTTCTCAAGGACTGGCTGACGGCAGAGGGTGAGATATTCAACATATCAGCGACTCGGGAGATGCTGCCTACGCTATAGATCAAACAGAAAATCGTCAGCAGATTGAGATCAATTTTTGATAGTGTGCGAATTTTCTCTGCATCATTTGCTTTCGACATAGACCCCTCATAATCAGCACTACGGCAGTAATCACATCAGGTATAGCAAAAAATGTCATGCTAGCGGGAAACTGACCATTTTCGCTAAGCGCATCGCCTGGAGTTGTAACATTGTAAATTATGTTAATCAATTGAGCTTTGTTGATGTAGGACATCTATTTGTTCAAAAAACAACCATACTATTAAGTTGCACCATGGTTGGAAAGAGGAGGAACAAAGTATGGTTGTTGACAGACTGAGAACCGATCTTCTCAACAAATTGATAAACGCCCGTATCGAACTTGCCGCTTATCTGCTGTTGAGAAAAGCGAAAGGCTACATGTCAGTCAGCGAGAGCGATCGTCTGCGTGATAATTTTTTTGTGCTGAATCGCGAACTGCACGAGCAATCACAGCTTCACGGTATGCATCTTGATCAGGAAGAGTGGAATGCCCTTCATCGTGCTGAAGGGGCGTTAGCCGCCGCCGCTGTTTGTCTTATGAGTGGACATCACGATTGTCCAACTTTTATTGCCGTTAACGCAGATAAACTGGAAAACTGCCTGACAACGCTGACGCTGAGCATCCAGTGTTTGCAATCTTATCCAACGCTGGAACACGTCTGAATCAGGGGGAGGGCGCTCCCCCTTTTCGTTAAGATTATGTAAATGTAGCGGGATAATTCCCCCTGCTGGCTACGCTTTATGCAGAGCCATTCAGGAGGTGTTATGCGTCAACTCTTTCTCTGTGCTATCCCACTTGCGCTATTTTCCTCTTATGCCGCCGCGGTAAAGGTGGAGGTGCTGCAAACCAAACTTGATCACCCGTGGTCGCTGGCTTTTTTACCCGATAATCGCGGTATGTTAATTACGCTCAAAGGCGGCCAGCTTCGACTCTGGCAGCCTGATAAGGGACTTTCCGACCCGCTGACCGGCGTACCTAAAGTCTGGGCGAATGGTCAGGGAGGATTGTTGGATGTGGTGTTAGCGCCTGACTTTGAACGATCCCGGCGAGTGTGGCTCAGCTTCGCTGAAGCCGACAGTGAGGGTAAAGCCGGCACGGCGGTGGGTTACGGACGACTGAGCGACGATCTCAAACACCTGCAAGCGTTCCAGACCGTTTTTCGCCAACAGCCGAAGCTCTCAACCGGAAACCATTTTGGCGGGCGCATGGTGTTTGATGGTCATGGCTATCTGTTTATCGGCCTGGGTGAGAATAACCAACGTGCAACCGCCCAGGATCTAAATAAATTGCAGGGCAAGGTGGTACGTCTGACCGACGAGGGCAAAACGCCGCCGGATAATCCGTTTGTGAATCAGTCGGGGGCGCGGGCAGAAATTTGGTCGTATGGCATCCGTAATCCACAAGGTATGGCAATGAATCCGTGGAGCGATGCGCTGTGGCTCAATGAGCATGGTCCGCGTGGAGGCGATGAAATCAATATCCCCGCAAGAGGCAAAAACTACGGTTGGCCGATCGCAACCTGGGGGATTAACTATAGCGGTCTCAAAATTCCCGAAGCCAAGGGGCAAATTGTTGCGGGTACAGAACAGCCTATCTTTTACTGGGAAAAGTCACCGGCAGTTAGCGGAATGGCTTTTTACAATAGCGATACCTTCCCGCAGTGGCGGCAGAAGCTGTTTATCGGCGCGTTGAAAGATAAAGAGGTGATCGTGCTGAGCGTCAAAGGGAATACGGTCACCGAAGAGGGGCGCCTGTTGCAGGAAAGGGGACAGCGGATCCGCGATGTGCGCGTCGGACCAGACGGCTATTTGTATGTGTTAACCGACGAGTCCGACGGGGAATTACTGAAGGTGAGTCCCTGAGCTGATTAACTGACCGGGATCATCACCACTTTTTGAAATGCCGGTCGTTCCGTCAGTTGCTGATACCAGCGTTCCAGGTGTGGACGCGGGGTCCATGTCAAACCAACGTTGAACAGGTTATAGACAAATGGCGCAATGGCGATATCCGCCGTGCCAAATTCCGCCCCGGAGAACCACGGCTGGTCCGCCAGCGCGTTATCCAGAATAGCAAACAGGTTATCGCAAACCTGAATACTTGCCTCAATGGCTGCCATGTCGCGTTGATCGGCTGGCGTTCTGACCAGACCAAATAAGATAACCCGGTGCGTAGGACTCAGCGTCTGGTTCGCCCAATCCATCCATTTTTCGCCGACGGCACGCGCGGCAGGCGCCTCAACCCACAAACGCTTTTGCCCGTACTGCGCCGCCAGATAACGGACAATGGTATTGGATTCCCACAGGACAACGTCTGTTTCATCATCGCGTAGCAGTGGGACCAACCCGTTCGGGTTCATCGCCAGATAGTCGGCATCGCGGTTACCGCCATGCTGCCCGCCTGCCAGAATTTGGTTATACGGCAGTTCCAGTTCTTCGAGCGTCCACAATACTTTTTTTACGTTGGTCGAGTTATTGCGACCCCACAGTGTAATCATAGTAACCCCGCAAATTAATTGAGCAGCTTCATGGCTGCAGATACCCTCTGACTCGCTCACATGGTGGGGTAAACCTAATATTTACGCAACAACGTCTAAAAAAATCGTGCCAGGGGCAGCGCTGCGCGGTGTTATTGCATAAACTTTAAAAACTTTACCAACTTACGGTTTATTTAAGCTCGTTAGTGCGTTATTACTCACCGCACTTATTTTACACGTCATCCATCAGACTTTTTCTGCAATGGGTTGGCCGAGATTGTCTGGCCAGTTTTGTGTAAACACGGTGTGGTATGACGTGGTTTTTTAGAATGGATACTCGGGTGGCATTTATGACGCAATACTTCTCTTCACTTCGCAGCTTTGCTGCTGGTTCTGCACTCTTAATCCTTTTGGCACCGACCGTACAGGCGGCGGAGCAACCCACGGCTCCTCCGAGCGTGGACGCGCGTGCATGGATCCTGATGGATTACGCCAGCGGCAAGGTGCTGGCGGAAGGTAATGCTGATGAGAAACTGGATCCTGCCAGTCTGACCAAGATCATGACCAGCTATGTGGTCGGTCAGGCGCTGAAGGCCGGAAAAATTAACCTCAACGACATGGTCACCGTGGGCAAAGATGCCTGGGCGACCGGTAATCCGGCCCTGCGCGGTTCGTCGGTTATGTTCCTCAAACCTGGCGATCAGGTTGCGGTATCCGATCTGAACAAAGGCGTTATCATTCAGTCTGGTAATGATGCCTGTATTGCACTCGCTGATTACGTTGCCGGGAGTCAGGAGTCCTTCATCGGTCTGATGAACGGTTACGCGAAAAAACTGGGACTGACCAATACCACGTTCCAGACGGTGCATGGCCTGGATGCGGCAGGGCAGTTCAGTACCGCGCGTGATATGGCGTTGCTCGGCAAGGCGTTAATCCACGATGTGCCCGAAGAGTACGCTATCCACAAAGAGAAAGAGTTTACCTTTAATAAAATTCGCCAGCCCAACCGCAACCGTCTGTTGTGGAGCACCAATCTGAACGTGGACGGAATGAAAACCGGTACCACGGCGGGTGCAGGTTACAACCTCGTAGCTTCTGCGACCCAGGGCGATATGCGCCTGATCTCCGTCGTGCTGGGGGCGAAAACCGACCGTATCCGTTTTAATGAATCAGAAAAACTGCTGACCTGGGGCTTCCGCTTCTTTGAAACCGTTACGCCGATTAAACCGGATGCCACCTTCGTGACTCAGCGCGTCTGGTTTGGCGATAAGAGCGAAGTCAATTTGGGGGCTGGGGAAGCGGGTTCGGTAACTATCCCGCGCGGTCAGCTTAAGAACCTGAAAGCCAGCTTTACGCTAACCGAGCCACAGTTAACCGCGCCGCTGAAAAAGGGGCAGGTTGTGGGGACTATCGACTTCCAGTTGAACGGTAAATCTATCGAGCAACGTCCGTTGATGGTGATGGAAGCAGTGGAAGAGGGTGGTTTCTTTAGCCGGATGTGGGATTTTGTGATGATGAAGTTCCACCAGTGGTTTGGCGGCTGGTTCTCTTAATCTAATCGATTGCCGGATGGCGCTAACATCGCTGTCCGGCAGTATCAGCTAGTACAACAGCTTTATGCGTTGCGCCTTGGCGTATTCCACAAACTCATCGTCGGGGCGGCTGTCACTGATGATGGTATCAAAACGTTTTAATTCCCCCATCCTCGCAGGACGTACCTTCCCAAACTTGCTGTGGTCGACCACCAGAACGTGATGCTGCGCCATCGACATTGCCCAGTGTTTCACCGCTAATTCTTCCAGATTAAAGCAGGTCGCGCCTTTCTCAATGTGCACGCCTGCCGCGGAATAAAAGGCGATATCCGGGCACAGATTATTCAGTGTTTCCTGAAAATCGAGCGGTTTGAAGATGGCGTTACTGGCATGAAATTCCCCGCCACATAGAATGACGCGACACTGCGGTTTTTCCTGCAATACCAGAAACGTATTTAGCGAGTAGCAGATTGCGGTGAAAGGCAGTTCATTGTCGATAGCCTCAATAATCCACGGCGTGGTCGTGCCGCAGTCGAAAAAGATGGTCTGATGCGCCTGCACGAGGCTTGCCGCCTGCTGTGCGGCACGGCGCTTTTCATCAACCAGACGGGATTTTTGATCGCTGATTAAATAGTGGTTGGCGCTGCGGGGCTCCAGAACAATATAGCCCCCGAGTAAGACGACAGGCGCATTGTTATTATTCAGGTCGCGACGAATGGTCATCTCAGATACGCCCAGCAGCGTCGCGGCTTCTTTGAGGTGTAATTTATCGCTGCGTTTCAGCGCCTGTAGCAACTGACCAATACGCTCGTCGCGTCGAGTTTCCATAGTTCCCCTGGAGAGTAGTATAAGTGCTCGTATTGCGCCTAATACTACTCTTTTTACCGTGGGTTAGTCACGCACCCAGCCTTTACGGATGGGCAGAGCGAAACAGGTGCGATAGCAGGTCTGCAAGCCGAAGTAAAGGGGCGCGCCGAACCGTTGCCAGATCATCTGGGCGCTCAGGCAGCCGATCAGCCCAGCCAGGAATCCGCCCAGCATATCCAGCGGCCAGTGTACGCCAAGGTATACGCGCGACCAGGCAATCGCCACGGCGACAACCATCAGCAGCGCGCCAGTCCACAGGCGATGCCAGAACAGGAAAGCCAGAGCAAAAGTAAAGATAACCGTGCCGTGATCGCTCGGGAAAGAGTCATCCGCCGCATGGTGGAGGAAGTTGTACCCGATGTGGTTAACGAACGGACGATCGTGGGGGAACAGATGCCCCATCAGCCATGAAATAGTCAGGCCAACTGCCAGCGCTATCGCCATTTTTATGACCAACTGGCGCTGGAGAGTAACCTGAGCGCGCGGTCCCCAAAGCCAGAGAATAACCGCTAACAGCGGGACAATGCTGATTAAATCTTTGGCAATAAATATGGCCAGCGAAATAGCCCATTGCGCAGAATCCGGCGTTGCGTTGATCAGGTAAAACAGCGAATTATTAAGATTTTCTAGCATAACGTCCAGACTCAGTGTACTCGTTAAAAGGCCCATAGGGGGAGAGCATAAAATTGCTGTTACAGGATAAAAAGCGGTCTTGTCTTATTTGTCTGCTAAATGACTATTTTTAAGACAATTAATGAGACTTAATGAGCATGATAGCGGCCTCAACTTAAATTAACCTTAAAGCAAAATGTTCTTGAGCAAATGAATGTAAAAATGTGCGCATTTTGCTTTCAAATCACATAATTCACTATCACCGGTACGGCGCATTTATTACACTTTGCGCGTTTTTTCATTTGCTAAGAGACTGCATGCAAAACCGTTTATCTTCAGGCGCCCGGTTGGGGCGTCAGGCATTACTTTTCCCTCTCTGTCTGGTGCTTTACGAATTCTCTACTTATATCGGTAACGATATGATCCAGCCCGGAATGTTGGCGGTGGTGGAGCAATATCAGGCCGGATTAGACTGGGTACCCACTTCCATGACTGCCTATCTGGCGGGTGGCATGTTTTTACAGTGGCTGTTAGGGCCACTGTCGGATCGTATTGGTCGTCGCCCGGTGATGTTAACCGGCGTACTCTGGTTCATTGTGACCTGCCTTGCGACTCTGCTGGCACAGAATATTGAGCAATTTACCTTTCTGCGTTTCTTGCAGGGGATAAGCCTGTGCTTTATTGGCGCGGTGGGTTACGCCGCAATTCAGGAATCCTTTGAGGAAGCGGTGTGTATAAAAATTACCGCGCTGATGGCAAACGTGGCGCTGATTGCGCCGCTGCTGGGACCGCTAGTTGGCGCGGCCTGGGTACATGTTCTGCCGTGGGAAGGGATGTTTATCCTGTTTGCTGCTCTTGCAGCTATCTCCTTCTTTGGCCTGCAACGCGCGATGCCGGAAACGGCGACCCGGCTGGGTGAAAAGCTGTCCATTAAAGATCTGGGTAAAGATTATAAGCTGGTGCTAAAAAATGGGCGTTTTGTTGCCGGCGCGCTGGCGTTGGGTTTTGTCAGCCTGCCGTTACTGGCGTGGATTGCCCAGTCGCCGATTATTATCATCAGCGGTGAACATCTCAGCAGTTACGAATATGGCCTGTTGCAGGTGCCGATTTTTGGGGCGCTGATTGCCGGTAATCTGGTGCTGGCGCGTCTGACTTCGCGCAAGACCGTGCGTTCGCTGATTATCATGGGTGGCTGGCCTATCGCCGTCGGACTGGTGATTGCCGCGGCGGCCACGGTAGTGTCATCCCATGCGTATTTGTGGATGACGGCGGGTTTGAGTATCTATGCGTTTGGCATTGGCGTGGCGAATGCAGGGCTGGTCCGCCTGACGTTGTTTGCCAGTGAAATGAGTAAGGGGACGGTTTCTGCCGCTATGGGCATGTTGCAGATGCTGATTTTTACCGTCGGTATTGAGTTGAGCAAACATGCTTATCTGCTGGGAGGAAACGGCTTGTTCAGCCTGTTTAATCTGGCAAGCGGCGTACTGTGGCTGATATTGATGGTTATCTTCCTGAAAGATAAACGGGTAGGGAATTCCCGGGAAGGCTAAAGCCCGGTTGCCCGGGCTTCGCAAAACTTAGTGGTGATCGTCAATCTGATGTTCGATGATCATCCCTTCACCTACGCTGGCAACATGTCGTGCATAAGGGTGCGCGCGATAGACAGGGGCCGGGGCGGGTGTTGGAGCAACATACACTGTTTGTGGCGCGGTCGTCACGTTGACCGCCTGCGGAACGCTGACGGAAGAGGGCACGACCACCACTTTATAACCGCTTGGTACATCCACGGTAACGCTTTGCGCAAATGAAGTCCCCGCAAAACCCAGCAACAATGTTGCTATCAGTACACTTTTCTTCATGATCCGCTCGCCTGAAGTAATCACTGGAGGTAATAATCCAGTGGGGTTAATTTGAGGCGGATTATGAATAGATCATATCATCATTTTGTTGCCGTCTGTGCTGAGGCGTTAATGCGTAAACGGCGCTTCGTTTTTTAATACGCGGTCGATAACATCCAGCACACCCTCTTCGTTGTTCGATCCCGCGCGATATTTTGCCGCCTGGACAACCGGTTCGTGAGCGTTGGCCATTGCGAAACTAAATCCCGCCTGACGCAGCATCTCAATATCATTTCCGCCATCGCCAAACACAACAACCTCGTCGTCGCTAATATTCCAGCGTTGTTGCAGCAGGCGCAGACCATTTGCCTTATGCACACCTGGAATAATTAAATCGATGCTGCCGTAGCCGGTATGCACCGGTACCATGATATCGCCAATTGCCTCATGGAGATCGGCCTGCACCTGCGGGATACGGTCGTCTGAAATATTCAGCCCGAATTTGAAAAAAACGTCGTTGAGATTGTCAAAATTATCTACAAATTCAAGACGATGATAGTACATGGCGGAAACGGATTTATGCTCATCGCTGTATTTTTTGAGCGTATAGGCGCTGTTTTTACCGCAGGCGATAATGTCGATGTCCGTACGGGTCAACAGATGATCCACGATGGCCTTGAAATCGTCTTTTGCCAGTTCACCGTTAAAAATATCTTTCCCTTCACTGACTACCCAACCGCCGTTTTCAGCGACAAATGAGATTTCATTGGCCAGTTCAGGGAAAAAGGAGATGAGCTGGTAATACTGGTTGCCGCTGGCGACGACAAAGCGGATCCCTTGTTCTTTCATTTGACGGTATTGCGCCATAAACCGCTCACGGTTATAGGTTTTTTGGTCGCTTAAAAATGTGCCATCCATGTCGACCGCAATTAATTTGATGCTCATTAGCTGTTCTCCATCACAGGGGTATTTTTGAGATCCGGTTTCGCCACCGCTTTCGCGACAATGGCGGCGATAAGCACCAGCGCCAGCACCACCAGCATAGCGCTGCGCAGGCCGTAATGTTCACCCAGATAGCCCAGCAGCGGCGGCCCTACCAGGAATGCCAGGTAGCCGGTGGTCGCTACAACGCTGACGCGGGTTGGCGCATCGGGACCGGTGTCGCTGGCTGCTGAAATGGTCAGCGGGAAGCCGAGCGATGCACCAAGCCCCCACAGAATAACGGAAACACCCGCTACCCATGTGCTATCGACAAAAATAATCAGACTGATGCCAAGCGCCCCCATCAACGCGCTGGCACGCACCACCGCGACGCGACTGTAGCGGTCGATAAACCAGCCGCCGGTGAATCGACCCACGGTCATACCCAGCGTAAATCCAGCATAAATCAGCGAGCCTGATGTCGGGCTAAATCCGTGGCCATCCACCATCAACAGCGGCAGCCAGTCGTTGGCCGAACCTTCAGCAAACGCCATCGCCAGCACCACGACGCCAATCAGCAGCAACTGAATGTCGCGATAGAAAGGCACGCCTTTTTCGCTGGAGTGAGCGCCGTCAGAGGCATTCTTACCCGTGCCGTCTGGAATGGCCTTGATGGCGATAAAGATAGGAGTGATTGCCACCATTGCCGCCAATAAAATATGTACGGTCGCAGGCACGCTGAAGGCGGTAAGCATCATCCCGACCCCGGCTCCCGCCAGCGTTCCCAGACTGTAAAAACCATGCATCATCGGCAGCACGGTCTTGTTCATTTCGCGCTCAACTGCCGCGCCTTCGACGTTGATGGCGACTTCCGCTGCGCCAAAGCTGGCGCCAAACACGCCCAGGCCAAACGCGAAAAGCCATGCGGAATGCAACCATAGCGCCGCGCTGAGGATAACCATCCCGAGGACTGCACTGGACATGGTGGTGCGGATCACTTTACGCGTGCCAAATCGTTTCACCAGCCAGGCCGAACAAAGAATGCCACTCATCGAACCAATAGAGAGTCCAAACAATACCGCGCCCATTTCGGCGGTGGAGATGGAGAGGATATCTCGGATGGCAGGAGTACGCGTTGCCCAGGAAGCCATTAGTAATCCGGGTAAAAAGAAAAACGTGAAAAGCGCCCAGGTGCGACGTCTTAAGGCTTTGCGTGGTGAGGTGCCTGTCATGAATTCGAGCCAAAGAAAAGAGGGAAGAAGACAACATTAGCAAGACTGTGTACATTTGTACACAAACGCAAGGTGAGGAAATGCAGTGCGACGCGCGAACGATCCGCTACGGCGGGAAAAGATAGTTCAGGCCACCCTTGATGCGGTAATCGCCTACGGTGTCCATGGGGTTACGCACCGAAAAATCGCCATGATTGCCGGGGTACCGCTGGGTTCAATGACCTATTACTTTTCGGGAATAGATGAGCTTTTAATGGAGGCGTTCGGGCGCTTTACTGACACGATGTCTCAGCAGTATCAGGCTTTTTTTGCCGACGTTGCGGATGCGCAGGCAGCCTGCCATGCCATTACCGAGATGATTTACAGCTCCCAGGTTACAACGCCCGATAATATGGAACTCATGTACCAGTTGTATGCTTTCGCCAGTCGCAAACCGACGTTGAAAATGGTGATGCAAAACTGGATGTTACGCAGTCAACAAACGCTGGAACAGTGGTTTGAACCGGTAACTGCGCGGGCGCTGGATGCATTTCTCGAAGGAATGACGCTGCATTTTGTTACCGACAAAAAACCGCTGTCGCGGGAAGATATTCTGATGATGGTGGAGCGTATTGCCGGATTGCCGCAGAGATAAAATCATCAAAATGGTTTGTCGAGGCGGGTAATGGCCTGACGTAAAAAATCAACGACTTTCACCGCCTCTGTAGTCAACGGTCGGGCGGCTTTTTTTACCGTCCCGACATCCATATAAGTAATAAAATCATCAATCGTTCTGTGCATGACGCGCAGACCATCCAGTGACCACGGGCGATACACCAGGTCGGATAAAATAGTTATTCCCCTGCCTTTTGCAACCAGGCTTCTTATTGCTTCAAAAGAGTTGCTGCGAAAACTGATATTGGGCGTATAGCCACGCTGCTGCCAGTAATCGATGATTACGTCAGGGTACTTATCGGTTTCCAGCAGTAAAAATGGTAGCTTCTCGACGTCTGTTAAACGGATTGATGCTTGGCTCTGTAGCGGATGCCCAATAGACGTCCACAGGCGGCGCTGTGAACGAATAAATGTTTCGATCTCCAGGTCGTTATCATGGCTGATATTTGAGGTCAGAAGCAGGCAAAAATCGACCTTTTTTTCCCGGAGCGCCTGTACCAGTTCCGGTGCAGTAGCTTCATGAAACACGATCTCCAGCAAAGGGAAACGTCGTTCAATATCGTTGAGTATATCCGGGATAAGATAGGCAGAGAGCGTTTCGGCAATGCCTATGCGCACCGTGCCGGTGAGAATTTCACTCCTGTCATGCAGGGCGTCAATAGCCGAGTGGCTGCTGTTGATGATGTTGCAGGCATGTGCCAGAAAGCGCTCGCCCTCGGCGGTGAGCTTCACCCCTTTGGGGTAACGTACAAAGAGCTGCACGTCTAATGCTTCTTCCAGATTCCGCATGGCAATGGTCATTGATGACTGAGAAATATGACAGCGCGCAGCAGCTTTGGAAATTTGTAATGTTTCAGCAAGCGCGATGTAAAACTCAAGTTGCCTTAGCGTGAATTTCATAGTTTTAATCTATGCAGATGGATAAAAACGTTATATTAGCATTCATTCTCACGCCGCCGTAGCCTTGTGGTCATACCGTATAACTGACAATAAGGCGCAAATATGCCCTATCTTTTACTCAGTCTGGCTGCCTGTTTTTGGGGTGGGAATTATGTGGTTGGTCATCTATTAGTCGCTGAAGTTGATCCCATTGTTTTATCAGCGGCACGCTGGATATTTACCGCGTTATTATTGATGGCGCTCTATTTTCGTCAGGTCGCAGAGCAATGGCCGGTGATGAAAACATCCTTGGGTACCATCGTGTTCCTCGCGTTATGTGGTCAGGTTCTTTTCCCCTTAACGTTGTATATCGGCCTGCAATATACAACCTCGCTCAATGCGGCGATTTATATGTCCACGACTCCGGCGCTCGTTCTGTTAATCAATAAGTTCTTTTTTAAAGAGCGGATTTCTGCGCGAAATATAGCAGGTGTGATCCTGAGCACTGTTGGCGTTATCTGGCTGGTATCGCAGGGAGATATGATGCATGCGCGGGTGTTTGCACACCTGAATCAGGGCGATGTCTGGACCATGGGGTCGGCGTTAAGTTGGGCCGTCTATTGTGCCTTTTTGCGCATTAAACCGCGTGAGGTGAAGGGAAACGCCTTTGTCGCCGTGAGCGCGCTGCTCGGTGCGATGGTGCTTATTCCGGTACTGGCTGTGGAGCTGATGCGCAATGGTATGCCGGGCTGGGATAGTTATGCCAATACAGGCGTTATTACTGGGCTGGCATACCTTGTCATTTTTCCTTCCTGGCTGTCATATCTGTTATGGAACAAAGGGATTAGCGCTATTGGCGCAACCCGCGGAGAGATCTATTCACACTTGATCCCACTGAGTGGCGGATTATTTAGCGTGATGTTTTTGCACGTCACCCTGCATTCATATCATCTGGTGAGCGCGTTGGTTATTGTTTGCGGTATAGCATTGTGTTCCCGCCCGAGCGCAAAAAAAGACTCGCAGCAGCGCACGGCGTGAAAAGCGGATAAATTAGCTTACGGTTGCGCCCCCGGTAATATTTACCACCGTGGCGGTCATTGCTCCGGCATGGTCTGAAGCCAGAAAGGTTGTAACTTCAGCGATTTGTGCCAGCGTAGGCAGGCGTCCGATCATGGTGCCTTGTGCTGCACCGCTTAACCATTGTTCGACGGTTAAACCCATTGACTGCGCTTTCGCGGTGAAAATCTCCCCGGTATAGGAACCGGCTGCTACCGCGTCTACAATGGCATGCGAGCGCACGCCGACGACACGAATGTTTATGGGGCCCGTCTCGCTGGCAAGCGCTTTAATAAACGCTTCTGTTCCTGCACAACCGACGATGTGGCCGAGATGCCCAGGCATCGCCATCGGGGCTGCGGGAGCAACGATGGTGAGAATGACGCCAGCTCGATTGCCGCCCATGTGCGGCGTTACGGCTTTTGCGATATTGAACTGCGCCGCAAGGAAAGGGGTGATCCCACTCATAAACTCAGAGAGGGATAATGCGTCGATGCGCTTGCCCTGTTCATGCATAAAGCCGGTCGCGTTAACCACCACATCAATTCCACCGATTTGCTGTACCAGGCGGGTAACTTGTGTTGAGGTGTCGTGCTCGTCGAGCACATCGGTGATAAACGTATCGACGGTACCCCCCGCCATTCGCAGGCGACTGGCCGCCCAATCAAGCTTTTCCTGACAGCGAGCGCCCAGGTATACATGAGCACCTTCGCGCGCCATCGCCTGTGCAACCGCGCTACCAATAGCGCCGCTGCCGCCGAAGATCACCGCAACCTTTCCAGTAAGCAACATAGTAAACTCCCGTCACCTTTAAGCACCGATTAAAAGTATGTGCCATAACCGGTGTGCTGCAAATTTGGGGAGGAATTATGGGGAGAAGGGGGGATAGCAAATTTCAGGCAACAAAAAACCCATCAACCTTGAACCAAAACGGCGGGGTTGATGGGCTCCACAAATTGGGGACATCAAAGAAAAGCAGTGGCAATAGTTATGACTGACACCTTGAAGAAAAGTTCTGCTGAACTGCAAAAAATTTTCGTTTAAGGGTGATTTTCAGTGCTAACCAAGGCCTGGCCAGACAATGACGATGAGTGTCCCCGCCAATGTCAGCAGAACGTTGGCAATGGCGTAGGTGCCAGCATAGCCTAATGCCGGGATGTTGCTGCGGGCCGTGTCGCTGATGATTTCCATTGCCGGAGCGCAGGTACGCGCGCCCATCATGGCGCCAAACAGCAGGGCGCGGTTCATGCGCAATACGTAAGCGCCAAACAAGAAACAAATAACAACCGGAACCAGGCTCACAACCAATCCGGCAATCAGCATTTGACCACCAACGGCGCCAAGGCCATTGCCAATGCCGCTACCTGCGCTCAAACCGACGCCTGCCATGAATACCATCAGACCAAACTCTTTCACCATGTTCAGCGCGCCCTGCGGAATATAGCCAAACGTTGGATGGTTGGCACGCAGGAAGCCGAGCATAATCCCGGCGAACAGTAATCCAGCCGCATTCCCAATACCGAAGCTGAAATTACTGAACTGGAAAGTGATCATCCCAATCATCAGACCAATGATAAAGAAGGCGCAGAAGGCCAGCAGATCGGTCACCTGACTGTGAATGGAAATGAAGCCGATACGATCTGCGATCGTTTTAACGCGACGAGCATCGCCGCTAACCTGCAACACGTCACCTTTATTGAGCACAACGTTGTCATCGATAGGCATTTCGATCTGGCTGCGGATCACGCGGTTGAGGAAACAGCCGTGGTCGGTCAGCTTCAACTGGGCCAGGCGACGGCCAACGGCATTGTGGTTTTTCACCACAATCTCTTCAGTGACGATACGCATATCGAGCAGATCGCGATCGAACACTTCTTTGCCGTTACGGAAACTGGGATCGAGGCGGGCATGCGCGTCTGGATAACCAACTAAGGCTATTTCGTCGCCCATTTGCAGCACTGCGTCACCGTCCGGGTTGGCCAGGATGCCGTTGCGGCGGATGCGTTCAATGTAGCAGCCGGTCTGACGATAAATACCCAGTTCGCGCAGATTCTTACCATCAGCCCATGCCACCAGCTCCGGGCCCACGCGGTAGGCGCGGATCACCGGCAGATAAACCTTACGGTTGGCGTCAGTGTCCAGACCACGCTCACGCGCAATTTGTTGGGCGCTGGTTTGCAGGTCCTGATGTTGAAGTTTTGGCAGGTAGCGCGCACCGACAATCAGACTGACCAGTCCAATCAAATAGGTGAGGGCGTACCCCAGACTCAGGTTATCGAGGGCGGTGGAAAGCTGTGAGCCTGCCATTCCGGAATGGCGCAAGGTATCGCCTGCGCCGACCAGCACCGGCGTGGAGGTCATCGAACCGGCCAGCATACCCGCCGTCAGGCCGATGTCCCAGCCAAATAGCTTACCCAGCCCCAGGGCGATCAGCATTGCGCTACCGACCATCACCAGAGCAAGCATTAGATAATTTTTCCCATCGCGAAAAAAAATCGAAAAAAAGTTGGGGCCGGCTTCGACGCCGACACAAAAAATAAACAGCATAAAGCCGAGATTTAATGCGTCGGTGTTAATACTAAAGTGCTGCTGACCTAATAATAGGGACACCACTAAAACGCCAATGGAATTACCGAGTTGGACTGAACCCAGGCGTAATTTACCCAGGCAGAGGCCCAGAGCCAGGACCACAAATAATAACAGGATGTAATTCCCATTTAACAAATCTGCGACGTTTATATTCACTGAGGCTAACTTCTTGTTTACTAGTAAGCTATTGAAAGAAATGGCAATTTACGCTAATGTTTTTGCCAGAAATTAAGGGGCGACAGCACCGCACACAGCCCCGATTAATGCAGCATAACAATATATGCGGATAGTTTAATCTCATTACGTATCAACGGCTATAAGAATCGTGTGGGTGTGTTTTTGGCATGGAATGCCGAGTTACTTTATCTGACTGGACGCCTGCGGGCGAAAAGAGTGTTCGATAGAGAATGTGTCAGGAGGAACGATTGAAACATAAGCAAAGTTGGGCGGGGGCGATCTGCTGCTTTGTGCTCTTTATTGTGGTGTGCCTTTCATTGACGCTAAACGTGAAAGGGGCATTCAGAGCGGCAGGGCATCCTGAGGTCGGGTTGTTGTTTTTTATCTTGCCTGGTGCTGCAGCAAGCTTTTTCTCCCACCGTCGGGAGGTGCTCAGACCTCTTCTGGGTGCAATGTTGGCGGCGCCATGCTGTCTGTTGCTAATGCGGTTCGTTTTTATGCCGACGCGTTCATTGTGGCAAGAACTGGCGTGGTTATTCAGTGCGGTGTTTTGGTGCGCGCTTGGCGCATTGTGTTTTTTGTTTATCAGTAGCTTGTTCAATCAGCATCAACGACGGAAAAAGAACTGATCACGCCCTCCAGCGGAGGGCGTAGAAACAGCTATCAGGCGAACAGATTCATATTCTCTTTTGCCCACGCCTCAAAATCCGTGCAGCCGCCGATGTGTTTTTGATCAACAAAAATCTGCGGAACGGTTTCAACCGGCTTACCTACCGTCTTTTCCAGATCGGCTTTCGTAATACCTTCGGCATGGATGTCAATGTAGCGGAAGTTAAAATCGTCATGCTCATTGCTTAATTTTTCTGCTAATTCTTTTGCGCGCACGCAATACGGGCACCCTGGGCGACCAAAAATAACGGCAAACATCTCTCTCTCCTCGAACTTATCAGGCCGGATGGCGAATACTTATTATGATGCCGCGATTTGTGACGGATGGAAAGCAGGTTCGGCCTGTTGCTTTGATATCCTCAAGCTATAACTGTTAAACACGACATGGCGGAACGTTTTATAATAAAAGCCATTTCGCCGGGAGGCCGCTTATGCGCACCATTGGTGCAGTACCCAAGAGCGTATTGATGCTGGAAATAATGGGGATGGTTTTGTTATCGCTGGCGCTGCTGTCGCTTAATGATTACCTCACCTTACCCGCGCCGCTTAGCAGCCCGTTAGCCTGCGTGGTGATGATATTTCTGGGCGTACTGCTGATGCTACCTGCCGCGGTGATATTGATGTGGCGCATTGCTCAACTGCTGGCGCCGCAGCTCCTGTCGCGCGCTTCCGACGATTCTTCCCATTCAGACAGAGAAAAAAGAGATGACGCCAACCATTGATTTAATCCGCAGCCACCGTTCCATTCGCCATTTTACCGATGAAGCTATTTCTGACGCACAGCGAGAGGCAATCATTGCCGCCGCTCAGGGCACCTCAAGCTCCAGTTTTTTACAGTGCACAACGATTGTTCGGATAACCGATAAAACTCTGCGTGAATCGCTGGCTACCTTATCTGGCGGTCAAAAGCACGTGGCGCAGGCCGCTGAATTCTGGGTGTTTTGCGCTGACTTTAACCGTCATTTGCAGATTTGCCCTGACGCGCAGTTGGGGCTGGCAGAACAACTGCTGCTGGGTGTGGTTGATACGGCGATGATGGCGCAAAATGCGCTGACGGCGGCAGAATCGCTGGGACTTGGCGGTGTGTATATTGGTGGGTTGCGTAACAATATTGAGTCGGTCACGGAATTATTGAAACTGCCGCAGCATGTTCTGCCGCTGTTTGGTTTGTGCCTTGGCTGGCCTGCGGATAACCCGGATATCAAGCCGCGCCTGCCTGCGTCGCTGGTTGTGCATGAAAACCAGTATCAGCCGCTCAATACAGACGTTTTGTCGCAGTATGACGAACAGCTTGCGCAGTACTATCTGACCCGCGGCAGCAATACGCGTCGTGACACCTGGAGCGATCACATTCGTCGAACCATCATTAAAGAAAGTCGTCCCTTTATCCTGGAATATTTGCATAAACAGGGATGGGCCACGCGCTAAAGATTTCAACCCAGTGTATGATACGCCTGCTTTTACCAGGTCATTGAGAGGTGCAGGGTGAAAATTGCCATTTTGTCCCGGGACGGAACGCTCTATTCTTGTAAGCGCCTGCGTGAAGCGGCGATGCAGCGCGGTCACCTGGTTGAAATTATCGATCCGCTTTCTTGCTATATGAACATCAGCCCGGCGGCGTCATCTATTCATTACAAGGGCCGCCAGCTTCCCCATTTTGACGCGGTGATCCCACGGATTGGTTCAGCGATTACCTTTTATGGTACGGCGGCGCTGCGTCAGTTTGAAATGTTGGGTAGCTATCCGTTAAATGAATCGGTAGCGATTACGCGCGCGCGCGATAAGCTGCGTTCGCTGCAGTTGCTGGCGCGTCAGGGGATTGATTTACCCATCACCGGGATTGCTCACTCCCCGGACGATACCAGCGACATGATTGATATGGTTGGCGGCGCGCCGCTGGTGGTGAAACTGGTTGAAGGCACACAGGGGATCGGCGTGGTGCTGGCGGAAACACGGCAGGCCGCGGAAAGTGTCGTGGATGCGTTTCGTGGGCTGAATGCTCATATTCTGGTTCAGGAATATATCAAAGAAGCGCAAGGGCGGGATATTCGCTGTTTCGTGGTGGGTGACGAGGTGGTGGCTGCCATTGAACGCCGTGCGAAAGAGGGCGATTTTCGTTCTAATCTCCATCGCGGCGGGGTTGCTACGATTGCGAATATCACGCCGCGCGAAAGAAAAATTGCGCTCAAAGCCGCTCAGACCATGGGGCTGGATGTTGCTGGTGTTGATATTCTGCGTGCAGAACGTGGGCCGTTGGTCATGGAGGTTAACGCTTCTCCGGGTCTGGAAGGGGTCGAGAAAACCACCGGGATAGACATTGCCGGCAAGATGATCCAGTGGATCGAGCGCCATGCTACGCCTGAATTTTGTCTTAAAATCGGCGGCTAAACACAATATCGATTGCGATCGTGGTATGACACGCTCTTTTTGCGTAAGCTGTGCCGGTATTTTTTTCATCATTAGAGGTCGCACATTATTATGACATCACTGGTCGTTCCCACTCTGGATACGTTGCGTCAATGGCTCGACGACCTGGGCATGAGTTTTTTTGAATGCGATACCTGTCAGGCGCTGCATTTACCTCATATGCAGAACTTTGACGGCATCTTTGATGCAAAAGTTGATTTGGTGGATAACGTCATCCTGTTTTCTGCGATGGCGGAAGTCAGACCTTCCGCACTGCTGCCGCTGGCCGCCGATTTGTCCGCGATTAATGCCAGTTCACTGACGGTAAAAGCATTTCTGGATATGCAGGATGATAATCTGCCAAAGCTGGTGGTTTGCCAGTCTTTATCCGTTACGCCGGGCGTAACGTTTGAGCAGTTTGAATGTTTTGTTCGCCAGAGCGAAGAGCAGATATCGATGGTGATCCTCGAAGCTGGGGCGCATCAGCTGTTATTTAACGCTGAAGAAGATACGCAAAACAGCAACGCTGAAGTCCATTTCCTCCATTAATTCCCCCTGAATCTGGACGCATTTTGCGCAGCCGCTACTAGAGCGGTTGCGTACGGCCTGTTTTTATTCTGTGTTTAACCTTTTATTAAAGAATTATTCACTTCCATTCTGCTCCTTCTGCTTTATGTCATAGACAATTCCTGCATAAAAAATTGATAAAAGACGTTTTTTAATCTGGGCTATATCCACAAAACCTGGCTAAAGTTATTCTTGCGAAGCATATAGACGTCAATTTTCTAACTGCCCCGTATGACCTGAGCTGTGGCTACAATACGTGGTGAATGAGTGGGCGCATATCTGCGGGCGATAGCGGCATCGGGAGAGGTCTCTCTTTTCATTGATGCCGCATGAAAGAATATGCACGTTTCTTGCATATCATTAGAGTGTGACATTTTTGTTCGTTTGTTAACGAACTTTCAGAAGGAAAGAGATTATGACCGCCTTAAATAAAAAATGGTTATCAGGCCTGGTTGTGGGTGCTCTGATGTCCATCTCTGCCGGCACGCTCGCTGCTGAACAAAAAACGCTGCATATTTATAACTGGTCTGATTATATTGCTCCGGATACGGTGGCTAACTTTGAAAAAGAGACCGGAATTAAAGTTATCTATGACGTATTTGATTCCAATGAAGTACTGGAAGGAAAACTCATGGCGGGCAGCACCGGTTTTGACCTGGTTGTTCCTTCCGCCAGTTTCCTCGAACGTCAACTAACCGCAGGCGTCTTCCAGCCGCTGGATAAGAGCAAACTGCCGGGCTGGAAAAACCTCGATCCCGAACTGCTGAAGCTTGTGGGCAAACACGATCCGGACAACAAGTTTGCGATGCCGTATATGTGGGCAACAACCGGCATTGGCTATAACGTGGACAAAGTGAAAGCGGTGCTGGGGCCAGATGCGCCGGTTGATAGCTGGGATTTGATCCTCAAACCGGAAAATCTGGAAAAACTCAAAAGTTGCGGTGTCTCTTTCCTTGATGCGCCTGAAGAGGTGTTTGCAACCGTACTGAACTATTTGGGTAAAGATCCAAACAGTACCAAAGCAGATGATTACACCGGACCGGCGACCGACCTGCTGTTGAAACTGCGTCCGAATATTCGCTACTTCCACTCTTCGCAATATATTAACGACCTGGCAAACGGTGATACCTGCGTAGCGATTGGCTGGGCGGGGGACGTATGGCAGGCGGCGAACCGTGCAAAAGAAGCGAAAAATGGCGTCAATATCTCTTTCTCAATTCCTAAAGAAGGGGCAATGGCGTTCTTTGACGTATTCGCTATGCCAGCCGATGCCAAAAACAAAGACGAAGCCTATCAGTTCCTCAACTACCTGCTGCGTCCTGATGTGATTGCGCATATTTCCGACCACGTGTTCTATGCCAATGCCAACAAAGAAGCGACGGCTCTGGTCAGTCAGGAAGTTCGTGATAACCCTGGCATCTACCCGCCTGCGGATGTGCGCGCCAAGCTGTTCACGCTGAAAGTACAGGATCCGAAGATCGACCGTGTCCGTACCCGAGCGTGGACGAAGGTAAAAAGCGGAAAATAACCTGATGTTTGGGACATGACCCGGCAGGATTGATGCCTGCCGGGCAGTGTTGATCCTAAACACACCTAACCCGGCAATACGCACCACCGTGGTGCGTTATTTGCACCGTTTCTTTGTTTTATGCCGGAGAGCACCTGAGTGAATGATGCAACCCCACGCCCACACGCGAAAATCCGCAAGGCGCTGACCCCGCTGCTTGAAATTCGCAACCTGACCAAGTCGTTTGACGGCCAACACGCCGTCGATGACGTCAACCTTACTATCTACAAAGGTGAAATATTTGCCCTGCTCGGCGCATCCGGCTGTGGCAAATCGACTCTGCTGCGCATGTTAGCGGGATTTGAACAGCCGACAACCGGGCAAATTATGCTTGATGGCGTCGATTTAGCGCACGTCCCGCCTTATCTGCGTCCGATCAATATGATGTTTCAATCCTATGCCCTGTTTCCGCACATGACGGTTGAGCAGAACATTGCCTTTGGCCTCAAGCAGGACAAGCTGCCAAAGGCTGAAATCGCCAGCCGGGTGAATGAGATGCTGGGCCTGGTGCATATGCAGGAGTTCGCCAAACGCAAACCGCACCAGCTTTCTGGCGGTCAGCGTCAGCGTGTGGCCCTGGCGCGTAGCCTGGCGAAACGGCCGAAGTTGCTGCTGCTGGATGAACCCATGGGGGCGCTGGACAAAAAGCTGCGTGACCGCATGCAACTGGAAGTGGCGGATATCCTTGAACGCGTCGGCGTGACCTGCGTGATGGTAACGCACGATCAGGAAGAAGCCATGACGATGGCAGGGCGCATTGCGATCATGAACCGTGGCAAATTTGTGCAGATCGGCGAACCGGAAGAGATCTACGAGCATCCGACTACGCGCTATAGCGCCGAGTTTATCGGTTCGGTTAACGTCTTTGAAGGACTACTTAAAGAACGCCAGGAAGAGGGTCTGATTATTGAGTCTCCTGGACTGGTACATCCGCTGAAAGTAGATGCAGATGCGTCTATTGTCGATAACGTCCCGGTGTATGTTGCGCTGCGCCCGGAAAAAATCATGCTCTGTGAGGCTCCTCCGCCAGATGGTTATAACTTCGCGGTAGGCGAAGTGGTGCACATTGCCTATCTGGGCGATTTGTCGGTGTATCACGTACGTTTGAAAAGCGGCCAGATGCTGAGTGCTCAGCTACAAAATGAACATCGTTATCGCAAGGGATTACCAACCTGGGGTGACGAGGTCCGTTTGTGCTGGGATGCAGACAGTTGTGTGGTGTTGACGGTTTAAGGAGCGAAGATGAGTACACTTGAACCTCCGGCGCGCGTGGATAAAGCAGGGCGATTCACGCTGCTTATGTCGCGGCTGCAAATGAACCACGGGCGCAAGCTGGTGATTGCGCTGCCGTATGTGTGGCTGCTGCTCCTGTTTCTTCTGCCGTTTCTGATCGTCTTCAAAATCAGTTTGGCTGAAATGGCGCGCGCTATTCCACCCTATACCGACCTCGTTTCATGGGCTGACGATCAGCTATCCATCACGCTCAACTTAGCCAACTTCCTGCAGTTAACAGACGATCCGCTCTATTTTGATGCCTACCTGCAATCTTTGCAGGTGGCGGGGATTTCGACGATCTGTTGTCTGCTGTTGGGATATCCGCTGGCGTGGGCCGTCGCACACAGTAAACCCTCGACACGCAATATTCTGTTGTTGCTGGTGATCCTGCCGTCCTGGACGTCGTTTTTGATTCGTGTGTACGCCTGGATGGGGATCCTGAAAAATAACGGTGTACTGAATAACTTTCTGATGTGGCTGGGCGTTATCGATCAACCATTGACGATTCTGCACACCAAT
The DNA here is from genome assembly GCF_005281305.1 of Citrobacter sp. wls706. Lineage (NCBI taxonomy): Bacteria > Pseudomonadati > Pseudomonadota > Gammaproteobacteria > Enterobacterales > Enterobacteriaceae > Citrobacter > Citrobacter sp. wls706. Next base: position 39,155 of record NZ_SZXG01000034.1, on the reverse strand, counting down.
CTGGCGGTCTATATCGGGATTGTTTACGCCTATTTACCCTTTATGGTGCTGCCGATTTACACCGCGCTGACGCGTATTGATTATTCGCTGGTAGAGGCGGCGCTGGATTTGGGTGCCCGACCGTTGAAAACCTTCTTTAGCGTGATTGTGCCATTGACCAGAGGCGGGATTATCGCCGGATCGATGTTGGTGTTTATCCCGGCTGTGGGTGAGTTTGTCATTCCGGAACTGCTGGGCGGCCCGGATAGCATCATGATTGGTCGCGTGCTGTGGCAGGAATTTTTCAATAACCGCGACTGGCCGGTGGCGTCTGCCGTTGCCATTATTATGCTGCTGTTACTGATTGTGCCAATCATGTGGTTCCACAAATATCAGCAAAAAAGCATGGGGGAACACGGATGAATAACTTACCGGTCGTTCGCTCGCCGTGGCGTATTTTTATCCTGGTGCTGGGCTTTACCTTCCTGTATGCGCCGATGCTGATGCTGGTTATCTATTCGTTTAACAGCTCGAAGCTGGTTACGGTCTGGGCGGGGTGGTCAACGCGTTGGTATGGTGAGCTTTTCCATGATACCGCGATGATAAGCGCTGTTGGCATGAGTTTAACGATTGCTGCGGGTGCAGCGACGATGGCGGTAATCCTTGGCACTATAGCCGCCGTGGTAATGGTGCGTTTTGGCCGTTTTCGCGGATCGAATGGGTTTGCTTTTATGATTACCGCACCGCTGGTTATGCCGGATGTCATTACCGGTTTGTCGCTGCTGCTGCTGTTTGTAGCTCTGGCGCACGCCATCGGCTGGCCTGCGGATCGCGGTATGTTGACCATCTGGCTGGCGCACGTCACCTTCTGTACGGCGTACGTGGCGGTGGTGATTTCCTCACGATTGCGCGAACTGGATCACTCCATTGAGGAAGCGGCGATGGATCTTGGCGCTACGCCGCTGAAGGTCTTTTTCGTTATCACGCTGCCGATGATTATGCCTGCGGTGATCTCCGGCTGGTTACTGGCCTTCACGTTGTCGCTTGATGATCTGGTTATCGCCAGCTTTGTCTCTGGTCCTGGCGCCACAACATTACCGATGCTGGTGTTCTCCAGCGTACGTATGGGGGTTAACCCGGAGATCAACGCGCTGGCGACGCTGATTCTTGGTGTGGTAGGAATTATCGGATTTATCGCGTGGTATCTGATGGCGCGAACAGAAAAACAACGGATCCGCGATATCCAACGTGCAAGACGCGGCTGAAAAAACTAAAATCTGCCAACCTGTCTATACGGCGCAGCTGTGGTGGTTGCGCCGTTTTCATGGAAGACGACGCGTTGGGATTTTTTAAGAAATCATCCACATCACATGCTCGCTTAAACGTCCCTGCGTTGGTGCAGGTGGCGGCGTTGGCTATTATCATGATCCGCTGTCTCGATCTGTTGATGATTTTTAATACGCTAGGGTTGCGTGGCACCAGCGAATTTATTCATCGCAGCGTGCAGACCTGGAATTTGACGCTGGTGTTTCTGGGTAGCCTGGCGCTGCTGTTTATCGAAATCTACTGCGCATTTTCGCTGGTAAAAGGACGTAACTGGGCGCGTTGGGTCTATCTGTTGACCCAGATTATCGCCAGCGTTTATCTGTGGGCGGCCTCGTTGGGCTATGGTTATCCGGAACTGTTCAGCATTGCGGGAGAGTCCAGACGTGAGATCCTGAGTACGCTGGTGATGCAAAAGTTGCCGGATATGCTGGTGTTGCTGCTACTGTTTGTTCCCGCGTCCAGTCGGCGGTTCTTCCGTTTGCAATAACGTGTATAATATTGGCCCCCTGTTAATTTATAGGTTTTTGTATGCAGTGCGCACTATATGACGCTGAGCGCTGCCGCTCCTGTCAGTGGATAACACAGCCTGTCGCCGATCAACTCCTCTCAAAAACAGCCGATCTGCAGAATCTGCTGACTGATTATTCGGTCGGAGAATGGTGCGCGCCGGTCAGCGGCCCGGAACGCGCTTTTCGCAACAAAGCCAAAATGGTGGTCAGCGGCAGCGTGGAAAAACCACTGCTTGGGATGCTGCATCGTGACGGTACGCCGGAAGATTTGTGTGATTGTCCGCTCTATCCCGCCTCTTTTGCGCCCGTATTTGCCGCGCTCAAACCGTTTATCGCCCGGGCGGGGTTAACGCCCTATAACGTGGCTCGTAAACGCGGAGAGCTGAAATATCTGCTGTTAACGGAAAGCCGATTTGATGGCGGTATGATGCTGCGCTTTGTCCTGCGTTCAGACGCCAAACTGGCGCAGTTGCGTGCAGCGCTACCGTGGTTGCAGGCACAATTGCCACAGTTAAAAGTGATCACTGTTAATATTCAACCGGTGCATATGGCGATTATGGAAGGGGAGACAGAAATCTTCCTGACAGAGCAGCAGGCGCTGGCGGAACGCTTTAACAATGTGCCGTTGTGGATACGCCCGCAGAGCTTTTTCCAGACCAACCCAGTGGTGGCGGGGCATTTATATGCCACCGCGCGCGACTGGGTGCGTCAGCTTCCGGTTACTCATATGTGGGATCTGTTTTGCGGCGTAGGGGGCTTTGGTCTGCATTGTGCCACGCCGCAGATGAAACTGACAGGTATTGAAATCGCGCCAGAGGCGATTAACTGTGCGAAACAATCGGCGCAGGAGCTTGGGTTGCAGAATCTGTATTTTCAGGCGCTGGATTCGACTCAGTTTGCTACCGCCCAGGACGAAGTACCCGATCTGGTGCTGGTGAACCCACCGCGTCGTGGGATTGGCAAACCGCTGTGCGATTTTCTTTCCCGCATGGCGCCACGTTTTATTGTCTATTCAAGTTGCAATGCGCAAACCATGGCGAAGGATTTTCACCAGTTGCCGGGGTACCGCATTGAACGCGTCCAGCTTTTCGATATGTTCCCACACACCGCGCATTACGAAGTGTTAACGCTGCTCTGTAAACAATAACTGCTATGCCTGATGGCGCTTCGCTTATCAGGCCTACAGGCTGTTCGTCATTCATAGGGTGGATAAGGTGCTTGCACCGCATCCGGCAAATGCAATATGCGAAAAAAAGCCCGTACTTGCGTACGAGCTCTTCTTTAAATATGGCGGTGAGGCGGGGATTGACTCGCTTCGCTCGCCCTGCGGGCAGCCTGTTCGCTGTGCGCTCAGTCTGTCCAACTCGCTGCGCCAGTAGTCGAACCCGGTCCGGGCTTCTCATCCCCGCCAGGCTGTGAAATATGCGAAAAAAAAGCCCGTACTTGCGTACGAGCTCTTCTTTTAAATCCTGATGGCGCTTCGCTTATCAGGCCTACAGGCTGTTCGTCATTCATAGGGTGGATAAGGTGCTTGCACCGCATCCGGCAAATGCAATATGCGAAAAAAAGCCCGTACTTGCGTACGAGCTCTTCTTTTAAATATGGCGGTGAGGCGGGGATTCGAACCCCGGATACGTTGCCGTATACACACTTTCCAGGCGTGCTCCTTCAGCCACTCGGACACCTCACCATATTGTATTGCTGCCTGACCGCTTGGGGGGCAACGGGGCGCTACTATAGGGAGTTGCGCTAAAACGGTCAAGCAGAATTTACGTGTTAACTCTCGTTTGGTTACGCAGTGTACATATTCCCCCGCCCGGACTGGCGCGGAGGATATGATTAACGCTGAGAGTCCAGTTTTTCGCCGTTGGTCACAACTTCCTGGGCTTTGCTGTAGCTTTCGATCAGCAACTGATAAGCCGGGAAGACTTTGGTATACACTTCCGCCCACTCAGCGGCGTCTTCACGATTCCATGTCCCCTGTATTTCAGAAGCGACTGCAGCGGTATCCATCGGCACGACACCAGCCTGAACCACGCGAGCCAGGGTAATTTCCTGCGCCATCTTGCTGTAGGTACCGGACGCGTCAATCACCGCGAAGACCTTGTAACCTTCAGCCACTGCGCTGATGGCCGGGAAAGCCATGCAGACGCTGGTGATCGTACCGGCGATAATCAATGTCTTACGACCCGTTGCTTTTACCGCGTTCACGAAGTCTTCGTTATCCCAGGCGTTGATTTCACCTTTACGCGCTACGTATTGGGCATGCGGTGCATTGGCGTGGATCTCCGGGATCAACGGGCCGTTAGGTCCCTGCGGTACGGATGCCGTGGTAATCACCGGCATTTTCGCCAGGGTCGCCATTTTAGCCAGCGCAGCGGCACGTGCACGAAGTTCAGGCATTGGCATATCGCCGACGGTCTGGAAAAGCCCACTCTGATGATCGATAAGCAGCATGACGGAATCATTCACATCGATAACCGGACGTGAGCCATTAAAGTTTGCAGGACTGGACATATTCTTCTCCTTCGATTCAGATTTGGCCAAAACGGCCGGAGTTAAAATCGCGTACAGCTTCAGCGATTTCTTGTTTCGTGTTCATAACAAACGGGCCGTAACCTACAATCGGCTCGTTCAACGGTTCGCCAGACAGCAGCAGCACGATGGCATCGCTGGTGGCTTCAATGTGCAGCGTTTTCCCCTGCTGGCTTAGCACTACCAGTTGCGCTTCGCTGGCTGGCGTGGTCCCGTTTACAGTGATATTGCCTTTCAGTACCACCAGTGCGGTGCTCCATCCTTCCGGCTGAGACAACGTGAGCTGATGATTACGTTGTAGTCGCATATCCCAGACGTTCAGCGGCGAAAAGGTATGTGCAGGCCCTTTGGTTTCCTCGTAGCTACCCGCAATAACGCGAACGCTTCCTGTTTCATCAGGTAGAGCAACCGTGGGGATAACATCGCTGGTGATGCTCTGATAACCCGGCGCGGCCATTTTGTCTTTTGCCGGCAGGTTAACCCACAGCTGTACCATCTCCAGTTCGCCGCCCCGACGGGTAAATTCCGGTGAATGGAACTCTTCGTGTAATATTCCTGCACCTGCGGTCATCCACTGCACGTCGCCGGGACCGATAATGCCGCCGCGACCAGTTGAATCACGGTGTTCAACTTCGCCGCTGTAAACGATGGTCACCGTTTCAAAACCACGGTGAGGGTGTTCGCCGACGCCGCGCTTTTCGTTACCCGGTGTGAACGTATGCGGACCGGCGTAATCCAGCAGCAGGAATGGACTTAACTGCTCTGCATGAGACTGGTAAGAGAACATTGAGCGAACCGGAAATCCATCGCCAACCCAGTGTGGGCGAGGTGCGGTGTAGACGCCTGTTACTTGTTTCATTTGTGTCTCCTCAGTGGCGTTGTCTTGATGTGAATAAGCTTATATTCATGACAGCGAATTGAGTAGTCGCTAAAATGGTCCTCACTGTCTCATAAATAGGACAATAAAATGACAAAGCCGGATCTCAATGATTTTGCCTGGTTTGTACATGTTGTAGAGGAAGGTGGATTCGCAGCGGCGGGACGTGCGCTTGATGAACCGAAATCAAAACTGAGCCGACGTATTGCGCAACTTGAAGAGAGGTTGGGGGTTCGACTTATTCAGCGAACCACCCGGCAGTTTAACGTGACTGAAGTCGGACAAACATTTTACGAACACTGTAAGGCAATGCTGGTGGAAGCGCAGGCGGCGCAGGATGCTATTGCGGCTTTACAGGTTGAGCCGCGCGGCGTTGTAAAACTGACTTGTCCGGTCACGTTGTTGCATGTGCATATTGGGCCAATGCTCGCCCGATTTATGGCCCGTTATCCCGATGTTTCCGTGCAGCTTGAGGCGACGAACCGCCGCGTTGATGTGGTAGGCGAAGGCCTGGATGTGGCGATTCGCGTCAGACCTCGTCCATTTGAGGATAGCGACCTGGTGATGCGGGTACTTGCAGACAGGGGACACCGGTTATATGCCAGCCCGCGATTAATTGAACAAATGGGCGCGGTCAACTCTCCGGCGGAATTGACCCGTTGGCCGGGGCTGAGTCTGGCATCGGGTAAACATGTGCATCGCTGGGAGTTATTTGGCCCACAGGGCGCACGGGCGGAGGTGCATTTCACGCCGCGTATGATCACCACCGATATGCTGGCGTTACGTGAAGCTGCGGTTGCCGGTGTGGGGGTTGTACAACTGCCGCAACTGATGGTGAAAGAACAATTAGCGGCGGGTGAACTGGTGGCATTGCTCGATGGTTGGGAGCCTAAGCGGGAGATTATTCACGCAGTCTTTCCGTCTCGTCGGGGATTACTGCCCTCAGTACGCGCATTGGTGGATTTCTTAACAGAAGAATATGCGCGGATGATTGAGGATTAAATACCTGTCCTCAGCCTATAAAAAAGGCCGGTTAAACCGACCTTTTATTATCTGGACGCCATTCGGGCGTTAAAAACAATCAGCGACTACGGAAGACAATGCGGCCTTTGCTCAGGTCGTACGGGGTCAGCTCAACAGTCACTTTGTCGCCCGTCAGGATGCGGATATAGTTTTTACGCATTTTACCGGAGATGTGTGCAGTAACCACGTGACCGTTTTCTAACTCTACGCGGAACATGGTATTAGGTAACGTATCGAGAACGGTACCCTGCATTTCAATATTGTCTTCTTTGGCCATCTAATCCTCTGGGGTATCACTACCGTAATTTGAACCGGCAAGATAATGCCGAAGTTCTTTTAATAAGTAAAGATTTGTGCGTTTAAAACACAGCAAATCGGGTTTGGCGCATTACTCTAACCGCACACGGCAAAGCCGCACTTAAAGCGTAACGTGTAAGGGAACGAGGAGATAAACGATAGGCGTTGCCTGGCGCGAACTGTTCCTTAACGGCGGCGGGGTAATGGGCTAAACCAACTCTGCGGCACAATTATAACACCCCGACAAAAAATGTGCCGAAAACATTCACCCCTGAGGCGAAAATAACGTCCTTGGTATCCAGAAATGGCTCGGTAGCCGCTGCTGACGCAGTATGCTCAGCTGCTCAAGGTACTCCCGCCGCGGGGTTTCGATGGCGCCCAGGGATGCTGTGTGGCTATTTAATACCTGGCAGTCGATTAATTTTCCGCCCTGACGGATAAATTCCGTGCAAAAAACAAGTAGTGCAGTCTTGGACGCATTTTCCTGACGACTGAACATTGATTCGCCACAAAACAGCGTACCTTGCGCCACGCCGTACATGCCGCCGACTAATTCATTCTGTCGCCATACTTCAATTGAATGCGCATGTCCCAGTTCGTGCAGACGATGGTAAGCGTCCACGACATCGTGTGTGATCCAGGTACCTTCTTCTCGATCGTTCGCACAGCCTTCAATCACCTGACCGAACGCGTAGTTGAGCGTCACACGATAAGGCGAATTTTTATGAAAGCGTTTCATGCTGCGACTGAGGTGAAAGTTCTCAGGCCAAAGAATGGCGCGCGGATCGGGTGACCACCACAGAATAGGGTCGCCGGGAGAAAACCACGGGAAAATACCGCGCTGGTAGGCCATCAACAGGCGGGCAGGGCTAAGATCGCCACCCAGCGCCAGTAGACCGTTAGGCTCGCGTAGAGCGCCTTCCGGTGATGGGAAGGCTATAGAATGGCGGGACAGTTGCACCAGGCGCATGACAGCGAAACTCCACTACGCGAGTTTGATCGTTCAATAATAGCTTACAGACGTTGCTTAAACTGGTAATAACGCCCCTGCCTGGCTAACAGATCTGCGTGATTACCTTGCTCAATAATTTGTCCGTTGTCCATCACTATTATTTGATCAAAACGCGACAATCCGCGCAGACGATGTGTGACCATCAGGACGGTTTTGTCCTGCATCACATCGCCAATTAATTCAAGCATTTGGCTTTCCGTTGTGGCATCAAGCCCTTCGGTAGGCTCGTCCAGCAGCATCAGCGGAGCATCGTGCAACAAGGCGCGGGCGATAGCCAGACGACGGAGTTCGCCGCCAGAAAGCTGACGACCACCTTCACCCAACCAGGCATTGAGTCCATCGCCATCAAGCAGTTTGTCCAGCCCGACGCGGCACAGGATCGCGGATAATGCTTCATCGCTGGCGTGCGGTGCTGCCAGCAGCAGGTTATCGCGAAGCGTAGCGCTGAACAGATGTACGCGCTGTGGCACGACGCTGATGATTTGACGCAGCGTGGCTTCATTCAGGACTGAAAGCGGTCGATCGTTAATCAGGATTTCGCCACTCTGCGGATCCCATGCGCGGGTCAGCAATTGCAGCAACGTTGATTTTCCGCAGCCGGTACGACCCAAAATAGCGATGTGCTCACCGGGTTTTGCCAGCAAGGAAAGGGTGTCGAGTGCTTTTTGCGTCTGCCCCGGATAGCTGAATGAAACCTCACGCAGGGTAAGGGTGAGCTGCTCAGAAACCGGAGATTGGGTATCCGGGAAGGTGGCTTCTGGCTGCTGTTCGGTCAGTTCGGTGATGCGTAATGCAGAGGCGATAACCTGGCCGAGATGCTGAAACGCGCCGGTGACAGGCGCTAATGCCTCAAACGCAGCCAGCGCACAGAAGACGAACAGCGCAATTAGCGCGCCTGGCTGAGTGTTGCCGCCCACGCCGCCTGAGGCCATCCATAACATCATAATCACCGCCAGCGCGCCGATTAACAGCATGATAGCCTGCGACAGTGCCGTTAATTCGGACTGACGTCGCTGCGCTTCATGCCACTGTAATTCGGTGGCTTCCATTTGAGCGCGGTAGCGTTCGCTGGCGCCGAAGATGGTCAATTCAGCCTGGCCCTGCAGCCAGGAAGTTAACTGCTGACGATATTGCCCACGCAGATGCGTCAGGCTTTGCCCGGTACTCTTGCCTGCCTGATAAAAGAGTGGGGGCAGAATGAATAAGGTCAGCAGCATAATCCCGCCGAGGGTGACCGCCAGCGTGAAATCGAGAACGCTCAGTCCCAGCGTGACCACCATGATGACGACAAATGCTCCCACCAGCGGAGACAGAACGCGTAAATAAAGGTGATCAAGCGTGTCGACATCAGCCACGACGCGGTTAAGTAATTCACCTTGTCCATAGCGGGACAGGCCGGCAGGGGAGAGCGGTAGCAGCTTGCTAAAGGTATAAATACGCAGGTGTTGCAGCACGCGGAACGTGGCGTCGTGGCTGACCAAACGCTCGAAATAACGGCCTGCGGTTCGGGTGATTGCCGCACCACGTACGCCCGCTGCGGGGAGCATATAGTTAAAACTGTAAATTCCGGTGACGCCGACCACCGCAGAAGCAGACAGAAACCAACCTGAGAGCGTCAGCAAGCCAATACTTGCCAGCAGCGTAACGATCGCCAGAACGATGCCCAGCGTTAACATCCATTTGTGACGTTTGTACAGCGTCAGATAGGGTAGCAAAGCGCGCATTTAGATATCCTCCTGACGATGAGCCAGTAGTGTCGCAAAAGCTCCGTTGGCAGCGCTAAGTTCATCCCAGCTACCTTGTTCAACGATCTGACCGTCCTGCATGACCCAGATAGCGTCCCAGTCGGCAAGATCTTCAAGCTGGTGTGTCACCATCAGCGTGGTCTGGCGGCGCGATGCTGCGTTCAATGCCTGCATCACGCGTTGTTCACTGTGGGCATCAAGGCTGGCTGCGGGTTCGTCCAGCAGAAGCAACTGACACGGATTAAGTAAGGCGCGCGCCACGGCCACGCGCTGCGCTTGACCAACAGAAAGTCGGGCCGCCTGATCGCCGACTGGCGTATCTACGCCCTGCGGCAACAGCGGTAAAAACTCGCTCACCCAGGCACTATCGAGTGCGGCCTGAAGCTGTTCTTCACTGGCATCGGGCCGTGCCAGCAGTACGTTATCGCGTAATGTGGCGGCAGGGAGTTGCGGGTTTTGCCCAACCCAGGACAGCTGTTTGCGCCAGGAATCAGGCGACAGGTCGCGTAGTTCAAAACCGTTAATCCGCAGCGACCCCTGATAAGAAAGAAAGCCGGACAGAACATTCAGCAACGAACTTTTTCCGGAGCCGCTACGCCCCACCACCACCGTACGTTGACCTGCTGCCAGGGTAAAGTTGAGCGGCCCCGCAAGCACTTTGCCTTCCGGCGAGGTGATGACCAGATCTTGCGCCTCAATTGAAACGGCATCTTTCGTCGCCAGCTCAATCTCACCACGCTCAGGGTGCGCCAGCGGGGTTTCCATAAAGGTTTTCAGACTGTCTGCAGCTCCAACGGCTTGTGCTTTGGCGTGATAAAACGTCCCAAGATCGCGCAGGGGTTGGAAAAACTCCGGTGCCAGAATGAGCGCCAGGAAACCAGACGCCAGCGTGACGCCCATGCCGTAGTGACCGAAGTCGAGCTCGCCGAGGTAGGAAAAACCGAAGTAAACCGCAACCAGCGCAATAGACAGCGACGTAAAGAACTCAAGGACGCCAGATGACAGGAATGCCAGGCGCAGGACTTCCATGGTGCGCTGGCGGAAATCCTGTGATGCCGCGCGAATACTTTCTGTTTCGGCTTCACCGCGACCAAATATTCTCAGCGTTTCCATACCCCGAAGGCGATCGAGGAAATGACCGCTGAGGCGGGCAAGCGCCTGAAAGTTGCGGCGGTTAGCGTCGGCTGCGCCCATACCGACCATCGCCATAAACAACGGGATCAGCGGGGCGGTTCCGAGCAGAATAAGCGCGGCTACCCAGTTTGACGGAAATACGGCTGCCACAATCAACAGAGGAACGCATACGGCCAGCGCCATTTGCGGCAAATAACGCGCATAGTAATCATGCATATCGTCAATCTGCTCGAGGATCAGCGTAGCCCAGCTCCCGGCTGGTTTACCCTGTATCCAGGCCGGACCCGCCTGCTGCAGGCGATCCAGAACCTGGCGACGAATCTCAAAGCGAATATGTTGCCCGGCGTGAAACCCGACGCGTTCGCGTAACCAGACAACCCATGCGCGCAGGATGAAAACCAAAATCAGCACGATGAAAGGGAGCAGCAGCGCCTCTCGGGGGATGTTGCCCATGATCATATGGTCCAGAATTCGGGCCATGAGCCAGGCCTGAGCGACAATTAACAGGCCGCTCACGAATCCCAGCAGGCGTGAAATATTCAGCCACCGTTGGGAAATTACACTTTGCTGTTTTAACCAGCGGGTCAGCTCTTTTTGACGGGTTTTATTCATTGCACGCTTAGCAGGTGAGTTATTGGAATTTTTGGGCAGGACAATGTTACAACGAGGCAAAAATAAAGGCGACTTATAGTCGCCTTTTTTACTTTTGTTACTGATTTGTAAAACTTATTTGCAAGCGTCTGCCAGACCGTCGAGATAACGTTCTGCGTCAAGCGCAGCCATACAACCCGTGCCCGCAGAAGTGATCGCCTGGCGATAAATATGGTCCATCACGTCACCGGCTGCGAAGACGCCTGGAATGCTGGTTTGCGTCGCATTGCCGTGAATACCGGACTGAACTTTAATGTAGCCGTTTTCCAGTTCGAGCTGACCGTCGAAAATGGCGGTATTCGGGCTGTGACCGATGGCGACAAACAATCCCGCAACGTCAAGTGATTCGACGTTGTCAGTATTTTGTGTATCGCGCAGGCGCAATCCGGTTACGCCCATTTGATCGCCAGTCACTTCTTCCAGCGTACGGTGGGTGTGCAGCACGATGTTGCCGTTTTCCACTTTATCCATCAAACGCTTGATAAGAATTTTCTCAGCACGGAAGCTGTCGCGACGGTGAATCAAATGTACTTCAGACGCGATATTCGCCAGATACAACGCTTCTTCAACAGCGGTATTACCGCCGCCGATCACCGCAACTTTTTGGTTACGGTAGAAGAAACCGTCGCAGGTGGCACAAGCGGAAACGCCGCGGCCTTTAAATGCTTCCTCTGAAGGTAAGCCCAGGTAACGCGCTGACGCGCCGGTGGCAATGATTAATGCGTCACAGGTGTATTCACCGCTGTCGCCGGTCAGACGGAAAGGGCGGTTTTGCAAATCAACTTTGCTGATGTGATCAAAAATGATTTCTGTCTCAAATTTGGTCGCATGTTCGTGCATACGCTCCATCAGCAGCGGGCCAGTAAGATCGTGCGGATCGCCAGGCCAGTTTTCCACTTCTGTTGTTGTGGTCAGCTGACCACCTTTTTCCATACCGGTAATCAGTACCGGTTGCAGGTTAGCGCGTGCAGCGTAGACCGCAGCGGTATATCCCGCAGGGCCTGAGCCCAGAATAAGAAGTTTACTGTGTTTGGTTGCGCCCATGAGATCCCCATAGTTGTTGGCAGGCAATGAGCAGGATTGTAGGGAATTTACAGGCGTAAAAAAAGAGTATGGCGATTTTGTTAACAATATGTGTAATAGCGGAAACCGATGAACGGCAGATTTAGTCGTAATACTATAACGATTTCTACTTAAAATCGGTCAGTTATAAGGTGATAAAATGACGAATTTCCATCACTGCGACTGAATAACTGGCATGTTGTACTAAAAATCGATGTTTTGCTTTGACAATCCCCTCTGTTTTGCGAAAACATTCAAGGAAGAAAAAAACTGTGTCATGTATGTGCTGCATAATCATGCATGTAGATACCATGTTTACCGTGTTAGCGAAATCTACGCATGGTGTGGACAGATGCCATTCGTGATGTCGATAGCCGCCGACAGGCAACGGTCTTCTCACCATAAACCCAGACATTGCGAGCCGTAAATCCCTCTGGGTTGCGGTTTATTTTGATGGGGAGCGACTCTGAACAGTGATGTTAGTAGAGTCAGGCAGGAGTAGGGAAGGAATACAGAGAGACAATAATAATGGTAGATAGTAAGAAGCGCCCTGGCAAAGATCTCGACCGTATCGATCGTAACATTCTTAATGAGCTGCAAAAGGATGGGCGTATTTCTAACGTCGAGCTTTCTAAACGTGTGGGACTTTCACCAACGCCCTGCCTTGAGCGTGTGCGTCGGTTGGAAAGACAGGGTTTCATTCAGGGCTATACAGCGCTGTTAAACCCACATTATCTGGATGCATCACTTCTGGTTTTTGTTGAGATAACTCTGAATCGTGGCGCCCCGGATGTGTTTGAACAATTTAACTCTGCAGTACAAAAACTTGAAGAAATTCAAGAGTGTCATTTGGTTTCCGGTGATTTCGACTATTTGCTGAAAACACGCGTACCGGATATGTCAGCATACCGTAAGTTGCTGGGGGAAACCCTGCTGCGTCTGCCTGGCGTAAATGACACACGTACTTATGTAGTAATGGAAGAAGTCAAACAGAGCAATCGTCTGGTAATTAAGACGCGCTAACACGGAACAGGTGCAAAATCGACGCAGTTTGATTACACTCCTGTTAATCCATACAGCAACAGTGCCGGGGCAACCCGGTGCTGTTGTCCGTTTTAGCATCGGGCAGGAAAAGCCTGAAACCTGGAGAGCCGTTTTTGAGCCAGGAATACACTGAAGACAAAGACGTCACATTGACGAAGTTAAGCAGCGGGCGCCGACTTCTGGAAGCGCTACTGATCCTTATTGCCCTTTTTGCCGTCTGGTTGATGGCTGCCTTACTCAGCTTTAACCCTTCGGATCCCAGTTGGTCGCAAACCGCGTGGCATGAACCTATCCATAACCTGGGAGGCATTCCCGGTGCATGGCTGGCGGACACGCTGTTCTTTATTTTTGGCGTCATGGCCTACACCATTCCGGTCATTATTGTCGGCGGCTGCTGGTTTGCCTGGCGACACCAGGCCAGCGACGAATACGTCGATTATTTTGCCGTTTCACTGCGCATTATTGGCGTTCTGGCGCTGATCCTCACTTCTTGCGGGCTGGCCGCCATTAACGCCGATGACATCTGGTATTTCGCCTCTGGCGGGGTGATTGGCAGCCTGCTCAGCACTACGCTACAGCCATTACTGCATAGTAGTGGCGGTACACTTACGCTTTTGTGCATCTGGGCTGCGGGATTAACGCTGTTTACCGGCTGGTCATGGGTGAGCATTGCTGAAAAACTGGGCGGCTGGTTACTTAATATCCTGACATTTGCCAGCAACCGTACCCGCCGCGACGATACCTGGGTCGATGACGAAGAATATGAAGATGAAGAAGAGTTTGTCGACGCCGCTGATGGCAAACCAAACGAATCGCGTCGGGCTCGAATTCTGCGCGGTGCGTTAGCGCGCCGTAAACGCCTGGCTGAGAAATTTACCAATCCGCTGGGCCGTCATACTGATGCTGCGCTGTTCTCCGGCAAACGCATGGATGATGAAGACGACATCGAATACAGCGCCCGTGGCGTGGCCGCCGATCCGAACGATGTGCTGTTCTCTGGTAATCGGGCAACATTGCCTGAATACAACGAACTCGATCCACTGCTGAACGGTCATTCGGTGACAGAGCCAGTAGCCGCCGCAGCAGCAGCCACAACGGCATCTCAGGCCTGGAGCGCGCCGGTCGACCCGCTGTTGCAAACGTCGCCAGTTACCAGCACCGTTATGGAACAGTCGACGCCAGCCGTTGCCTGGCAATCCGTGCCTGGCCCGCAAGCCGGTGAGGCGGTGATTGCGCCAGCGCCAGAAGGTTATCCGCAGCCAGCCGAATATGCTCAGCCTGCGGTGCAGCAGCCGTATGAGCCATGGCAACAGCCGGCTGCACAGGAAAATCCACAGCCGGAATATTACGCGCCACAGACGCCTGAGCCGGTATATGCGCAATCCGTCGCGCCGCAGCCGCAGGAATTCACTGCGCAGCAAAACTGGCAGCCGGAACCTGTTTATCACCCGGAGCCTGTGCCGCAACCTGTCTATCAGCAGGAGCCAGACTTCCAACAGCCTTCTGCGTTCCAGCAACCTGTGGTTGAACAACCTTCCGTGGCGGAACCTGAGCCAGTCGTTGAGGAGACGAAACCGTCTCGTCCGCCGCTCTACTATTTTGAAGAAGTCGAAGAGAAACGAGCGCGCGAGCGTGAGCAGTTGGCCGCCTGGTATCAGCCTATTCCAGAACCCGTTCAGGAGCCTGAGCGTGTTAAGCCATCTATGCCGACGGCAGCCTCCATTCCGCCCGTTGAGTCTGTTGCTGCCGTTGCGCCGATGGCTGCCGGCGTGAAAAGCGCCGCTTTGGGGGCAGGTGCCGCAGCCGCAGCACCTGTCTTTAGCCTTGCGGGTGGCGGTGCGCCGCGTCCGCAGGTAAAAGAAGGCATTGGCCCGCAGTTACCGCGTCCGAATCGTGTGCGTGTGCCTACTCGTCGTGAGTTGGCTTCATATGGCATAAAACTGCCCTCACAGCGTATGGCTGAAGAGAAAGCTCGCGAAGAGCAGCTTGATACAGATGCGTACAGTGACGATGAAATGGATGCAATGCAGCAGGACGAGCTGGCACGTCAGTTTGCCCAGTCTCAGCAGCATCGTTATGGCGAAGAGTATCAGGACGATACCCACCAGGCTGATGACGATGATTCAGCCGCAGAAGCGGAACTGGCTCGCCAGTTTGCCTCTTCCCAGCAGCAGCGCTATTCCGGCGAACAACCTGCCGGGGCCAATCCGTTCTCGCTTGATGACTTTGAATTTTCGCCAATGAAAACGCTGGTGGATGATGGTCCGCATGAGCCGCTGTTTACGCCAGGCGTGATGCCGGAGCCTGCGCCGCAGTACCAGGAACCTGTCGCGCCGCAGCAGCATTACCAGCAGCCGGCACAGCCTGTTGCGCCGCAGCAACATTACCAGCAGCCGGCACAGCCTGTTGCGCCGCAGCAACATTACCAGCAGCCGGCACAGCCTGTTGCGCCGCAGCAACATTACCAGCAGCCGGCACAGCCTGTTGCGCCGCAGCAACATTACCAGCAGCCGGCACAGCCTGTTGCGCCGCAGCAACATTACCAGCAGCCGGCACAGCCTGTTGCGCCGCAGCAACATTACCAGCAGCCGGCACAGCCTGTTGCGCCGCAGCAACATTACCAGCAGCCGGCACAGCCTGTTACACCGCCGCCGCAGGATAGCCTGATCCATCCACTGTTGATGCGTAACGGCGACAGTCGTCCGGTTCAGCGTCCGAGTACGCCGCTGCCATCGTTAGATCTGCTCACGCCGCCGCCGAGTGAAGTTGAGCCGATTGATACTTTTGCACTTGAACAAATGGCGCGTCTGGTAGAAGCGCGTCTGGCGGACTTCCGTATTAAAGCCGATGTAGTGAACTACTCTCCAGGCCCGGTTATCACCCGCTTTGAGCTAAACCTGGCGCCAGGGGTTAAAGCCGCGCGCATTTCCAACCTGTCGCGAGATCTGGCGCGTTCGTTGTCAACCGCTGCGGTTCGCGTGGTCGAGGTTATTCCTGGCAAACCGTATGTCGGTCTGGAATTACCGAATAAAAAACGGCAAACCGTTTATCTGCGCGAAGTGTTAGATAACGCGAAATTCCGTGATAACTCGTCTCCGTTGACTGTGGTATTGGGTAAAGATATTGCGGGCGAACCGGTTGTTGCCGATCTGGCGAAAATGCCGCACCTGTTGGTGGCAGGGACTACTGGTTCCGGTAAGTCGGTTGGGGTGAACGCCATGATCCTCAGCATGCTGTACAAGGCGCAGCCAGAAGACGTTCGCTTTATCATGATTGACCCGAAAATGCTGGAGCTGTCGGTTTATGAAGGCATTCCGCATCTGTTGACTGAAGTTGTGACCGACATGAAAGATGCTGCCAACGCGCTGCGATGGAGCGTCAATGAAATGGAACGTCGCTACAAGTTGATGTCGGCGCTTGGCGTACGTAACCTTGCCGGTTATAACGAGAAAATCGCTGAAGCAGCCCGTATGGGACGTCCGATTCCGGACCCATACTGGAAGCCAGGCGACAGCATGGATGTTCAGCATCCGGTGCTGGAAAAACTGCCGTATATCGTGGTGCTGGTGGATGAATTCGCCGACCTGATGATGACCGTTGGCAAAAAGGTGGAAGAACTGATTGCTCGTCTGGCGCAAAAAGCGCGTGCGGCGGGGATCCACCTGGTGCTGGCAACCCAGCGACCATCCGTTGACGTCATTACCGGTCTGATTAAAGCGAACATCCCGACGCGTATTGCCTTTACCGTGTCCAGCAAAATTGACTCACGTACTATTCTTGACCAGGGCGGCGCGGAATCGCTGTTGGGTATGGGCGACATGCTCTATTCGGCACCGAACTCGACGATTCCTGTGCGTGTACACGGCGCCTTTGTTCGTGATGAAGAAGTTCACGCCGTGGTTCAGGACTGGAAGGCGCGCGGGCGTCCGCAATATGTTGACGGTATTACCTCTGATAGCGAAAGCGAAGGTGGTGCTGGCGGCTTTGATGGTGGCGAAGAGTTAGATCCGTTGTTCGATCAGGCGGTGAACTTTGTTACCCAAAAACGCAAAGCTTCCATCTCCGGTGTTCAACGACAATTCCGTATCGGCTACAACCGAGCGGCACGCATCATCGAACAAATGGAAGCGCAGGGAATTGTCAGTGAGCAAGGGCATAATGGTAATCGTGAAGTGTTGGCTCCGCCGCCCTTCGATTGATTGCAAAGTTAAGTAATTCAGTATTTTCTACTTTCCTCATGCTGATTTTTGGCCTGAAATGGATAGCAGAGGGATCTCCCCGTTGGGAGTGACGTATTTTGAGGAATAACGATGAAAAGAATCGCAATCACCTGTGCATTACTGTCGAGCTTTGCAGTCAGCAGCGTCTGGGCTGACGCTGCCAGCGACCTGAAAAGCCGCCTGGATAAAGTCAGTAGCTTCCATGCCAGCTTTACGCAGAAGGTTACGGACGGTAGCGGTGCGGCAGTGCAGGAGGGTCAGGGTGATTTATGGGTTAAACGTCCTAATCTGTTTAACTGGCACATGACGCAGCCTGACGAGAGCATCCTGGTCTCCGATGGTAAAACGCTGTGGTTCTTTAACCCGTTTGTTGAACAAGCTACTGCGACCTGGCTGAAAGACGCCACCGGCAACACGCCATTCATGCTGATTGCACGTAACCAGGCCAGCGACTGGCAGCAGTACAACATTAAGCAAAACGGCGATGATTTTGTGCTGACGCCGAAAACCAGCAACGGTAACCTGAAACAGTTTACGATCAATGTTGGGCGCGACGGGACGATCCATCAGTTTAGCGCCGTTGAGCAAGACGATCAGCGCAGCAGTTATCAGCTGAAATCGCAGCAGAATGGCGCGATTGAACCATCGAAATTCACCTTTACCCCGCCGCAAGGTGTAACGGTTGACGATCAACGTAAGTAGAGGCGTGTGAGTGAGCAATCTGTCGCTCGACTTTTCTGATAATACTTTTCAGCCACTGGCCGCGCGTATGCGGCCAGAAAATTTAGCGCAGTATATCGGCCAGCAGCATCTGCTGGCTACGGGTAAGCCTTTGCCGCGTGCCATCGAGGCCGGGCACCTGCACTCCATGATTTTATGGGGGCCACCGGGAACGGGTAAGACCACCCTTGCCGAAGTCATTGCCCGTTACGCTAATGCCGATGTTGAACGAATTTCGGCTGTCACCTCTGGTGTGAAAGAAATTCGTGAAGCGATTGAGCGTGCGCGTCAGAACCGTAACGCTGGCCGACGCACAATATTGTTTGTGGACGAAGTCCATCGCTTTAATAAAAGCCAGCAGGATGCGTTTTTACCGCATATTGAAGACGGTACAATTACGTTTATTGGCGCTACCACCGAAAACCCCTCGTTTGAACTGAATTCGGCACTGCTGTCGCGGGCACGCGTTTATTTGCTGAAATCGTTAACCACCGACGATATTGAACAAGTACTGGATCAGGCGATGGCTGATAAAGCGCGGGGTTACGGTGGGCAGGATATTGTTCTGCCACAAGAGACGCGTCGGGCGATTGCTGAACTGGTTAATGGTGATGCGCGGCGGGCGCTGAATACGCTGGAAATGATGGCCGATATGGCCGAAGTTAATGATTCCGGCAAGCGCGTATTGAAAGCGGAATTGCTTACCGAAATTGCCGGTGAACGCAGCGCGCGCTTTGATAATAAAGGCGATCGTTTTTACGATCTCATCTCCGCCTTACACAAGTCGGTACGCGGTAGCGCCCCGGATGCGGCGCTCTACTGGTATGCGCGGATCATTACCGCGGGTGGCGATCCGCTGTACGTTGCCCGTCGCTGCCTTGCGATTGCCTCTGAAGATGTGGGCAACGCAGATCCGCGCGCTATGCAGGTGGCGATTTCCGCGTGGGATTGTTTCACCCGCGTGGGACCCGCAGAAGGCGAACGGGCAATTGCTCAGGCGATTGTTTATCTGGCCTGTGCGCCGAAAAGTAACGCGGTTTACACCGCCTTTAAGGCGGCACTGGCCGATGCTCGCGAACGTCCGGATTATGACGTTCCCGTTCACCTGCGTAATGCACCGACTAAACTGATGAAAGAGATGGGCTACGGTCAGGAGTATCGTTACGCGCATGATGAACCAAATGCCTATGCCGCCGGAGAAGAGTACTTCCCCCAGGAAATGGCACAAACGCGCTATTATCGCCCCACAAACAGAGGTCTTGAAGGCAAGATTGGCGAAAAGCTCGCCTGGCTCGCCGGACAGGATCAAAATAGCCCTATAAAACGCTACCGTTAGTGTTATCGTTGCGGTAATGTTGTCTCTGTATCCCTGTGACCGCAGGCTGTGGTCACTTTTCCCATTTTAATTCGATAAGCACAGGATAAGCATGCTCGATCCCAATCTGCTGCGTAATGAGCCAGACGCAGTCGCAGAAAAACTGGCAAGCCGGGGCTTTAAGCTGGATGTAGATAAGCTGCGCGCTCTTGAAGAGCGTCGTAAAGTTCTGCAGGTACAAACTGAAAACCTGCAGGCAGAGCGTAACTCTCGATCGAAATCCATTGGCCAGGCAAAAGCGCGCGGGGAAGATATCGAGTCTTTACGTCTGGAAGTGAACAAACTGGGCGAAGAGCTGGATGCCGCGAAAGCTGAACTTGATACCTTACAGGCCGAGATCCGCGACATTGCGCTGACCATTCCGAACCTGCCAGCGGATGAAGTTCCGGTGGGTAAAGATGAAAATGACAACGTCGAAGTCAGCCGCTGGGGTACACCGCGTGAGTTTGATTTCGAAGTTCGCGATCACGTTACCCTGGGTGAAATGCACACGGGTCTTGATTTCGCCGCTGCGGTGAAGCTGACCGGCTCTCGTTTCGTGGTCATGAAGGGGCAGATCGCACGTATGCATCGTGCGCTGTCTCAGTTCATGCTGGATCTGCATACCGAACAGCATGGTTACAGTGAAAACTATGTTCCGTATCTGGTTAACCATGACACGCTGTACGGTACAGGCCAACTGCCGAAATTCGCTGGCGATCTGTTCCATACCCGTCCGCTGGACGAAGAAGCTGACAGCAGTAACTACGCGCTGATCCCAACGGCCGAAGTTCCGCTGACCAACCTGGTGCGTGACGAAATCATTGACGAAGATGCGCTACCGATCAAAATGACTGCGCATACGCCGTGCTTCCGTTCTGAAGCTGGCTCTTACGGTCGTGATACCCGTGGTCTGATCCGTATGCACCAGTTCGATAAAGTTGAGATGGTGCAGATTGTTCGTCCGGAAGATTCAATGGACGCGCTGGAAGAGATGACCGGCCATGCCGAGAAGGTTCTTCAGCTTCTGGGTCTGCCGTACCGTAAGATCATTCTGTGCACCGGCGACATGGGCTTCGGCGCATGCAAAACCTACGATCTGGAAGTGTGGATCCCGGCGCAGAATACCTATCGCGAAATCTCTTCCTGCTCCAACGTGTGGGATTTCCAGGCCCGTCGCATGCAAGCGCGTTGCCGCAGCAAATCCGACAAAAAGACCCGTCTGGTGCATACGCTGAACGGTTCCGGTCTGGCAGTTGGACGTACGCTGGTGGCGGTAATGGAAAACTATCAGCAGGCAGATGGCCGCATTCAGGTTCCGGAAGTATTACGTCCGTACATGAATGGCCTGGAATTCATCGGCTAAGCTACCTTTTCTATGCGAAAAAGCGCCTTAGGGCGCTTTTTTTATGCCCGTTTGACGTCGGACAATAACCACTACCCACATAGGAGTAATACTGCCTTCGAATGAAAGTCAGTATCTACCAGTCTGTATATTAATACTAGCGATATATAAAAATCTATACAACGAGTATTTATTTTTAGTTTATTGTGAGCAGCAGAGTGAGCCCCTATGAAAACTAAGATCCCCGATGCCGTGCTGGCAGCTGAGGTTAGTCGCCGCGGTTTGGTAAAAACGACGGCGATAGGCGGACTGGCGGTGGCCAGTAGCGCGTTTACCCTGCCATTTACCCGTATTGCCAATGCCGCCGAAGCCATTAATCCCACGCAGCGCAATGAGAAAGTCATCTGGAGCGCGTGTACGGTAAACTGCGGTAGCCGCTGTCCACTGCGGATGCATGTGGTAGACGGTGAAATAAAGTATGTCGAAACCGACAACACTGGCGATGACAACTATGACGGTCTGCACCAGGTGCGAGCTTGTCTGCGTGGTCGCTCGATGCGTCGTCGCGTTTATAATCCCGATCGTCTGAAATACCCGATGAAACGCGTCGGCAAGCGTGGCGAAGGCAAATTTGAGCGCATCAGTTGGGATGAGGCGTACGAGATTATTGCCAGCAACATGCAGCGTCTGATTAAAGACTATGGTAACGAATCTATCTATCTGAACTACGGCACCGGTACGCTGGGTGGCACCCTGACGCGCTCCTGGCCGCCGGGTAAAACGCTGGTGGCACGTCTGATGAACTGCTGTGGTGGTTACCTGAATCACTACGGGGACTACTCTTCGGCACAAATCGCTGCCGGGTTGAACTACACCTACGGCGGCTGGGCCGACGGTAACAGCCCGTCCGACATTGAAAACAGCAAGCTGGTTGTTTTGTTTGGTAATAACCCTGGCGAAACCCGTATGAGCGGGGGCGGGGTAACCTATTACCTTGAACAGGCGCGCCAGAAATCCAATGCCCGGATGATTATTATCGATCCCCGCTATACCGATACCGGCGCGGGGCGTGAAGATGAATGGATCCCGATCCGTCCTGGTACAGATGCGGCGTTGGTTAATGGTCTGGCGTATGTCCTGATCACCGAAAACCTGGTGGACCAGGCGTTTCTCGACAAATACTGCGTGGGTTACGACGAGAAAACCTTGCCAGCTGACGCGCCGAAGAATGGCCACTATAAGGCGTATATTCTTGGGCAGGGGACTGACGGTGTTGCCAAGACCCCGGAATGGGCGGCACAGATTACCGGTATTCCCGCTGACCGTATCATCAAACTGGCGCGCGAAATTGGCAGCGCTAAACCGGCATACATCAGCCAGGGGTGGGGGCCGCAGCGTCATGCTAACGGTGAAATAGCGACCCGTGCTATTTCTATGCTGGCCATTCTGACCGGTAATGTTGGCATCAATGGCGGCAACAGCGGTGCGCGTGAAGGCTCTTACAGTCTGCCGTTTGAGCGTATGCCCACGCTGGAAAACCCTGTTGAAACCAGCATCTCAATGTTTATGTGGACGGACGCTATTGAGCGTGGTCCGGAGATGACGGCGCTGCGTGACGGCGTTCGCGGCAAAGATAAGCTTGATGTTCCGATTAAAATGATTTGGAACTATGCTGGTAACTGCTTGATTAACCAGCACTCTGATATTAACCGCACGCACGAAATCCTGCAGGATGACAAGAAGTGCGAGATGATCGTTGTCATCGACTGCCATATGACCTCCTCGGCGAAATATGCGGATATTTTGCTGCCAGACTGTACCGCTTCCGAACAGATGGACTTCGCGCTGGATGCGTCCTGCGGAAACATGTCCTATGTGATTTTCACCGATCAGGCGATCAAACCACGTTTCGAATGTAAGACTATCTACCAGATGACCAGCGAGCTGGCGAAACGCCTTGGCGTCGAGCAGCAGTTTACCGAAGGTCGTTCTCAGGAAGAGTGGATGCGTCATCTGTATGAGCAGTCGCGCAAAGCCATTCCTGAATTGCCTGGGTTTGAAGAGTTCCGTAAACAAGGCATCTTTAAGCAGCGAGATCCTGAAGGGCATCACGTGGCGTACAAAGCGTTCCGTGACGATCCCAAAGCCAATCCGCTCAACACGCCGTCGGGTAAGATCGAAATTTATTCGCAGCAGCTTGCCGAGATCGCGGCAACCTGGGAACTGCCGGAAGGGGATGTGATCGATCCATTGCCGATTTATACCCCTGGCTTTGAAAGCTTAGGTGATCCGCTAGTGGAGAAATTCCCGCTGCAACTGACCGGCTTCCACTACAAATCTCGCGTCCACTCGACCTATGGCAACGTAGATGTTCTGAAAGCATCCTGCCGCCACGAAATGTGGATCAATCCGTTGGATGCGCAGCGACGTGGCATTAACAACGGTGACAAGGTACGCATCTTTAACGATCGTGGCGAGGTGCATATCGAAGCGAAAGTGACGCCGCGTATGATGCCCGGCGTGGTGGCATTAGGCGAAGGGGCCTGGTACGACCCGGACACGAAGCGTGTGGATCAGGGCGGCTGTATTAACGTCCTGACGACTCAGCGTCCTTCTCCTCTCGCGAAGGGGAATCCGTCACATACGAACCTTGTTCAGGTTGAAAAGGTGTAAGGAGTAACCGATGACAACCCAGTATGGATTTTTTATTGATTCCAGTCGTTGCACCGGTTGCAAAACCTGCGAACTGGCCTGCAAAGACTTCAAAAATTTAACCCCGGATGTCAGTTTTCGCCGCATTTACGAGTACGCGGGTGGCGACTGGCAAGAAGACAATGGTGTCTGGCACCAAAACGTCTTTGCCTATTACCTCTCTATTGCCTGTAACCACTGTGAAGACCCGGCCTGCACCAAGGTATGTCCGAGCGGCGCGATGCACAAACGTGAAGATGGCTTTGTCGTCGTGGATGAAGACGTGTGCATTGGTTGTCGGTATTGTCACATGGCCTGTCCTTACGGTGCGCCCCAGTACAATGCGGAAAAAGGACATATGACCAAATGCGATGGCTGCCATGAGCGCGTCGCTGAAGGTAAGAAACCTATCTGCGTCGAGTCCTGCCCACTGCGTGCGTTGGATTTCGGTCCGATTGACGAACTGCGTAAAAAACACGGTACTCTGGCCGCTGTTGCGCCACTCCCGGGCGCGCACTTCACCAAACCGAGCATTGTCATCAAACCTAACGCCAATAGCCGCCCGACCGGGGATACCACGGGTTATCTGGCCAATCCGAAGGAGGTGTAAGATGGGAAGTGGATGGCATGAATGGCCGCTGATGATCTTTACGGTCTTCGGACAGTGTGTGGTTGGTGGCTTTATCGTTCTGGCATTGGCGTTAATGAAAGGGGACTTACGTCCTGAATCGCAGCAGCGGGTAATCGCCTGCATGTTCGGGCTGTGGGTACTGATGGGCATTGGCTTTATTGCTTCTATGCTTCACCTGGGCTCGCCGATGCGTGCCTTTAACTCGCTCAATCGCGTAGGCGCTTCTGCGCTGAGCAATGAAATCGCCAGCGGTTCAGTGTTCTTTGCCATTGGCGGCATCGGTTGGCTGCTGGCGATGTTGAAAAAAATGCCGCCCGCATTACGCAATCTGTGGTTAGTTGTCACCATGGTACTGGGCGTCATTTTTGTCTGGATGATGGTGCGTGTGTATAACACCATTGATACCGTGCCGACCTGGTACAGTGTCTGGACGCCGCTGGGTTTCTTCCTGACGCTGTTTATGGGCGGTCCGCTGCTGGGATATCTGCTATTGAGAATTGCCGGTATTGACGGTTGGGCGATGCGTCTGCTGCCAGCCATTTCAGTGCTTGCTCTGGTCGTGAGCGCCATTATGTCTGTAATGCAGGGTGCCGAACTGGCGACGATCCACAGTTCGATTCAACAGGCGTCTGCGCTGGTTCCGGATTATGGCTCGCTGATGGCCTGGCGGATCGTGGCACTGGCGTTAGCGCTGTGCTGCTGGATTGTACCGCAAGTCAAAGGTTATCAACCCGCAATACCACTGCTTTCCGTCGCGTTTATTCTGCTGATAGTCGGCGAGCTGATTGGTCGTGGCGTGTTCTATGGCCTGCATATGACCGTCGGTATGGCGGTTGCAAGCTAATCCATAATATGCCGGATGGCGGCTCGTGCCTTCTCCGGCCTACAGAACAGTAGGCCTTCACGCTGCTTGTCATCCGGCATTATGTCACGCCAGGTTTTTCGCCCCGGTTTTTTAATTCTGTTTGGTCAACGTGTCGTAACTGGTCATCAGATTGCGATAATCTGGAATGTGATTAGAGAACAACGTCGCCAGCCCTTCGATATCGTTACGCCAGTCGCGGTGCAGCTCACACGCGACGCCGAACCACGTCATCAATTGCGCACCAGCCTGCGACATCCGATCCCATGCTGAATGGCGGGTGATTTCGTTAAATGTACCCGAAGCATCCGTGACGACAAAGACGTCAAACCCTTCTTCTATTGCGGATAGCGCAGGGAAGGCGACGCAAACTTCCGTCACGACACCGGCGATAATCAGCTGCTTTTTGCCGGTCGCTTTTACTGCTTTCACGAAATCTTCGTTATCCCACGCGTTGATGTTTCCCGGGCGAGCAATATAGGGCGCATCGGGAAACTGAGCTTTCAGTTCCGGTACCAGCGGTCCGTTCGGCCCTGTTTCAAAACTGGTGGTCAGGATAGTCGGGAGCTTGAAGTACTTTGCCAAATCACCCAGGGCAAGCACGTTATTCTTGAATTTATCGGGATCGATATCCCGAACCAGAGAGAGCAAGCCAGCCTGATGATCGACCAGCAATACTGCCGCATTATCTTTATCAAGTCTTACGTAAGGTTTAGTCATGATATTTCTCCTGTTCGGCATCGGTGCGGGAAATTTGATGAGTTTAAGTCTGGAGAAAGAACGGTATCCGGACTGGAAGTATAAATAAGAACTTACTGTTCTATGTCGAAGACAATACCGCTCTGCATCTCGCATAGAGTTTAGTAAGAAATAAAAGTAAGGGGAGTCCATGAAATTTTTCGACTGAACGAAACGTGAGATTTTTGTTTTAGATCAATAAAAACAAGCAGATGTATTTTTCTGTTATTTATCCATTCACGTTAAGAATCAGTAATACGAATCGATCGTCCAGAAAGCGCCTCAGCCCTCTGATTGCGCCGATTGACAATGTTTTTAGCAGTGGCATGATGCGCATGAAATTTGAGCTTCCTCACGGTTTTTATTCATGTCCATCTATACCCGTCCCGTCATGCTGCTGCTGTGCGGGCTGCTTCTGTTGACCCTGGCGATCGCCGTGTTAAACACGCTCGTCCCGCTTTGGCTCGCCCATGAAAATCTGCCAACCTGGCAGGTAGGTATGGTGAGTTCGTCCTACTTTACCGGTAATTTGGTAGGGACGTTGCTGACCGGGTATCTAATTAAACGCCTTGGTTTTAACCGCAGCTATTACATCGCCTCGTTTATTTTTGCCGCGGGCTGTGTTGGACTGGGGATTATGGTTGGATTCTGGAGCTGGATGACCTGGCGCTTCATTGCCGGCGTTGGCTGCGCCATGATTTGGGTGGTAGTGGAAAGTGCGCTGATGTGCAGTGGGACTTCGCGCAATCGTGGACGTTTGCTTGCCGCCTATATGATGATCTATTACGTGGGGACGTTTTTAGGGCAATTGCTGGTCAGTAAAGTATCAACAGAACTGATGAACGTGCTGCCGTGGGTGACGGGAACCATCCTGGCTGGGGTTCTGCCGCTGCTCTTTACGCGGATTGCCAATCAGCAGGGTAATGAACAGCACTCCACCCCTATTGTATCGATGCTGAAGCTGCGACAGGCGCGTCTGGGCGTTAATGGCTGCATTATTTCCGGGATTGTTCTGGGCTCTTTGTACGGCCTGATGCCGCTGTATCTGAACCATCAGGGAGTGAGCAATGCCAGCATTGGTTTCTGGATGGCAGTTTTGGTTAGCGCCGGTATTCTGGGGCAATGGCCGATTGGCCGCCTGGCGGACAAACTGGGACGCCTGCTGGTTTTACGCGTCCAGGTCTTTGTGGTTATCGTCGGGAGTATTGCTATGCTGAATCAGGCGGCGATGGCCCCCGCATTATTTATGTTGGGTGCGGCAGGTTTTACTCTCTATCCGGTCGCGATGGCATGGGCCTGTGAAAAGGTGGAACATCATCAACTGGTGGCCATGAATCAGGCTTTGCTATTAAGCTATACCGTTGGCAGTCTGCTTGGCCCGTCGTTTACCGCTATGCTGATGCAGAATTATTCAGATAGCTTGCTGTTTATCATGATTGCCAGCGTATCGTTTATTTATTTACTGATGCTGCTGCGCAAGACGGGCCACACGCCCAATTCTATCGCGCATATTTGACCTGTTTTAACAGAATACGAACAGGTTCCCATACATACTGTTTTTGTACGCTTTATGGGAACCTGCATTATTTAATCACACGCTTTTGCCCTGAAAATAAAGTGTGCAGAAGATTATAGTTTTACATCCTGCCGTTTCCGCTCGCTCATTTTACCGCGCATAATCCCACGCCTGATTTATCGATACTCATAAAATTTCCTCGAAGGATCGCGTATGGCTGGTGTGCAGGAAAAACAATTGCGATGGTACAACATCGCCTTAATGTCATTTATTACCGTTTGGGGTTTTGGCAACGTCGTTAACAACTATGCTAATCAGGGATTGGTCGTTGTCTCCTCATGGATATTTATTTTTGCGCTCTATTTTATTCCTTATGCGCTGATCGTCGGACAGTTGGGTTCTACTTTTAAAGATGGGAAAGGCGGCGTCAGCACCTGGATAAAACACACGATGGGTCCTGGGCTTGCTTATCTCGCTGCCTGGACCTATTGGGTTGTACATATTCCTTATCTGGCTCAAAAGCCGCAGGCTATTCTGATTGCGCTGGGATGGGCGCTGAAGGGGGATGGATCACTAATAAAAGAATACACCGTCGTGGCGTTGCAGGGACTGACACTGGCGCTGTTTGTCTTTTTCATGTGGATTGCATCCCGCGGCATGAAATCACTGAAAATAGTTGGGTCAGTGGCGGGTATCGCCATGTTTGTGATGTCTATTTTGTATGTCGTGATGGCGGTAACCGCTCCAGCGATTACCGATGTGCAGATAGCGACAACCAATATCACCTGGGAATCGTTTATCCCACATATCGATTTTACCTATATCACCACAATCTCCATGCTGGTCTTTGCCGTCGGTGGCGCGGAGAAAATTTCGCCTTACGTTAATCAGACGCGTAATCCGGGTAAAGAATTTCCGAAAGGGATGCTCGTCCTGGCTGTTATGGTGGCAGTGTGTGCGATCCTCGGGTCGTTGGCCATGGGAATGATGTTTGACTCCCGGCATATCCCAGACGATCTTATGACCAATGGTCAGTATTACGCATTCCAGAAATTGGGCGAGTATTATGGTATGGGTAATTCGCTGATGGTTATTTACGCGATCGCCAACACGCTGGGACAGATTGCGGCATTAGTATTTTCTATTGATGCACCGCTTAAAGTTCTGCTGGGCGATGCTGACCGTAAATATATTCCGGAAAGTCTGTGTAAAACCAATGCCTCCGGCACACCGGTAAATGGTTATATTCTGACGCTGGTGCTGGTGGCAATTTTGATTATGTTGCCCACGCTGGGAATTGGCGACATGAACAATCTGTACAAATGGCTGCTAAATCTTAACTCCGTTGTGATGCCATTGCGTTATTTATGGGTGTTTGTGGCGTTTATCGCTGTTATCCGTCTGGCGCAGAAATATAAGCCGGAATATGTCTTTATCCGCAACCGCTCACTGGCGATGACGGTGGGGATCTGGTGCTTCGCTTTTACCGCTTTCGCTTGTCTGACCGGGATTTTTCCAAAAATGGAAGCCTTTACCCCTGAGTGGACATTCCAGCTCACGCTGAATATCGTGACGCCGTTTGTGCTGGTAGGATTGGGGCTGATTTTCCCGCTTCTGGCGCGCAGGAAACAGTAATGCGTTAACTCCCTTCAAGAATAGAGAGAAGCTGCGCCAGGCTGGTGGTATGGGATAACTGGTGTAAGCGCTCCGCTTCATCCAGCCAGCACACCAACTGTTGGATCATTTCTATATGTTGAGTGCTGCTGGCTGCGGCAAGAACAATGATTAACCGCACATCCGGGTGTCCGGGAAACAGGACTGCTTCTTTCAGGCTCAATAGCGACAGATGTGTTTTACTGCCAATCACGCCTTCATCCGGTCGAGCATGAGGCAGGGCAAATTCTGGACTTAATATATACCATGGGCCATGTTTTTCTGTTTCATGGATGATTGCCTGAGTATAACGATGTGTAATTATGCCTTGCACTTCGAGAGGGTGACAGGCCAACTGCACGGCTTCCTGCCAGGTGCTACATTGTTCGCGAAACTGGCAGGCTGAAAATAGCGTAGATAGCATCGTTTTATCCCCATTGTAGTTGGCAGACCGTGTAACGGTCTGCCAACCAGATTATTTGAGTGCTTCACAGATTGCAGAGGCTGAAATTCCGTATTTCTCTTTCAGTTGCCGGCTGTTGCCCGATTCGGTGAATGTGTCCTGAGTACCAAGCCGACACAATCGTGAGTTGATTCCTTCTTCAGCCAGCACTTCAGCAATCTGGCCACCCAGTCCGCCGTTAATCGTATGATTTTCAATAGTGACGATACGTGGGCAATTGGCAATGAGGTGCAGGAAACGCTGACGATTGAACGGTTTTAGCATTGCCACATGAATCAGTTTGCCCCTTTTCCCCTGCGCACTGAGCTGGGCGTAACCCGTACTCGCTTGTTCAAGAACTGTTCCTTCGTAAACAATGGCGAAGTCGTTGCCTGAACTCTCCACTGCCTCGATATCGGATACTCGGGGGACGACTGATTTGTCGCGTACAGGCATCGGTTCCCGGGCAACACGAATGTAGACAGGGCCGGGGATGTTTACTGCCTGTTCAAATGCAGCCTCAACTTCTTCGGCATCTGCCGGAGTCAAAATCGTGATTCCTGGCAATACACGAGTCAGGGCTAGATCTTCCAGCGCATGGTGCGAAGCGCCATCCGGGCCGTCATCCATACCTGGATGGCTACCGACCAGCTTAATGTTGGCCTTTGCGTAACAAGCCTGACGAAGCTGTGTCCATGCTGTACCAGTCACGAACATCGCGAAGTTAACGTAAAAAGGAATGTTACCTTCCAATGCCTGACCTGTGGCGAAACTCATCGCGGAGCCTTCGGCAATTCCCATTTCAAAGAATGCTTCAGGCCAGATCTTCTGAAACTGATCGGTGCGGGTGGAGCTCGCCAGATCGCTGTCGATAACGACAACTGGATAGCCTTTCTCCCTCAAAGCGAGCAGGGCATTACCAATCTCATCGCGTGGTGCTCTCATTACTGTAATTCCTCCATAGCTTGCTGGTATTGTTCCGCACTGGGTGTTTTAGAATGCCAGTCGCCGTTATTTTCCATATAGCTCACGCCGCTGCCTTTGGTGGTGCGGGCGATAATAGCTACCGGCTTGCCTTTCAGATAACGAGATAGCTGCAAAGTGTCGGCAACCTGGCACATGTTGTTACCATCCTGTAGCTCAAGTACGTGCCAGCCAAAATTACGGATTTTGTCGGCCAGTGGCTCGAGATTGATGACGTCATTGACCGGATCGTGTGAGGAAAAACCGTTGTAGTCGATGATGGCGACCAGATTGTCCATCCGCATATGAGCGGCCTGTTGC
Organism: Citrobacter sp. wls706; assembly: GCF_005281305.1. Taxonomy (NCBI): domain Bacteria; kingdom Pseudomonadati; phylum Pseudomonadota; class Gammaproteobacteria; order Enterobacterales; family Enterobacteriaceae; genus Citrobacter; species Citrobacter sp. wls706. Next base: position 8,505 of record NZ_SZXG01000034.1, on the reverse strand, counting down.
AGTGACTCCCATATTTGGCCTTCGTGCATCTCACCATCGCCGATGATTGCGAAAACGCGGTTGGGATCCCCCGCGCGATTTTTGGCAGCAGCCATCCCCAAGGCAATTGACAGACCCTGGCCAAGCAGTCCAGTCGTTGCATCCACATCGGGAAGTGATTTCACGCTCGGATGTCCCTGCAGACGCGAGTTAATCTGACGAAAGGTGCTAAATTCGCTGCGGGATATTTTCCCCAATTGATACAGCATGGCGTACTGTGCCGCGACGGCGTGGCCTTTACTCATCACCACACGGGCACGAGGTATTTCATTCAGACGAACCTCTTCATGATAAATCCAGGTCAGAATATCAATAATGGAGAGTGCGCCGCCGGGATGACCAATACCGGATTCGTAAATAATGGTGACAATATCGCGGCGAGCAGCTCGCGCATGAGATTTCAATTCATCAATATTCATATTTACTCCTTATCAGGGCAGCATTTTGCCGATGTAATACACCACCAGACCAAGCGCGACGAAATCGGTTTCCGGGAAGCTGGTACCGGAAAGTCCTACCGACTCCATAATCGGGTAGATAAGTGCGGGACCAATGCCGATGAGAATGCCTGTAATAAAGCTTCCCACCACTGCGCCTTTCCAGCCTCCTGAAGCGTTGCCAAAGACGGCAGCCGTTGCCCCAATGAAGAAATAGGGGATCGCGACGGGGATGATTACCGTCTGACCAATCAGCGCAAGTATCCCCATCACCACCAGTCCGCCGACGAACGAAGAGATAAAACCAAGTACGGTAGCAGTTGGTGCGTAAGGGAATACAACCGGGCAGTCGAGTGCCGGTTTGGCATTAGGAATGAATTTTTCCGAGATCCCGAGAAATGCCGGAACGATCTCTGAAAGCAGTAAGCGAACACCGGTAATAATGATGTAAAGCGAGGCAGTAAAGGTCAGTGACTGAAAAAGCGGGTAGACCAACCAGTGCATGCCACCTGCTACCGCGGTAACCGCTGTTTTCCCTGCTGCCAGTGCGGCGATGTAATAGAAAATACTGACCGAAATAGAGACTGAGACAATGTAGTCTTTAAAAATCCCCAGCCATCCGGGGAGATTCAGTTTCTCCGTCGACTCTTTGGGATCGCCGACCTTCGAGCCAATCCAGCCTGAGGCCGCATAAGCCAGTGTGACGTAATGACCCATGGCGATTTCATCATTGCCGGTGATCTTACGCATCCACGGTTGGGCAATGGCCGGGTAGATGCAGGCAGCAAGGCCTAACAATACAGAACCAACCATAATCGTAACGCCATCGCTGTAACCGAGCGCTTTCAGCGTGACGGTGAGCAATGCCGAGAGATACAGATTATGTTGGCCGGTCAAAAAAATGTATTTAAATGGTGTAATACGGGCAAAAAGTAGGTTCCAGCCAAAGCCGATAACCATGATGAGTGATACGCACATGGCAAATTTGGTTTGGGCCAGGCCGGTTAGCGCTTCCGCCAACGGCATCACTCCTTTGAGTCCAAATCCATCGCTAAACAATGTCTGGAAATTACCCAGAGATGTCACCGCCAGCCCCGCGCCACCCGCAAAGACCAGAAATCCAACGATGGTTTTGAAGGTGCCGGATAATACTTTTTCAATCGGCTTGCGTTGAATGAGCAGACCGATTAATGCAATAAATCCAACTAAAAGTGGGGTTACACCCAAAATGTCGAATACAATAAACCTGAGGAGATCCATATTGCCTCCGGGAGAGGTTAGTTGCCCTGAATTACGCTGGTGAGCGCAGTTTCCATTTCTTCGCTATTCATCAAGTCGGTTATCCCGATGGCTCTGAATCCAGCAGCTTCGATTTCATCGGTGAGGTCGCGCATGGTGATAACAAAATCAATCCCTTGCCAGGTGGCAAGACCGGACAATACGTCATGTTCGAGTTCAATATCCCAGCCATGCTTGTCGATGATTTTTTGCGCTTTGATTTTGAGCATTAAGGAACTGCCCATACCGGTACGACAGACAATGAGACCTTTCATTTATTTTTCTCCTGTTTTGTAAAAATAATTATTTTCATTGCTCTTGTTGTGAAAAAAATTATTATCTTAACGTGGGCAGAAAGATGTGACTGTGTTTGCATTTTGAGCAAAAAGGCGAAAAATGAGTCAGATTGACACTAACTTACTGATAAACATCAGAAATGAGGCTGGAGGGTTAAGCCCAATTCTGGAAAAAGTGGGCCGTTTTGTGACGGAGAACCCTGATTTTGTGATGAGACATACGATCACGGAGTTAGCGGATTCTATTGAAACCAGTGAAGGGAGTATTACCCGTTTTTGCCGCGCATTTGGTTTTAAAGGTTTTTCTGATTTCAGAACTGCGCTTGCGCTGGAGCAGGGAGCTGCGCGTCCTGAAGAGCAGGAAAATGATGAGGTCTCTGCCGTAGTGGCGAGCATTCGTGACAGCCATGCCATCATTAATACGCAAGAATTACAGGCTGCTGCGGCGTGGATCAACCAGGTTAATTCTGTCGCGATATACGCTGTTGGTACGGCGGTGCCCGTAGCGCTGTTCTTACAAATGAACCTGATTAAAATGGGTAAGGCGGCAAGTTTTGTCGATCGTTTTTACCTCACAACCTCATCCATGATGGTTGAACCGCAGAGCCAGGGAATCATTGTGGTGCACACTGAGCAGGCATCGGCTGATATGATGCAAGCGCTGGCGTTGGCGAAGCAGCATGGCGCGCGGATCCTTTCGCTGACCCGCGGCACCTTTGCGCCGCTTAGCCGTCTTTCGGACTGGAATCTACAGGCCGCCGTGGCCCTGAAAGGTGAGGGGGAGTATGGTTTTGCAGAAATCGCCGGTGCAATGATGGTGGCGGACAAATTACTCAATGCGCTGGAGGAGCAAGATGAGCGCTATGCGGAGTGCCGTAAAGCGCATCAGAAGAGCATTTTCTCAATTGAAAGCGTGGCGAATAAGCTCTCGGAATATTTTATGTCCTGAACCGTTTACTCAAGCGGCGCCAGATTTTTGGGGACGACATACTGTTTTCCATTATAAAGCAGGGTCCAGCTCGCCTTGCTGGACTTATCTTTTGAGGTACACTCAGCATTAGCCTGAAGATTGGCGTTGGATGCTACACTTTTCTCGCTTACACGAATATCAACGTATCCATTATGCGAGTCAGGCGTAAGTGAGAGGGTACGAGTAATATCGTTGAATGTTCCTTCACAGTTCCCGTCCCATTCCCCGGTACTGTTTTCAAGGACGATACCGTTTAATATCGTTCGTAGTTGGTGATTTTCAATAACAAACAGCGATAGCACATCTTCACTAAATGGATTTACACGGGAACTGCCGGTGCGGGCTATCCGCAAGCCAAATGCGGTTTGGTTAGTGGCGACTTTCCAGCGAGCGGTATCCAGTATCAGACCGGAAATTCGAATCGCGTCGTCATTCATCCTTTCGGGCAGGCGTAATCGTTGTTTAACGTCGAGACTCGCGGAGTCCAGTACCAAAAGTTCCAGATCGCCAGTATGATCGTAATCGTTATCCTGTTGTGCCATCAGCGGAATCGCCGCCAATGTCAGTTCCGGATGAGCGGGCCAGACGCGGCAAATTACGCTTTGCGCTGAGTTGCCCGTGATATCGATAACCTGATTGCTTTTGGTGAGCATCTTACCTTCCGCTGCTGGTTTTGCATCCGGCCACGCATGCTGCACAATGGTGTTGATATCACAGGTGCTGGCGGCATTCGTACTCTGAGCGAACAGCAAAAAAAATGCTGAAACAATTACTCTCATCGTGAAATCCTTTAGTGGCCTGAGAGGTAGAAGCGGGCAGCAACCAACTCACTGTCGGTTAAATCAATGAGTATTGGTAAAGAAAGCGACTGTTTCTTCGGTGGTGTCATCGTTATACAGATAACGAATCTTCGGTCCGGAATCTGACCGGACCGAAGCTGTATGGAATATAAAGAGCAGTGCGAATATTCCGTATCGCAAAAATCTATCCATGATTTACTTCCTTAATGCATAAACATTAATACATCACTTTATGACCATACTGCTCGAGAATGCCTTTTACGCGCTCCATGGTCTCTTTCTTCGGCGGCTTCACGCCATCGAGTTTGTACTCTTCGCCCATCGCTACCCATTTGTGTTTGCCCAGCTCGTGATAAGGCAGCAGCTCGATTTTTTCAACGTTGCCCATATCGCGGGTAAACTCGCCCAGACGGTGTGCGGAGTCGTCATCGTCAGACCAGCCTGGCACTACCACGTAACGGATCCACACCTTGATGTCTTTGTTCGACAGGTAACGAGCAAATTCCAGCGTGCGATGGTTAGACACGCCGACCAGATTCTGGTGGATTTCGTCGTTCATCTGTTTGAGATCGAGCATCACCAGGTCGGTGACTTCCAGCAGTTCATCAATTACCGGATCGTAGCGGCGAACAAAGCCGTTGGTGTCCAGGCAGGTGTGAATGCCTTCTTTTTTACAGGCGCGGAACCAGTCACGTACGAACTCAGCCTGCAGGATGGCTTCGCCGCCGGACGCCGTCACGCCACCACCGGAGGCGTTCATAAAGTGGCGATAAGTCACCACCTCTTTCATTAATTCGTCGACAGTGACTTCTTTACCGCCGTGCGTATCCCATGTGTCACGGTTATGGCAATACAGGCAGCGCATCAGGCAGCCCTGGAAGAAGGTAATAAAACGGATGCCCGGGCCGTCTACAGTGCCACAGGATTCAAAGGAGTGAATGCGACCAATAACTGACATTGCGGTGTTTCTCCAGATGTGGCCCATCCGGGGCCTGTGTTAGTGCACAGTTATTAACTGTGTCGAGTCTGTTTTGGCTGCTATCCATAAGTATAGATAGCAGCCAAAGCAGGCTATTAAAAAGGCCCCACTTACGTGGAGCCTTTATTGTACGCTTTTTAAAGTACGATTTCAGTCAAAACCAATTACATGGTCTGAGTGAAAGTACGAGTAATAACGTCCTGCTGCTGTTCTTTAGTCAGGGAGTTAAAACGTACTGCGTAGCCAGAAACGCGGATGGTCAGCTGCGGATATTTTTCCGGATGTTCCATCGCATCCAGCAGCATTTCACGGTTCATGACGTTCACGTTCAGGTGCTGACCACCTTCGATGGACGCTTCGTGGTGGAAGTAACCATCCATCAGACCTGCCAGGTTAGTCTTACGAACTTCGTCGTCTTTACCCAGTGCGTTCGGAACGATAGAGAAGGTATAAGAGATACCATCTTTAGCGTAAGCAAACGGCAGTTTAGCAACGGAAGTCAGAGAGGCAACAGCACCTTTCTGGTCACGACCGTGCATTGGGTTAGCACCCGGTCCGAACGGCGCGCCAGCACGACGACCGTCTGGGGTGTTACCCGTTTTCTTACCATAAACCACGTTAGAGGTGATGGTCAGAACAGACTGAGTCGGGATAGCGTTACGGTAAGTAGTCAGTTTCTGAATTTTCTTCATGAAACGTTCTACCAGGTCAACCGCCATGTCATCTACACGAGAGTCGTTGTTACCAAACTGCGGGTATTCGCCTTCGATTTCGAAGTCGATAGCCAGACCGTCTTCGTCACGAATCGGTTTAACTTTCGCATATTTGATTGCAGACAGGGAGTCAGCAGCAACGGACAGACCAGCGATACCACACGCCATGGTGCGGATAACGTCACGGTCGTGCAGCGCCATCAGAGAGGCTTCGTAGCTGTACTTGTCGTGCATGTAGTGGATAACGTTCAGCGCAGTGACGTACTGTTTAGCCAGCCAGTCCATGAAGTGATCCATACGGTCCATTACTTCATCGAAGTTCAGAACGTCGCCTTTGATCGGTTCAGATTTAGGACCAACCTGCATTTTCAGTTTTTCATCAACGCCGCCGTTGATTGCGTACAGCATGGTTTTCGCCAGGTTTGCACGCGCACCGAAGAACTGCATTTGTTTACCAACAACCATCGGGCTTACGCAGCAAGCGATAGCGTAATCGTCGTTGTTGAAGTCCGGACGCATCAGGTCATCGTTCTCGTACTGCAGAGAAGAGGTGTCGATGGACACTTTAGCGGCGAATTTCTTGAAGTTCAGAGGCAGTTTTTCAGACCACAGAACGGTGATGTTCGGCTCCGGAGAAGGACCCATGGTGTACAGGGTGTTCAGGAAGCGGAAGCTGTTTTTGGTAACCAGAGTACGGCCATCAACACCCATACCACCGATAGATTCAGTTGCCCAAATCGGGTCACCGGAGAACAGTTCATCATATTCCGGAGTACGCAGGAAGCGAACCATACGCAGTTTCATGACCAGGTGGTCAATCATTTCCTGAGCGTCTTGTTCAGTGATTTTGCCTGCTTTGATATCACGTTCGATGTATGCATCCAGGAAGGTGGATACGCGACCGAAGGACATTGCTGCGCCGTTCTGAGATTTAACCGCGGCCAGGTAGCCGAAGTAAGTCCACTGGATAGCTTCCTGAGCGTTGGTAGCCGGACCAGAGATATCGCAGCCATATTTCGCTGCCATTTCTTTGATCTGACCCAGCGCGCGGTGCTGTTCAGCGATTTCTTCACGCAGACGGATAGTCGCTTCCAGGTTTACGCCGTTTTCCAGGTCAGACTGCAGGGAAACAAACTGTGCGTATTTGTCTTTCATCAGGAAGTCGATACCGTACAGCGCAACGCGACGGTAGTCACCGATGATACGGCCACGGCCATACGCATCTGGCAGACCAGTCAGAACACCGGATTTACGGCAGTTCAGAATGTCTTTGGTATAAACATCGAATACGCCCTGGTTGTGGGTTTTGCGGTATTCGGTGAAGATTTTTTTCAGCATCGGATCCAGTTCGCGGTTGTACGCTTTGCAGGAACCTTCAACCATTTTGATGCCGCCGAACGGAATGATCGCACGTTTCAGCGGAGCTTCAGTCTGCAGACCAACAATTTTCTCCAGCGCTTTGTTGATGTAGCCAGCGTCGTGAGAAGTGATGGTAGAAGCAACGGAGGTGTCAAAGTCAACAGGCGCGTGAGTGCGGTTTTCCTGTTTAACGCCTTCCATTACGCTGTCCCACAGCTTGGTGGTCGCGTCAGTAGCGCCAGCCAGGAAGGACTCGTCACCCTCATACGGAGTGTAGTTTTTTTGAATGAAGTCACGTACGTTTACTTCATTCTGCCAGTCACCTTTGGTAAAACCTTCCCAGGCTGTGGCTAACTTTTCATTAAGCTCGGACATGTAACACCTACCTTCTTAAGTGGATTTTTTATTTACTGCGTGTAATGGGCATCAACAGATTAATGATGATCGTTACCACGCAGGTAAATGACCCAGTATGTCAACCCGACCAACAAACCGCCGCCGATAATATTACCGATCGTAACCGGAATCAGGTTATCGGTGATGAAATTCATCACGGTCAGGTGAGAAAAATTCTCCGGAGAAGAACCGACAGCGGTCCAGAATTCCGGGGTGGCGAAATCGCGTATTACAATACCCATAGGGATCATAAACATGTTTGCGATACTGTGCTCAAAACCGCTGGCAACAAACATTGCGACCGGTAATACCATGATAAACGCTTTGTCCATCAGGCTGCGACCTGAGTAGCTCATCCATACGGCCAGACACACCATCAGGTTAGCCAGGATACCGAGGCTCACCGCTTCAACAAAAGTATGGTGTACTTTGTGGTCGGCTGTTTGCAGGACGTTGAGTCCCCACGCGCCGTTGGCGGTCATATACTCGCCGGAAAGCCACATAAGTAACACGAAGATCAGGGCGCCAATCAGGTTGCCGACATAAACGTTAAGCCAGTTTTTAGCCAACTGTCCCCAGGTAATACGACCACTGGCTTTAGCAACAACAATCAGTACGGTTGAGGTGAAGAGGTCTGCACCGCAGATAACACAAAGAATCAACCCCAGGGAAAAGCAGATACCACCTATTAATTTTGCCATGCCGAAGGGCATAGTACCGGTACCGGTAGTGGCGGTGATATAGAAAACAAAGGCAATTGAAATGAATACACCGGCAGTAATTGCCAGATAGAACGTCTTAAGCGGATGTTTCGTTGCTTTATAGACGCCTGCTTCTTCGGCAACTTTGGCCATTGCAGCAGGAAGTAAAAGATCAAAAGGGTTGTCAGCTTTCACACTAACTCTCTCTTTATTAAGTCGGCGACGAGATACTAACAAAGCATTATAGATGAGAATTTGATATAGATCATATCTCGCCTGGCTTATAGGCCCGCAAGACGCATGGTTTTTATGCGATTACGGAGTAACTTGTTGATTATCAAAATAAAAATAAATTTTAAAAATTATAAAGTGAGTTGAATTTTTTCTTTCAGCCTCCTGTTGGATGGTTAATTAATATGGAGTAATTGAGATAAAAAGCCACATTAATAAGCTAATTTTTTTAATATCAACTACTAATATTTAACCTTGCTTTTACATTTATTTTTTGATTTGACCAAAATAAAAAACAGGGCGCTT
>NZ_SZXG01000033.1:0-4162 GCF_005281305.1 Citrobacter sp. wls706 | reverse complement strand
GGCGGCACGGAGGACAGCTCCTGCTGGATTCGGGTGTCACAGGCATGGGCCGGAGCCGGATTTGGCCATCTCGCCATTCCCCGCGTGGGGCAGGAAGTGATTGTTGATTTCCTCAACGGCGACCCGGATCAGCCTATCGTGACGGGACGGGCCTATCACGAAGATAATCCCTCGCCGGGTGACCTGCCGGCCACCCGGACAAAAATGACCATCCGCTCCAAAACCTATCAGGGCGACGGGTTTAACGAGCTGACCTTCGAAGATGCCACTGACCAGGAGCAGGTCTATATCCACGCGCAAAAGAACATGGATACCGAGGTGCTGAACAATCGCACCACCGATGTGAAGGTGGATCACAGCGAAACCATCGGCAACAACCAGAACATTACCGTGGGTCTGGGCCAGACGGTGACGGTGGGTAAGGAGAATGCAGGCGGTCACGATCAGAAAACCACCGTGGCGCATGACCAGACCAGCTCGGTGGGTAATGACCGCCAAGTGACTGTGGGTCACGATGATACAGCGACGGTGAAGAACGACCAGAGGGTGGAGGTAACACATGACCGACGTGAAAGAGTGGGCAATGATGAGACGCTCGTGGTTAGTCATGACCGCAGGGTGGCAGTGACGGGGAAACAAGAGCACACGACAACGGGAGACCATATCAGCTTAGTGAAAGGCACAAAGAGCTTGGAGGTGAAGGGAGATCTGGCGCAGAAGATAAGCGGGGCGCTGGGGATAAAGGTACAGGGGGATATCGTACTGGAGAGCGGTAGCCAGATAAGCCTGAAAGTGGGCGGTTCGTTCGTGGTTATACATGCTGGCGGTGTGGATATCGTCGGGCCGAAGATAAACCTGAACGGTGGGGGAAATCCGGGAGATGTGATACAGCCGATGTCTGTAACAGAACTGGGGGAATATAACCAGCAATTTCAGTTTACAGATGATGATGGAATCCCTTACGCAAACATGAAGTATGTCGCATTTTTTATTAATGGTGTAAAAACTGAAGGAATAACGGATGCAGATGGGAAAACGGAAGTATTTATTCGTGAGAAAGAAGAAAAAATCGACGTACACCTGATAATGAATTAATACATTTAATAACCAGCATAAGGAAATCTGATTTTATGGCGATTTACAATATTCAAACGAAAATAAAGTCTAATGCAGAATGTGAGAAATTAAGCTATACGATGCAGGTATATCGTTATCACAATGGTCAAAAACAAGATGCTCTGTCACTTACACCAATAACTGTTTTCCAGTCAGACTATCTTACTCAGGAACATCAGAGTGTAGATTTAACAGATGAAGAAGCTAAGGCTCTCTATATATTGGAGCTGCAATTATATAAAGACAACGGGAAAGGTGCACAACCACTGACAGGGATTAAAGGAACCTGTATTTATTGCTTTGAAACAACGCAGGAAGTTCAGCAAAGTTATATTGAATATTATGAAACATCGGCTAGCACACAGAAAAAAAATGGCGATCAAATAAATCAGTTTATGAACTGCATTTCAAAAAAAACACGAATATTTGAAGCACCAGAACATCCACAGAATGACCCACTGGATCCATTTACATTTGAAATCATTACAGCATCGATCCAGAAACGATTACCTGCACTAGGTGTTTCATTGGCTCAAGGACAACAAAGTAATGTTACAAGAAATGTATTACAGAGTACAGCCACTTACCCGGATCAAGGAGAGAGTAGTTTGTGTGGTGCCGCAGCAGTCTTTTACTGTTTACAGCAGGATAGACCTGATTTATACCGCCAGATTGCACTGGATTTATGGAATCGCGGGGAGACATGTTTAAGAGACTGGAGTATTAAACCCAGTGAAGGGTGTCGCCATCCAAAAGCGTTTTTCTATCAGAATAATACTCCTCAAGTTTCTCCTATAGACTGGCTCACTTTAGCTAGTTTGCGAGATTCGGAAAATATATTTAAGAGTTATGATTCTCCTGATGATCAATTTTCTGGTATAACTGATGAATCGACTATAAAACAATGGTTTAAAAGATTTGATTTCAAATTTATTACTAGATCATCTCAAAATTCCTCTTCACATGGACAAGTAAATCATAGTTACAAAGATAATTATGATAAACTTCACGAAATATCAGTATTAAATAATTATCTTGCTAAAGACAAACATGTTCCAATTCTTATTAACGCTTCATTGCTAGGAAGTTCTTGTCAAACTCTTACTGCCAACCACTGGATAGTAGGAACAAAACCGTTGCAATTAGTTAACAGTGGAATTATTACAGATAATATGACATTAACAAACTCCATATTATCTGAGGAAATAATATTTGAATGTTTCTCTTGGGGTGAAAAACAAACAATAACAAATTTTCGGCACGAGCGAAACCGTAGCCCCGCTACTCTAAAAGATTTCCTTGGTTGTTTCTATGGTGGTATAATATATGATCACATCATATAATTAACGAAGGACATAGTTTAATGAAAATTATACCCAGTCAATTTTTATTTTTTTTCTCATTATTTATTTCTGGGTGCTCATCAGAAACAAAATTCATACCTCATGAGTTACCGATAGCGCAGTTTAACAAGCCATACTTTGTGCGAATAGAATTACCGCCAGGGGAAGCCGTATATTGTCACAGCTTATACGCACGTATAGAGCCTGTAAATTCAGGAATTAGTTCAACTATAGAATATTTTCATTCAAATGAAAATAAGAGAAGTTTTTTTTGCAGGACAATTGATATTCAAGGCACGCCTAAAACAAACAAAAAAATCATAATTACAGTCACTGGGGGAGGGCCAGCACATAGTTCTATTGTTAATCAAAAATATATTATTGAGGTGAAGTAACTTTGAGGTTGCTGAACACAATACTGATTTATAATTTTTATCAGATTTAGTAAACAATATTTAGGCCGATTTGAAAATCTTAGTATCAATATAGTTAACCTAAAGAAATGATTATGCAAAGAACAATCATGCTTTGCTTTATATTTTTTATTACGGGCTGCTGTTCATCAAAAGATAAATTTCTTCCTGAAACATTACCAACAGCAAAAGTTGGTGAATTGTATAGCACTAAGATAACTTTACCTCCAGGACAAAGTGTCTTTTGTGAAAGTATGTATATATCAATAGAACCTGTCAATTCAGGACTTATAGCAGAATATAAAGACCCAGCAGGACATGCAACTTTTTGCGCTTCAGTGATTATTCATGGCATTCCCAAAACCACTAATCCTATTTCAGTCAATTTATATGGAGAAGGTCCTATGGCTGGAGGTGGGGGGCTAGGGGCGATACTAAGTCACACTGTCCACGTTGACCAAAATTATATCATCAAAGTCGAGTAGTATTTTACCAATCCCATGTAGTAAGACGCAGATTCATTTTAATCAAGAATCCGTCGCTCCTCAATCAAACTCAGGAAAAAATATGCCCGCAGCAGCCAAGCTCAGCGATAAAGGTACTCAGCATGACGGTTATTACGAAACTGTGATCATCGCAGGCTCATCAACTGTATTTATTGACGGATCACCAGCAGCTCGTCAGGGGGATCCACTAGCCCCTCATGCTAAACCAAAACATCCCCCTCACCCTCGAAAAATTGCTGGAGGGTCAGAAAGCGTCTTTATCGATGGTTTGCCTGCCGCCAGAACGGGGGATGCGGTTGACTGTGGTGGTGTAATAATCGGTAATAGTTCAGTCAATATTGGCTGACATGGAAATATATATCTAATCTCACAGAAATAAATAAGACCGAATACTTTCTAGAAAAATATTTCTACATATAAAATTGGTACCAAAGATCCAGAAGAAAACTATAATGTATTTTTTGAATCTTGTTTTGAAGTACCACAATCCGCTATAACATCAATTTATAACAAAGTTATTCATGGCATTATCATGGCAAACTTTCCGGGACTATTTACAGGGAATCAGATCGTAAAACACTTTACTTTTCATCAAAATTTAACCGCTAATGATTATACCTTAGAAAATTATAGCAACATAGATAGTCTAATTAATGATGCAACTATTCTGGGGAGAATGATATCCAAGGAAATATTTGACGCAAGAAATTATTGTGAAAATCTGGCCCCAGGAACACATTTTATAACCTCTTATTATTTTCTTTTTTGACCGGTTCTCCCCGGA
>NZ_SZXG01000013.1:0-25853 GCF_005281305.1 Citrobacter sp. wls706 | reverse complement strand
CGCGCTGCCCGTGAAGTCATGCAGGATGAATTAACTCAAATGCCAGAATTTAAAGAGATCGCCTAAGTCACACTCTTTTTTTTGACATCCCGGTAGCCCCATCTACGCTCTAAGAGTGGAAGCGGAGGGACTATAAAATGAAAGGTGATGTTAAAATCATAAATTATCTCAATAAACTATTGGGAAATGAGCTTGTCGCAATCAACCAATACTTTCTCCACGCGAGAATGTTCAAAAACTGGGGCCTGATGCGCCTCAATGATGTCGAGTACCATGAGTCTATAGATGAGATGAAACACGCCGATAAATACATCGAGCGTATTTTATTCTTGGAAGGGATCCCAAACCTACAGGATCTTGGCAAGTTAGGCATAGGTGAAGACGTTGAAGAGATGCTGCAATCGGATCTTCGGCTCGAACTGGATGGCGCGAAAGACTTACGTGAAGCCATTGCCTATGCCGATAGCGTTCATGACTACGTCAGCCGGGACATGATGATTGAGATCCTGACTGAAGAAGAAGGGCATATTGACTGGCTCGAAACGGAGCTGGACCTGATTGCAAAACTTGGTTTGCAAAACTATCTGCAATCGCAAATTAAAGTCAGCGACTAACCGCCCTGGATTAGACCAATCCCGCCAATAATAAAACCCGCAGCCGCCAGATAGGGTCCAAAAGGCAGCGGGTTTTTTAATACCTTTCTCCCATGTTTAACCCAGGCAATCCCGGTCATACAGCAGGCCAGGCTGGCGGCAAGCAAGACCAGCAACGGTAATGCGTCCCAGCGATGCCAGGCGCCCAGGGCGGCAAGAAATTTGACATCACCAAAGCCTAATCCTTCCTGACGGCATATCAGACGATACCCCCAATAGAACAAAGCAAATACCCCATAACCCGCTACGGCACCCCAAAGCGCGTCGGATAACTGCGCCGGTCTGCAGCACTGATGATAAATAAGGCCACCCCACAAAAGAGGGCAGGTAAATTTGTCGGGTAATAGGCCAGTGCGTAAATCCTCAAACCAGAGCAATCCCGATAACCCTGCATAAATCAGCACAAAGGGAAGGTCGATATACATAGGTTAGCCTCGTATGAAAAGAGGCCACCCTCCGCTAAACATCAAGGTTGTACAAGACCGAAATTCGAGTTATGTAAACCTTCTTCCAGAGAAATCGCAATCCATAACAGCGCATACAGTGAGAGTGGAAGGGGGCACGCGTTCCATGACGGAGTGATTAATTTCTATGCGGCACTTGCGTCAGGCTGAGATTTACGTATAATGCGCGGGCTTGTCTAATATTGACAGCGGTTCGATATGAGCCACCGGTACTGCGAAAGCAATACCAGACAATGTTCCCAATCGGGGAACTCTGTAAGAACGGTTACACTCTCCCATCAATCGTAATGGGTTTGAGGAGTAACTATTTCGTTTATAAAATAATTGGAGCTCTGGTCTCATGCAGAACCAAAGAATCCGTATCCGTTTGAAAGCGTTTGATCATCGTCTGATCGATCAATCAACCGCGGAAATCGTCGAGACTGCCAAGCGCACTGGTGCGCAGGTTCGTGGTCCGATCCCGCTGCCGACCCGCAAAGAGCGTTTCACCGTTCTGATCTCTCCGCACGTTAACAAAGACGCGCGTGATCAGTACGAGATCCGTACTCACAAGCGTCTGGTTGACATCGTTGAGCCAACTGAAAAAACCGTTGATGCTCTGATGCGTCTGGACCTGGCTGCCGGTGTAGACGTGCAGATCAGCCTGGGTTAATCAGGTCATCGAGCGATTGAGAGGTTGATACAATGATTGGTTTAGTCGGTAAAAAAGTGGGTATGACCCGCATCTTCACTGAAGATGGCGTCTCTATCCCAGTAACCGTTATCGAAGTTGAAGCAAACCGCGTTACTCAGGTTAAAGATCTGGCTAACGACGGCTACCGCGCTGTTCAGGTTACCACCGGTGCTAAAAAAGCTAACCGTGTAACTAAGCCGGAAGCTGGCCACTTTGCTAAAGCTGGCGTAGAAGCTGGCCGCGGCCTGTGGGAGTTCCGTCTGGCAGATGGTGAAGAATACACCGTTGGTCAGAACATTAGCGTTGAACTGTTTGCTGACGTTAAAAAAGTTGACGTAACCGGTACCTCTAAAGGTAAAGGTTTCGCTGGTACCGTTAAGCGCTGGAACTTCCGTACCCAGGACGCTACTCACGGTAACTCCTTGTCTCACCGCGTTCCGGGTTCTATCGGTCAGAACCAGACTCCGGGCAAAGTGTTCAAAGGCAAGAAAATGGCAGGTCAGCTGGGCAACGAACGTGTAACCGTTCAGAGCCTGGACGTAGTACGTGTTGACGCTGAGCGCAACCTGCTGCTGGTTAAAGGTGGTGTTCCGGGTGCGACCGGTTGCGACCTGATCGTTAAACCAGCTGTGAAGGCGTAAGGGGATAGCAATGGAATTAGTATTGAAAGACGCGCAGAGCGCGCTGACTGTTTCCGAAACTACCTTCGGTCGTGATTTCAACGAAGCGCTGGTTCACCAGGTTGTTGTTGCTTATGCAGCTGGTGCTCGTCAGGGTACTCGTGCTCAGAAGACTCGTGCTGAAGTAACTGGTTCAGGCAAAAAGCCGTGGCGCCAGAAAGGTACCGGCCGTGCGCGTTCAGGTTCTATCAAGAGCCCGATCTGGCGTTCAGGTGGCGTAACCTTCGCTGCTCGCCCGCAGGACCACAGTCAAAAAGTTAACAAGAAGATGTACCGCGGCGCGCTGAAAAGCATTCTGTCCGAACTGGTACGTCAGGATCGTCTGATCGTTGTCGAGAAGTTCTCTGTTGAAGCGCCTAAAACTAAGCTGCTGGCACAGAAACTGAAAGACATGGCTCTGGAAGATGTGCTGATCATCACCGGTGAGCTGGACGAAAACCTGTTCCTGGCTGCGCGCAACCTGCACAAGGTTGACGTACGCGATGCAACTGGTATCGACCCGGTTAGCCTGATCGCCTTCGACAAAGTCGTAATGACTGCTGATGCTGTTAAGCAAGTTGAGGAGATGCTGGCATGATTCGTGAAGAACGTCTGCTGAAGGTGCTTCGCGCACCGCACGTTTCTGAAAAAGCGTCTACTGCGATGGAAAAAACTAACACCATCGTTCTCAAAGTTGCTAAAGACGCGACCAAAGCAGAAATCAAAGCTGCTGTGCAGAAACTGTTTGAAGTCGAAGTCGAAGTCGTTAACACCCTGGTAGTTAAAGGGAAAGTTAAACGTCACGGACAGCGTATCGGTCGTCGTAGCGACTGGAAAAAAGCTTACGTCACCCTGAAGGAAGGCCAGAATCTGGACTTCGTCGGCGGCGCTGAGTAAGTCGGAGGAGTAATACAATGGCAGTTGTTAAATGTAAACCGACATCTCCGGGTCGTCGCCACGTTGTTAAAGTGGTCAACCCAGAGCTGCACAAGGGCAAACCTTTTGCTCCGCTGGTTGAAAAAAACAGCAAATCCGGTGGTCGTAACAACAATGGCCGTATCACCACTCGTCACATCGGTGGTGGTCACAAGCAGGCTTATCGTATTGTTGACTTCAAACGCAACAAAGACGGTATCCCAGCAATTGTTGAACGTCTTGAGTACGATCCGAACCGCTCCGCGAACATCGCGCTGGTTCTGTACAAAGACGGTGAACGCCGTTACATCCTGGCCCCTAAAGGCCTGAAAGCTGGCGACCAGATTCAGTCTGGCGTTGATGCTGCAATCAAAGCAGGTAACACCCTGCCGATGCGCAATATCCCGGTTGGTTCTACCGTTCATAACGTAGAAATGAAACCAGGTAAAGGCGGTCAGCTGGCACGTTCCGCTGGTACTTACGTTCAGATCGTTGCTCGTGATGGTGCTTATGTCACCCTGCGTCTGCGTTCTGGTGAAATGCGTAAAGTCGAAGCAGACTGCCGTGCAACTCTGGGCGAAGTTGGCAATGCTGAGCATATGCTGCGCGTTCTGGGTAAAGCAGGTGCTGCACGCTGGCGTGGTGTTCGTCCTACCGTTCGCGGTACTGCGATGAACCCAGTCGATCACCCACATGGTGGTGGTGAAGGTCGTAACTTTGGTAAGCACCCGGTAACTCCGTGGGGCGTTCAGACCAAAGGTAAGAAGACCCGCAGCAACAAGCGTACTGATAAATTCATCGTACGTCGCCGTAGCAAATAATTTTAGAGGATAAGCCATGCCACGTTCTCTCAAGAAAGGTCCTTTTATTGACCTGCACTTGCTGAAGAAGGTAGAGAAAGCGGTGGAAAGCGGAGACAAGAAGCCCCTGCGCACTTGGTCCCGTCGTTCAACGATCTTTCCTAACATGATCGGTTTGACCATCGCTGTCCATAATGGTCGTCAGCACGTTCCGGTATTTGTTTCCGACGAAATGGTCGGCCACAAACTGGGTGAATTCGCACCGACTCGTACTTATCGCGGCCACGCTGCTGATAAAAAAGCGAAGAAGAAATAAGGTAGGAGGAAGAGATGGAAACTTTAGCTCAACATCGCCATGCTCGTTCTTCTGCTCAGAAGGTTCGCCTTGTTGCAGACCTGATTCGCGGTAAGAAAGTGTCGCAGGCTCTGGATATTCTGACCTACACCAATAAGAAAGCGGCTGTATTGGTTAAGAAAGTCCTGGAATCTGCCATTGCTAACGCTGAACACAACGATGGCGCTGACATTGACGATCTGAAAGTTACGAAAATTTTCGTAGACGAAGGCCCGAGCATGAAGCGCATTATGCCGCGTGCAAAAGGTCGTGCAGATCGCATCCTGAAGCGCACCAGCCACATTACTGTGGTTGTGTCCGATCGCTGAGACTCTGGAGACTAGCAATGGGTCAGAAAGTACATCCTAATGGTATTCGCCTGGGTATTGTAAAACCATGGAACTCAACCTGGTTTGCGAACACCAAAGAATTCGCTGACAACCTGGACAGCGATTTTAAAGTACGTCAGTACCTGACTAAGGAACTGGCTAAAGCGTCTGTATCTCGTATCGTTATCGAGCGTCCGGCTAAGAGCATCCGTGTGACCATTCACACCGCTCGCCCGGGTATCGTTATCGGTAAGAAAGGCGAAGACGTAGAAAAACTGCGCAAAGTCGTAGCTGATATTGCTGGCGTTCCTGCCCAGATCAATATCGCCGAAGTGCGTAAGCCTGAACTGGACGCAAAATTGGTTGCTGACAGCATCACTTCTCAGCTGGAACGTCGCGTTATGTTCCGTCGTGCTATGAAGCGTGCTGTACAGAACGCAATGCGTCTGGGCGCTAAAGGTATTAAAGTTGAAGTTAGCGGCCGTCTGGGCGGCGCGGAAATCGCACGTACCGAATGGTACCGCGAAGGTCGCGTACCGCTGCACACTCTGCGTGCTGACATCGACTACAACACCTCTGAAGCGCACACCACTTACGGTGTAATCGGCGTTAAAGTGTGGATCTTCAAAGGCGAGATCCTGGGTGGTATGGCTGCTGTTGAACAACCGGAAAAACCGGCTGCGCAACCTAAAAAGCAGCAGCGTAAAGGCCGTAAATAAGGAGCGTCGCTGATGTTACAACCAAAGCGTACAAAATTCCGTAAAATGCACAAAGGCCGTAACCGCGGTCTGGCTGCTGGCGCGGATGTTAGCTTCGGCAGCTTCGGTCTGAAAGCTGTTGGCCGTGGTCGTCTGACTGCCCGTCAGATCGAAGCAGCACGTCGTGCTATGACCCGTGCAGTTAAGCGTCAAGGTAAGATCTGGATCCGTGTATTCCCGGACAAACCGATCACTGAAAAGCCGCTGGCAGTGCGTATGGGTAAAGGTAAAGGTAACGTAGAGTATTGGGTTGCCTTGATTCAGCCGGGTAAAGTCCTGTATGAAATGGACGGCGTACCGGAAGAGCTGGCCCGTGAAGCATTCAAGCTGGCAGCAGCGAAACTGCCGATTAAAACCACCTTTGTAACTAAGACGGTGATGTAATGAAAGCAAAAGAGCTGCGTGAGAAGAGTGTTGAAGAGCTGAACACCGAGCTGCTGAATCTGCTGCGTGAGCAGTTCAACCTGCGTATGCAGGCTGCAAGTGGCCAGCTGCAACAGTCTCACCTGTTGAAGCAAGTGCGTCGTGATGTCGCACGCGTTAAGACTTTACTGACTGAGAAGGCGGGTGCGTAATGACCGATAAAATCCGTACTCTGCAAGGTCGCGTTGTTAGCGATAAAATGGAGAAATCCATCGTTGTTGCTATCGAACGTTTTGTGAAACACCCGATCTACGGTAAATTCATTAAGCGTACGACCAAACTGCACGTACATGACGAGAACAACGAATGCGGTACTGGTGACGTGGTTGAAATCCGCGAATGCCGTCCGCTGTCCAAGACTAAGTCCTGGACGCTGGTTCGCGTTGTAGAGAAAGCCGTTCTGTAATACAGTAGGCATTCTCAACGAATAAACGGCTCAGCGATGAGCCGTTTATTTTTTCTACCCATATCGTTTGAGCGGTGTTATAATGCCGCGCCCCCGATATGGGGCTTTTTTAACGACCTGATTTTCGGGTCTCAGTAGTAGTTGACATTAGCGGAGCACTAAAATGATCCAAGAACAGACTATGCTGAACGTCGCCGACAACTCCGGTGCACGTCGCGTAATGTGTATCAAGGTTCTGGGTGGCTCGCACCGTCGCTACGCAGGCGTCGGCGATATCATCAAGATCACCATCAAGGAAGCAATTCCGCGTGGTAAGGTCAAAAAAGGTGATGTGCTGAAGGCGGTAGTGGTGCGCACCAAGAAGGGTGTTCGTCGCCCGGACGGTTCTGTCATTCGCTTCGATGGTAATGCATGCGTTATTTTAAACAATAACAGCGAGCAACCTATCGGTACGCGTATTTTTGGGCCGGTAACTCGTGAACTTCGTAACGAGAAGTTCATGAAAATTATCTCTCTGGCACCAGAAGTACTCTAAGGAGCGAATCATGGCAGCGAAGATCCGTCGTGATGACGAAGTTATCGTGTTAACCGGTAAAGATAAAGGTAAACGCGGTAAAGTTAAGAATGTCTTGTCTTCCGGCAAGCTCATTGTTGAAGGTATCAACCTGGTTAAGAAACACCAGAAGCCGGTTCCGGCTCTGAACCAACCAGGCGGCATCGTTGAAAAAGAAGCTGCTATTCAGGTTTCTAACGTTGCAATCTTCAACGCGGCAACCGGCAAGGCTGACCGTGTAGGCTTTAGATTCGAAGACGGCAAAAAAGTCCGTTTCTTCAAATCTAACAGCGAAACTATCAAGTAATTTGGAGTAGTACGATGGCGAAACTGCATGATTACTACAAAGACGAAGTAGTCGCTAAACTCATGACTGAGTTTAACTACAATTCTGTCATGCAAGTCCCTCGGGTCGAGAAGATCACCCTGAACATGGGTGTTGGTGAAGCGATCGCTGACAAGAAACTGCTGGATAACGCAGCAGCTGACCTGACAGCAATCTCCGGTCAAAAACCGCTGATCACCAAAGCACGCAAATCAGTTGCAGGCTTCAAAATCCGTCAGGGCTATCCGATCGGCTGTAAAGTAACTCTGCGTGGCGAACGCATGTGGGAGTTCTTTGAGCGTCTGATCACTATTGCTGTTCCACGTATCCGTGACTTCCGTGGCCTGTCCGCTAAGTCATTCGATGGCCGTGGTAACTACAGCATGGGTGTCCGTGAGCAGATCATCTTCCCAGAAATCGACTACGATAAAGTCGACCGCGTGCGTGGTTTGGATATTACCATTACCACTACTGCGAAATCTGACGAAGAAGGCCGTGCTCTGCTGGCTGCCTTTGACTTCCCGTTCCGCAAGTAAGGTAGGGTTACTGAATGGCTAAGCAATCAATGAAAGCACGCGAAGTAAAGCGCGTAGCTTTAGCTGATAAGTACTTCGCAAAACGCGCTGAACTGAAAGCTATTATCTCTGATGTGAACGCGACCGACGAAGATCGTTGGAACGCAGTTCTGAAGCTGCAGTCTCTGCCGCGTGATTCCAGCCCGTCCCGTCAGCGTAACCGCTGCCGTCAAACAGGTCGTCCGCATGGCTATGTGGGCAAGTTCGGGTTGAGCCGTATCAAACTGCGTGAAGCCGCAATGCGCGGTGAAGTACCAGGCTTGAAAAAGGCTAGCTGGTAATTACCAATTGAATCACGGGAGTAAAGACAGATGAGCATGCAAGATCCGATCGCGGATATGCTGACCCGTATCCGTAACGGTCAGGCCGCGAATAAAGCTGCGGTCACCATGCCTTCCTCCAAGCTGAAAGTGGCAATTGCCAACGTGCTGAAGGAAGAAGGTTTTATTGAAGATTTTAAAGTTGAAGGCGACACCAAGCCGGAACTGGAACTTACTCTTAAGTATTTCCAGGGTAAAGCTGTTGTAGAAAGCATTCAGCGTGTCAGTCGCCCAGGTCTGCGCATTTATAAGCGTAAAGACGAGCTGCCGAAAGTTATGGCTGGCATGGGTATCGCAGTTGTTTCTACCTCTAAAGGTGTTATGACTGATCGTGCAGCGCGCCAGGCTGGTCTTGGTGGCGAAATTATCTGCTACGTAGCCTAATCGGAGGAAAAAATGTCTCGTGTTGCTAAAGCACCGGTCGTTATTCCTGCCGGCGTTGATGTAAAAATCAACGGTCAGGTTATTACGATCAAAGGTAAAAACGGCGAGCTGACTCGTACTCTCAACGATGCTGTTGCAGTAAATCATGCAGATAATGCACTGACCTTCGGTCCGCGTGATGGTTACGCAGATGGATGGGCTCAGGCTGGTACCGCGCGTGCCCTGCTGAATGCAATGGTTGTCGGTGTTACCGAAGGCTTCACTAAGAAGCTGCAGCTGGTTGGTGTAGGTTATCGTGCAGCGGTCAAAGGGAATGTAGTAAACCTGGCTTTAGGTTTCTCTCATCCAGTTGATCATCAGCTGCCGGCAGGTATCACTGCAGAATGTCCGACTCAGACTGAAATCGTGCTGAAAGGCGCTGATAAACAGCTGATCGGTCAGGTTGCGGCAGATCTGCGCGCCTACCGTCGTCCTGAGCCTTACAAAGGCAAGGGTGTTCGTTACGCCGACGAAGTCGTGCGTACCAAAGAGGCTAAGAAGAAGTAAGGTAACACTATGGATAAGAAATCTGCTCGTATCCGTCGTGCGACCCGCGCACGCCGCAAGCTCAAAGAGCTGGGCGCAACTCGCCTGGTGGTACATCGTACCCCGCGTCATATTTACGCACAGGTAATTGCACCGAACGGTTCTGAAGTTCTGGTAGCTGCTTCTACTGTAGAAAAAGCTATCGCTGAACAACTGAAGTACACCGGTAACAAAGACGCTGCAGCAGCTGTGGGTAAAGCTGTCGCCGAACGCGCTCTGGAAAAAGGCATCAAAGATGTGTCCTTTGACCGTTCCGGGTTCCAATATCATGGTCGTGTCCAGGCACTGGCAGATGCTGCCCGTGAAGCTGGCCTTCAGTTCTAAGGTAGAGGTGTAAGATGGCTCACATCGAAAAACAAGCTGGCGAACTGCAGGAAAAGCTGATCGCGGTAAACCGCGTATCTAAAACCGTTAAAGGTGGTCGTATTTTCTCCTTCACAGCTCTGACTGTAGTTGGCGATGGTAACGGTCGCGTTGGTTTTGGTTACGGTAAAGCGCGTGAAGTTCCAGCAGCGATCCAGAAAGCGATGGAAAAAGCCCGTCGCAATATGATTAACGTCGCGCTGAACCACGGCACCCTGCAGCACCCGGTTAAGGGTACTCACACGGGTTCTCGTGTATTCATGCAGCCGGCTTCCGAAGGTACCGGTATCATCGCCGGTGGTGCAATGCGCGCCGTTCTGGAAGTCGCTGGAGTTCGTAACGTTCTGGCTAAAGCGTATGGTTCCACCAACCCGATTAACGTGGTTCGTGCAACTATCGACGGTCTGGAAAATATGAAATCTCCGGAAATGGTCGCTGCCAAGCGTGGTAAATCCGTTGAAGAAATTCTGGGGAAATAAACCATGGCAAAGACTATTAAAATTACTCAAACCCGCAGTGCAATCGGTCGTCTGCCGAAACACAAGGCAACGCTGCTTGGCCTGGGTCTGCGTCGTATTGGTCACACCGTAGAACGCGAGGATACTCCTGCTGTTCGTGGTATGGTCAACGCGGTTTCCTTCATGGTTAAAGTTGAGGAGTAAGAGATGCGTTTAAATACTCTGTCTCCGGCCGAAGGCTCCAAAAAGGCGGGTAAACGCCTGGGTCGTGGTATCGGTTCTGGCCTCGGTAAAACCGGTGGTCGTGGTCACAAAGGTCAGAAGTCTCGTTCTGGCGGTGGCGTACGTCGCGGTTTCGAGGGTGGTCAGATGCCTCTGTACCGTCGTCTGCCGAAATTCGGCTTCACTTCACGTAAAGCAGCGATTACAGCCGAAGTTCGTCTGTCTGACCTGGCTAAAGTTGAAGGCGGTATTGTAGACCTGAACACGCTGAAAGCAGCTAACATTATCGGTATCCAGATCGAGTTCGCGAAAGTGATCCTGGCTGGTGAAGTCACTACTCCGGTAACTGTTCGTGGCCTGCGTGTTACTAAAGGCGCTCGTGCTGCTATCGAAGCTGCTGGCGGTAAAATCGAGGAATAAGTAGCAGATGGCTAAACAACCGGGATTAGATTTTCAAAGTGCCAAAGGTGGCTTAGGCGAGCTGAAACGCAGACTGCTGTTTGTAATCGGTGCGCTTATTGTGTTCCGTATTGGCTCTTTCATTCCGATCCCTGGTATTGATGCCGCTGTACTTGCCAAACTGCTTGAGCAACAGCGAGGCACCATCATTGAAATGTTTAACATGTTCTCTGGTGGTGCTCTCAGCCGTGCTTCTATCTTTGCTCTGGGGATCATGCCGTATATCTCGGCGTCGATCATTATCCAGCTGCTGACGGTGGTTCACCCAACGCTGGCAGAAATTAAGAAAGAAGGGGAGTCTGGTCGTCGTAAGATCAGCCAGTACACCCGCTACGGTACTCTGGTGCTGGCAATATTCCAGTCGATCGGTATTGCTACCGGTCTGCCGAATATGCCTGGTATGCAGGGCCTGGTAATGAATCCAGGCTTTGCATTCTATTTCACCGCTGTTGTAAGTCTGGTTACAGGGACTATGTTCCTGATGTGGTTGGGCGAACAGATTACTGAACGTGGTATCGGCAACGGTATCTCAATCATTATCTTCGCCGGTATCGTTGCGGGACTCCCGCCAGCCATTGCCCATACTATCGAGCAAGCGCGTCAAGGCGACCTGCACTTCCTCGTGTTGCTGTTGGTTGCAGTATTAGTATTTGCAGTGACGTTCTTTGTTGTATTTGTTGAGCGTGGTCAACGCCGTATTGTGGTAAACTACGCGAAACGTCAGCAAGGTCGTCGTGTCTATGCTGCACAGAGCACACATTTACCGCTGAAAGTGAATATGGCGGGGGTAATCCCGGCAATCTTCGCTTCCAGTATTATTCTGTTCCCGGCGACCATCGCGTCATGGTTCGGGGGCGGGACTGGTTGGAACTGGCTGACAACAATTTCGCTGTATTTGCAGCCTGGGCAACCGCTTTATGTGTTACTCTATGCGTCTGCAATCATATTCTTCTGTTTCTTCTACACGGCGTTGGTTTTCAACCCGCGTGAAACAGCAGATAACCTGAAGAAGTCCGGTGCATTTGTACCAGGAATTCGTCCGGGAGAGCAAACGGCGAAGTATATCGATAAAGTAATGACCCGCCTGACTTTGGTTGGTGCGCTCTACATTACCTTTATCTGCCTGATCCCGGAGTTCATGCGTGATGCAATGAAAGTACCGTTCTACTTTGGTGGGACCTCACTGCTTATCGTTGTTGTCGTGATTATGGACTTTATGGCTCAAGTGCAAACTCTGATGATGTCAAGTCAGTACGAGTCTGCATTGAAGAAGGCGAATCTGAAAGGCTACGGCCGTTAACAGTCGCCCGAGAAGTTACGGAGAGTAAAAATGAAAGTTCGTGCTTCCGTCAAGAAATTATGCCGTAACTGCAAAATCGTTAAGCGTGATGGTGTCATCCGTGTGATTTGCAGTGCCGAGCCGAAGCATAAACAGCGCCAAGGCTGATTTATTCGCATATTTTTCTTGCAAAGTTGGGTTGAGCTGGCTAGATTAGCCAGCCAATCTTTTGTATGTCTGTGCGTTTCCATTTGAGTATCCTGAAAACGGGCTTTTCAGCATGGTGCGTACATATTAAATAGTAGGAGTGCATAGTGGCCCGTATAGCAGGCATTAACATTCCTGATCAGAAACATGCTGTGATCGCATTAACTTCGATCTACGGCGTCGGCAAGACCCGTTCTAAAGCCATTCTGGCTGCAGCGGGTATCGCTGAAGATGTTAAGATCAGTGAGCTGTCTGAAGAACAAATCGACACGCTGCGTGACGAAGTTGCCAAATTTGTCGTTGAAGGTGATCTGCGCCGTGAAGTTAGCATGAGCATCAAGCGCCTTATGGACCTTGGTTGCTATCGCGGTTTGCGTCATCGTCGTGGTCTCCCGGTTCGCGGTCAGCGTACCAAGACCAACGCACGTACCCGTAAGGGTCCGCGCAAACCGATCAAGAAATAATCGGGGTGATTGAATAATGGCAAAGGCACCAATTCGTGCACGTAAACGTGTAAGAAAACAAGTCTCTGACGGCGTGGCTCATATCCATGCTTCTTTTAACAACACCATCGTTACCATTACTGATCGTCAGGGTAACGCACTGGGTTGGGCAACAGCCGGTGGTTCCGGTTTCCGTGGTTCTCGCAAATCCACTCCGTTTGCAGCTCAGGTTGCAGCAGAGCGTTGCGCTGAAGCCGTAAAAGAATACGGTATCAAGAATCTGGAAGTTATGGTCAAAGGACCGGGTCCAGGTCGCGAATCTACTGTTCGTGCTCTGAACGCCGCTGGTTTCCGCATCACTAATATTACTGATGTGACTCCGATCCCTCATAACGGTTGTCGTCCGCCGAAAAAACGTCGCGTATAACGCTGTCGTTTCTAGGATTGTTGGAGAAAGAAAATGGCAAGATATTTGGGTCCTAAGCTCAAGCTGAGCCGTCGTGAGGGCACTGACTTATTCCTTAAGTCTGGCGTTCGCGCGATCGATACCAAGTGTAAAATTGAACAAGCTCCTGGCCAGCACGGTGCGCGTAAACCGCGTCTGTCTGACTATGGTGTGCAGTTGCGTGAAAAGCAAAAAGTTCGCCGTATCTATGGTGTGCTGGAGCGTCAGTTCCGTAACTACTACAAAGAAGCAGCACGTCTGAAAGGCAACACCGGTGAAAACCTGTTGGGTCTGCTGGAAGGTCGTCTGGACAACGTTGTATACCGTATGGGCTTCGGTGCCACTCGTGCAGAAGCACGTCAGCTGGTCAGCCATAAAGCAATTATGGTAAACGGTCGTGTTGTTAACATCGCTTCTTATCAGGTTAGTCCGAATGACGTTGTTAGCATTCGTGAGAAAGCGAAGAAGCAGTCTCGCGTGAAAGCCGCTCTGGAGCTGGCTGAGCAGCGTGAAAAGCCAACCTGGCTGGAAGTTGATGCTGGCAAGATGGAAGGTACGTTCAAGCGTAAGCCGGAGCGTTCTGATCTGTCTGCGGACATTAACGAACACCTGATCGTCGAGCTTTACTCCAAGTAAAGCTTAGTACCAAAGAGAGGACACAATGCAGGGTTCTGTGACAGAGTTTCTAAAACCGCGCCTGGTAGATATCGAGCAAGTGAGTTCGACGCACGCCAAGGTGACCCTTGAGCCTTTAGAGCGTGGCTTTGGCCATACTTTGGGTAACGCACTGCGCCGTATTCTGCTCTCATCGATGCCGGGTTGCGCGGTGACCGAGGTTGAGATTGATGGTGTACTACATGAGTACAGCACCAAAGAAGGCGTTCAGGAAGATATCCTGGAAATCCTGCTCAACCTGAAAGGGCTGGCGGTGAGAGTTCAGGGTAAAGATGACGTTATTCTTACCTTGAATAAATCTGGCATTGGCCCTGTGACTGCAGCCGACATTACCCATGATGGTGATGTCGAAATCGTCAAGCCACAGCACGTGATCTGCCACCTGACCGATGAGAACGCATCTATTAGTATGCGCATCAAAGTTCAGCGCGGTCGTGGTTATGTGCCGGCTTCTACCCGAATTCATTCGGAAGAAGATGAGCGCCCAATCGGCCGTCTGCTGGTCGACGCATGCTACAGCCCTGTAGAGCGTATTGCCTACAATGTTGAAGCAGCGCGTGTAGAACAGCGTACCGACCTGGACAAGCTGGTCATCGAAATGGAAACCAACGGCACAATCGATCCTGAAGAGGCGATTCGTCGTGCGGCAACCATTCTGGCTGAACAACTGGAAGCTTTTGTTGACTTACGTGATGTACGTCAGCCGGAAGTTAAAGAAGAGAAACCAGAATTCGATCCGATCCTGCTGCGCCCTGTTGACGATCTGGAATTGACTGTCCGCTCTGCTAACTGCCTCAAAGCAGAAGCTATCCACTATATCGGTGATCTGGTACAGCGTACTGAGGTTGAGCTTCTTAAGACGCCTAACCTTGGTAAAAAATCTCTTACTGAGATTAAAGACGTGCTGGCTTCCCGTGGACTGTCTCTGGGCATGCGCCTGGAAAACTGGCCACCGGCAAGCATCGCTGACGAGTAACCGGATCACAGGTTAAGGTTTTACTGAGAAGGATAAGGTCATGCGCCATCGTAAGAGTGGTCGTCAACTGAACCGCAACAGCAGCCATCGCCAGGCTATGTTCCGCAATATGGCAGGTTCACTGGTTCGTCATGAAATCATCAAGACGACTCTGCCGAAAGCGAAAGAGCTGCGTCGCGTAGTTGAGCCGCTGATTACTCTTGCCAAGACTGATAGCGTAGCTAATCGTCGTCTGGCATTCGCCCGTACTCGTGATAACGAGATCGTGGCAAAACTGTTTAACGAACTGGGCCCGCGTTTCGCGAGCCGCGCCGGTGGTTACACTCGCATTCTGAAGTGTGGTTTCCGTGCAGGCGACAACGCGCCGATGGCATACATCGAGCTGGTTGATCGTTCAGAGAAAACAGAAGCTGCTGCAGAGTAATCTGTAGTAACGTAAAAAAACCCGCCTCGGCGGGGTTTTTTATATCCGCTATATCCCCACTTAACTACAATATCTGTACTTTTTTTGTTCATCCCCTGGAGTGTCAAAAAACCCCGCCTCGGCGGGTTTTTTTATATCCGCTATATCCCCACTTAACTACAATATCTGTACTTTTTTTGTTCATCCCCTGGAGTGTCATATGTGGTTACTGGACCAGTGGGCGGAGCGCCATATTATTGCTGCACAGTCTAAAGGCGAGTTTGATGATTTACCTGGTACAGGCGAACCGCTTACCCTTGACGATGATTCCCATATTCCGCCTGAACTTCGGGCCGGATACCGTTTATTAAAAAATGCAGGTTGTCTTCCACCTGAGCTTGAGCAGCGCAGAGAGGCAATCCAACTGCTTGAAATACTCGCGGGGATCCGCAAAGATGATCCCAGTTATCAGGAAGTCAGTCGTCGGTTGTCGCTACTGGAGCTAAAACTTCGACAAGCTGGACTTAGCACCGAGTTTTTACACGGCGAATACGCAGATAAGCTGCTACAGAAGATCAACGACAAATAGCGGAGAGAGCATGTACCGAATTGGTGAATTAGCGAAGCTGGCTGACGTGACGCCGGATACTATCCGTTACTATGAAAAGCAGCAGATGATGGAGCATGAAGTACGTACAGAAGGCGGGTTTCGTCTCTACACGGAAAGCGATCTTCAGCGTCTTAAATTTATTCGTTATGCCCGGCAGCTTGGTTTTACACTGGAGTCGATTCGCGAACTGCTTTCGATCCGCATAGATCCAGAGCACCATACCTGCCAGGAATCAAAAGGGATCGTTCAGGAAAGATTACAAGAGGTCGAAGCGCGCATAGCGGAGCTTCAGGCGATGCAACGATCGTTACAACGATTAAATGACGCGTGCTGTGGTAAAGCACATAGCAGTGTGTACTGTTCTATTCTTGAAGCACTTGAACAAGGTGCCAGCGGGACAATATCAGACCGTTGATTTTTTGCACGGTCAGGTCTACACTCCCGGCGTAAATTACCCCCACAAACTGGAGAGAGTATGAGCCGTTATCAGCATACCAAAGGACAGATAAAGGACAACGCCATTGAGGCGCTTCTGCATGATCCACTGTTCAGGCAGCGCATTGAGAAAAATAAAAAAGGGAAGGGAAGTTATCTACGTAAAGGTAAACATGGCAATCGGGGAAACTGGGAGGCCAGTGGCAAGAAAGTGAAGCACTTTTTTACCACTGGCCTTTTTGTTTCAATGAACGCTTAAGAGCGGTTGTTCTGTTCTTTCAGCAGGTCACGAATTTCACTTAGTAATACTTCTTCTTTAGATGGTGCAGGGGGCGCCGCTGGCTCCTCAGCTTTTTTACGATTCAATTTATTGATCAGTTTGATTGCCATAAAGATAGCAAACGCAACAATAATGAAATCGAAGACATTCTGAATGAATACGCCGTAATGCATGACTACCGCCGGGATGTCTCCCTGCGCATCACGTAACGTTAAAGCAAACTGTTTAAAATCAATCCCACCAATTAACAACCCCAGTGGCGGCATGATGATATCGGCAACCAGTGATGAAACGATCTTACCAAATGCCGCACCAATAATGACACCCACTGCCAAATCGACAACATTCCCGCGCATCGCGAATTCGCGAAACTCTTTAATAATGCTCATTTTATTCTCCCTATGCAGCTGACGTTTATAAGTTTAACAAATGTTTAGGCAATTTCCATTTATGTATTGCGGAAAGGAAAAATTATTAGGCCCTGATAAATAAAGGGAAATAAAAAGGGCGCTATATTAGCGCCCAAATTATTACAGGAAGAAGGGGCTTGGCTGGAATAAGCGCTCGACGTCGGTAATAAACTTTTTATCTGTCAGGAACATAATAACGTGATCGCCCTGTTCAATACGCAGGTTGTCATTGGCAATCATCACATCATTACCCCGTACAACGGCGCCAATAATGGTGCCAGGCGGAAGTTTAATTTCATCAATCGAGCGACCTACCACCCGAGATGTTGTCTCATCACCGTGTGCGACGGCTTCAATGGCTTCCGCTACGCCGCGGCGTAGTGATGAAACACCAACAATATCAGCTTTACGCACATGGCTCAGGAGTGCGGAGATGGTCGCCTGCTGCGGTGAAATCGCAATATCGATCACGCTGCCCTGTACCAGATCGACGTACGCTCTGCGTTGGATTAGCACCATCACTTTCTTGGCGCCCATTCGTTTAGCCAGCATCGCCGACATGATGTTAGCTTCATCGTCGTTGGTCACCGCAATGAACAGATCAACCTGATCGATATGTTCTTCCGCCAGCAGCTCTTGATCCGAAGCATCGCCAAAAAAGACGATCGTATTTTGCAATTTCTCTGCAAGCTCCGATGCGCGCTGCTGATTACGCTCGATCAGTTTGACGCTGTAATCTTTTTCCAGACGCCGCGCGAGCCCCGCACCGATATTACCGCCACCGACTAACATAATGCGTTTGTACGGCTTTTCCAGACGCTGTAGCTCGCTCATGACGGCGCGAATGTGCTGTGATGCCGCGATAAAGAAAACCTCATCACCCGCTTCAACGATGGTAGAGCCCTGCGGGCGAATTGGCCTGTCATGACGGAATATTGCCGCAACGCGGGTATCGATATGCGGCATGTGATCGCGCATTGTCGACAACGCATTACCGATTAGCGGTCCGCCGTAATAAGCTTTCACGACCGCCAGACTGACTTTGCCCTCGGCAAAATTCACGACCTGCAATGCGCCCGGATATTCAATCAGGCGATAAATGCTATCGATAACCAGTTGCTCAGGCGCAATCAGATGATCGATAGGGACAGCATCGGATTGGAATAGCTTGTCCGCATCGCGAACATAATCCGGTGAACGAATACGGGCGATACGGTTAGGCGTATTAAACAGGGAATAAGCTACCTGGCAGGCAACCATATTTGTTTCATCTGAGCTGGTTACGGCAACCAGCATATCGGCATCGTCGGCACCAGCCTCACGCAATACACGGGGATGTGAACCATGTCCTTGCACGACGCGGAGATCGAACTTGTCCTGCAAGCTGCGCAGGCGCTCACCATTGGTATCGACTACCGTGATATCGTTGTTCTCTCCGACCAGGTTTTCAGCCAGCGTACCGCCAACTTGCCCTGCGCCAAGAATGATAATTTTCATCAGTCGCGACCCGTTATCTCATCACTTTTTGATTAGCTTAGCGTAAAAGAAGCCGTCGCCATCTTCTGCACCCGGTAAATTCTGACGTCCTGGCTGCTCTGGCGTACCGGTTTCGCTTAACACCGCATCCAGTGTGCGTGCAAGGAACGCGGCGATCTGCTGTTGGTTTTCTTCTGGCAGAATAGAACAGGTTGCATAGACTAGCGTGCCGCCAGGCTTAAGGTGTGTCCAGGTAGCGTTGAGGATCTCCGCCTGCAACTGAGCGAGTTCGGCAATATCCCGATCGCGACGCAGCCATTTGATATCCGGATGGCGACGGATTACACCAGTGGCAGAACATGGGGCGTCCAGCAAAATACGGTCAAACTGTTGCTCACCGCACCACTGCTGCGGATAGCGACCATCACCCTGCTTCACGGTTGCTTTCATACCCAAGCGTTTCAGGTTGTCATACACGCGAGACAGGCGTTTATCGTCGATATCGACTGCCATCACGTTCGCATCTGGCGCGACCTCCAGAATGTGGGTGGTCTTGCCGCCGGGAGCGCAACATAAATCAAGGATCTGCTCTCCGTTTTGTGGCTGCAGATAGCTGACGCAACCCTGGGCAGAGGCATCCTGAACGGTGACCCAACCTTGCTCAAAACCAGGCAGAGCGAGTACGGAGGCAGGTGTCTCCAGACGGACCGCATCCGGGTAATCCGGATGAGGGAAACCGGTCAATCCTGCTTCGGCGAGTAGTTCCAGCCAGGCGTCGCGCGTATGGTGGTTGCGATTAACACGGAGCCACATTGGCGGGCGTTGGTTATTAGCCTCAAGGATGGCTTCCCACTGCTGTGGATAAGCGGCTTTAATACGTTTT
Organism: Citrobacter sp. wls706; assembly: GCF_005281305.1. Lineage (NCBI taxonomy): Bacteria > Pseudomonadati > Pseudomonadota > Gammaproteobacteria > Enterobacterales > Enterobacteriaceae > Citrobacter > Citrobacter sp. wls706. The sequence continues at coordinate 6,673 of NZ_SZXG01000013.1, read as the reverse complement.
ACCAGCCAGGAGGGGTGTAAGAAACGTAGATCGCTTTGTGCGAACTCGGCCAGTAGTTCTTCCTGACGGCGCTGGAACTGGCGCAATACGCCATTGATCAGCCCTTTCAACTGCGGACGCTTAATCACCACGGCGCCTTCTACGGTTTCGGCCAGCGCAGCATGGGGTGGGATACGGGTATGCAGCAGTTGGTAGAAGCCCACCATGATCAGGTAGTGAACGGTACGCTGTTTGCCCGTCATCGGACGTTCCATCAGTTGCTGGATCATCCACTCCAGTTGCGAGAGTGTGCGCAATACGCCGAAGCAAAGCTCTTGCAACAGCGCTTTATCTTTATCGGCAACTTTTTGCTGCATGGCGGGCAGCACGTTGCTTAATGATTGCCCCTTTTCGACAACCTGCTCGACGGTCTGGGCCGCCATACTGCGTAAATTAAGATGTTTTTTCATAAGTGCAAAAATAAAAATGCCCGGTAACACCGGGCTTAAAGAGATGAACCGTCAGGCCAGACGGTTTCCGGGCACAAACCACTCCCGGCGCGAATTAAGCAGATCCTGCGCACTCATGGCTTTTTTGCCTGCAGGCTGCAAAGAGACGAGATTCAGGATGCCGTCGCCTGTTGCAACCTGGATACCCTGACGGGTCGCTTCCAGAATTGTGCCTGGTTCAGCGTTAGCGGGCGTATCGATCACCGTCGCCTGCCAAATTTTTACTGGTTGCTCGTCGATGACGATATAGCTCATTGGCCACGGGTTAAAGGCGCGGATGCAGCGCTCCAACTGAGCGGCCGAAAGTGACCAGTCGATACGGGCCTCTTCTTTACTGAGTTTCTCTGCATGCGTAACCAGTGATTCATCTTGTACCACGGGTTTTATCGTGCCAGCAGCCAGCTGTTTTAGCGTTTCAATCAGCCCCTGAGGCCCCAGGTCTGCCAGCTTGTCGTATAACGAACCGCTGGTATCCTCTGCCGTAATCGGGCATGAGAGCTTAAGCAGCATATCACCGGTGTCGAGACCAACATCCATTTGCATGATGGTAACACCCGTTTCGCTATCGCCAGCCCACAGTGAACGTTGAATCGGTGCTGCGCCACGCCAGCGTGGAAGCAGGGAACCGTGAACGTTGATACAACCCAGGCGCGGCATTTCCAGCACGGCTTTTGGCAGAATCAGTCCATATGCCACTACCACCATCACGTCTGCGTGTAAATCAGCAACCAACTGTTGGTTTTCCTGAGGGCGAAGAGAGACGGGCTGGAAAACCGGTATCCCTTTTTCTTCTGCTAACACTTTTACCGGGCTGGGCATCAGCTTTTTACCGCGTCCCGCAGGGCGGTCCGGTTGGGTAAACACGCCAACGACGTTATGTCCAGAAGACAACAGCGCGTCAAGGTGACGCGCTGCAAAGTCAGGTGTACCCGCAAAAATAATACGTAGTGAGTCTGACACGTTGATTCTTGTCCTTAAGCTCGGGCGTTCAGGCGGTCGAGTTTTTCAACTTTCTGACGAATACGTTGTTGCTTCAACGGAGACAGATAATCGATAAACAGTTTACCGACCAGGTGATCCATTTCATGTTGAATGCAGATAGCGAGCAGGCCATCGGCTTCCAGTTCAAAAGATTTACCGTCGCGATTGAGCGCACGAATTTTTACTTTCTCAGCACGTGGTACTAACGCACGCTGTTCGGGGATAGACAGGCAACCTTCTTCAATGCCGGTTTCGCCATCTTTCTCCAGCAGCTCCGGGTTGATTAAAACCAACTGCTCGTCGCGATTTTCAGAGACATCAATAACAATGATGCGCTGATGGATATCGACCTGTGTTGCGGCCAGACCGATACCCTCTTCTGCGTACATCGTTTCGAACATATCATCAACGATACGCTGAATTTCTGCATTCACTTCTTCAACCGGCTTTGCGACTTTGCGAAGACGCTCGTCCGGAATATGTAACACTTGCAAAACTGACATAGTTATCCAGAGTTGTGTTCAGGAGTTGAAAAGATTATTACCTCTATTCTAGACAAAACCCCCTCTGATTGACAGCATCAGTGACCAATCGCAAAGATTGCCAGGACTGCTTGTGGCAGGGGAGCAGGGATGACCCAAATTGAAATTTGGCTACGTTTAGCGCAAGTGAATGAACTGTATGGTGATGAGATGGTGCGCCTTGCCCACTGGCTCAATGCCCAACCCTGTATTAACAACACGATACTCCAGCACGCAGGATTATCTTCCCGCCAGGCCATGCGCTTTTTAACCTTTTCAGAACAGTTACTGGAAAAAACGCTGCGTTGGTTGGAGCAGCCGAACCACCATTTAGTGGTTGCCGACAGCGAGCATTATCCGTCCCAGCTGCGCGTGATTGAAGATTATCCTGGGGTACTTTTCGTTGCCGGTACTCCCGCATGCCTGCATTCATTTCAGGTGGCCGTCGTCGGTAGTCGCCAACATTCATGGTATGGCGAACGTTGGGGGCGATTATTTTGCGAAAAGCTTGCCGCGTCTGGGGTGACGATAACCAGTGGGCTGGCCCGAGGGATTGATGGCGTGGCGCATAATGCGGCGATAAACCGACAAGGCACGAGTATTGCGGTGCTGGGAAATGGGCTTGAGACCATTCATCCACGACAGCATGTCCGTCTCGCTGAACGTCTGATCGAGTCCGGAGGCGCATTGGTGTCTGAGTTCCCATTAGATACGCTCCCGCTGCCGCGCAATTTTCCCCGACGAAATCGCATTATCAGTGGTCTAAGTAAAGGTGTTCTGGTCGTTGAGGCCGCGCAGCGCAGCGGTTCATTGGTCACAGCACGCTGTGCGCTGGAACAAGGACGGGAGGTTTTTGCTTTGCCCGGACCGATTGGGAGTCCAGGAAGTGAAGGTCCACATTGGCTTATTCAGCAGGGAGCCACGCTTGTGACCGCACCAGAGGAAATTCTGGAAAATTTGCAATATGGGCTGCAATGGTTGCCAGATGAACCTGAAAAATCAATTTATTCGCCAGATCACGAAGAGGTGGCATTGCCATTTCCTGAGCTCCTGGCTAACGTAGGAGATGAGGTAACACCTGTTGACGTCGTCGCTGAACGTGCCGGCCAACCTGTGCCAGAGGTAGTGGCTCAACTACTCGAACTGGAGTTAGCAGGATGGATCGCAGCTGTACCCGGCGGCTATGTCCGATTGAGGAGGGCATGCCATGTTCGACGTACTAATGTATTTGTTTGAGACATATATCCATAACGAAGCTGAGCTGCGTGTGGATCAGGACAAACTGGAACGGGATCTTACCGACGCTGGTTTTGATCGTGAAGACATCTACAACGCGTTACTGTGGCTGGAAAAGCTTGCTGATTATCAGGATGGCCTTGCCGAACCTATGCAGCTGGCGTCTGACCCTCTTTCTCTGCGTATTTATACTGCAGAAGAATGTGAACGACTGGATGCGAGCTGTCGCGGATTCTTGCTATTCCTGGAGCAGATTCAGGTGCTAAACCTCGAAACGCGAGAAATGGTAATTGAGCGCGTACTCGCGCTGGATACGGCAGAGTTTGATCTGGAAGACCTGAAGTGGGTAATCCTGATGGTGCTATTCAACATTCCGGGTTGTGAAAATGCCTATCAGCAAATGGAAGAATTACTCTTTGAAGTGAATGAAGGTATGCTGCATTAATCAATCTTCATTCAGTATGAGTTGTTATGGCTAAATCAGCACTGTTTACGGTGCGTAAAAACGAGCCCTGCCCACAATGCGGGGCCGAACTGGTTATTCGCTCCGGGAAACACGGTCCGTTTCTCGGTTGTTCACACTATCCAGATTGCGATTATGTCCGTCCGCTGAAATCATCGGCGGACGGACATATTGTCAAAGTTCTGGAGGGTAAGTTTTGCCCTGCATGTGGCGCTGAGTTGGTGCTGCGACAGGGGCGATTCGGTATGTTTATCGGATGCAGTGACTACCCTGCGTGCGATCACACCGAGCTTATCGACAAGCCTGATGAAACAGCAATAGTCTGTCCTCAATGCCAGACTGGTCACCTGGTCCAGCGGCGTTCACGTTATGGCAAAACTTTTTACTCCTGCGATCGCTATCCGGAGTGCCAGTTTGTCATTAACTTCAAACCGTTAGCCGGAGAATGTCCAGAGTGTCATTATCCGCTACTCATCGAAAAGAAAACCGCGCAGGGTGTGAAGCATTTCTGTGCCAGTAAACAATGTGGAAAGCCGATTTCGGCGGAATAAAAAAGTGAATAATAACCTGCCCACAGGCCCTATCGCTGCTGCAATAGAGGTACTGAACCAAGAGAAAGTCATCGCCTATCCAACAGAAGCTGTATTTGGTGTCGGCTGCGATCCCGACAGCGAAACGGCAGTAAGTCGTTTGTTGGAACTAAAACAACGCCCGGTCGAGAAAGGCCTAATTTTGATTGCGGCTAACTTTGAGCAACTTAAGCCCTATATTGACGATAGCTCGCTTACTGATGCTCAACGCGAGGCTATCTTCGCTCGCTGGCCGGGTCCTGTCACCTTCGTTTTCCCGGCACTTGCGTCTACACCTCGTTGGTTGACCGGTCGTTTTGATTCGCTGGCCGTGCGTGTCACAGATCATCCGCTGGTGGTTGCACTGTGCCAGGCTTATGGCAAACCTATAGTTTCCACCAGTGCAAATTTGAGTGGCTTACCGCCTTGCCGAACGGTAGAGGAAGTCCGCGCGCAGTTTGGTACAGACTTTCCCGTTGTTGAAGGAGAGACCGGAGGGCGTTTGAATCCTTCGGAGATCCGTGATGCACTGACGGGTGAACAGTTTCGACAGGGGTAATATGAAAGAAGTGTATGCTGTTTTTGGTAATCCGATAGCGCACAGTAAATCGCCTTTTATTCATCAGCAATTTGCAGAGCAGCTGAAGATTGATTACTCCTATGGACGTGTATTGGCGCCGATCAATGACTTTGCGAATTCGCTGAACGCCTTTTTTGCTGATGGGGGTAAGGGAGCAAATGTCACCGTTCCTTTTAAAGAAGAGGCGTTTGCGCGTGCCGATGAATTAACAGACCGGGCATCGCTAGCTGGAGCAGTTAACACCCTTAAACGGCTGGAGGATGGACGTTTGCTGGGAGATAACACGGATGGTATCGGTTTATTAAGCGATCTTGAGCGTTTATCTTTTATTCGTCCCGGATCGCGAATTCTGCTGATTGGTGCGGGCGGTGCATCCCGTGGGGTATTGCTACCTCTTCTTTCAATGGATTGTGCGGTAACCATTGTTAATCGTACGGCCTCCCGCGCTGAAGAACTGGCACAGCTCTTCTCTCATACCGGTAGCGTGCAGGCAGTGGAAATGGACGAACTTGATAATCACCGCTTTGATCTGATTATTAACGCGACGTCCAGCGGTATTAGCGGTGAGGTCCCGTCTATTCCGGCATCTCTTATCCATCCCTCCGTCTACTGCTACGACATGTTTTATCAGAAAGGGAGTACGCCGTTCCTTTCCTGGTGTGAAAAGCATGGGGCGAAACAGTATGCCGATGGTCTGGGGATGCTGGTGGGGCAAGCTGCGCATGCTGTTTTGCTCTGGCATGGCGTTTTACCCCAGATTGAGCCGGTCATTAAAAGCATGCAACAGGAATTGTCGGCATGAATCAGGCGATCCAGTTTCCCGATCGAGAAGAATGGCGGACGGATGTGAATGCCATTGTTTTCCCTGCAATGGTTCATGGCATGCAGTTAACATGTGCCATATCGGGAAAGATGTTGGCGTCCCGCTTTGGCGGCGAGACGCCTGAACAGTGGCTGGAAATCTTTCGAGTACATCGCTGGGACCTGGAGGAAGAGGCCGAAGCATTGATCCAGGACCAGCAGGAAGACGCTCAGGGTTGGGTGTGGCTACTCTGACTTAAATACTCATCTTTCCACTTAACATAGTTGTTAGCTGAGTATTGCAAGCCTGCTTTCTCTTCATCGCTTAATGGACGGATCTGCTTAACCGGGCTTCCCAGGTACAGATATCCACTCTCCAGGCGTTTGTTTTGCGGAACCAGGCTTCCCGCCCCAATCATAACGTCGTCTTCAACAACGACACCGTCCAACAGAATCGATCCCATGCCGACTAATACGCGGTTACCAATGGTACAACCGTGCAGCATGACTTTATGACCAACTGTGACATCTTCACCTACGATCAGCGGATTACCCTGCGGATTGGATGTAGATTTATGTGTGACATGTAGAACGCTGCCGTCCTGAATGTTTGTACGCGCACCGATTTGCACGTAGTTCACGTCGCCACGGATCGCGACCAGTGGCCAAATTCCGACATCATCAGCCAAACGGGCATCACCAATGACCACGCTACTGGTGTCGATCATCACGCGTTTTCCGATTTGTGGGAAAAGATCCTTATAAGGGCGCAGTACATCAGACATGTTTACCTCAGCGAAAATAGAGCGGTAATGAAGACTTTGGTTGGATTATCGAGACTGTGCAAGTGATTTATCTATCAAAAATCAGCCAAATTGCGCAGGAATATAGCGAAAGGGGTGAAAAACAAGCATTCAGCAAAAAAGATCCAAAAAACACTTGTGCTAAAAAATGGGATCCCTATAATGCGCCTCCATCGACACGGTGGATGTGAATCACTTCACGCAAACAGCCCGGTCGGTTGAAGAGAAAAA
>NZ_SZXG01000012.1:0-41858 GCF_005281305.1 Citrobacter sp. wls706 | reverse complement strand
AATAAAAAACAGGGCGCTTAAAGCGCCCCGTAATATAGCCCAGACAATACATTTAGCCTACTTAACGCAGGCTGTTTGGCACTATTTTGACCAGTGCGCTGCTTTCGCGCGCTGCAGTTTTTCATAGGCTTTCAGCAGAGACTGATGCGCCGGGAACGCGTGCAGATCGCTGTCTACTGGCTGAAGACCATAAAATGCGGCTTCACCACTCAATGCCGCACTTGCCGCTTCAACCGCATCGGCGCCGTACATGCGGACAAACGCGTTCAGATATTGCAGCGGCTGACGCTCCTCTTCCTGCGACAATAGCAGCAGCGTTTGCAGGCAACGGTAGTAGTTTGCACGTTCAGCGCTAAACACGGAGGCGTTGAATTCCATCGTCCATTCTGTCCATACCAGCGCTTGCTCCAGGTCACCACCGGCCAGCGCCAGCATCACTTTAAGCTCGCCAATGCGCAGGGTGTACCAACCGTTATCCGCACCGGTCGCCAGACCAAGCAGTTCGCGTACGCGGGTGAAGTCGTCAAAACCTTCTTCATCCAGTTGCTCGAGCAGATTGAGATAGTCTTCTTTATCCCACTCACTGCCAGGCAGAGAGAGGATTGTTTCGCGCAGATGGGCACCCATTGCGTTGTTGGCTAACCACAGATCTTCAGCCGGATAGATGTCAGACATGCCCGGAACGATAATGCGGCAGGCGTATACCCCCAGATGTTCGTAGTCGGCGATATACACTTCTTTATCTTCTGCGTTGAAGATGGCCATCAGGGTGGCGAACTCTTCTTCCGTAGTGCCGGAGAAATTCCAGTCAACGAACGGATAATCAGCATCCTGCTTGAACAGATCCCAGGAGATCAGACCGCTGGAATCAATGAAGTGGGTTTCAAGGTTAGTGTGTTCAGCCACTTCTTCATCGTCGAAGGTCGGCGGGGTGAAGACATCAAGATCTTTCAGGCCACGACCCTGCAGCAGTTCGGTAACGGTACGCTCCAGCGCAACACCGAAATCCGGGTGCGCGCCGAAGGACGCAAAGCAGGTACCGTTGGCCGGGTTGAACAGGACAACGCAAATCACCGGGTACTTGCCGCCCAGCGAGCCATCGTAGGCGAAAATCGGGAAACCTTCCGCTTCCAGTTTGGCGATAGACTCCACTACCGCCGGGTAGCGCGCCATCACCTCGGCCGGGATTTCCGGCAGACTAATGCTTTCCGCGATAATGCGGTTCTTCACATAACGTTCAAAGACTTCAGACAGGCCCTGAACGCGCGCTTCATTAGGCGTGTTACCCGCAGACATGCCGTTAGAAACGTACAGGTTGCCGATAATATTCATCGGAATATAGACGGTCTGGTTATCAGATTGACGGGTAAACGGCAGGCCGCAGACGCCACGATCTTCATTACCGGATTGCAGATCGATAAGCATGCTTCCGGTCAATTCGTTCTCTGGATCGTAAAACGCGCGCAGACGCGCATCCAGCAGACCTTCCGGCACGTCGTCGTCTTCCGTCAGCGGGAACCATTTTTCGTTCGGATAATGCACGAACGGGCCGTTGGCGATGGTTTCGCCGAGCCAGAAATCTGCAAAGAAGTAGTTCGTAGACAGACGCTCAAAATATTCACCCAGCGCGGAGGCCAGCGCCGCTTTTTTCGTCGCGCCTTTACCGTTGGTAAAGCACAGCGCGCATTCTTTGTCGCGAATATGCACAGACCAAACGTTAGGCACAGGGTTCAACCAGGAGGCTTCTTCAATCTGAAAACCAAGGTCGAGTAATTTTTGCTGGAAGCGAGCGATGGAGTCTTCCAGAGCGGCATCTTTGCCGGGAATAAATGTTTGCGTCATGAAAATCACTTTTGTCGTACGGAAAGCGCGCAATGATACGGGTTTTCAATGAACGGCGCTATCGCCGCCGGAGCCCAGGCGTAAATAAAACTATTGGCTATGCTTTCACACAGTCAACAATGTTAAGAGCACAAAATGAAAGCATTCGATTTACAGCGTATGGCACTGGATAAGGTGCCAATGGAGTTTCTTGGTGAGGTTGCGCTGCGCAGTCTCTATACCTTTATATTGGTTTTTCTGTTTTTAAAGCTTACAGGGCGGCGTGGCGTACGGCAGATGTCGCTTTTTGAAGTGCTGATTATTCTTACGCTGGGCTCTGCGGCGGGCGATGTTGCATTTTATGACGATGTGCCGATGATTCCGGTGCTGGTGGTTTTTATTACCCTGGCGCTGCTTTATCGTATTGTCATGTGGCTGATGTCACACAGCGAAAAGCTGGAAGATCTACTGGAAGGCAAGCCAGTGGTCATCATTGAAGACGGTGAATTGTCATGGTCAAAGCTTAATCGCGCCAATATGACGGAATTCGAATTCTTTATGGAGCTGCGTTTGAACGGCGTAGAGCAACTGGGGCAGGTGAAACTCGCTATTCTGGAGACGAATGGGCAGATCAGCGTTTACTTCTTTGCCGATGAAGACGTAAAACCGGGACTCAGTATCCTGCCTAAACATTGTACACAGCGATTTAAGGTGGTGCCTGAAACAGGCGACTATGCATGTGTACGGTGTAGTGAAGTGGTGCAAATGAGCGCGGGGGATCATCAATTATGTCCGCGCTGCGCAAATCCAGAATGGTCGAAGGCCAGTCGGGCAAAACGGGTCACCTGACAGCGAAAATATCGGTTTTTGTCCGTCAATCCGATAGATTCTGTTGTGTGATCGATGACTCATTTTTACCCCAGCCAGTTTTACCCATTGCGGCGCGTGTCACTGAATGATAAAACCGATATCCACAGGAATAACTTATACCCAATGTCTGTCGCAGGATTATCGTCAATGACAGGATGTTGATTGGATAACAACACAACGTGGTGAGGGGAAATGGCTCAGGTCTTCAATTTTAGTTCAGGTCCGGCAATGCTACCGGCGGAAGTACTTAAACTGGCTCAACAGGATCTTCGCGACTGGAACGGTCTTGGCACGTCGGTCATGGAAATTAGCCACCGGGGCAAAGAGTTTATCCAGGTGGCAGAGGAAGCAGAGCAGGATTTTCGCGATCTTCTCAGCATCCCCTCCAACTATAAAGTGTTGTTCTGTCATGGCGGTGGCCGTGGACAATTCGCCGGTATCCCGTTAAATATTCTCGGTGATAAAACGACGGCGGATTACGTCGATGCCGGTTACTGGGCCGCCAGTGCAATTAAAGAAGCGAAAAAGTACTGCACGCCAAACGTTATCGATGCCAAAGTCACCGTTGACGGTCTGCGCGCTGTTAAGCCAATGAGCGAATGGCAGCTTTCTGACAACGCCGCCTATCTGCACTATTGCCCGAATGAAACCATCGATGGCATTGCGATTGATGAAACGCCGAACTTTGCCAGCAATGTGGTCGTCACGGCGGATCTCTCTTCTACCATCCTCTCCGCGCCGCTTGATGTTAACCGCTATGGCGTAATCTATGCCGGGGCGCAGAAAAACATTGGTCCTGCGGGACTGACGATTGTCATTGTACGAGAAGATCTGCTGGGTAAAGCGCATGTTTCATGCCCGTCAATCCTCGACTACACCGTGCTGAATGACAACGACTCCATGTTCAACACGCCGCCAACCTTTGCCTGGTATCTGTCTGGTCTGGTCTTTAAGTGGCTGAAAGAGCAGGGCGGTGTTAATGCGATGAATAAAATTAACCAGCAAAAAGCAGAGCTGTTGTATGGCGTGATCGACAACAGCGACTTCTATCGTAACGATGTCGCGAAGTCGAACCGTTCACGTATGAACGTCCCGTTCCAACTGGCTGACAGCGCCCTGGATAAACTCTTCCTGGAGGAGTCTTTCGCTGCGGGGCTGCATGCGCTGAAAGGCCATCGTGTGGTCGGCGGTATGCGTGCGTCTATCTATAATGCGATGCCGCTTGAAGGCGTAAAAGCACTGACCGATTTCATGGTCGATTTCGAACGCCGCCGCGGTTAATCTGCTGTACTTTTCATCCCCACAGCCCGCCTGTGGGGTTTTTATATCTGTTTTGAGAGTTGAGTTTCATGGAATCCCTGACGTTACAACCCATTGCGCGGGTGGATGGCACCATCAATCTGCCTGGATCCAAAAGTGTATCTAACCGCGCTTTGCTGCTGGCCGCATTAGCAAATGGCACCACTGTTCTGACCAACCTGCTGGACAGCGACGATGTCCGTCATATGCTCAATGCATTGAATGCGTTAGGGATTAGCTATACCCTTTCCGCCGATCGCACTCGCTGCGAGATTATCGGCAACGGTGGCGCATTACATGCCGAAGGGGCAGTGGAACTGTTTCTTGGCAATGCCGGAACCGCTATGCGTCCACTGGCCGCGGCGCTGTGTCTGGGCAGTAATGACATCGTGTTGACGGGCGAACCGCGCATGAAGGAGCGTCCGATTGGCCATCTGGTTGATGCGTTGCGCCAGGGGGGGGCCGGCATTGAGTACCTGGAGCAGGAAAACTATCCTCCGCTTCGTCTGCGCGGTGGTTTTAGCGGCGGTCAGGTTGAGGTGGACGGCAGCGTATCCAGCCAGTTCCTCACTGCGTTACTGATGACTGCACCGCTGGCGCCGCAGGATACAACGATCGCCATTAAAGGCGAGCTGGTATCCAAACCTTATATTGATATCACCCTGAATCTGATGAAGACGTTTGGTGTTGAAATTGAGAATCAGAACTACCAGCGCTTTGTTGTGCAGGGGCAGCAGCAGTATCAGTCACCGGGTGCCTATCTGGTTGAGGGCGATGCTTCTTCTGCTTCATACTTCCTCGCGGCAGGCGCCATTAAAGGTGGTACAGTAAAAGTCACTGGCATTGGCCGCAACAGTATGCAGGGCGATATTCGCTTCGCTGATGTACTGGAAAAAATGGGCGCGACCATTACCTGGGGCGATGACTTTATTGCCTGTACTCACGGTGAACTGAACGCTGTGGATATGGATATGAACCATATTCCCGACGCGGCGATGACTATTGCCACGACCGCGCTGTTTGCTAAAGGCACCACAACCCTACGCAACATCTACAACTGGCGCGTCAAAGAGACCGACCGTCTGTTTGCAATGGCGACGGAATTACGCAAAGTGGGCGCGGAAGTTGAAGAGGGGCATGACTTCATCCGCATCACACCACCAGCGACGCTGCAGTTTGCGGATATCGCAACCTATAACGATCACCGTATGGCGATGTGTTTCTCGCTGGTGGCGCTGTCTGACACCCCTGTGACCATTCTTGACCCCAAATGTACCGCCAAAACCTTCCCGGATTATTTCGAACAACTGGCGCGTATTAGCGCGCCGGCCTGATTTTATTGCCGCACTATCAGGTGCGGCACATTCTGTCATCCCTGATTGTCTATTTCTTCTACACTCAGCTTCAATGATTCTGCATTTTTCACACAAAGATAACGATCGTTGCCGTTGGCGCGTATAATGCGCGGCGTTCACGTTAACGTATGCCCGTTTAAGGAGAAAAAGATGACGGCAATTGCCCCGGTTATTACCATTGATGGCCCAAGCGGTGCAGGTAAAGGCACCTTGTGCAAGGCAATGGCGGAAGCATTGCAGTGGCATCTGTTAGATTCAGGCGCGATCTATCGCGTACTGGCGCTCGCAGCGTTACATCATCATGTCGATGTTACCTCTGAAGATGCTCTGGTACCGCTTGCCTCACACCTGGATGTGCGTTTTATCTCAACGGACGGCAACCTGGAAGTCATTCTGGAAGGTGAAGATGTTAGTGGCGAAATCCGCACTCAGGAAGTGGCGAACGCCGCATCCCAGGTGGCTGCTTTTCCCCGCGTGCGCGAAGCGCTTTTACGTCGTCAACGCGCGTTTCGCGAAGCGCCTGGCCTGATTGCCGACGGACGCGATATGGGAACCGTCGTGTTCCCGGATGCGCCGGTGAAAATTTTTCTGGACGCCTCCTCGCACGAACGTGCGCATAGACGTATGCTACAGTTGCAGGAGAAGGGCTTTAGTGTTAACTTTGAACGCCTTTTGGCCGAGATCGAAGAACGCGATTACCGCGATCGTAACCGCGCTGTAGCGCCGCTGGTTCCCGCTGCTGATGCTTTAGTTTTGGATTCAACCCGATTAAGCATTGAGCAAGTGATTGAAAAAGCGTTACAATATGCGCGCCAAAAACTGGCACTCGCTTAAGTGCGACCGAATTTGCAGTACCCCCGTTGCAATGGACTGACAGCGGGTATGTTAAACAACCCCATCCGGCATGGAGCCAGGTGGACGTTAAATATGAAACCTGAAGATTAAACATGACTGAATCTTTTGCTCAACTGTTTGAAGAATCCTTAAAAGAAATCGAAACCCGTCCGGGTTCCATCGTTCGTGGTGTTGTTGTTGCTATCGACAAAGACGTAGTACTGGTTGACGCCGGTCTGAAATCTGAGTCCGCCATTCCGGCAGAGCAGTTCAAAAACGCCCAGGGCGAACTGGAAATCCAGGTTGGTGACGAAGTTGACGTTGCTCTGGATGCAGTAGAAGACGGCTTCGGTGAAACCCTGCTGTCCCGTGAGAAAGCTAAACGTCACGAAGCTTGGATCACGCTGGAAAAAGCTTACGAAGAAGCTGCAACCGTTACTGGTGTTATCAATGGCAAAGTCAAGGGTGGCTTCACTGTTGAGCTGAATGGTATTCGCGCGTTCCTGCCGGGTTCCCTGGTAGACGTTCGTCCGGTCCGCGACACGCTGCACCTGGAAGGCAAAGAGCTTGAGTTCAAAGTCATCAAGCTGGATCAGAAGCGTAACAACGTTGTTGTTTCCCGTCGTGCCGTTATCGAATCCGAAAACAGCGCAGAACGCGATCAGCTGCTGGAAAACCTGCAGGAAGGCATGGAAGTTAAAGGTATCGTTAAGAACCTCACTGACTACGGTGCATTCGTTGATCTGGGTGGCGTTGACGGCCTGCTGCACATCACCGACATGGCATGGAAACGCGTTAAGCATCCGAGCGAAATCGTAAACGTTGGCGACGAAATCACTGTTAAAGTGCTGAAGTTCGACCGCGAGCGTACTCGTGTATCTCTGGGCCTGAAACAGCTGGGCGAAGATCCATGGGTAGCTATCGCTAAGCGTTATCCGGAAGGTACCAAACTGACTGGTCGCGTGACCAACCTGACCGACTACGGCTGCTTCGTTGAAATCGAAGAAGGCGTTGAAGGCCTGGTTCACGTTTCCGAGATGGATTGGACCAACAAAAACATCCACCCGTCCAAAGTTGTTAACGTTGGCGATGTAGTGGAAGTTATGGTTCTGGATATCGACGAAGAACGTCGTCGTATCTCCCTGGGTCTGAAGCAGTGCAAAAACAACCCATGGCAGCAGTTCGCGGAAACCCACAACAAGGGCGACCGTGTTGAAGGTAAAATCAAGTCTATCACTGACTTCGGTATCTTCATCGGCCTGGACGGCGGCATCGACGGCCTGGTTCACCTGTCTGACATCTCCTGGAACGTTGCAGGCGAAGAAGCAGTACGTGAATACAAAAAAGGCGACGAAATCGCAGCAGTTGTTCTGCAGGTTGACGCAGAGCGTGAGCGTATCTCTCTGGGCGTTAAACAGCTCGCAGAAGATCCGTTCAACAACTGGGTTGCACTGAACAAGAAAGGCGCAATCGTAAACGGTAAAGTCACTGCAGTTGACGCTAAAGGCGCAACCGTAGAACTGGCTGACGGCGTTGAAGGTTACCTGCGCGCTTCTGAAGCTTCCCGTGACCGCGTTGAAGATGCAACTCTGGTTCTGAGCGTAGGCGACGACGTTGAAGCTAAATTCACCGGCGTTGATCGTAAGAACCGTGCAATCAGCCTGTCTGTTCGTGCTAAAGACGAAGCTGATGAGAAAGATGCAATCGCAACTGTTAACAAACAGGAAGATGCAAACTTCTCTAACAACGCAATGGCTGAAGCTTTCAAAGCAGCTAAAGGCGAGTAATATCGAGTTCTCTAAATCCTTTGTGCCGTTAACAGCACAAAGGGTGACGAGTAGCTTGACAGATTACAGGATTCGTCCTGTAATCAATGACAAAGGGCGGCTACGGCCGCCCTTAATCAATGCAGCAGCTAATTATGCCTTTAAGGAACCGGAGGAATCATGACCAAGTCAGAATTGATTGAAAGACTTGCAACCCAGCAACCTCATATTCCCGCGAAAGCGGTTGAAGATGCAGTAAAAGAGATGCTGGAACATATGGCCTCGACTCTTGCGCAGGGCGAGCGTATTGAAATCCGCGGTTTCGGCAGCTTCTCTTTGCATTACCGCGCACCTCGCACCGGACGTAATCCGAAGACCGGCGATAAAGTGGATCTGGAAGGGAAATACGTTCCGCACTTTAAACCAGGTAAAGAACTGCGCGATCGCGCCAATATTTACGGTTAAGTTTTTAGCGAGACTTAACGCCGAGAAAAGCACCTGTATGGGTGCTTTTTTCATTTCTGCAGGTTCATACTGGAATCCTCATCCCAGTTAATTCGCACGTTACATCCGCTGCTGAATATCAGCGGAACGCGTGCCGTATAACAGTAAATTGTCGCCAGACAACCGTTGAGTATTACTGCACACTTCCCGCAACAGGGAGGTATTGATGAAAATAACAACGGTGAGTACGTGTGCATTGTGCGGCATTCTCCCTCTGATGCTATTACCCGCGCTGCCTGAAATGCTGAGCATCGGCGTTGTATTTTGTCTGGCATGTCTGCTCTGTCTTTTTCCCCACAAACATATGCGTCTCGCCGGATTAACCCTGCTGTTTTTACTTTGGGGAATAATGGCGGCGAAAGATGCGCTTTGGGCGGGTAATACGCTTCCTGCTAAAAACCAGCAGGCAATCGTGCGCATAACCGGAACCGACAATATGACCACGCACTATGGTCAGATCACGCACCTGCAGGGGCGGCGAATCTTTCCAGCGCAAGGAATTGTTCTGTATGGGGAGTACCTGCCCGGCGACGTTTGCGCGGGCCAGACATGGGCGATGACGCTTAAAGTTCGCGCTGTACACGGCCAATTGAACGAGGGGGGATTTGACAGTCAACGTTATGCGTTAGCACAGCATCAGCCGCTGACGGGACGGTTCTTGCAGGCTTCGGTCATCGCGCCACAATGTAGCTTACGTTCGAAGTATCTCTCTTCGTTGAAAATCCAGCTCGCCAACTATCCCTGGCAGCAGGTCATACTGGGGCTGGGTATGGGGGAGCGCCTGTCCGTGTCACAAGAGGTAAAAGCCATTATGCGTGATACCGGCACAGCGCATTTGATGGCTATCTCCGGGCTGCATATTGCGTTTGCCGCACTTCTGGCGGGAGGACTGATTCGCGGTGGACAATTTTTTATGCCAACCAAATGGATTTGCTGGCAGGTTCCGTTGGTTGGCGGGATTATCTGCGCGACATTCTATGCCTGGTTAACGGGGCTTCAGCCTCCTGCATTGCGCACGATTGTCGCGCTGATGGTCTGGGGGGCGCTGAAGCTAAGCGGCAGGCAGTGGAGCGGATGGTCGGTCTGGGTCTGTTGTCTCGCAGCCATCGTGGTGGCGGATCCTCTCGCTATTCTGTCACAGAGTCTGTGGTTATCTGCTTTTGCCGTCGCGGCGCTGATATTCTGGTATCAGTGGGTACCTTTACCTGCCTGGTCTCTCTCTCGCATTGGACGCATACTGCTGGCCCTCGCGCATCTGCAACTGGGGATCACGATTCTGCTTCTGCCTGTGCAAATTTCGATGTTTCACGGCATCAGCCTGACTTCATTGGTGGCTAATTTATTTGCCGTACCGCTGGTCACGTTTGTTTCCGTACCGCTGATATTAGCCGGCATGCTGGTGCATTTAACCAGTCTGGGAGGGCTGGAATCGGGACTGTGGTATTTAGCCGATCGCTCTCTGGCGCTGTTATTTTGGGGACTTAATGCTCTGCCTCAAGGCTGGATCAATATAGATGCTCGCTGGCAATGGCTTGCATTGGCACCTGGGCTGATGCTCATCGCATGGCGACTGAATGCCTGGCGTACTCTACCGATGCTTTGTTTCACAGTGCTATTTTTGCTGAGTGAACCGCTCTGGCGGGCGCCACGCACGGATGCATGGCAAGTGCATATGCTGGACGTCGGGCAGGGACTGGCGATGGTGATCGCCCGCAATGGGAAAGCAATTCTATATGATACGGGGCTGGCATGGCCTGAGGGAGATAGCGCGCAGCAATTGATCATTCCCTGGTTACGCTGGCACAACCTCAAGCCAGAAGGGATAATTTTAAGCCACGAGCATATGGATCACCGGGGTGGGTTGCGCTCGCTGCAACAAGCATGGCCATTCTTATGGATAAGAAGCCCACTAGGCTGGAAAGGTCATCTCCCGTGTTTTCGCGGGGAACGCTGGCAATGGCAAGGATTAACGTTCAGTGCACACTGGCCCCTGCGCGGAAATAAAGCGCGGGGGAATAACCAATCCTGCGTGGTTAAAGTCGATGACGGATACCAGAGTATTCTTCTGACCGGTGATATTGAGTCTCCCGCTGAACAAAAAATGCTAAGTCACTACTGGTCTCATCTGCAGTCAACTGTCATGCAGGTTCCACACCATGGCAGCAATACTTCGTCATCACTGGCGCTGATTCAGCGTGTTGGCGGACAGGCGGCGTTGGCCTCGGCATCCCGTTACAATGCCTGGCGACTGCCATCCTGGAAGGTGAAGCGGCGCTATCGGCAACAAGATTATCAATGGCTGGACACGCCACATCAGGGGCAGATTACGCTGGATTTTTACCCACAAACCTGGCAAATGCGCAGCATGCGGGATCAGATTTTACCCCGTTGGTATCATCAGTGGTTTGGCGTGTCGGAGGATAACGGGTAGAATATGCGGCTATTCTAACAAATGCTGGTTTTTTGAATGCATAACGATAAAGATCTCTCTACGTGGCAGACGTTTCGCCGACTATGGCCAACCATAGCGCCTTTTAAATCGGGTCTGATCGTGGCGGGTATAGCGTTAGTCCTTAACGCGGCCAGCGATACCTTCATGTTATCGCTCCTCAAGCCATTACTGGATGATGGTTTTGGTAAAACTGACCGCTCGGTGCTGCTGTGGATGCCGCTGGTGGTCATTGGGCTGATGATAGTTCGTGGTTTAACCAGCTATGTCTCCAGCTATTGTATCTCATGGGTGTCGGGTAAAGTGGTTATGACCATGCGCCGTCGCCTGTTTGGTCACATGATGGGCATGCCAGTCTCCTTTTTTGATAAACAGTCTACAGGTACGTTGCTGTCACGTATTACCTATGATTCAGAGCAGGTAGCGTCATCGTCTTCCGGCGCGCTGATCACCGTGGTACGTGAAGGGGCCTCAATTATTGGCCTGTTCATCATGATGTTCTATTACAGCTGGCAGCTGTCATTGATTCTGATAGTACTGGCGCCAATTGTATCAGTGGCGATTCGTGTGGTTTCTAAGCGCTTTCGTAGCATCAGTAAAAACATGCAAAACACCATGGGGCAGGTTACGACCAGTGCGGAGCAGATGCTGAAAGGCCACAAAGAAGTTCTGATTTTTGGTGGGCAGGAAGTCGAAACTAAACGCTTTGATAAAGTCAGCAACAAGATGCGTTTACAGGGTATGAAGATGGTTTCCGCCTCTTCGATCTCCGATCCTATCATCCAGTTGATTGCGTCTCTGGCTCTGGCCTTCGTGTTATATGCAGCCAGTTTCCCAAGCGTCATGGAAAACCTGACGGCAGGGACCATTACCGTTGTCTTCTCGTCAATGATCGCGCTGATGCGTCCGTTGAAATCGCTAACTAACGTCAACGCGCAGTTCCAGCGTGGTATGGCGGCATGCCAGACCTTATTCACGATTCTGGATAGCGAACAGGAGAAAGACGAAGGTAAACGCGTTATCGAACGCGCTACCGGCGATCTGGAATTCCGCAATGTGACCTTTACTTATCCAGGACGTGAAGTCCCTGCGCTGCGTAACATCAACCTGAATATTCCGGCGGGTAAAACCGTCGCTCTGGTTGGTCGTTCGGGTTCAGGTAAATCTACCATCGCCAGTCTGATCACGCGCTTCTACGATATCGATGAAGGGCAGATTCTGATGGACGGACACGATCTGCGCGAATATACCCTGGCATCACTGCGCGATCAGGTTGCTTTGGTTTCGCAGAATGTGCACCTGTTTAATGATACGGTCGCGAATAACATCGCCTACGCGCGTACCGATTTATACAGCCGTGAGCAGATTGAAAAAGCGGCGCAGATGGCCTATGCCATGGATTTCATCAATAAGATGGATAATGGTCTGGATACGGTGATTGGTGAAAACGGCGTATTGCTTTCCGGCGGACAGCGTCAACGTATCGCTATCGCTCGTGCCTTACTGCGTGACAGCCCGATCCTGATCCTTGATGAAGCTACGTCGGCTCTTGATACTGAATCTGAACGCGCGATTCAGGCTGCACTGGATGAGCTACAGAAAAACCGTACTTCTCTGGTCATTGCACACCGTCTTTCTACCATTGAGCAGGCGGACGAAATCATCGTGGTGGAAGACGGGGTGATTGTTGAGCGCGGAACCCATAACGAGCTGATTGAGCAACGCGGCGTGTATGCGCAATTACACAAAATGCAATTTGGTCAATGATCGCACGTATCTGGTCTGGTGAATCGCCGCTGTGGCGCTTATTACTTCCACTCTCCTGGCTGTATGGTCTGGTGAGTGGGGGGATCCGCTTATGCTACAAGCTTGGGCTCAAGCGCGCATGGCGCGCGCCAGTACCCGTTGTCGTAGTGGGAAATCTTACCGCAGGCGGGAACGGTAAAACGCCGGTGGTGATTTGGCTGGTTGAACGACTACAGCAACGTGGTATCCGCGTGGGCGTGGTTTCTCGTGGTTATGGCGGAAAAGCCGCGGCTTACCCGCTGTTGCTGACAACGGATACCACAACTGCAGAAGCGGGCGATGAACCAGTGCTCATCTACCAGCGTACAGGCGTGCCTGTAGCGGTCTCTCCGAACAGAGCGGATGCGGTAAAAGCCATTTTGGCGCATCATGATGTGCAGATTATTGTGACGGACGATGGTCTACAGCATTATCGTCTGGCGCGAGATATTGAAATCGTGGTGATTGACGGCGAACGTCGGTTTGGCAATGGCTGGTGGCTTCCGGCCGGTCCAATGCGGGAACGCGCAGGTCGGCTTAAATCGGTGGATGCGACAATCGTTAACGGTGGCAGTCCGCAGCCGGGGGAGATCCCCATGCGACTTGAACCCGGGCTGGCCGTTAATTTACGCACGGGTGAACGTCGTGATGTGGCAAAGCTAAGCAATATAGTTGCCATGGCGGGTATTGGCCATCCGCCCCGTTTTTTTGCCACGCTTGAAGCGTGCGGAGCCAAACCACAAAAATGTATTGCGCTGGCAGATCATCAATCTCTGACCTACAGTGACGTCAGTGCGTTTTCAGACGCAGGGCAAACGCTGGTGATGACGGAAAAAGATGCGGTTAAATGCCGCGCATTTGCTGATGATAACTGGTGGTATTTACCCGTGGACGCACATTTGTCAGGCGAACGGCCTGATATGTTGCTGGATAGCTTAATCTCGCTGACTCGCTAACGGATTCAAGCTGCGGCAGCGAATCATTTATGAGGTCATAAATGTCGTTGCCGCACCTTTCTCTGACGGATGCTCGTCATCTTCATCTTGCCGCCCAAGGACTGCTGAAAAAAACACGCCGCCGGGCATCTCCTGCCGATATTCTTGCCACCATTTCGCGCATGTCTTTATTGCAAATCGATACCATTAATATTGTGGCGCGTAGTCCTTACCTGGTGCTGTTCAGTCGATTGGGTGATTATTCCCCGCAATGGCTGGATGACTCGCTACGGCAGGGTGAACTGATGGAGTACTGGGCGCACGAGGCCTGTTTTATGCCGCGCAGTGACTTTATGCTGATACGCCACCGCATGCTGGCGCCGGAGAAAATGGGCTGGAAATATAAAGCGGCGTGGATGACAGAACATGCCCATGAGATTGAGCAATTGCTCCAGCATATCCACCATAACGGGCCGGTACGCTCAGTCGATTTTGAACATCCACGTAAGGGAGCCAACGGCTGGTGGGAATGGAAGCCGCATAAGCGACACCTTGAAGGACTGTTTACTGCCGGGAAAGTGATGGTGGTGGAGCGGCGTAGTTTCCAGCGAGTCTATGATTTAACCCATCGCGTCATGCCGCACTGGGATGATGAACGTGACAGGCTTTCACAAGAGGAAGCCGAAATTATCATGCTGGATAACAGCGCCCGCAGTCTGGGGATTTTTCGCGAGCAGTGGCTGGCAGACTACTACCGCCTGAAGCGCCCGGCGTTGAAAAACTGGTGTGACGTGCGCAAGGAACAGCAACAAATTATTCCTGTCGATGTTGAAGGGCTGGGAACCCTGTGGTTGCATAGCGATCTTCAACCGCAGCTTGAGCAGGCACTGGCGGGGAAATTAACGGCAACGCATAGCACGGTTTTATCACCTTTTGATCCGGTGGTCTGGGATCGCAAACGGGCAGAGCAGCTATTCGATTTTAGCTATCGGCTGGAATGTTATACGCCAGCAGCGAAACGTCAGTACGGTTATTTTGTCCTGCCGTTGCTGCATCGTGGACAGTTAGTGGGGAGGATGGATGCCAAAATGCACCGTAAAACAGGTGTGCTGGAGGTGATTTCTCTATGGTTACAGGATGGGGTCAAACCTGGCGTTACTCTGCAAAAAGGGTTGTTCCAGGCGATTGATGATTTTGCCCGCTGGCAGCAGGCAACGCGCGTGACGCTGGGGCGCTGCCCAGAAGGTTTATTTGCTGGCGCACGTCATGGTTGGGAAATAGCCCCAGCCCGTTAAGCGATTATGTTAATATTTACGGATTCACAATCCGGTCCATCTGGAGGAACTATGGATCATCGTCTGCTTGAAATCATTGCCTGCCCGGTATGCAATGGCAAACTCTGGTTTAACCAGGAAAAACAGGAACTGATTTGTAAACTGGATAACCTTGCTTTCCCACTGCGTGATGGCATTCCCGTTTTACTGGAAACCGAAGCCCGTGTTCTGACTGCGGATGAGAGTAAATCATGAGTTTTGTGGTCATTATTCCTGCGCGTTATGCGTCCACACGTTTGCCGGGCAAGCCGCTGCTGGATATTAACGGCAAGCCGATGATCGTGCATGTGCTGGAGCGTGCGCGTGAATCTGGCGCTGAACGCATTATCGTTGCCACCGATCATGAAGATGTCGCTCGTGCGGTAGAAGCGGTGGGGGGGGAAGTCTGCATGACCCGTGCCGATCACCAGTCTGGTACCGAGCGTCTGGCGGAAGTCGTCGAGAAATGTGGCTTTAGCGATGATACCGTTATTGTGAACGTTCAGGGTGATGAGCCGATGATCCCAGCGGTCATTATTCGTCAGGTGGCCGAAAATCTGGCGCAACGCCAGGTTGGCATGGCGACCCTTGCGGCTCCCATTCATAGTGCGGAAGAAGCATTTAATCCGAATGCGGTTAAAGTCGTTCTGGACAACGAAGGCTATGCGCTCTATTTTTCACGCGCAACCATCCCCTGGGATCGTGACCGTTTTGCCAAAAGCCTGGAAACGGTAGGCGATACCTTCCTGCGTCATCTGGGGATTTACGGTTATCGCGCAGGTTTTATTCGCCGCTATGTTAACTGGCAGCCCAGCCCGCTTGAGCATATTGAAATGCTGGAGCAACTGCGTGTGCTGTGGTACGGCGAAAAAATTCACGTGGCCGTCGCTAAAGAAGTACCGGGTACTGGCGTAGACACTGCCGAGGATCTTGAGCGCGTTCGCGCCGAAATGCGTTAGTTTTTCTCATGGCACTCCCCCCATAATGCCGCGTATTTTTGGGAGGAGTGTCGTATCGTTACGTTTTCCCTGTGCTTTTCTTTTCATCAATTGATCTCATCCGGGTGACATCTGTCTGCGCGACGCTCATTATGAAAGCAGTAGCTTTTATGAGGGCAATCTGAAATGGAACAGTTGCGTGCCGAACTCAGCCATCTGCTGGGTGAAAAACTCAGTCGTATTGAATGCGTGAATGAGAAAGTGGATACCGCTCTGTGGTCACTGTACGACAGTCAGGGTAATCCGATGCCGCTGATGGCGAGAAGTTTCACCACGCCGGGGATGGCGCAGCAGCTGGCATGGAAAACCTCCATGCTGGCGCGCAGTGGCACGGTACGTATGCCGGTCATTTATGGCGTCTTAACGCATGAGGAGCATCCCGGTCCTGATGTGCTCTTGCTTGAGCGTCTACGCGGCGTGCCGGTGGAAGCGCCTGCCCGAACGCCCGAGCGCTGGGAACATTTAAAAGATCAAATCGTAGAAGGTTTGCTGTCATGGCATCGGCAGGATAGCCGCGGCTGCGTGGGAGCGGTGGATAACACGCAAGAGAATATCTGGCCGTCCTGGTATCGCCAGCGTGTCGAGGTATTGTGGAGCACGTTGAATCAGTTCAACAATACTGGGCTGACGATGCAGGACAAGCGGATTCTGTTCCGTACCCGTGAATGTTTACCCGACTTATTTGCCGGATTTAATGATAACTGCGTGCTGATCCACGGCAATTTCAGTTTACGCAGCATGCTCAAAGATGCTCGTAGCGATCAGCTCCTGGCGATGGTGGGACCGGGCTTGATGCTATGGGCGCCAAGAGAATATGAATTGTTCCGCTTAATGGACAATGCGCTGGCGGAAAGCCTGCTTTGGCAATATCTGCAACGCGCGCCAGTGGCGGAGTCATTCATCTGGCGGCGCTGGTTGTATGTGTTATGGGATGAGGTGGCGCAACTGGTCAATACCGGACGCTTTAATCGTTCCAACTTTGATCTGGCGACAAAATCACTGCTGCCGTGGCTCGCCTGACTATCCGGCCTGGAATTCTGCGCTGAATCTGTAGGCCTGATAAGAGGCAACATTTCTGTCAATGTTCCCTTCCTTTCAGCCACTGCCAGATGCGTCCCAGCGTTTCGTATCCGACACGATCGCTGTGCATTAACCAGACGGGCGAGGGAATTGCCCGCTCCCATGGATTAAGCGGGGAATCAATCGCTAACTGATTGGCAGGTGCTGGCAGCGGGTGTAGCCCGGCCTGCTGGAAGAAAATCATGGCACGCGGTAAGTGCGATGCGGAGGTCACCAGCAGAAACGGCGCGTTGCCGATGGCCTGCTTTACTGCCACTGCTTCTTCTTCAGTATCTTTGGGTTGATCCAGCGTGATGATGTCACCCGGCGGCACCCCCAGCGACTGTGCTACGCGGGCGCCGGCTTCCGCGGTACTAACGTTATTCGTTTTTGCGGCGGCACCGGTAAAGATAAGCTTCGACCCTGGATTCGCGCGCCATAGGCGAATACCTTCATTCAAACGTGGAAGGCTATTGCTAATCAGGTTTGAACTCGGCGCCCACTGTGGGTTCCAGGTATATCCTCCGCCCAGCACCACAACATATTCTACTTTTTGCGTATCCTGCCAGGTGGGATAGCTATCCTCAATAGGTTTCAGCAAGCTGTCGGCGACGGGTTGCAAGCTCAGGAGTAATAGCGCCAGCCAACTCAGGCTGATACACACTTTCCCTGTTTTTTGAAAGCGGCTAAACCAGACCAGCGCCAGGCCAATACCCATCATCGTTAGCATCAGCGGAAGCGGCAGCATCATACCGCCAATCACTTTCTTCAGCGTAAAAAGCATCCTTTTTGGTTCCTTTTTTAACCATACAGCAGGGGATCTGCAGGGATATTACACCAGGAAGGTTCATTCTCGGCGTGGGTGTGACAAAATAGCGGTTTTACTTAGTCACCCTAAAGCCAGCATGTGGAGAGCCCGATGCGGGATCGCAATTTTGATGACATTGCAGAGAAGTTTTCCCGTAACATTTACGGCACCACCAAAGGTCAATTAAGACAGGCTATCCTTTGGCAGGATTTGGATCGATTATTAGCGACATTCGGTGAGCAAAAATTGCACATTCTGGATGCCGGCGGTGGTGAAGGGCAAACGGCCATCAAGATGGCGCAACGTGGGCACTTCGTGACATTATGCGATCTGTCAGGCGAAATGATCGCCCGTGCGAAACAGGCGGCAGAGGCAAAAGGTGTGAGCGGAAACATGCATTTTATACAATGCGCCGCTCAGGACGTTACTGCGCATTTGGAAACCCCGGTTGATCTGATATTGTTTCATGCTGTGCTGGAATGGGTGACGGATCCCGTCAGCGTATTACAGACGCTGTGGTCAGTATTGCGTCCCGGCGGCGCGCTGTCGTTAATGTTCTACAATGCTAACGGTCTGTTGATGCATAACATGGTCGCAGGGAACTTTGACTATGTGCAGGTGGGGATGCCGAAACGTAAAAAGCGTACGCTTTCACCGGACTACCCACGCGATCCGGGGCAGGTTTACCAGTGGCTGGAAGAGATCGGTTGGCAGGTAACGAGTAAAACAGGCGTCCGTGTGTTTCATGATTATCTGCGGGATAAGCATAAACAGCATGACGACTACGAAATGTTACTTGAGTTAGAAACGCGCTATTGCCGCCAGGAACCGTATATCAGCCTTGGGCGCTATATTCATGTCACCGCGATTAAAAGTCCGGCCCGAGCCGCAGATGCAAGGATAACCTATGAGTGAATTTTCCCAGACAGTCCCCGAACTGGTTGCCTGGGCCAGAAAAAATGACTTCTCCATCTCTCTGCCGGTAGACAGACTTTCGTTCCTGCTGGCGGTCGCCACTCTGAACGGCGAGCGACTTGACGGCGAGATGAGTGAAGGTGAGCTGGTGGATGCGTTCCGCCATGTGAGTGATGCGTTTGAGCAAACCAGCGAAACCATTGGTGTACGCGCGAACAACGCGATCAACGATATGGTGCGTCAACGTCTGCTGAACCGCTTTACCAGCGAGCAGGCAGAAGGAAACGCGATTTATCGTTTGACGCCGCTCGGCATTGGCATCACCGATTATTATATTCGTCAACGCGAATTCTCTACACTGCGTCTTTCTATGCAGTTGTCGATTGTGGCCGGTGAATTGAAGCGCGCGGCGGATGCGGCAGCGGAAGGTGGCGATGAGTTTCACTGGCATCGCAATGTATATGCGCCATTGAAATATTCGGTGGCGGAGATTTTTGACAGTATCGATCTCACCCAGCGCATCATGGATGAACAGCAGCAGCAGGTGAAAGACGATATCGCGCAGTTGCTGAACAAAGACTGGCGGGCGGCGATTTCCAGCTGTGAACTGCTGCTTTCTGAAACTTCCGGGACGCTGCGCGAACTGCAGGATACGTTGGAAGCGGCGGGGGATAAGCTACAGGCAAACCTGTTACGCATCCAGGATGCCACGATGACGCATGACGATTTGCATTTTGTCGACAGGCTGGTGTTTGACTTACAAAGCAAACTCGACCGCATTATCAGTTGGGGTCAGCAGTCTATTGATTTGTGGATTGGTTACGATCGTCATGTGCATAAGTTTATCCGTACCGCGATTGATATGGATAAAAACCGCGTCTTTGCCCAGCGTTTGCGCCAGTCCGTGCAGACTTATTTTGACGAACCGTGGGCGCTGACTTATGCCAATGCCGACCGTCTGCTCGATATGCGTGATGAAGAGATGGTCCTGCGTGACGAAGAGGTCACCGGTGAACTTCCGACAGATCTGGAATATGAAGAGTTTAACGAGATCCGTGAGCAACTGGCGGCGATCATCGAAGAACAGTTGGCTATCTACAAATCCAGACAAACGCCACTGGATCTCGGTTTGGTAGTGCGCGAGTATCTGGCGCAATATCCACGTGCGCGTCACTTCGACGTCGCGCGTATTGTTATCGATCAGGCGGTACGTCTTGGCGTAGCGCAAGCAGATTTCACCGGACTGCCAGCTAAATGGCAGCCGATTAATGATTACGGAGCCAAGGTACAGGCGCATGTCATTGACAAATATTGAACAAGTGATGCCGGTAAAGCTGGCGCAGGCGCTGGCGAATCCGTTATTTCCGGCGCTGGATAGCGCCTTACGTTCGGGCCGACATATCGGCCTGGATGAACTGGATAATCATGCCTTCCTGATGGATTTTCAGGAGTATTTTGAAGAATTTTACAGCCGCTATAACGTGGAACTGATCCGCGCGCCGGAAGGGTTCTTCTATCTTCGCCCGCGTTCAACGACGCTCATTCCGCGTTCGGTTCTGTCCGAACTGGACATGATGGTGGGTAAAATTCTTTGCTATCTCTATCTCAGCCCGGAACGCCTGGCGAATGAAGGGATTTTTACCCAACAAGAGTTGTACGACGAGCTGTTGACGCTGGCGGACGAAGCGAAACTGCTGAAGTTGGTGAACAATCGTTCAACCGGTTCGGACGTTGACCGTCAGAAGCTACAGGAAAAGGTACGTTCTTCGCTAAACCGTCTGCGTCGCTTAGGCATGGTGTGGTTTCTGGGCCACGACAGCAGCAAATTCCGTATTACGGAATCGGTCTTCCGCTTTGGCGCGGACGTGCGCAGCGGTGACGATCCGCGTGAAGCCCAGCGTCGCTTAATTCGTGATGGCGAAGCGATGCCGGTCGAAAACCGCCTGCAGCTTAACGATGAGCCCGAAGAGAATCAGCCGGACAGTGGAGAAGAAGAATAATGATTGAACGCGGTAAATTTCGCTCACTTACGCTGATTAACTGGAATGGTTTTTTTGCCCGTACGTTCGACCTGGATGAACTGGTTACCACGCTGTCCGGTGGTAACGGTGCGGGTAAATCCACGACCATGGCGGCATTTGTTACGGCGCTCATCCCGGATTTAACCCTGCTGCATTTCCGTAATACCACCGAAGCCGGTGCGACCAGCGGTTCACGTGACAAAGGTCTGCACGGTAAGCTCAAAGCGGGTGTCTGTTACTCAATGCTTGACGTCCTCAACTCCCGCCATCAGCGCGTGGTTGTCGGCGTTCGTCTGCAACAGGTTGCCGGTCGCGATCGTAAAGTGGATATCAAGCCGTTTGCCATTCAGGGGCTACCGATGTCGGTGCAGCCCACTCAGTTGGTTACGGAAACGCTGAATGAACGCCAGGCGCGCGTCCTGTCTCTCCCTGAGCTGAAAGAGAAGCTTGATGAGATGGAAGGCGTGCAGTTTAAGCAGTTCAACTCGATAACGGATTATCACTCGCTGATGTTCGATCTGGGCATCATTGCCCGTCGTCTGCGCTCTGCGTCCGATCGTAGTAAATTCTATCGTCTGATTGAAGCCTCGCTGTATGGCGGTATCTCCAGCGCCATTACTCGCTCACTGCGTGATTACCTGCTGCCAGAAAACGGTGGCGTGCGCAAAGCGTTCCAGGATATGGAAGCCGCGCTGCGTGAAAACCGCATGACGCTGGAAGCGATTCGCGTAACCCAGTCTGACCGCGATCTGTTTAAGCATTTGATCAGCGAAGCGACCAACTATGTGGCAGCGGATTATATGCGCCATGCCAACGAGCGCCGTATTCATCTGGATAAAGCGCTGGAATATCGTCGTGAACTGCATACCTCACGCAAGCAGTTGGCTGCTGAGCAGTATAAACACGTAGATATGGCGCGCGAGCTGGGCGAGCACAACGGTGCGGAAGGCGATCTGGAAGCTGATTACCAGGCGGCAAGCGATCACCTCAATCTGGTGCAAACCGCGCTGCGTCAGCAGGAAAAAATTGAACGCTATGAAGCGGATCTCGAAGAATTACAGGTCCGTCTCGAAGAGCAAAATGAAGTGGTCGCGGAAGCCGTTGACCGCCAGGATGAAAACGAAGCCCGCGCGGAAGCTGCTGAGCTGGAGGTGGATGAGCTGAAAAGTCAGCTTGCCGATTACCAGCAGGCGCTGGATGTCCAGCAAACGCGAGCTATCCAGTATGCCCAGGCAATTCAGGCGTTAAGCCGGGCCAAAGAGCTGTGTCACTTACCGGATCTGACAGCCGACAGCGCTGCTGAATGGCTGGAAACCTTCCAGGCCAAAGAGCAGGAAGCTACAGAAAAACTGTTGACGCTGGAACAAAAAATGAGCGTGGCGCAAACCGCGCACAGTCAGTTTGAACAGGCTTATCAGCTGGTGGCGGCGATCAACGGCCCACTGGCGCGTAGTGAGGCCTGGAGCGTGGCGCGTGAACTGCT
Source organism: Citrobacter sp. wls706 (assembly GCF_005281305.1). Classification (NCBI taxonomy): domain Bacteria; kingdom Pseudomonadati; phylum Pseudomonadota; class Gammaproteobacteria; order Enterobacterales; family Enterobacteriaceae; genus Citrobacter; species Citrobacter sp. wls706. The sequence goes on along the minus strand of NZ_SZXG01000012.1, from coordinate 19,643 downwards.
GCGGGAAGGTGTTGAGCAGCGTCACCTGGCGGAACAGGTTCAGCCGTTGCGTATGCGTCTTAGCGAACTGGAGCAGCGTCTGCGCGAGCAGCAGGACGCCGAGCGGCTGCTGGCTGAATTCTGCAAACGCCAGGGTAAACAGTTCGATATTGATGAACTGGAAGCGCTACATCAGGAACTGGAAGCGCGTATCGCCGCCTTGTCGGACAGCGTATCGTCCGCCAGCGAACAGCGAATGACGTTGCGTCAGGAACAGGAACAGCTGCAGTCGCGTATCCAGCATTTGATGAAACGCGCACCGGTCTGGCTGGCCGCGCAAAATAGCCTGAATCAACTTAGCGAACAGTGCGGCGAAGAGTTTACCTCCAGCCAGGACGTGACCGAGTATCTGCAGCAATTGCTGGAGCGCGAGCGTGAAGCCATTGTTGAGCGCGATGAAGTTGGCGCGCGCAAAAACGCGGTTGATGAAGAAATTGAACGTTTAAGTCAGCCGGGCGGGGCGGAAGATCAACGTCTGAACGCGCTGGCGGAACGCTTCGGTGGCGTGCTGCTGTCAGAAATTTATGACGACGTTAGCCTTGAAGATGCGCCGTACTTCTCCGCGCTGTACGGCCCCTCACGCCATGCTATCGTGGTGCCGGATCTGTCGCTGATTACCGAACAGCTTGAAGGACTGACGGATTGTCCGGAAGATCTCTATTTTATCGAAGGGGATCCGCAGTCATTTGATGACAGCGTTTTCAGCGTCGATGAGCTGGAAAAAGCGGTGGTGGTGAAAACCGCCGAGCGCCAGTGGCGTTATTCCCGCTTCCCGACGGTGCCGATTTTTGGTCGTGCGGCGCGCGAAAGCCGTATCGAAACCCTGCATGCCGAGCGTGAAGGGCTGTCTGAACGTTTTGCCACGCTCTCTTTTGACGTCCAGAAAACCCAGCGTCTGCATCAGGCGTTCAGCCGCTTTATCGGCAGCCATTTGTCAGTGGCGTTTGAAGCCGATCCAGAAGCCGAAATTCGTCAGTTGAACAGCCGCCGCGTTGAGCTGGAGCGTGCGCTGACCAATCATGAAAATGATAACCAGCAAAGCCGTATGCAGTTTGAACAGGCGAAAGAGGGGGTTTCTGCGCTGAACCGCCTGCTGCCGCGTTTGAATCTGCTGGCCGATGAAACGCTGGCCGATCGCGTGGACGAAATTCGCGAGCGTCTGGATGAAGCTCAGGAAGCGGCGCGTTTTGTGCAGCAGCACGGTAATCAGTTAGCCAAACTGGAACCGATGGTTTCGGTTCTGCAAAATGACCCTGAGCAGTTTGAACAACTGAAGGAAGATTACGCGTATTCCCAGCAGATGCAGCGTGATGCGCGTCAGCAGGCGTTTGCGCTGACTGAGGTCGTACAACGCCGGGCGCACTTTAGCTATTCCGATTCAGCCGAAATGCTGAGCGGCAACAGCGATCTGAACGAAAAACTGCGCCAGCGTCTGGAACAGGCGGAAGCTGAACGTACCCGCGCTCGTGAAGCGCTGCGCAGCCACGCCGCGCAGTTAAGCCAGTACAACCAGGTCATGGCGTCGCTGAAAAGCTCCTATGACACTAAAAAAGAACTGCTCAACGATTTACAACGTGAACTGCAGGATATCGGCGTTCGTGCTGACAGCGGCGCGGAAGAGCGTGCCCGTATCCGTCGTGATGAACTGCATGCGCAGCTCAGTAACAACCGTGCGCGCCGTAACCAACTGGAAAAAGCGCTGACCTTCTGCGAAGCGGAGATGGATAACCTGACCCGCAAATTGCGCAAACTGGAACGCGATTATTTTGAGATGCGCGAACAGGTAGTCACCGCGAAAGCCGGCTGGTGTGCGGTCATGCGCATGGTGAAAGACAATGGCGTTGAACGCCGTCTGCACCGTCGCGAGCTGGCGTATCTTTCTGGCGATGAACTGCGTTCGATGTCGGATAAGGCGTTGGGCGCGCTGCGTCTGGCGGTGGCGGATAACGAACACCTGCGTGATGTGTTGCGCATGTCTGAAGATCCGAAGCGCCCGGAGCGTAAAATTCAGTTCTTTGTCGCGGTTTATCAGCATCTGCGTGAACGTATTCGTCAGGATATTATTCGTACCGACGATCCGGTGGAAGCGATTGAACAGATGGAGATCGAACTGAGCCGTTTGACGGAAGAATTAACCTCGCGTGAACAGAAGCTGGCGATCAGCTCCCGCAGCGTGGCGAACATCATTCGTAAGACGATTCAGCGCGAACAAAACCGTATCCGTATGTTGAACCAGGGTCTGCAAAGCGTATCGTTTGGCCAGGTAAATAGCGTTCGTCTGAACGTCAACGTGCGTGAAACCCACGCCACCTTGCTGGACGTACTTTCCGAGCAGCATGAACAGCATCAGGATCTGTTTAACAGCAACCGTCTGACCTTCTCTGAAGCGCTGGCGAAGCTGTATCAGCGTCTGAATCCGCAGATTGATATGGGGCAACGCACGCCGCAAACCATTGGTGAAGAGCTGCTGGACTACCGTAACTATCTGGAAATGGAAGTCGAGGTTAACCGTGGTTCAGACGGCTGGCTGCGTGCTGAATCTGGCGCACTGTCAACGGGTGAGGCGATCGGTACCGGGATGTCTATTCTGGTGATGGTTGTGCAGAGCTGGGAAGACGAAGGTCGCAGACTGCGCGGTAAAGATATCTCGCCTTGTCGTCTGCTGTTCCTTGATGAAGCTGCGCGACTTGATGCCCGATCTATCGCGACCCTGTTTGAACTGTGCGAGCGTTTGCAGATGCAACTGATTATCGCTGCGCCGGAAAACATCAGCCCGGAGAAAGGCACCACCTATAAACTGGTACGTAAAGTCTTCCAGAACACCGAGCATGTTCACGTGGTGGGCCTGCGCGGGTTTGCCCCGCAGTTACCTGAGCCACTGCCAGGAACGGAAGACGCTTCCTCGCAGGCAAGCTAAGTAAGAAGGCGGCTAAATAGCCGCCTTCTTCTTTTCTGAAAAGCACATAATGCCTGGTGTAATTTCTTTAGACTTCTTTACATTAGGTTAGGCAAAAACTATTTGATGTTTATATACTAAAGGTAAGCCTAACTCGTGGCAGGCTTGCTAGTCATACTTCAGCGTGTATTGGCGTTTTACAGGTCCGACCCCAGCAAACAAAAGGGGAATGCTACGGCCTGGCTACTCAAAGTATGATAAAGAAAACAGGGGGCAAGGGATGTTGCTTAATAAAATGTGTGGTCGTCGGCTGTCGGCAATTAGTTTGTGCCTGGCCGTAACATTCGCTCCACTGTTCAATGCGCAGGCCGATGAGCCTGAAATGATCCCTGGCGATAGCTCAGCGTCCGTCAGTGAACAGCCAACAGCGTTACCGCAACCGCAGGTTCAATCTTCCGCGACTGCTATCATGGCGGGTATTCAACCGCTGCCGGAGGGCGTGTCTGTCGATAGCGCTCGCGCCAAATTACAATCTCAACTTCCCGCGGGCTTCACGCCGGTTTATATGAGCCAGCTGGAATTGCTGTATGCCGCTCGCGAAATGAAACCGATGTGGGAAAATCGAGATGCGGTAAAAGCGTTTCAGCAACAGTTAGCCGAGGTGGCGATTGCCGGATTTCAGCCGCAATTTACCACCTGGGTCGCATTGCTTACCGACCCGGCGGTAACGGGTCAGGCGCGAGACATCGTGCTTTCTGATGCCCTGATGGGATATCTGCACTTTATCGCAAATATCCCCGTCAAAGGTAATCGCTGGCTCTACAGTAATAAGCCCTATGCGCTGGCAACTCCGCCGATTTCCGTGATCAACCAATGGCAGGTGGCGCTGGATAATGGGCAACTGACGTCGTTTATTACCGGCCTGGCGCCTCAGCATCCGCAGTATGCAGCCATGCATGAATCGTTGTTAAAACTGGTGAGCGATACGCGTCCCTGGCCGCAGTTAACCAGTACCGCGACGCTGCGTCCTGGCGAGTGGAGTAACGATATCCCCGCGTTGCGTGAAATCTTACGCCGCACCGGGATGCTTGAATCAGTCGTCAGTACGGCTGCTAAAGAAGGGCGTAGCGCTTACGGCAGTGAACTGGTTGCGGCAGTGAAGCGTTTCCAGACGTGGCAGGGGTTGGGGGCCGATGGCGCCATTGGACCCGCAACGCGTGACTGGCTGAACGTAACGCCCGCTCAGCGTGCAGGTGTGCTGGCGTTGAATATTCAGCGTTTGCGCCTGCTGCCGAGTGATTTGTCTACCGGTATCATGGTGAATATTCCTGCCTACTCGCTGGTTTATTATCAGAACGGCAATCAGGTGCTAGCCTCACGCGTTATTGTCGGGCGTCCCGATCGCAAAACGCCGATGATGAGCAGTGCGCTGAATAATGTGGTCGTTAACCCACCGTGGAACGTACCGCCGACGCTGGCACGTAAAGATATTCTGCCTAAGGTGTGGAATGACCCGGGATACCTTGAGCGTCACGGCTATACCGTAATGCGCGGCTGGAATAGCAAAGAGACGATAGATCCATGGCAGGTTGACTGGGCGACCATTACCGCATCGAATCTGCCGTTCCGCTTCCAGCAGGCGCCGGGCGCGCGTAACTCGCTCGGCCGTTATAAATTTAATATGCCGAGTTCAGATGCTATTTATCTGCACGATACGCCAAACCACAACCTGTTCCAGAAAGATACGCGGGCGCTTAGCTCAGGCTGCGTGCGTGTGAATAAGGCATCTGAGCTGGCGAATATGCTGCTACAGGATGCGGGCTGGAATGATACGCGCATCTCGGACGCCCTGAAGCAAGGGGATACGCGGTACGTGAATATTCGTCAGAATATTCCGGTCAATCTTTACTACCTGACCGCGTTTGTGGGGGCGGATGGGCGGACGCAGTATCGTACAGATATTTACAATTACGATCTGACAGCGCGATCCAGCGCACAAATTGTGTCAAAAGCCGAACAATTAATCAGATAAATGAAGCAGTTCGAGGAAAATGATTGTCGTAAGTTATGTTGGAAATGGGGCTAAATGGCTGCAAGCCCCGTATTTCCTGGGGTTGGGAGCCTTGACGTGGACTACTTAGCCAGATAAGGTTTCCCGCGTGCGCTAGAGCATACATACGATAACATTGACCTTGTAGACCTTAATACCATGGACAAATTTGACGCTAATCGCCGCAAACTGCTGGCGCTTGGTGGCATTGCCCTCGGCGCTGCCATCCTGCCTACGCCTGCGTTTGCCACACTCTCCACCCCACGTCCGCGTATATTGACTCTGAATAACCTGCATACCGGTGAGTCAATAAAAGCAGAGTTTTTTGATGGCAGGGGCTATATTCAGGACGAATTAGCAAAACTTAACCACTTTTTCCGTGATTTTCGGGCCAATAAAGTGAAATCCATTGACCCGGGATTGTTTGACCAACTCTTCCGTCTGCAGGGTCTGCTGGGCACGCGTAAACCCGTACAGCTGATCTCTGGCTATCGCTCAATCGATACCAATAATGAACTCCGTGCGCGCAGCCGTGGTGTCGCTAAGAAAAGCTACCACACGAAAGGCCAGGCTATGGATTTCCATATTGAAGGCATCGCATTAAGTAATATTCGCAAAGCTGCGTTATCTATGCGCGCAGGTGGTGTAGGATACTACCCCAGCAGTAACTTTGTGCATATTGACACCGGACCTGCACGGCACTGGTGATCCGTAAGCTTAATGAAACAGGAGCTGTATGAACTATCGTATTATTCCGGTCACTGCATTTGCCCAGAACTGCTCGTTAATCTGGTGTGAGCAGACACGTCTGGCCGCGCTGGTCGATCCCGGCGGCGATGCCGGGAAAATCAAACAGGAAGTGGATGCCAGCGGTCTGACGCTTATGCAGATCCTGCTTACCCATGGTCATCTTGACCACGTAGGGGCGGCGGCTGAACTGGCACAGCATTATGGTGTACCGGTTATTGGCCCGGAAAAAGAAGATGAGTTCTGGTTACAGGGGTTGCCTGCTCAGAGCCGGATGTTTGGCCTGGGAGATTGTGAGCCGCTGACGCCCGATCGCTGGTTAAATGAAGGCGATCGGGTAAGCGTGGGTAATGTCACATTACAGGTGCTCCATTGTCCCGGTCACACGCCAGGGCATGTGGTCTTCTTTGATGAGCAGTCAAAGTTACTGATTTCGGGTGACGTGATTTTCAAAGGTGGCGTAGGGCGCAGTGATTTCCCGCGCGGCGATCACAGTCAATTGATCGATTCGATTAAACGTAAACTGTTGCCGCTGGGCGATGACGTGACGTTTATTCCGGGCCACGGTCCACTTTCTACGCTGGGCCACGAACGGTTACATAACCCGTTTCTGCAGGATGAAATGCCTGTCTGGTAAAACCGCAGATAAATAAAAAGGCCGCGATTGCGGCCTTTTTTTGTGCGCTATTGATTACAGTACTGCGACAATCGCTTCGCACAGCGGCGCCATGTTATCTGGCGTCATTCCGGCTACGTTTACACGTCCGGAAGCGACGGCATAGACACCAAACTCTTCACGCAGGCGCAGAACCTGCTCTTTGGTCAGGCCGCTGAATGAGAACATGCCGTTTTGTTTGATGATAAAGCTGAAGTCGCGGCTTGCACCTTTCTCCTGCAGCGTATTCACGAACAGTAAACGCATGCGCTGAATGCGTTGGCGCATATCAGTCAGCTCTTGTTCCCAGATGGCGCGCAGCGCGTCGTTGCTCAGAATCGTAGCGACTACGGATGCGCCGTGTGCAGGCGGGTTGGAATAGTTAGCACGAATGGCTGATTTCATCTGGCTAAACGCGCGGTCAACGGTTTCAGCATCGGCTGCAACCAACGTACAGGCACCTACGCGCTCATTGTACAAACCAAAGTTCTTGGAGTAGGAGCTGGCGACGATCAGCTCTTTGTGCAGTGCCGCGAATGCGCGCAGACCTTCCGCATCTTCTTCCAGACCACGGGCAAAACCCTGGTAGGCGAAGTCAAACAGCGGCAACCAACCTTTATCGACGGAAAGCTGAGCCAGCGTTTGCCACTGCTCCAGCGTAGGATCGATACCGGTTGGGTTATGGCAGCAGCCGTGGAATAACACCACGTCGCCTGCCTGCGCTTCGCTGAGGCTTGCCAGCATCGCATCAAAGTCTAATGAATGGTTTGCCGCATCGTAATAATTATATTCACGAACTTCCAGACCGGCAGAGTTAAAGACGCTCTTATGGTTCGGCCAGCTCGGGTTGCTTACCCAAACGCGTTTAGCCGAGGTGTTTTTTGCCAGGAAATCAGCTGCTACACGCAGTGCGCCAGTGCCGCCTGGGGTCTGTGCCGTACGTGCGCGTTTGTCGTTGATAAGCGAACTCTCTTTGCCAAACAGTAATTCCTGAGTGCAACGACCAAACTCTGGAATACCGTCAATGCCAAGGTAGTTTTTGGTGGTTTCATTTTCCAGTATATATTGCTCGGCTTTTTTAACGCTGGTCAGTACCGGCGTTTTGCCTGTCTCATCTTTATATACACCGATCCCGAGGTTTATTTTTCCTGGGCGGTCATCGGCACGAAACAAATCAGCCAGACCCAAAATGGGGTCGGCAGGAGCGGCGGTAATGTTCTCAAACATGACGAGGTTCCATAGTGATTACAGAAGAGAAGTCCGCTATCAGGTTAACGGTAGATTTACAAAATGCCAACCGTTACTGACGAAAAGCTGAGGTGTTTTTTTAAGACGCAAGAATCCGCTAGCAGAGATAAAAAAACAGGACCGAAGTCCTGTTTTTTAGGCATTTAACAAAGAGGTCTGCTATTAGAACTGGTAAACGATACCCACTGCAACGGTGTCGTCAGAGCCTACGCCCAGTTTGTTGTCAGAATCGATCTGGTTGATGATGTAATCAACATAGGTGGACATGTTTTTGTTGAAGTAGTAAGTCGCACCCACTTCGAAGTAGTTCACCAGATCTACGTCACCGATACCTTCAATGTCCTTACCTTTAGATTTGGTATAGGCGAGGGACGGACGCAGGCCGAAGTCGAACTGATACTGGGCAACCAACAGCACGTCTTCAGTTTTGTTAGCATAACCGTTAGCGATACGGGTTGCGTTGTGGGTTTCGCTGTAGTTCGCCGCCAGGTAGATGTTGTTCGCATCGTACTTAACGCCGGTCGCCCACTGCTCAGCTTTGTCGCCATGACCGCGCAGAGCCGGGTTTTGTTGAGCATCGGTACGGTCAGCCGCACCATAAGCACCTACGATACCGAAGCCGTCGAATTCGTAGCTGATAGAACCGCCAACGCCATCGCCGTTAGAGCGACGAACGTCATCACGCTCGTTTTTGCCCAAGTACTGAACGGCGAAGTTCAGGCCTTCAACCAGACCGAAGAAGTTGGAGTTACGGTAGGTTGCGAGACCGCCGTTACGCTGGGAGAAGAACTGGTCAGAAGCGGCGGTATCACCACCGAATTCTGGCAGCATATCGGTGTAACCCAGTGCATCGTATACGACACCGTAGTTACGACCGTAGTCGAAGGAGCCTGCATCGCCGAATTTCAGACCGGCAAACGCCAGACGAGTTTTGTTACCGTCCTGCGCGTTTGAGCCTTCAGCATTGTTGCCGGCAAAGTTGTATTCCCACTGGCCGTAGCCGGTCAGTTGGTCGTTAATCTGAGTTTCCCCTTTGAAACCAAGACGGGCGTATGTCTGATCGCCGTTAGCAGCGTAGGCATTTTCACCGTTGTGCTTGGAAAAATAGTGCAGACCTACGGCTTTACCGTAGATATCTACTTTGTTGCCATCTTTGTTATAAACTTCTGCAGCGTTAGCTGCCCCGGCTACCAGCAGAGCAGGGATAACCACTGCCAGAATATTGCGCTTCATCATTATTTATTACCCTCATCGGTTTTTATATGACACCTGCCACTGCCGCCAATAAATTCCGTCAATTAAAATTTACGGAACTATTGATGAGAGTTTGGTGTCTTTATGTGTCTGACAGGCATCTTTCCATTCAAACTACCGTTTCGCTACTCTCAAAGTGCTACAAATATAAAGATTTAGTTTCAAAAAGAAAAAATATGTAACAAGATGTTATTTTTGTGCAACTTTGTGAACAACTTCAAAGTTCAGATGTCTGCGCGCTAAAAATCGCCGCCGTTATTTCTATTTATATGATTTTCTTATGTTTAATTTTGCTAAGACCGCTTTTTCTCTGCTGTGACTAAAAGGACTGATTTTACCGAAGGCAATTTATGGACATCTGGATTGCTATGTAAAAGGTTAAAAAATGTACTATTTAATCAGAAAATGCTAATCCACAATAAAATTGCTGATTATTTTTTGTGCAAATGTGTTGCGGTGAAATATTACGTAACAGGAAGAGGGGAATCGAAGGGTTGTATTTAACGTGTGATGGGGATCCCTGTTACGTGGAGCGGTTACAAAAAAGGCCAGCAATGAATGCTGGCCTTTGAATTAAAAATTCAGCTTTAGAAGCTGGCGTTACGCGGAGTACGTGGGAACGGAATGACATCACGGACGTTCTGCACGCCAGTAACGTAGGCAATCAGACGCTCGAAGCCTAAGCCGAAGCCGGAATGCGGAACAGTACCGTAGCGGCGCAGGTCGCGATACCACCAGTAATCTTCTTTGTTCAGACCCATCTCCAGCATACGGGCATCCAGCACGTCCAGACGCTCTTCACGCTGAGAACCACCGATGATTTCACCGATTCCCGGGGCCAGTACGTCCATTGCCGCAACGGTTTTACCGTCTTCGTTAAGGCGCATATAAAACGCTTTAATATCTTTCGGATAGTTTTTAACCACGACTGGCGCTTTGAAGTGCTCTTCAGCAAGATAACGTTCGTGCTCGGAAGAGAGATCCACACCCCAGTAAACCGGGTTTTCAAACTGTTTGCCGCATTTTTCGAGAATGCTTACCGCGTCGGTGTAGTCCACCTGCGCGAAGTCGGCGTCAATGAAACGTTCCAGGCGTGAAATCGCATCTTTGTCGACACGTTCAGCGAAGAATTTCATATCATCCGCGCGCTCTGCCAGTACGGCCTTGAAAGCATACTTCAGCATGGCTTCAGCGAGGCCTGCCACGTCGTCCAGGTTGGCGAAAGCCACTTCTGGCTCCAGCATCCAGAACTCCGCCAGGTGACGGCTGGTGTTAGAGTTTTCTGCACGGAACGTCGGGCCAAAGGTATAAATTTTGGACAGGGCGCAGGCGTAGGTTTCGCCGTTCAACTGACCAGAAACGGTCAGGAAGGCTTCTTTACCGAAGAAGTCTTTATCGAAATCAACTTTTCCCTGATCGTTACGCGGCAGGTTTTCCAGATCCAGCGTAGAAACGCGGAACATTTCACCCGCACCTTCCGTATCGGAAGCTGTAATCAGCGGCGTGGATACCCAAAAGAAACCCTGCTCGTGGAAAAAACGATGCAGCGCTTGCGCCAGCGTATGACGTACACGCGCTACCGCACCAATCATGTTGGTACGCGGACGCATATGCGCGACTTCACGCAGATACTCAATGCTGTGACGCTTGGCCGCCATCGGGTAGGTGTCAGGATCTTCAACCCAGCCCGCGACTTCAACCTCAGTGGTCTGAATTTCAAAGCTCTGTCCCTGTCCAGGCGACGCAACGACTTTACCCGTTACGATAACTGAACAGCCCGTTGTCAGGCGCAATACGTCCTGATTGTAATTGGGCAGAGAATTATTGATGACGGCCTGTACAGGATCAAAGCAGGAACCGTCATAAACGGCGAGGAAGGAGATGCCAGCTTTTGAATCTCGGCGGGTACGCACCCATCCGCGCACGGTGACTTCGCTGTCAACGGCTACGCGGCCCTGGAGTACGTCGGCTACAGGCACAACGCTCATAATATTCTCTCTGTTAATAGTCGGATATATAAACACATGTCCACCCGTAATGGGGGGGATACCTATGTTACCTGGCATCTGCAATCAGACAAGCAGAATTCGTTGCTGGAGTGAAAGATTTCGGAAATAAACGCGAAAAGGGAGCCGATGTGGCTCCCTGTGAGGATTAACTGGCTTTTTTAATATGCGGCAAATCGAAAGCTTTGCGCAACGCACGAACAAACGCTTTATCGTGGCAGATGGTTTTGCCGGGGCTGTCAGATAACTTCGCCACCGGTTTACCGTTACACTCCACCAGCTTGATAACAATATTGAGTGGCTTAACCTGCGGAATATCACACGTTAGCCGTGTACCAATGCCAAAACTCAACTGTACGCGAGAAGAGAAGTGGCGGTAGAGCTCAATCGCTTTTTTCAGATCGAGGTTATCTGAGAACACCAGCGTTTTGCTCAGCGGATCAATCCCCAGTTTTTCATAATGGGCAATGGCTTTTTCACCCCATTCTACCGGATCGCCTGAGTCGTGACGTAAGCCCTGGTAACGGGTCGCAAACTCGACGCCAAAGTCGCGTAAAAACGCGTCCATGGTGATGCAGTCGGTCAGTGCAATCCCGAGTTGGTCAGGATATTCATTTAACCATGCGGCCAGCGCAACACGCTGGCTGGTGGCAAGCTCTGGGCTGATTTGCTGATGAGCCTGGAACCACTCATGCGCCTGTGTACCCATCGGGGTTAATGACAGACGGCGGGCGAGATCGTAGTTGCTGGTGCCGACAAACCAGGATTCTTGCTGCAAGCGTTTAACAATGGCCTGCTGTACTTCGCGTGAAAAACGACGGCGCGTACCGAAATCCATCAGATGGAAGCGGGACATATCGACATCTTTCGTTAAAGCAGAGAATTCGACTAGTTTGCTTTCCAGCTCATTGAGTGCCTGTGGAACGCCTGATTCGGGCGAACGGTAACGGTGCACCAGTTCGCTGATAACTGCCAGCAGCGGGACTTCCCACATGATCACTTCACGCCATGGACCGGTTAAGCGGATGTTCAGCTTACCGTTATCGTTGGTGACGCAAACTTGTTCCGGCTTATAACGGAAATCGCGTAACCAGGCGAGGTAATCAGCTTTAAAGAAAGGCAGGCCGGAGAGCCACTGGTACTCGTCCTCCTGCAGCCGCAGGTGCTGCATAGCATTCACCTGCTCACGAATAGCATCAGCGTAAATACCGAGCAGGTCATCGCCACGGCAACGAAATTCAGCCGCTACTTGTACATCATAGTAGTGGTGAAAAACGGCTTGCTGCATATGCAACTTATAAGCGTCTGTATCCAGCAGCGAGTGCAGAACAGGAGAAGCGAATTGTGTCATAGGTGCGCAGTAGCATCCTCTCACGGGAGCGTTTAGTACAATAAACAACTAAGAAAACCGCTGGAGTATACCCTGTTTAGCGATTTATTGAACCCCGATCACACCATAAGCTCTCTTTCTGGTCGAGGGCAATTCGTGCCACGTGTTATGAAAATGTAGCAAAAAGGGTGTTTGTGCCTGAAAAGATGAACATTCTGCGTAGCGCGATTTACGCAACAGGAATAGACTGAAGCCGAGACTCTACCAAAGATGCTAAAGGTTTTTTTATGACACAACAGCCACAAGCCAAATACCGTCACGACTATCGTGCGCCGGATTACCAGATTACTGATATTGACTTGACCTTTGACCTGGATGCTGAAAAAACCGTGGTCACCGCAGTGAGCCAGGCTGTCCGTCATGGTGCGTCCGATGCGCCCCTGCGGCTGAATGGCGAAGATCTGACCCTGGTGTCAATCCACGTGAACGACGAACCGTGGACAGCATATAAAGAAGAAGAGGGCGCTCTGGTTATCAGTCAGCTGCCGGAACGTTTTACGCTGCAGATCGTGAATGAGATTAGTCCGGCGGCCAATACCGCGCTGGAAGGACTGTATAAGTCCGGCGATGCGCTGTGCACCCAGTGTGAAGCGGAAGGGTTCCGCCATATTACCTGGTATCTCGACAGACCCGATGTTCTGGCGCGTTTTACCACCAAAATTATCGCCGATAAAACCCAATATCCGTTCCTGCTCTCTAACGGCAACCGCGTGGCGCAGGGTGAACTGGAAAACGGTCGGCACTGGGTGCAGTGGCAGGATCCGTTCCCGAAACCGTGCTATCTGTTTGCGCTGGTAGCCGGTGATTTCGATGTCCTGCGTGACACCTTTACCACCCGCTCAGGACGAGAAGTGGCGCTGGAACTGTACGTCGATCGCGGCAATCTGGACCGTGCGCCGTGGGCAATGACCTCGCTGAAAAACTCCATGAAATGGGATGAGGAGCGTTTCGGCCTCGAGTATGACCTCGACATCTATATGATTGTCGCCGTTGATTTCTTCAATATGGGCGCGATGGAGAATAAAGGTCTGAACATCTTTAACTCCAAATATGTGCTGGCCCGCACCGATACGGCCACCGACAAAGACTATCTCGATATTGAACGCGTTATTGGTCACGAATATTTCCATAACTGGACCGGCAACCGTGTGACCTGTCGCGACTGGTTCCAGTTGAGTCTGAAAGAGGGTTTAACCGTGTTCCGCGATCAGGAGTTCAGTTCCGATCTCGGCTCACGCGCGGTAAACCGTATCAGCAATGTACGTACCATGCGCGGCTTGCAGTTTGCCGAAGACGCCAGTCCGATGGCGCACCCTATCCGCCCGGATATGGTCATCGAAATGAACAACTTCTATACCCTGACCGTGTACGAAAAAGGTGCTGAAGTCATTCGTATGATCCACACCCTGCTGGGTGAGGCTAACTTCCAGAAAGGGATGCAGCTGTACTTTGAGCGTCATGACGGCAGCGCTGCTACCTGTGATGATTTTGTGCAGGCGATGGAAGATGCGTCCAACGTCGACCTCTCACATTTCCGTCGCTGGTACAGTCAGTCCGGTACGCCGATTCTGACCGTGCGTGATGACTACAATCCGTCAACGGAACAATACACGCTGACCATCAGTCAGCGTACGCCAGCCACGCCGGATCAGGCCGAGAAACAACCGCTGCATATTCCTTTCGCCCTCGAGTTGTATGACAACGAAGGGAAAGTGATCCCGCTACAAAAAGGCGGGCATCCGGTGAATGCCGTGCTCAACGTGACCCAGGCAGAACAGACGTTTGTCTTTGATAACGTCTACTTCCAGCCGGTTCCGGCACTGCTGTGCGAATTCTCCGCACCGGTAAAACTGGAATACAAATGGAGCGATCAGCAACTAACCTTCCTGATGCGTCATGCGCGTAACGATTTCTCGCGTTGGGATGCGGCGCAAAGTCTGCTGGCGACCTATATTAAGCTCAACGTTGCCCGTCATCAGCAGGGACAGCCGCTGTCGCTGCCGGTACATGTGGCCGATGCATTCCGCGCGATTTTGCTCGATGAGAAAATCGATCCGGCGCTGGCGGCAGAAATCCTGACGTTGCCTTCGGTGAATGAAATTGCCGAACTGTTCGACATCATTGATCCCGTGGCGATAACGGAGGTTCGCGAAGCATTGACCCGCACTCTGGCGGCTGAACTGGCGGATGAATTCCTCGCCATCTATAACGCTAATCATCTTGACGAGTACCGCGTTGAGCATGCTGATATTGGCAAACGTACGCTGCGCAATGCCTGCCTGCGCTTCCTGGCCTTTGGCGAAACCCATCTGGCTGACACGCTGGTCAGCAAGCAGTACCGTGAAGCGAACAATATGACTGACGCCCTGGCGGCGCTGTCCGCTGCTGTGGCGGCGCAACTGCCATGCCGCGACGCATTGATGCAGGAGTATGACGATAAGTGGCATCATGACGGTCTGGTGATGGATAAATGGTTTATCCTGCAATCCACCAGCCCGGCGAGAAACGTGCTGGAAACGGTACGCGGTCTGCTGAAGCATCGTTCCTTCAGTATGAGTAATCCGAACCGCATCCGTTCGCTGATTGGTGCTTTTGCGGGCAGCAACCCGGCGGCTTTCCATGCGGAAGATGGCAGCGGTTATCAGTTCCTGGTCGACATGCTGACTGAACTGAACAGCCGCAATCCGCAGGTGGCGTCACGTCTGATTGAGCCGTTGATTCGTTTAAAACGTTATGATGCCAAACGTCAGGCGAAGATGCGTGCGGCGCTGGAACAGTTGAAAGGCCTCGAGAATCTCTCCGGCGATCTGTTTGAGAAGATTGACAAAGCGTTAGCCTGAAACGTTGACCTGTAGTTTAGTAGGCCGGATAAGGCGGTAACGCCGCCATCCGGCAAAAGGCCCGGTAAGCGCTACCGGGCCTTGTTTTCTGAGTGTTTATCCATGTCGACGGATCGGTTGTTCCGTCTCGCCGCGTTTCATAACCCGGTTCAACACTTCCGCTTCCAGCTCGGCTAACCGCACCGATCCCAAACGGCGGGGGCGCTGAATATCCACCGTCAGATCCAGCCCGATTTTGCCATCTTCGATCAACAGCACGCGGTCTGCCATCGCGACGGCCTCACTGACATCGTGCGTCACCAGCAGCACCGTAAAGCCGTGATCCTGCCACAGCGAGACGATCAGATCCTGCATCTCAAGACGGGTTAACGCATCCAGCGCGCCGAGCGGTTCATCCAGTAACAACAGACCAGGGCGGTGAATTAATGCCCGCGCCAGGGCCACGCGCTGTTTTTGCCCGCCAGACAGGGCGGCAGGCCACTCCTGTGCCCGGTTTTCCAGGCCAACAGCGGCCAACGCATTACGGGCCGCATCGCGCCATTGACCTTTCAGCCCCAGACCAACGTTATCGATAACCGTTTTCCATGGCAGCAGACGCGCATCCTGAAACATCATGCGTGTATCATCCTGAATCTCTGCCAGTGGGGTGGTTCCGGCAAGTAATGCGCCTGAAGTGGGCGATTCCAGCCCAGCCAGCAGGCGCAGCAAGGTGCTTTTGCCACCGCCGCTGCGGCCCACTACGGCAACAAATTGCCCTGCCGGAATATGCAGATCTAATTGATTCAGCACCGTATTGGCGGCGTATTGTTTGGTCACTGCGCTCAGCAAAAGCGGCGTACCCTGATTCAAGCGAGCGGTATTCATACAGTAGCCTCCTTCACATGGTAAGCCGGGTTCCAGCGCAGCCAGATCCGCTCCAGCAGTTGGGCGCTGACATCGGCAAGTTTGCCGAGCAGGGCATAGAGAATGATGGCCACTACCACCACGTCGGTTTGCAGAAATTCTCGGGCATTCATCGCCAGATAACCAATGCCGGCATTGGCTGAAATAGTCTCCGCAACGATCAGCGTCAGCCACATCAGGCCGAGAGCAAAACGTACGCCAACCATAATCGAGGGCAGGGCGCCGGGGAGGATCACATGGATAAACAGTGAAAAGCCGGACAACCCATAGCTGCGCGCCATCTCCACCAGGCCGCGATCGATATTGCGGATCCCGTGCCAGGTGTTGATGTAAATCGGGAACAGAGTGCCCAAGGCGACGAGAAAGATTTTGGCGGATTCATCAATGCCGAACCACAAAATCACCAGCGGGATCAGCGCCAGATGGGGGACGTTACGCAGCATCTGTACCGACGTATCCAACAGGCGTTCCCCCCAGCGTGAAAGACCGCTAATGAGTCCCAGCATCAAACCTAACGATCCACCGATCGAGAATCCGATCAGCGCGCGCCAGGAGCTGATCGCCAGATGCTGCCAAAGCTCGCCGCTGGCGGAGAGCGTCCAGAAGGCTTCGACCACGCCCTCCGGGGAGGGCAGGATGCGGGTTGATAGCCAGCCCATTGACGAGGCTATCTGCCAGAGCGCCACCAGACCTACCGGCAAAAACCAGGGGGCAAGGCGCAATAACCACCTGTTTTTCGGTGTTGTCATCAGCGTGCTCCTTAGCTTTGCGCGACCTTACGAGGAATAAATTCGTTAGCCACCGCTTCGCCTTGTTGGTGCAGACGCTGTGGCTGTGGAATTTCAGGGATCGATACATCCAGATGCGGGAACAGTAGCTCGCCAACTTTGTATGCCTCTTCCAGATGCGGATACCCCGACAGCACAAAACTGTCGATACCCAGCGCGGCATACTCGTTGATACGCGCCGCGACGGTAGGGCCGTCACCGACCAGCGCGGTCCCGGCGCCGCCACGCACCAGTCCAACGCCAGCCCACAGGTTTGGGCTAATCTCCAGTTTGTCGCGTTTACCGTTATGCAGTGCGGCCATCCGCTGCTGGCCAACCGAATCCGTTCTTGAGAAGGCGGCCTGAGCTTTGGCAATCGTGTCGTCATCAAGATGAGAAATCAGACGTTCCGCTGCCTGCCACGCCTCATCAGTCGTCTCCCGCACGATCACATGCAAACGAATACCGAAGCGGATCTTACGTCCAAGCGCTGTCGCTTTGACCCGCACTTGCTCAATCTTCTCTTTCACCTGTTCAGGCGGCTCGCCCCAGGTCAGATAGAGATCAACCTGCTCGGCAGCCAGGTCTTGCGCGACATCGGAAGAACCGCCGAAATAAAGTGGCGGCCAGGGTTGTTGTACGGGAGGAAAAAACAGCTTCGCGCCGCGGACGTGCATATGTTTGCCGTTGAAATCGACAGTTTCCCCCTGTAACAGCCGACGCCAGATCTGGGTGAATTCAGCAGAAGCTTCATAGCGCTCGGTATGATCAAGAAACACGCCGTCGCCAGCCAGCTCCTGTGGATCGCTACCGGTCACCAGGTTAAACAGCGCCCGGCCGTTAGAGAGTCTGTCGAGCGTTGCTGCCTGGCGCGCGGCAACCGTTGGCGATGTTACGCTTGGACGCAGCGCGACCAAAAACTTGAGCCGCTGAGTAACAGGGATCATGGAGGCGGCTACCAGCCAGGCATCTTCACAGGAGCGACCGGTTGGGATCAACACGCCGGTAAATCCCAGGCGATCGGCGGCCTGTGCGATTTGCTGCAGATAACTGTGATCGACCGGACGCGAGCCTTCTTCCGTCCCCAGATAGTGGCCATCCCCGTGGGTAGGTAAAAACCAGAACATGTTCAGACTCATAATTTTGCTCCTGTCTGCTGAGTGGGTTGCCAGATACGCTGGCGAATATCGATTTTTTTCGGCACCAGACGATTGTCATAAAACAGATCGGCGGTTTGTTGTTGCAGAGCGGCAACAGAGGCGCTGACGGGCGAGATGGTCGTTGGCGGCCGGTGATCAAGATAAGACGCAATCACCGGCTCTGGCAGCCCCATGGTTTTGGCCAGCAGGGTAATACTTTGTTGGCGCTGGCTGAGGGTTAACGCATCGGCCTGGCTAAAGGTATCCAGCACACTAAGCACAAATGCCCCATTTTTCTCGGCATAAGGACGCGCGGCGAGATAAAAGGAGCCGGTCTGTTTGAGATCTGAGCCGTCTTTTAGCACGCGCACATCACCCTGCAGCAACGCGGCGGAATAGTAAGGATCCCAGATAGCCCACGCATCAACGTTACCTTGCTGGAAGGCTGCTCTGGCATCTGCGGGTGTCAGATATGTTGGTTGAATATCGGTAAATTTCAGCCCGGCCTGTTGTAAGGCTCGCAGCAGTAAATTGTGGGCGCTGGAACCTTTCTGGAAGGCGACTTTATGCCCTTTGAGCTGCGCCACGCTCTGGATCGGGCTGTTTTTGGGCACCAGAATCACTTCGGCTTTTGGTTTGGGCGGCTCGACGCCAACGTAAACCAGATCGGCTCCAGCGGCCTGGGCGAAAATCGGTGGAATGTCACCGGTACTGCCGAGATCAATACTGCCAATATTGAGTGCTTCCAGCATTTGCGGCCCTGCCGGGAACTCAATCCACGAGATTTTGGTCTGTGGGTAGCGTTTCTCCAGTAGCTGATGGCTTTTAGCCAGCACCATGCTGACGCTCCCTTTCTGGTAGCCTATGCGCAGCGCGTCTGGTGCAGACTCTGCGGCATGGGCGAGCGTTGAAAGTGACAGCAATCCGGTCAACGCCAGCCAAGGCGTGTGACGTTTGAGCAGATTAAGCATGGGCGGCACCTCGCAGAGCATTCAATTGAGGGAGTTGGACGTCGCGACGATGCAACGCCAGCCAGAAGGTGTCGAGCGCATTGTCCAGACGCAGTTGCAGGTTGGGCGTAAACTGCGGTTTATGTTGATAATCAATCACCTGTGAATCATCAGCAAAAACACCGTGCAGGATTTCCTGGGCTTTTAACGCGCTCAGCACCGGCTTAAGTGCGTAATCAACGGCCAGTAAATGCGCAACGGTACCGCCTGTTGCCAGTGGCAAAACCACTTTGCCTTCCAGTGCGCGTTCGGGAAGCAGGTCGAGCAACGTTTTCAACGCACCGGAGTAAGCTGCTTTGTAGACTGGTGTTGCCACAATCAATCCGTCGGCGTCGTGTAGTTGTTCGACAAAGGTTTTCAGCGCCGGGCTGTCGAAGCGCGCATAAATCAGGTCTTCTGGGGCAAAGTTGTGCAGATTCCAGTGACAGACTTCGACATCCTGGCTGTTCAGTTTTTCTCGGGCGTATTCCAGTAACGCGCTGGAGCGAGAGGGGAAGCGTGGGCTTCCCGCCAGAGTAATGACGCGCATAAGTTCAATCTCCCCTTATAACCAATTGTTCGCTTTTATTTAACCTTGATAACAATTTGTGCAGTCTGGCAGAGAGATTTTGTTTATCGAAATGATTTATACGGCATAGAAAAGTTGAAAAGTGAATAAAACGGCTGAAGCAGGAAAACGATTGCTATTTATTGCCGCAG
>NZ_SZXG01000007.1:0-54254 GCF_005281305.1 Citrobacter sp. wls706 | reverse complement strand
CCGGATCTTTCCGTCGAAGAACTGATCCAGGTCGCCGACAGTTTAGTTCGTCATAATATTGATGGCGTAATTGCAACTAACACCACTCTCGATCGTTCTCTCGTACAGGGAATGAAAAATTGCGATCAAATGGGTGGGTTGAGCGGTCGTCCGTTACAATTAAAAAGTACAGAAATTATTCGCCAGTTGTCTCAGGAATTAAATGGTCAGTTGCCGATTATTGGCGTTGGCGGTATCGACTCGGTCATCGCCGCGCGTGAGAAAATAGCCGCTGGCGCTACCCTGGTACAGATTTATTCGGGCTTTATTTTTAAAGGTCCACCATTGATTAAAGAAATCGTCAGCAATATCTGAATGCTACCTTAATCACAATCCAGGGCTTTATTTCTAGCCCTGGTTGTTTTATATTCCTTTACTGTTGCTTATTTAAGCATTCTGAGCTTTTATTATTAGGGCAATAAACGAAGCGGCAAAAGGATACTGTCGTAATGGCGATGATTAAGGAAAGGAGAGAAACTGATGCGAATTAAACCCGACGATAACTGGCGCTGGTATTATGATGAAGAGCACGATCGTATGATGCTCGATTTAGCCAATGGTATGTTATTCCGTTCGCGTTTTGCTCGTAAAATGCTCACTCCTGATGCATTTTCTCCTTCCGGATTTTGCGTTGATGACGCCGCGCTTTATTTTTCCTTTGAAGAAAAATGCCGCTACCTGGATTTAGCGAAAGAACAAAAAGCGGAACTGGTGCTCAATGCGCTGGTGGCTATTCGTTATCTTAAGCCGCAGATGCCAAAAAGCTGGCACTTTGTCGCCCACGGCATTAACTGGACGCCAGTGGTAGGGGACGCTGCCTGTGTCGATTTAAGCGATACCGATGAGCAGGTAAACCTGTTAGTGGTTGAACCGGGTGAAAACGCCGCGCTTTGTCTGCTGGCACAACCGGGCGTGGTGATTGCCGGGCGCACCATGCAGCTTGGCGACGCAATTAAAATCATGAATGACAGACTGAAACCGCAGACAATGGTTGACAGTTTCAGCCTTGAGCAGGCGGTTTAACTTTCCAGCCTGATTGCCGTTTTGGGCACACAACTACAGCACAGAATCGTCCCGTCATCTCCCATCGCTGATTTTTTCAGCGGGCTCACTTCGCCTTCTACCAGCCGAATTCGACAGCATCCGCAAATTCCCGCCCGACATGAGTAGGGAACCCGGATACCCTGGTTTTCCAGCTGTTCAAGCAATACCTGCTGATTATTTCCGCGAAAGGTCTGTCCCTGCCACTCGATAAGCACCGTGGCATCGGGTTGTTGCACCGGGGCAGTATCATCGGTTTCTGCCGCGCCATATACTCTGGCCGGACCGGTGGACAGAATTTCAACCTCGTCGCCAACGCGAATCACGCCACTGTTACGCGCAATGAGATTCTGACCGAAATCGACATCGCCGTTATCCGTTGCAGTGCGAAAGCTTTGCAGCGTGGCCAGCGGTTCGCCGGACGGATGCTTCTGACCTTTCTCAGGGCTGACGGTAGTGAAAATGCAGCGGCTACAAGGTTTAGCCACGTCAAAAATAACCTCGCCAATGCGGATCACTTTCCAGGTATCTTCTTCCCAGGCGGCAGCGCCTGAAACCACCAGATTGGGGCGGAACTGTTCCATTTTTACGCTTGCCGGGCAGCGCTGCTGCAAATCGCGCAATGACGCTTCGTTAGTTAAAAGGTAGGGATAACCATCGGCAAAGGACAAAGGAACATCATCGCGGCGCTTCACCCGGCGCGTCAGCTGCGGACCAACCCAGCGAAGCTGTACGTCACGGGAGAAAAAACCGCTCAGCCACTGGTTGATAGCCGCTGGCGCAATACGCGCGGTAAAATGGTTGCCCCACACTTCTGTCGGCGCATCCTGCAGGGCGAAGTCGGCAAATCGCACAAGCGCGCTGCTGCCGTCTGGCGCCGTAAGATGCAATCCATCGTAGAAAGGGGAAGGGGTAAAACGCACCATCTGTGGGAACTGTCGGGCGGTAATGAACGTCCCGTCGGGTTCGGTAATCATAAAAATGCGATCAAAGGCGAGACCACTAACGTCTGCCAGAGCATGGGTAAGCCCAATACCGCGCATTGATTTAACCGGATGAATAAAAAGTCGGGTTAACGTGACCACTGTACAGCCCCTCGAGCGAAAATAAGCCTTCAACTTTATGACATACCGCCCATATTAGCTATAATGCGCAGCAATTTTCTCGGAGTAAAAGTGACATTATGAATTCTCTGTTTGCCAGTACGGCCCGCGGGCTGGAAGAGCTGTTAAAAACTGAACTGGAAAACCTCGGCGCGCTGGAGTGTCAGGTCGTTCAGGGTGGGGTCCATTTTAAGGGCGACACGCGGCTTGTTTACCAGAGCCTGATGTGGAGCCGCCTGGCCTCGCGCATTATCCTGCCGATGGGAGAGTGCAAGGTCTACAGCGATCTTGATCTGTACCTCGGTGTTCAGGCAATCGACTGGACAGAGATATTTAATCCGGGCGCTACATTTGCGGTGCATTTTAGTGGCCTGAACGAAACTATTCGTAATAGCCAGTACGGGGCGCTGAAGGTGAAGGATGCGATTGTCGACGCCTTTACCCGTAAAAATCTGCCGCGTCCGAATGTGGATCGGGAATCTCCGGATCTGCGCATCAACGTGTGGCTGAATAAAGATACCGCCAGTATTGCGCTCGATCTGAGCGGTGATGGCCTGCATCAGCGTGGGTATCGCGATCGCGCAGGTCAGGCGCCGATTAAAGAAACGCTGGCTGCCGCCATTGTGATGCGTTCAGGCTGGCAACCGGGCACGCCGTTACTCGATCCGATGTGTGGCTCCGGTACGCTGCTGATTGAAGCGGCAATGTGGGCAACCGATCGTGCGCCAGGTCTGCACCGTGGATATTGGGGGTTCAGCGGTTGGGCGCAGCACGATGACGCTGTGTGGCAAGAGGTTAAAGCCGAAGCGCAGGTGCGCGCGCGTAAGGGTCTCGCAGACTACACCTCGCACTTCTATGGATCTGACAGCGATGCTCGCGTAATTGAAAAAGCTCGCAGTAACGCCCGTCGCGCCGGAATTGCCGATCTGATGACGTTTGAAGTCAAAGATGTGGCCAAACTGAGCAACCCGTTACCGAAAGGACCGTACGGGACGGTTATCAGCAACCCGCCATACGGCGAACGCCTGGATAGCGAACCGGCGCTGATTGCCTTGCACAGCCTGCTGGGGCGCACAATGAAAAACCAGTTTGGCGGCTGGAATCTGTCCCTGTTTAGCGCCTCGCCGGATTTGCTCAGCAGCCTGCAATTACGTGCCGATAAGCAGTTTAAAGCGAAAAATGGTCCGCTGGATTGCGTACAGAAGAACTATCACGTTGCAGAAACTAGCACCGACAGTAAGCCTGCTACGGTCGCAGAAGATTATGCCAACCGCCTGCGTAAGAATATTAAGAAGCTGGAAAAATGGGCGCGTCAGGAAGGTATTGAATGCTACCGCCTGTACGATGCCGACCTGCCGGAATACAACGTAGCAGTGGACCGTTACGGTGACTGGGTCGTGGTGCAGGAATACGCGCCGCCGAAAACGGTCGATGCGCAGAAAGCGCGTCAACGCCTGTTCGATATCATTGCCGCTACGCTCTCGGTACTGGAGATTGCCCCGAATAAACTGGTGCTGAAAACCCGTGAGCGTCAAAAAGGGAAAAACCAGTATCAGAAGATGAATGAGAAGGGTGAATTCATTGAGGTAAGTGAGTACAACGCGCGTCTGTGGGTGAACCTGACTGACTATCTTGATACCGGTTTGTTCCTCGATCACCGCATTGCGCGTCGCATGCTGGGTCAGATGAGTAAAGGTAAGGATTTCCTTAATCTGTTCTCCTACACCGGCAGCGCCAGCGTTCATGCCGGACTGGGCGGCGCGCGGAGCACCACGACGGTTGATATGTCGCGTACCTACCTGGAATGGGCTGAACGCAACCTGCGTCTTAACGGCCTGAGCGGTCGCGCTCACCGTTTAATTCAGGCCGATTGTCTCGGCTGGCTGCGCGATGCCAATGAACAGTTCGATCTGATATTCATCGATCCGCCAACGTTCTCTAACTCTAAACGCATGGAAGACTCGTTTGATGTGCAGCGCGATCATCTGGCGCTGATGAAAGATCTAAAACGTCTGTTACGTAAAGACGGGACGATCATGTTCTCCAACAACAAACGTGGATTCCGTATGGATCTCGAGGGGGTGGCTGAACTGGGATTAAAAGCACAAGAAATTACCCAAAAAACGCTTTCCCAGGACTTTGCCCGTAACCGTCAGATCCACAATTGCTGGCTGATTACCGCAGCCTGAAAGGATAAGTAAATGTCATTGATCAGTATGCATGGTGCATGGCTGTCGTTCAGCGATGCGCCACTTCTTGATAATGCGGAACTGCATATCGAGGATAACGAACGCGTCTGTCTGGTAGGCCGTAACGGCGCGGGTAAATCGACGCTGATGAAGATCCTGAACCGTGAACAGGGTCTTGACGACGGGCGTATTATTTATGAGCAGGATCTGGTCGTCGCGCGTCTGCAACAGGATCCGCCGCGTAACGTCGAGGGCAGCGTGTATGACTTCGTTGCCGAAGGTATTGAGGAACAGGCTGAATACCTGAAGCGTTACCACGATATTTCGCGCCTGGTAATGACCGATCCGAGCGACAGAAATCTGAATGAGATGGCGCGGGTTCAGGAAATGCTCGATCACCACAATCTGTGGCAGCTCGAAAGTCGCATTAATGAAGTGTTGGCGCAACTGGGGCTGGATCCTAACGCCGCGCTTTCGTCGCTGTCTGGTGGTTGGCTGCGTAAAGCGGCGCTGGGCCGTGCGTTGGTGAGTAATCCGCGCGTACTGCTGCTGGATGAACCGACGAACCACCTGGACATTGAAACAATCGACTGGCTGGAAGGGTTCCTGAAATCCTTCAACGGGACAATTATTTTCATTTCCCACGACCGTTCGTTTATTCGCAATATGGCGACGCGTATTGTCGATCTTGACCGCGGAAAGTTGGTGACCTATCCGGGGAACTACGATCAGTATCTGCTGGAGAAAGAAGAAGCGCTGCGGGTAGAAGAGTTACAAAACGCGGAGTTTGATCGCAAGCTGGCGCAGGAAGAAGTTTGGATCCGCCAGGGTATCAAAGCACGTCGTACCCGTAACGAAGGCCGTGTTCGCGCCCTGAAAGCGATGCGTCGCGAGCGCGGGGAGCGTCGCGAAGTGATGGGCACGGCGAAGATGCAGGTTGAAGAGGCGAGCCGTTCGGGCAAGATTGTCTTCGAAATGGAGAATGTGGATTATCAGGTTGATGGTAAGCAACTGGTAAAAGATTTCTCCGCGCAGGTGCAGCGCAGCGACAAAATTGCGTTAATTGGCCCTAACGGTTGCGGTAAGACGACGCTGCTCAAACTGATGCTAGGCCAACTGCAGGCAGACAGTGGACGCATTCATGTTGGGACCAAGCTGGAAGTGGCTTATTTCGATCAGCACCGTGCTGAACTGGATCCGGATAAAACCGTGATGGACAATCTGGCCGAAGGTAAGCAAGAGGTGATGGTTAACGGTAAACCCCGCCATGTGTTGGGCTACCTGCAGGACTTCCTGTTCCATCCAAAACGGGCGATGACGCCAGTACGCGCGCTCTCCGGCGGAGAACGAAACCGCCTGTTGTTGGCGCGTTTGTTCCTGAAACCCAGTAATCTTTTAATTCTCGATGAACCAACGAACGATCTTGACGTCGAAACGCTGGAACTGCTTGAAGAGCTGATTGACAGCTATCAGGGCACCGTACTGCTGGTGAGCCATGACCGTCAGTTTGTGGATAATACCGTTACGGAATGCTGGATCTTCGAAGGCGGTGGTAAAATTGGTCGTTATGTCGGCGGTTACCATGACGCGCGCAGCCAGCAATCGCAGCATGTGGCGTTTAAACAGCCCGTTGTGAAAAAAACAGAGGAAGCTGTTGCTCCTAAAGCAGAAATTGTCAAACGTGGCACGAGCAAACTAAGCTATAAACTGCAGCGCGAACTGGAGCAGCTCCCCGCATTGCTTGAAGAACTGGAAGCTAAGCTGGAAACATTACAAGCTCAGGTTGCTGACGCCACTTTTTTCAGTCAGCCGCACGAGCAAACGCAACAGGTTTTAGCTAATCTGAACGAAGCGGAACAAGAACTTGAGCAAGCCTTTGAGCGCTGGGAGTATCTTGAATCTTTGAAGAATGGCGCATAATTTAAAGGAGCACATATGTGCGAACATCACCATGCCGCGAAGCATATTTTGTGCTCGCAGTGTGACATGCTGGTGGCGTTACCGCGCCTGGAGCATGGTCAGAAAGCGGCATGTCCACGATGTGGCACTACGTTAACGGTTGAGTGGGACGCGCCAAGGCAGCGTCCTACTGCCTATGTTTTAGCAGCGCTTTTCATGCTGCTTTTATCAAACCTCTTCCCTTTTGTGAATATGAACGTCGCAGGGGTAAGCAGCGAAGTGACGTTGCTGGAAATCCCCAGCGTGCTTTTCTCAGAAGATTACGCCAGCCTCGGCACGTTTTTTTTATTATTTGTCCAGTTGGTTCCCGCGTTTTGTTTACTGACTATTCTGCTGCTGGTGAACCGGGCCGAAATGCCCGGCTGGCTAAAGGCCCGGCTGGCGCGCGTCCTGTTTCAGTTGAAAAGCTGGGGGATGGCGGAAATCTTCCTCGCCGGAGTGCTGGTCAGTTTCGTTAAGCTGATGGCGTATGGTGATATCGGCGTGGGCAGCAGTTTCATCCCATGGTGTTTCTTTTGTGTTCTACAGCTACGGGCGTTCCAGTGCGTTGACCGCCGTTGGCTGTGGGATGATATTGCGCCAATGCCTGTCATTAAGCAGGAATTAAAGCCAGGCGTGCCCGGTATCCGGCAGGGGCTGCGTTCTTGTTCCTGCTGCACCGCGATTCTTCCCGCTGACGAACGGGTGTGCCCACGCTGCGAGACCAAAGGCTACGTGCGTCGTAAAAACAGTTTGCAATGGACGCTGGCGTTATTGTTCACGTCAATCATGCTTTATCTTCCTGCCAACATCCTGCCGATCATGATCACCGATTTGCTCGGATCCAAGTTGCCGTCAACGATTCTTGAAGGCGTAGTTTTGATCTGGAGCGAGGGTTCTTATCCAGTGGCGGCGGTTATCTTTATCGCCAGTATTATGGTGCCGACGTTGAAAATGATTGCCATTGCCTGGCTATGTTGGGATGCCAAGGGGCACGGCAAACGTGACAGTGAACGTATGCACTTGATTTATGAAGTGGTGGAATTTGTCGGTCGCTGGTCAATGATCGACGTTTTTGTGATTGCGGTACTCTCTGCGCTGGTGCGTATGGGGGGGTTAATGAACATTTATCCTGCAATGGGTGCTTTGATGTTTGCTTTAGTCGTCATTATGACAATGTTTTCTGCGATGACATTTGATCCGCGTCTGTCGTGGGACCGTGAACCAGAACCAGATCATGAGGAGTCCTGACAGCATGGAATCTAAAAGTGGGGAAGCCAAAGTGCAGAAGGTGAAAAACTGGTCGCCCGTGTGGATATTCCCAATCGTTACTGCGCTCATTGGCGCGTGGGTCCTGTTTTATCACTACAGCCATCAAGGGCCGGAAGTCACGCTGATTACCACCAATGCCGAAGGGATTGAAGGGGGCAAAACGACAATTAAAAGCCGCAGCGTCGATGTCGGTATCGTCGAGAGCGCCACTCTGACGGATGATTTGACCCATGTGGAGATTAAAGCTCGCCTTAACTCCGGAATGGAAAAGCTGCTGCATAAAGACTCTGTTTTTTGGGTTGTTAAGCCGCAGGTTGGACGTGAAGGTATCAGCGGCCTGGGCACGCTATTGTCCGGGGCATATATTGAACTGCAGCCCGGCAATAAAGGGAATAAGCTAGAAAATTACCAACTACTGGACTCACCGCCGCTGGCACCGCCAGATGCGAAAGGGATCCGCGTGATACTGGACAGTAAAAAAGCCGGGCAGTTAAGCCCGGGCGATCCGGTATTGTTCCGTGGTTATCGCGTGGGTTCGGTTGAGACCAGTACCTTTGATGCGCAAAAACGTACTATCAGTTACCAGCTCTTCATCAATGCGCCTAATGATCGTCTGGTGACCAGCAATGTACGTTTCTGGAAAGACAGCGGGATCGCCGTGGATCTTACCTCTGCAGGTATGCGCGTAGAAATGGGATCGCTCTCCACGCTGTTTGGTGGTGGCGTAAGTTTTGATGTGCCAGAAGGCTTAGAACAAGGTGAACCGGTTGGGCAACAGTCCGCGTTTAATCTTTATGACGATCAAAAAAGTATTCAGGATTCCCTGTATACGGATCATATTGATTACCTGATGTTCTTTAAGGATTCGATTCGTGGTTTGCAGCCAGGCGCACCGCTGGAGTTCCGCGGTATTCGTTTGGGGACGGTAAGTAAAGTACCTTTCTTCTCACCGAATATGCGTCAGGTATTTAACAATGATTATCGTATTCCAGTACTGGTACGTATCGAACCTGAACGCCTGAAAGCACAGCTGGGCGAGGACACTGATGTTGGCGCTCATCTGGAGCAATTGCTCAAACGTGGATTACGCGCATCGCTGAAAACCGGGAACCTGGTGACCGGCGCGCTGTATGTTGATCTCGACTTCTACCCGAAAGAACCGCCGATTACCGGCGTGCGCGAATTTAATGGTTACCAGATTATCCCGACGGTTAGTGGCGGTTTGGCGCAGATCCAGCAACGTCTGATGGAAGCGCTGGATAAGATTAATAATCTGCCGTTGAACCCGATGATTGAGCAGGCGACCAATACGTTGTCAGAAAGCCAGCGTACGATGAAGCATTTGCAAACTACGCTGGATAACATGAATAAGATCACGTCCAGTCAGTCAATGCAGGATCTTCCGGCAGATATGCAAAATACGTTGCGTGAACTTAATCGTAGCATGCAGGGCTTCCAGCCAGGATCTGCCGCCTACAACAAGATGGTGGCGGATATGCAGCGTCTTGATCAGGTACTGCGCGAACTGCAACCAGTACTGAAAACGTTGAACGATAAGAGCAATGCGCTGGTATTTGAAGCGAAGGACAAAAAAGATCCAGAGCCGAAGAGGGCGAAACAATGAAAAAGTGGCTAGTGGTGATGATGGCGGTCTGGCTGACGTCATGCAGCTCCAGCGGAGAAAATAAAAGCTATTATCAGCTTCCTATCGCGCAAGGTGGCGTCCAGAGCTCCGCCAACCAGGGTAACCGTCTGCTGTGGGTTGAGCAGATTGCGGTGCCGGACTATCTGGCGGGTAATGGGGTGGTTTACCAGACCAGCGATGTGCAATATGTGATAGCGAATAACAATCTCTGGGCCAGCCCCTTAGATCAGCAATTGCGCAATACGCTGGTGACGAACCTCAGTATGCAATTACCTGGCTGGGTTGTTGCTTCGCAGCCGCTGGGGAGCACGCAGGATACGTTGAACGTCACTGTAACCGGCTTCCACGGCAGGTACGATGGGAAGGTTATCGTAAGCGGCGAATGGCTACTGAATCACCAGGAACAGTTGATTAAACGCCCATTCCACATCGAAGCTGTGCAGACTAAGGACGGCTACGATGAGATGGTGAAGGTTCTCGCCAACGCCTGGAGCCAGGAAGCGACGGCAATTGCTCAAGAGCTAAAACGCATTCCTTAAGCTTAAATAATTGTAAATTATACCGCCCCTGGTTCGTTGCCCGGGGCGGTTTTTTTTGCGTGAAGATAACTGTTCTGACTGATTATTTTTGTACAAATGATTTTGCGGGTAGCTCACAAATATGACACTGGCGTGAATTTTGCGCATTGACGAGCCTGATGTTTAGGGGTATTCGTTTAGTGTGATTGCACACTTAGTAATCACTGTTTTCTTTTCCACCAGAACTAAAGATGAGGGAAACGAGGCATGAAGAGACAAAAACGAGATCGCCTGGAACGGGCACATCAACGTGGATATCAGGCCGGCATTGCCGGACGCTCAAAAGAAATGTGTCCCTATCAGACGCTGAATCAGAGATCATACTGGCTGGGAGGCTGGCGAGAAGCCATGGGGGATAGGGTTTTAATGGCCTGATTCTGTCTCTTTAGATAAAAGAAACCTCCGCAGAGCGGAGGTTTCGCCTTTTTGCAGACCGGATAAGGCGTTTATGCTGTCATCCGACAACGACGCAATGCCTGATCTCTGCGATTAGAACGCGGAAGTATCCTGGAAGAGGCCTACTTTCAGATCGTTTGCGGTGTAGATTAGACGACCATCAACCAGCACTTCACCATCAGCCAGGCCCATGATCAGGCGACGGTTAACGATGCGTTTGAAGTGAATGCGGTAAGTGACTTTCTTCGCGGTCGGCAGAACCTGACCGGTGAATTTCACTTCGCCTACACCCAGCGCGCGGCCTTTACCTTCGCCGCCCAGCCAGCCGAGATAGAATCCAACTAACTGCCACATGGCATCCAGACCCAGGCAGCCTGGCATTACCGGATCGCCGATGAAGTGGCATCCGAAGAACCACAGGTCCGGGTTGATATCCAGTTCAGCTTCAACATAACCTTTGTCAAAGTTGCCACCGGTTTCGGTCATCTTAATGACACGGTCCATCATCAGCATGCTTGGTGCTGGCAGTTGTGGGCCTTTTGCGCCAAACAGCTCACCGCGACCAGAGGCAAGAAGGTCTTCTTTTGTATAGGATTCGCGTTTATCTACCATGTTCTC
This sequence comes from Citrobacter sp. wls706, assembly GCF_005281305.1. Taxonomy (NCBI): domain Bacteria; kingdom Pseudomonadati; phylum Pseudomonadota; class Gammaproteobacteria; order Enterobacterales; family Enterobacteriaceae; genus Citrobacter; species Citrobacter sp. wls706. Next base: position 43,435 of record NZ_SZXG01000007.1, on the reverse strand, counting down.
TGTAAGCCTTATTTTATTGAAGCACGCAGGATAGCTAACACGTGTACGCTGAACAAGTCCGATCAGTTCGGAATAATCCAGTTCAACCAACGTAGCGGCCATGGAAAACGATGACGGCCTTCCTGCTGCGTTGCTGTCGCAATGCGCTCCTGGATGGTTTGCATCAGCGTTGTCTGGCCTTCGCCATCCCACACCAGATTTAATAACAGCGGCAACGCATCGGTCACGTCGTCCACCGCCCATATAGTGAATTTTTCTTCTTCTATCGCCTGTAGCAGCGCTGGTTGCAGGCTCAGATGCCTGACGTTAGCTGATGGAATGATAACGCCCTGCGTGCCTGTCAGCTCACGCTGCTGACAGATGGCGAAGAAACCTTCAATTTTCTCGTTCAGACCGCCGACAGGTTGCGCCCGACCAAATTGATCGACGGAACCAGTAATGGCGATGCTTTGATTCACAGGGACGTCGGCGAGGGCGCTAATCAATGCGCACAATTCCGCCATCGACGCGCTGTCACCGTCTACTTCGCTGTATGATTGCTCAAAGGTCAGCGAGGCTGAGAAAGGAATTTGCTGTTCCAGCTGGAGTTCAGACATCAGGAACGCCTGCATAATCATCATGCCTTTGGCATGAATATTTCCTCCCAGCTCGGCTTTGCGCTCAATATCCGTGAATTCACCATCGCCAATATGCACCACGCAGCTGATGCGTGATGGTTCCCCAAACGCGCGAGGATGACCCGGAAACTCAATGACCGACAGGGCGTTGATCTGACCAATTCGCTCGCCTTCCGTTTCAATAAGGATTTGCTCTTGCAGGATCTCATCCTGCATACGTTCGGCCAGGAATCCTTCCCGCCATTCGCGCTGCGCCAGCATCAGGCTGAACTGTTCCGCTGTGCAGGTTTCGCTCTCGCATAGCGGGGCCACTTCTTTGAACTGTCGGATGATCCACAAGGGGTTAAGCGGCAACGTATCCTGTTCGCCGGTATAGCGCACCGCTTCGCGGATCAGAACCTGCCAGGCATCAGGCGCGGGGTAGGGCAAATTGTTGCGCGTGGCGGTATGCATTACCCACTGGCACCACTGTGTCATGGTTTCGGCATCGACTATCTGCAGGTTGTCTTCAAATTCGCTGTAAATGGCCTGCTCAGCCAGTTCTGGCTCCATGTCCTGAAAATCCGCCAGTGATTCGCGTTCACCGACTAAAATCACTTTCAGTTTAAGCGGCATAGGCGGAACGGAAACGGGTAATGGGCGAGACTCATCAAAAGCTACCCAGTCAAAACGCTCGTGGCTGACGATGGCTTTCAGGCGCATCCACAGCAGTGGCTGGGCCAGCAGCGTGCGTAATGAGATAACCAACACCCCGCCATTCGCCTGATGTACCAGACCTGGCTGCAGTGTAATGTCGCCATTGAACTGACGCAGACAGCCAAACAGTTGTTCGGCTTCAATCCAGTCAGCGTTGACCACCTGAGTTAACGTCGCAAAATTGTCTTCTGCTTTTTCTGCTGTACGATACCGAATAGTGTGACCAGAGATATCATAATGACCTCCAGTCAGGCGCCCTGCATCCGTGTGCAGTGTACGTGCGGCTGTCGCAATAAGGTTAAGGTATTCAAGCTCTTCTGGCGCTTTTACCAGCATGAACGAGGACGTCGTCCAGTGCTGCAGAAGCTGCTCTAGCGCGAATTGTAAACGTGGCTGAGTATCACTAAGTAAGGTATCGGTGTCGTCAGTGACGTGCGGCTGTGCAAATACTTCCTGATAACTGTCGGTATCAGGAACCAGATCACGCCATGCAAGTTTCGTAATGGTCAAAGTTGATGTTTTTTAGTCTGTTGTTAAAAACGAGATTATACCGTAACCCTCATCACTACACACCTGGAAAGCACTGCGAAACGGTTGTGATGACGCGCGGCAGTTCACAGGCTGGATATTCTTTTCTTCAGTTGCTCAAAAAGCTGATATTCTGATAAGAGTTACACGGTAACATTGAGATCGCAATGAAATATCAACAACTTGAAAATCTTGAAAGCGGCTGGAAGTGGAAGTATCTGGTGAAGAAGCATCGTGAGGGGGAATTAATAACCCGTTACGTGGAGGCCAGCGCTGCCAAAGAAGCCGTTGATTTATTGCTAACCCTCGAAAATGAACCGGTTCGGGTCAATACCTGGATTGAAGAACACATGAACCCTGCGCTACTCAATCGTATGAAACAGACCATACGGGCGAGGCGCAAGCGGCACTTTAATGCTGAGCATCAGCATACGCGAAAGAAATCTATCGATCTGGAGTTTATGGTTTGGCAACGCTTAGCTGGCCTTGCGCAGCGGCGGGGTAAAACGCTTTCTGAAACCATTGTGCAACTGATTGAAGATGCGGAGCATAAAGAGAAGTACGCGAATAAAATGTCGACCTTAAAACAGGATTTACAGGCACTACTCGGAAAAGAGTAGTGGCAGGATGGTTTAATGGGTGACGTAGTAGTGTGCTTTGATTAAAACACAGATGAAAAAAAACCCCGCGATGCGGGGTTTTTTTATAAGACGATAACTTAAGCCTGAGGCTGAGTTACAACGTCTTTGATACCTTTAACTTCGATCTCAACACGACGATCCGGAGCCAGGCAGTCGATCAGTGCAGCGCGAGCTTTCACGTTGTCACAGGTGTTGCCAGTAACCGGGTTAGATTCGCCCATGCCACGTGCAGAGATTTTGTCAGAAGGAATACCTTTAGAGATCAGGTAATCAACAACGGACTGAGCACGTTTCTCAGACAGACCCTGGTTGTAAGCGTCAGAACCGATGCGGTCAGTGAAGCCCAGAACCACTACGGAACCGTCTTTCGGATCCAGGTTGCTCAGCTGGCTGTACATCTGGTCCAGAGCCTGCTGGCCTTCTGGTTTCAGAGTTGCTTTGTTGAAGTTGAACAGAACGTCAGACTTCAGAGTGAAGTGCTTGGTCTGTACTTCTGGAGCCGGAGCCGGAGCAACAACTACTGGAGCTGCTTCTTCCTGCTGGCCGAAACGGTAAGAAACACCAACGCTTAACAGACCGTTATCCGGACGACCGCCAACGGTGTTCGCGTCACCGATGTTGTTGGTCCACTGGTATTCCAGACGGGTAGCGATTTCAGGAGTAATTGCATACTCTACACCACCAGCGAATACTGGGGATACACCAGTGTCGTGGTCTTTGAAGCCTTCGTTGTTTTTAGCGTCTGCACGCCAAACCATACCACCCAGACGGGTATAAACGTCCAGATCGTCAGTGATTGGGTAACCCAGTTTAGCGGTCAGCTGAACGCCCTGAGCTTTGAAAGCGCCGTTTTGATGAGTCTGGTCGGTGTAGCCTTTGTACGGCATACGGCCTAACCAGTCGTAACCCATTTCAAAACCTACGTACGGGTTAACCTGATAACCACCGAACGCACCAGCACCCAGTTGGCTTTCGTGGGTAGGACCGGCGTTGTTGATCTGGTTGTTGCCAACATCATGGTACTGAGACCAGCCCAGTTTAGCACCAGCGTACCAGGTGTTATCTTTCGGAGCGGCCTGCGCCACGGTAGCGAAACCAGCCAGTGCCACTGCAATTGCGATAGCTGTCTTTTTCATTTTTTGCGCCTCGTTATCATCCAAAATTCGCCATGAATATCTCCGAAGAGAGATAACACGGTTAAATCCTTCACCCGGGGACCAGTTCAATAGTTACTCTACCGATATCTGCGGCTTACGCCGAGCACCCCTGGCGATGTAAAGTCTACAACGTAGTTGAAAACTTACAAGTGTGAAGTCCGTCAGGCATATGAAAAAAAAAGGCTTGTATACATAATATTTAACATTTATTGATGACTAAATGCACTGAGGATTTCCTGAAAACCGCTTGAGACAGGCGTTCGGACGAAAAACGCGTTAAAGCTCAAAGGCAAATTGAAGCATGAAAAAAAATTCCAGGATAAATCCTAATTTTACTCAATGATACAAATTCGAGTGAATTTTTAGCCCGGAATGCTGTCTCCCCGCAAGTGACTGTGCGCGAACAGGACGCATGATAAATCCCATAGCATTTCCTACATCAGCCGCTTTTACCAGTTCGGCATGTTCATCTTCCGTCAATTCTTCTGCCAGCCAGCCGATAACGACGCTGTAATTACCTGTGCGCAGCGCTCGAATCATCGATTCCAGCGTATTGCAGGGGGAGAGTTGGCTAATCTGCATTACTTTTGTCAATGGAAGTCCGGCCGACTGCACCCACTCCCGACTTAATTTTTGCTGAGGCGTCAGCCACAGCTGCCAGCGTGATTGCTGCCCTAACTGTTGCAGGAGGGGAAGCAGCAGTAGTTGCGTCATCATGGGCTGGTCCTCGCGATAGACTACTTCACTGATAAGCCCAGCGGTTGCGTTCTCTGATGAAACGCGCGCAATGTTGCTTGATGCGGAAGAGAACGACGAAGAACGATTTGCATAGCCTGAAGTGTACATAATCAATCCAGCCCTGTGAGTTACTGTATGGATATACAGTAACCCTGCTATCAACAAAGATCAACCTTATTTTCGGAAACAGGTTCGCAATTTTTAGTCGTAGTTACGGGAAAAATAAAATTCATCTTGCCCCATGCGAATAAGTTGCCTATTTTCGTCATTAACGGATCTGCTACTGAAAATCATTTGCTTACGTTATGATTTAAAAGGATTTTTATGAAAGAACTTTCTTATGCAAAGATCTATAAATCACAAGAATATCTGGCGTCTCTGGGAACCATTCATTATCGCTCACTGTTTGGCAGCTACAGTTTGACGGTTGGGGATACGGTCTTTGCTATGGTCGCCAGCGGTGAGTTATATCTTCGGGCCTGCGAACAGAGCGTACAGTACTGTGCAAAAAATTCGCCTGTCTGGCTGACATTTATAAAGCGCGGGCGTCCGGTGGTACTCAACTACTATCAGGTGAATGATGCGCTGTGGCAAAACCAGCAGCAGTTAGTGTCGTTATCGCGGTACTCATTGGATGCTGCTGTTAAGGAAAAACAGAGTCGCTTTGCTCAACATCGTCTGCGGGAACTACCAAATATGACGTTTCATCTGGAGACCCTGCTAAATGAAGCAGGAATTAAAGATGAGGGAACATTGCGAACGTTGGGCGCCCAAATGTGCTGGCTGAAACTGCGGCAAAATAATCCAGCCCTGACGGTAAAAATACTTTATGCCCTTGAAGGCGCGGTCGGTGGCGTGCATGAAGCAGCGCTCCCGGCGGTCCGTCGCCAGGAGCTGGTGGAGTGGGTCAGTTCCCTGACGCCGAAGCCGGGGTATTAGAAGGCAGCACGGCAATTTGCTGTTGTAAGCGCCGGATTTCCGGTAGCAGGGCGATCAATAACCCAACCTGCTGTATAACAAGCGGTTCTTTACTATCCGGACGTGGCTCAAGATGCTGAATTCGATGCTTTAGCCCCTCCAGCGCCTGGTAGACGCGCTGTTCGTCTGCGGGTTGATAGTGAAGCGCGTCATCAACGTAGCAGACGGCATCATCCAGTAATGCCAGAACTTCCGGGTTGGTTAACTGTTCGCGGTGTGCGCCAAGGGCGGAAATGTAGCTGGTAAACGTATGATTGAGGCACAATAAGCGAAACGCTGTTTCTCGCGTTTGGGCCGTGACATCCGGTTCACTCGACATGTTCGACACCACGGAGGCAAGCTCTGCATCACGATTGTGCGCGTCACGACGGGCGATACGGTATGCCATACGATTATCACGACCCTGATGATATTGTTCGAGAATAGCATCGAGGTAACGACAGTTTGCGTCAGTGGCCCGCTCAATGACACGCGGCAGGTTACGAAAACGCCAGTCTGGCCAGATAAAACTGACGGCTGCCCAAGCGATGGCACACCCAATCAGCGTATCGATGACGCGCGGCAGCGCCACTTCGAAACCTTCACCGAGCAGATTAAAGCACAGCAATACCAGCAGCGTGATAAACATCGTGGCGTGTGCATACTGGACGTTGCGAAAGGCAAAAAACAGTACGCCAGTGATCACCAAAAGTATCAACTGACCTTCCAGAGAGGGAACGAACCACAGGATAGGTAAACCAATGGCGATTCCTACCAATGTACCGATAATCCTTAGCGCCAGGCGATGTCGGGTAGCGTTGTAGTTTGGCTGACAGACAAACAGACTGGTCAGCAGGATCCAGTATCCGTGGTTCATCCCGGTAATCTGGATAATGGCATAGCCGACACAAAGCACCAGCGACATGCGTACTGCATGGCGAAACAGGGCTGACTCAGGCGTAAAATTACGGCTCAGACGTAACCAGATATCGCTGAACCCATGCGGACTGTCATCGGCAAGCTGATTTTCAGACTCATTACGCGAGAGTACCTGAGCCTGTTCTGACTCGATGGTGGCCAGTTGGGCGTCGATAGCTCGCAGGTTTGAGAGCAAAAATCCCAGCGTGTTGAGCAGGTCTGCAGGCGCACCGCTCGCACGCATACGCTCCAGGGCGGCATCTATATGCGTGAAGACGCGCTCAAAGTGCGGATCGTGCTGGTAAGGCGTGCGTAATAAAATACAGCGGGACAACTGGGTGCAGGCTTGCCCCTGCATCGACATCAAGCGCTGGAAGCGAAACATCACGTCGCTGTGACGGAAATGGTCGCGTAGCGTTTGATACTGAATATGTGAGGAGCTGGCGCGTTCGTGAATATCCTGCGCTACAAAATAGTAATGTAGCGTTCGACGCGTTCCGCGCTGTCCGCGGTCACCGCGCAGGCGAGTCAGTAACGATACTTTGGTCTGGTTTAGCGTCGCCATCAATTGCCCATTAGCGAGGGCCAAATCATATAACGGTGCCTGGCTTTCATCTTCAATGTCGGGATCAAAAAGGCGTGATTTCAGTTCCAGGTAGTGCGCTAACTGTTCGTAGCTACGCGCAAGGTTGTCCTGTAGTGGGCGGATGGGGAACAGGAGATGCCCGGTCAGCGTCAGAAGGTTGTACCAGATAGCACCAGCGAGCAACAGGATCGGCTGCTGATACCACTGATCGTAAAGCGACGTTCCCAGCATGGTATAAATGGCAATCAACAACGCACCAAAAGCGATGGTTGCATAGCGCTGGCCTAACCCCCCCAGCAGAATGAAGCCGCTGGTGGAAAGCGTTAACCCAATGGCAAACAGCCATGGCCATGGGAAGAGCAGTTCGACAGAGGCCGAGGCAATAAAAAAGCAGATCAGCGTGATGATCAAATTGCGTAGCCGGCCAGCGAGACGATCGTCCAGATCGGTCAGCGCGGCAGCGACCATACCCAGCGTGAGCGGGATGGTCAGCTTAACATCGCCCAGCCACCAGGGCAGCGCTGTGGTGCCACAAAGCGCGATAAAAATTCTCACGTAGTACAGCCAGGTGCTGTTCCAGGTATAGCGTTTAAGCAGTGGACTTAACATAAAGGCCATCAGTCCTGATTATTCAAAGCGACGGCGCGCATTGGCTTCACGCGCAGCGCGGGCAACTTCGACTGAAACCACCCGGCGACCCACCGGCCAGTGCGCAATAGCAGCGATTTTAAAGTTCGCAATGCCCACCGGAATACCAATAATCGAAATGCACTGGGCAATACCGGAGACAATGTGCATCAGGCACAGCCACCAACCGAAGAAAATCAGCCAGAAAATATTGAGCAATGTGCCACCGGTATTAAGAAGCACGTTTTTCCCTGCCGGATTAAGTTCATCGACATGAATCGCTTCGTTGCCATAGGGAAACAGCGAGAGTCGGGTTATTTCCCAGCACGAACGGGTCAAGGGTAATGTAAAAATAAGCACAATACTGACCAGCGTAGCCAATAACCAGGCCAGGGTGGTGGCGAACCCACCCAGCACAAAATTTAAAATATTCAGAACAGTACGCATAAACCCTCGGTTAACTCTGGTTTTCTGTGAATTCGGCAATTGTAACGTTTTTTTGGGCTGGAGCACGTTTTCTCTGGCGGTTACACTGATAAGCAAACCTCTTCGTGTGGATCCGCTTGAGTCTTATGGAACTGAAAGCAACTTCTCTTGGAAAACGTCTGGCACAACACCCTTACGATCGGGCCGTTATTCTCAATGCCGGGATTAAAGTTTCCGGCGATCGTCACGAGTATCTTATTCCCTTCAATCAGTTGCTGGCTATTCATTGCAAACGCGGCCTGGTATGGGGAGAGCTGGAGTTTGTACTCCCGGATGAGAAGGTGGTTCGCCTTCACGGTACAGAGTGGGCGGAAACCCAACGCTTCCATCATCATTTAAATGCGCTCTGGCAGCAGTGGAGCCAGGAAATGAGTGACGTTGCTGCGGGGGTTTTACAGCAGCAGTTGGATGCGATTGCATCCCGGACAAGTGAAAATAAATGGCTGACGCGTAGCCAAATCTCAGGATTGCAACAGCAGATCCTCCGAGCCTTTGCCGCATTGCCGCTACCGGTGAAGCGGCTGGAAGAATTTGAAAATTGCCGGGAGGCGTTACGCCAATGCCAGGCATGGTTGCAGGATATTGAGGCCTGTCGTTTACAGCACAATCAGGCCTATACCGATGCGATGCTGGCAGAGCATGCCGAGTTTTTCCAGCACATTGAATCTTCGCCGCTGAACCCTGCCCAGGCACGCGCGGTGGTGAATGGTGAGCAAGCATTATTGGTGCTTGCAGGGGCGGGAAGCGGCAAAACATCGGTTCTTGTCGCTCGTGCGGGTTGGTTGTTAGCGCGAGGCGAGGCGGCGGCTGAACAAATTCTGTTGCTGGCGTTTGGACGCAAAGCAGCCCAGGAGATGGACGATCGCATCCGTGAACGTCTGCATACGGACGAGGTCACCGCGCGGACGTTTCATTCACTGGCGCTGCATATCATTTCACAGGGCAGCAAAAAAGTCCCGACAGTTAGCAAGCTTGAAAATGACGCCGTTGCGCGCAGCAAACTCTTCATTACTACCTGGCGTCAGCAGTGCAGCGAGAAAAAAGCGCAGGCAAAAGGTTGGCGACAGTGGTTAGAAGAAGAGATGCAGTGGTCTGTACCCGAAGGTAACTTCTGGGACGACGAAAAATTACAGCGGCGTTTGGCCTCCCGTCTCGATCGCTGGGTTAGCCTGATGCGTATGCATGGCGGAGCGCAGGCGGAGATGATTGCCAATGCCCCGGAGGAGATCCGCGACCTGTTCAGTAAACGCATAAAGCTCATGGCGCCCCTGCTCAAAGCCTGGAAGAGCGCCCTGAAGGACGAGAATGCCGTCGATTTTTCCGGGTTAATCCATCAGGCCATTGTTATTCTGGAAAAAGGGCGGTTTATTAGTCCCTGGAAGCATATTCTGGTCGATGAATTTCAGGATATTTCTCCTCAGCGTGCCGCCTTGTTGGCCGCGCTACGTAAGCAAAACTCGCAGACTACGCTGTTTGCCGTAGGCGATGACTGGCAGGCCATTTATCGGTTTAGCGGGGCGCAACTATCTCTGACCACCGCGTTCCAGCAAAACTTTGGCGAGGGCGATCGCTGTAATCTGGATACGACTTACCGTTTCAATAGCCGTATTGGCGAGGTCGCAAATCAGTTTATCCAGCAGAATCCTCATCAGCTTACGAAACCGCTCAACAGCCTGATGACAGGGGATAAAAAAGCCGTCACCTTGCTTGATGAAAACCAGTTGGATCTGCTGTTGGATAAACTGTCGGGTTTTGTGAAAACAGAAGAGAGAATTCTGGTCCTGGCGCGATACCATCATCTGAAACCGACCAGTCTGGAGAAAGCGTCTACCCGCTGGCCTAAGCTACAGCTGGATTTTATGACTATCCATGCCAGTAAAGGGCAGCAAGCGGACTACGTTATTGTCGTCGGTCTTCATGAGGGTAATGATGGCTTTCCTGCGCCAGCCCGCGAGTCGATTATGGAAGAGGCGTTGCTCCCGCCGGTTGAAGATTTTCCGGATGCCGAAGAGCGAAGGTTGCTGTATGTGGCACTCACGCGCGCACGTCACCGGGTGTGGTTGCTGTTCAATAAAGAAACACCATCGTGTTTTGTTGACGAGCTTAAGCGACTGGATGTCCCGGTAACGAGGAAACCCTGAAACGCAGGCGGTAGTTGCCGCCTGCCTGGGCATTATTTGAGGCGTTCTGCCAGATAACGGGCGTAATCCGGAATTAGTATGTCCGTCGCATCGTTGAAGTTTGGCGACTGGATAATAAAATCGGCGGTCGACACGTTGGTGGCGACCGGAATGTTCCAGACTGTAGCCAGGCGCAGCAGGGCTTTGACATCAGGATCGTGGGGAACGGCGTTGAGCGGATCCCAGAAGAAGATCAGCACATCTATTTTCCCTTCTGAAATCAGCGCACCCACCTGCTGGTCCCCCCCCATTGGACCGCTCAGCATCGCGTTGACGTCCATTCCTGTCGCGCGTTGAATTAAGTTGCCTGTTGTTCCCGTGGCATACAGAACGTGTTTTTCCAGCAACGGCTGGTGGCGTTCCACCCAGCTCATCAACATCTTTTTACAGTGATCGTGTGCCACCAGCGCAATATGCTTACGCGCTGGCAATGTGCGAGTCGTTAATTCCATAGTACAGCTCCCAAGTTAACCTTGTTACAGAGTACTGGAAGCACTTGACGCTGCAAGAGAAAGACAAAAAAAATGCGTATGGGAACATAAATGTCATGAAGAAGGCTGTTTCTGGGCCCACTGCAGAAAGTTACTTCGCGTTTGGGCGTCGGCCTGCTCAAACCAAAATTTTAATCGTTGCTCGGTCAGCGTTTGCGACTGAGGCGGCACCCGATCCAGTTCAGACACCCCAGAAAGCAGCGAGCTGTCGTCGGCCATCATGGTGGCGAATTGTGGCAATGACGCATGTTTAGCCGCTTTGTTATAGCGCTCAGTTTCCATTTCATAATCCACGATTTTCGCCGTCGAGGTGATTGACAGAATATCCAGCTTAACGGGGATAGGCATGGCGTCCCCATCCAGCAGTTCCACACGAGGTGCATCATCGAAATGTGAGGCATCCCGCTCATTGTTGAGACGAGGAAGATGAAAATTAACCTGGCTGACGAGCTGAGTATCAAAGCTGATAACCAACGGAGGAGAAATATACAGACGTTCTTCGTGGCTGGACAGGCGAAGGGTTTTTTCTACGCGAAATACAAGCTGGTGCCGACCATTTTCCAGCTCAATACTGTCGGCACCACGCAGTAATGAGCTGGAGACTTTTTTTCCGTCCAGCACCAGAAGGTCAATTTCACTCGACAGACGTAAAGAGGTAGCAAAAACGGTTACCGGCAAACACAGAGCAATCAAGGCTGTCACAATGCCGGCTTTCATAGGTCTCTCCTGTCCAGAAAATATCTGCATCAGATGTATCTAAATTTTTCGGTGATCATGTTTACTAACATATAGACATATTTTTGAGTTTAGCTCTCATGCGCCAGTATGGGATGAATGGTTGCAAGGCCAGGTTTGTCGTACACTTTGTTAAACAGCCTGGAGGAAGACGATGAAAGAGACCGATATTGCTGGCATTTTGACATCTACCCGTACGATTGCACTGGTTGGTGCAAGCGATAAACCCGATCGTCCAAGCTATCGGGTAATGAAGTATTTACTCGATCAGGGCTATCACGTTATTCCCGTTTCGCCAAAAGTTGCCGGGAAAACGCTGTTGGGGCAACAGGGGTACGCGACGCTGGCGGATGTGCCGGAGAAAGTGGATATGGTGGATGTCTTCCGCAATTCAGAAGCGGCGTGGGGCGTTGCTCAGGAGGCTATCGCCATCGGTGCGAAGACCTTATGGATGCAGCTTGGTGTGATTAACGAGCAGGCAGCCGTACTGGCGCGTGACGCGGGGCTGGCGGTGGTCATGGATCGCTGCCCAGCGATTGAGATCCCGCGCCTGGGACTGGCGAAGTAAGGTTGTGTTGTTGCCTTAAGGCACGTCGATAATCCGGCCCGCGTTGCTGGCCGGATTAGCAGCATAAACCCGATAAGCGAATTGCCATCGGGCTTTTGTTCGCATCAATTACGCAGACGCGGAGCCTGAAGCTGTTTACGGATTGTTCGCGCCAGTTCATCCATCGACGGTTGCTCTGGATGTTCTTCCTGTAGCTCGCCACTCAGCTGTGCTTCGGCCAGATACGTATGCACCGGCAGACCATTATCGTCTTCCATCACCACGTGATACCAGGGAGCGGCGCGAAGTTCGTCGTTAACCGCCAGCTCATCGGCTGACGGTTCATCAAGCGAATATTCCGGGTCGATATCCACGACCACTCCGAGGTAACCTAACAGGGAATGGCGGACCTGCTGGCCGATACCGAATTTGCTGGCAATCATAGTCACCTCCCGGGAAATAGATACCCTCTATGTAAGGGTAATATTCCACTTTTCAAGTTACATGATGCGACAGGCAAACCCTTTCAGATACAGCCCTTCCGGGTAGGTAGCGATCACCGGGTGATCGGCGGCCTGACGGAACTGCTCTATAAATTGTACATCACGACCAGCATCTATTGCGGCATCAGCGATGATTTTCTGAAATAAATCGGTGGTCATCAGTCCGGAGCAGGAGAAGGTCAGCAATACGCCGCCGGGATTGAGCAACTGAATAGCCAGCATATTGATGTCCTTATAGCCGCGGCAGGCCCCCATCAACTGGCTTTTGTTTTCGACGAACTTCGGTGGATCCATCACAATGACATCAAATTTCTCACCGCGATCGCGGTAAGCGCGCAGCAGTTTGAATACGTCATCACGCACAAATTCAGCTTTGCTCAGATCCAGCTTGTTCAGTTCCACGTTCTGGCGGGCAATATCGAGCGCTTCCTGAGAAGTGTCGACGCTGACCACCTGGCGGCATCCGCCCATTAATGCTGAGACCGCAAAGCCGCCGGTATAAGAGAAACAGTTCAAAACACGTTGATTTTCTACATAACGACGCGTGGCCAGACGGCTGTCGCGTTGATCGAGGTAATAACCGGTTTTGTGACCGTGCTGAATATCAACCAGCAGCTTCATCCCGTGTTCTTCGATAGGCAGCAGGGCTGGCGGCACTTCGCCCGTTACCGGCCCTTGGGTCAGCTCCATTCCTTCTTTTTTACGCACGGCCACGTCGCTGCGGTCATAAATAGCGCAGTCCGGGAACACAATTTGCAGGGCGCTAATCAGCGCGGCGCGTTGATATTCAGCACCAGCGCTGAGCAGTTGCAATACCAGAAAGTTGCCGAAGCGGTCAATGGTGATGCCCGGCAGACCATCGGATTCTCCTGCGATCAGACGATAGCTGTCCAGCCCATCTTTTTTCGCCAGCCAGTCGCGCCATGTTTGCGCCTGTTGCAGACGACGGGTGAAGAAATCAATATCGATGGATTCTGACTTGTCGAATGTCCAGACGCGGGCACGGATCTGCGACGCAGGCGAGTACGCGCCGCGTGCTAACCATTTACCCTGATGGTCAACAATATCGATGGTTTCACCGAGGTTGGCTTTGCCTTCCATACGTGCGACAGCACCGGAAAATACCCACGGATGGCGGCGCAGTAATGATTTATCGCGCCCTTTGGCTAACACTAAACGAGGATAATGTGGAATTGTAGATTCAGTCATGCGGAGCAACCTCTCACAAACAGTGACGCGGGCTGGAGTAAAGTACCAACCTGAAACCATTAAAATAAAATGGCGCGTAGAGTAGCACAGATGATGAGGTCAATCATCAGCGTATGGCGCTGGGCGTTTCGGCACAAAACGTTATCACAGAGGCACAGTTTCTTTTATACCCACCGTTTACATTGCTATTTCTTAATCAGAAAAAGGAAATGTAATGAAAGCTCTCTACTCTCTGGCTACCGCCGCTATTGTCGCGTTGAGTTTTGATGCCTCTGCCGCCTCGACATTTCGCCTCACCAGCGCCGATATACCCGCTAACCTGCAATTAACTCAAAAACAAGTGTTTAAAGGGTTTGGCTGCAGTGGCGACAATATTTCCCCGCAACTGAGCTGGCAAAATCCGCCAACTGATGCCAAAAGTTTTGCCATTACGCTGTTTGATCCTGATGCGCCAACGGGAAGCGGCTGGTGGCACTGGACCATCGTAAATATTCCGGCTCAGGTCCACACGCTTCCTGGCGGAGCCAGCATGGATAAGTTACCCGCTGGAGCAGTTCAGGGACGCAATGATTTCGGTTATGCTGGATTCGGCGGCGCTTGTCCACCACCGGGCGATAAACCTCATCGCTATCAGTTTACCGTGTGGGCGTTAAATACCGACGCGTTGCCAATTGACAGTAACGCCAGCGGTGCGCTGGTCGGTTTTATGCTGAACAGGCACGTGATTGCAAAAGCTGAATTAACCGCCACTTACGCAACAAAATAAAGAGGATACATTGGTGCAGGATGTAAATTTTCGCCATAACAACCTTACCACCGCTGAGGTGCGTTCCGGCCATCTGCACCGCCTGCATCGGGTTAAACTGTTTTCTGCTGCTATTTGCCATATTACGCAGGGAAGTAAGGTCATTATTCAGGATGACAATCGTCTGGTTGCAGGGCCGGGTGAGCTGATTATCATCCCGGCGAATACGCCTCTGGAGATTATTAATCAGCCGGAGCAGGGAGCATTTCGCTCGGATTTGCTATTGCTGTCGACGAGCATCCTTACCACGTTTAAAAATAACTGGGTCAAGGATTTCCCTCCGGCAAAATTGACGTCGCTATGCACGCCCATGAGTAACGGACTGGCTTTTATGTGGGAAAGCCTGCTGGATGCAGTACGCCAGGACTTACCTGCAAAATTGCAGGAGCATCAGGCGATGGGATTATTGCTGGCGCTACTGCATGATGGTGTGGCAGGGCCTCTGCTTATCGAGCGACGGTTTAATCTTACTGAACAGGTGCGGCAACTAATTATGTTATCCCCTGCTAAGCTATGGACAGCTCAGGAGATTGCTGGTCGCCTGTCTATCGGTACCTCGACGTTACGCAGACGATTACAGATGGAATCGCAGAGTTACCGGCAGATAGTCGAAGAGGTGCGTATGTCCTGTGCGCTCTCTCAACTACAATCGACCACGCTGCCGATTGGCGAAATTGCGTTACGCTGTGGCTATCTGTCAGGCTCACGATTTACCGCAAGATTCCGCCAGCATTACGGATGCCTGCCGAAGCAGGTGCGCTGAGGCCTTGTAACTGTTCCTTCATTTATGTTGATAAGGAGAACCGCAATGTCACAAGTCTGCATAATCGCCTGGGTCTATGGTCGGGTTCAGGGGGTAGGATTTCGCTACACCACGCAACATGAAGCGCAACGACTGGGATTGACCGGATACGCTAAAAATATGGATGACGGCAGCGTAGAGGTTGTCGCCTGCGGTGAAAGCGAGCGGGTGGAACAGCTAATGAAGTGGTTAAAAGCCGGGGGGCCGAGCAGCGCCAGGGTAGAACGGGTTCTCAGTGAACCACACCGCCCTGGCGACGAGCTAAAGGGATTTAGTATCCGCTATTAAATACATTTGACCGGTTTCGGCAGGCCGGCAATTTTAGTCGCCTGCTTGGCCGGACCTTTTGGGAACAGACGGTAAAGATAACGGCTGTTGCCTTTCTCTTCGCCAAACTTGTTGGCCATCGCTTTTACCAGCATTCGGATAGCGGGGGAAGTATTAAACTCCAGATAAAACTCGCGTACGAAACGCACCACTTCCCAGTGTTCGGGGGAGAGGTCGATACCTTCGTTTTCGGCGATTTTCTCCGCCAGCGGCTCGTTCCACAGCGTGGTATCTTTCAGATAGCCTTCGCTATCGGTCTCAATTTCCTGGCCTGCAAAAATGAACATAGTGCTCTGTCGATAAAGTAAAAACCGCTCCTAGTCTAGCAAATAAGGAGCGGCGTGAGAAACCTTGCCCTACAGAAGAAGCTGTAGCAGATTGTTGGCATTAAGCTTCTTCAGCGCATTACATTTATACGTCGATACCTGCTTTTCGCTAATCTGCGTCATATGTGCAACATGTTTTACCGATTGTCCGTTAACCAGCCTGTCGAGAACATTGAACTCCATGCCTGTCAGACAACAGTTCAGGCTGCGTACCCGACGCGGCTCTTTAGCAAACATATACGGCGCATCCACGACGGCAAGTCTGTCATCAATGATATGCAAGGTCAGCGTGGTAAAACGCTTTCGCAAATGCGTTGCCAGTGCCCAGCCTTTTTCATTGCACACCAGATAAACGGTTCCCTCCCAGCGTCTGGCCTCCAGTTGCAGCAGAATGTCGACCAGCGCCAGATGCGTCCTCGCGACGGAAAAGCGGCAACGTACAACGAGGGTGTCGCAGGCCAGCAGCGAACGACGCCACTCTACCGTGCCGCACTTGACCTGAGTCGGAGCGTTACGGCGCAGAAGGGCATAGCGCAACCCTTCGGCATAAAAACGATTATTATCAAGAATGACGTAATTCACGGCGGCCTCTTTATAACGTACTGGGGGTGTAGATAACGCGTAGCGTGCCGGTGTAATCCCCTGCATTTTTACTGCTGGCAGCAAACGCAGGGGTTTTCAGGATAATAGGGGCAGGTACGCACAGTACGCCCTCGCGCCCGCCGGGCAGCACGACCTGACGCAGATACTGTGGATCGTTGGTGCCTTGCCAGACCACGGTTTTACCGTTGGCGACAGTTTCGGTTGCGCCAGTAATGGGGTTGGTGACAAAGACCTGATAGTCGAGACGATCCCGCGCATCGGTCTGACTTCCGCCACGTCGCCGGATTGAAAACGCGCCTTCGGCACGGCCTGAAGCGTTGAGCTCGTCGTCCTCAAACCGCAGATAAGTGCGGGTGCTGGTACTGTTTTTTCCGTCGTACAAGCACATATCCAGCGTGTTTTCCCCCTGGATCTCACTGCCACCGGGCCGCCCCGGGAAGTTGGTGAGGTTGAGGTTTACGATAGGCGTTGAGTGTGGAAATGCGGGCAGATAAATTTGCTGATTACTTGGATCAACCACTTCAATGCGAATATTTGCCTGCCAGTTAGCGATGCTGAGATAGCCCGGACATCCGACATTTACGTCATTGAAGTTCCCGCCACAGTCGGCGCTCCCCCACTCACGCAGATTTTGCTTCAGCGTGGCGGTCCAGATCCCTGGCAGGGTGAGCTTATCCAGTTCGCTATTCACAATATAGAAATCGAAGTAGGGTTCTCGGTTCCAGGCTGCAATATCGACTGTCCCTCCCGTGACAAAACTGGCAAAGGTAAAGACTCTATTGTTGATAAACATATAGTGTTCGCCATGCACCTTGATATCCACCGTCTTGCGGGTAAGAGCATGCGTAAAACGTAAATTGATGGCATAGGGCGCGGCCGGATTCCCCGAGAACCACACCGGGGCGGTCATGCATGCGCCATAGGTGGTATCGGTACGGGATAAGCAGGTCAGGGTATTGCGTCCCCACTTTTGCGGATCGGCGGCATCATAGCCGCCTGATTCATGAAGCCAGATATCAAACCGTGCAGGCGGTGCCATGCGATCGTAGCTTATACCAACGCTGGAGTTTCTTCCGGCCGGGGCACCCGCCAGCGTCTGGCCAGCCCATAGGAGCAGGAAAAGTAAAATAATAAGGCTTTTGTTCACATCATTTCCCTTTAGTGAGGTTGCCTGCGTTCATGGCAGTCGGGCCAGTCGGCACGTTACGTCCGGCGAGCATCAGTTGGGCCTGTTGCTGGACCGCATCCGGCAGGGCAGAGAAGGTTAATTCCCGACAAGGGATCGACCCGACGTAACGTACGACGTCGCGCATACTTTTCACGTTTAGCGCGCACTGATAAAACTGCTGCTGACGCACCAGGTAGAGGTTATGCAGCAAAGCATCGCTTTGGGCGCTAAACCCGCCGTTCCCTAGGTCGTTCCAGCCGTTTACGTTCAGTGGCACGCCGCCAATAAACGGCAAATGTTGTTCGTCAGTTAACTGGCCGAGCCATGTGTAGCTTGCGGTGGTTTGCACATGCCGACGGAGCAGTTTGCCTGGCACCATAAACAACGTTCTACTGCCGGAACCTTGTGTGATTTCACTGCTGGCACCCCGCGAGACATCCAGCGATTCGTTAATCGTCAACGTCGTCTGCTGATAGCCCGGCACGGCGAAGAGGGCGCGGCTATTGCCTGGGATGTCTGCGCTGCCGCCATTATCGAGCGACACAGCGACGCGTGGATCCTGGGAATCTTCCGGCGTGGCAACGTTAACCGCGATAGCTGAAGCAGGACGCCCGTCGCTCCAGCGACCCAGCCACAGGCCAGAGCGAGATAGCGCGAACGTTGAGCTGTAATTGCCGCTGCTGCTCAGGGTATGACGCCCATCCTGACGATCCCAGGCGTCGCTGACGGTCAGACTACCGTTGCCATAGCGTCCGCCCTGGCGCGTATAGGCAGAGGCATTGAGCGAATCGCTGTTAATGCCTGACGCGCTCAGTCCATACTCATTTTCACCACGTGCATCGGCATACCAGTTGTGCGCCACGTTGTAACTCAGTTGGTTTTTTTCACGCTGCTGGTGCTGCCACGTCGCGCCCAGAGAGGTATAACTCGTCGCATCGCCCTGACGGTTATGCGCCATTGACAGGCTTACGCTCAGGTAGCCGCCTTTATCCCTACCTTCGCGGGAGTCATCGTTTCTCATGAAAAGGTTAATGCTGCTGTTGATGTTCAGGCCGCGAGCGCTGAAAGCCGTACTCAAGCCGCCCTGCCAGGCCCGCGTGCGCGAGCGGGTCATATAAACCGACTCCCATGGCAAGCCCGCATCGTGGCGATCATCACTGTCCGGGAGTTCCCGACGAGCAACATAACGTCCTTCGTTGCGGTTATCTGAATACCCCAGACTCGCGTACCAGGTGCCGACAGGGACGGAGAACATTACCGACAGGCTTCGGTAACAGCCATTCACGGCGTCAAACCCTGCGCTTCGGGTATTGCAGTTTTCTGCTGATAACGCGTTGCGATAGAAGCTCAGTGAAAAACCGTCGTTATAGCTGATTTGCTGAATGTTGCCGCGCTGACCTTCGCTGCCGTATAGGTAGCTAAAGCGGGTACTTAGCACGCCATCGATCGGGCCGGTGTTGAAACCACGGCTCCAGTCGAGCGCATTTTCCAGAAAACGCTGGTTTTTTTTTATTGTTGCGCCGCTGGTCAGCGCCAGCGTCGGAGTGACGGGCAGACGGACGCCCGCCTGCGCGACCGCGCTGCGTTCGTCGTTTTGATCGTTATTGTCAGTTTCGCCTGCCTGCAGGAACCATTCGACGCGATCGAAAGGTGTAATGCCAGTTCGGGTAAACGGAACCTGCTCGGTGCGCGTCAGCCGGTTATTTTCATAGACGGACAACGTCACGGTATAGCTCCCGTCCGGGAACGAACGGGTGTCCAGGGTTTGCGCCCCGGCATTCAGATAAAAACTGGCCAGCAGTTGATTACCCCGGCGGGCGTCAATACGCGCATCATGAGAAAGCAATACGGTGATAGGCGTACCCTTTGACTGCTGAACCGGATTGATCCATGCCCTTGTTGAGCCTGTGCGCAAGCCGCGAATTTTACCCAGCGGTAGTTGGCTGAGATTGATATTCCCGCCGGCATTGCTGAACAGATCGCGAGTGTCCATCTCGCCCAACTGAACATAGTATTGGCGCCAGATATCCTGACGAAACCAGGCATTGTTGACGTTTATTTCCTGTTGCTGCTGGTGCTTCGAACGTTGCCCCATCCAGGTCCAGTCGAGGTTAAAGTAGCCGTCCTGGGTGAGTGCCAGCGCGCCATTGCCCTGAACGGTGGCTGACTGGTAATCCCTGTCGGCAACAAAATTGATATTCTGCTGATGGATTAACGCATTCTCGGTGTCCTGCGTGGGCTGATACCACTGGCTTTCTGTGGTTTGTTTAGGCAGAAATTTCTTGTCAAAAAACAGATTAATGCGGGCGTTATTCTCATCATAGATAATGGCTGCGCGCTGGGTATCAAGGTAATCGCATCCCGTTGCGGAGCCATTGCTGCTGCATGCCAGGTTGCCGTTACGGGCCAGAGGAACGGCCAGGGCTGCAGACACGGTGGCGACGAGGGCAGGATCATCATTAAACTGCCGTTTGATGGCCGTGACCACGGTTTCAGGCGCGACAAAACTTACCGTTTCAAGCGTGATATCCGTTTCAAAAAGGCCAAGCGACTCGCCATAAAGGTTTACTTCTGTCCACAGGCGCTGCGTTTTCGCCAGATCTTCAAAACCTGCCGGGACGGCCATCTCTGCGCAGGCGAGTTGGATGGATGCGGGTAACAAAGCAACTAAGAGGAAAGTATTTCTGTGAAACGCCATGACCGAGCCTCGACATCATCCTGACGTCAGAGGGTGGGCACCCTCTGACGTTATTCCTTAGGTACTGTGGTGTTACGCACCGCCTTCCGTGGTTGTCGCCTGCGTCAGCATCAGGCTGACAACGCCGCTGTACTGACCGGTTTTCAGAATGCCTTTGGTGGTTTGAGAAATGGTCAGCGGCAGTACTGCAGAACCGTTTTCAATGCTGCCAGGGAACAGTTCAGTTCCGGTAAATTCAGCATCGGTGGTGGACAGTGTTTTATCACCCAGAATGACCGTCATCGGTACAATCTGGTCACCATCCGTGTTGGTGAGTTTTGCCGCACTAACGAGGCGCACTTTGACGTTGCTGGTGGCGGAGTTAGACCACACCTTGGTGTTAAGACGGTAGCTTTCCAGACCACGGCCAGGCAGGTACTGCATGTCGATGCTGGCCGGCAGCGGCGTGTTATCGGCCTGGGTCATATCCAACTGTGAGTCAACGCTGGCGTTAACGGTAATATCTTTTTGAATCGCCAGCGCGCTAAAGGACGAGGCCATCGCGGCAACAATCATCAGAGGTTTAATATACTTACGCATTGATATCTCCATATTTACAAATGAGCACCTTGGCTCTTTAAACGAACTACGTGGGTTTTACAGTGATGTCGTGTTATTGCACGACGGGTAAGTCAGCTTCTTCAGCGGTTTTATTCACCCAGTTGAAGTAGCGGAATTTATATTTCTGGCCACGGCTCATTGTGAGTGTTTTTAATTTCCGTTCAGTGTCCGGATAAATCGTCGCGTCTTCTTTTATCCATTTACACGATGAATTTGCATCACAAATACCAATCTCTCTGAGCGGTACACGCAGCGTGCCATTGTTTTTTAACGTTCCGCGGCGAGGGTCGAACGACAGTGAAATTACGTTTTCTTCTGGGGCAATATGGACCAGTGCGCCCCAAATCACGTTGACGCCCAATGTCGCCATCGCGGCAGGGCTTTCTGCCTTGCCCGGAATAATGCTGTCAGGTTGTTTTACCCCTTCAAAATAGACGCGCCAGGTGGTCTCTTTTTTCGGAGGCATAAGCGATATCAACCGAACTACGCGCATCGCGCCGGCCGCGAGGGCAAATTTTTCGGGCGTAACCACCACGCCATCTTCTTTCCATGCCGCCACGTCAATCTCTTTTTCCTCGGCCGTGCCGGGATTAAGAATTTTCTTTTGCCTCACCCGAATGAACTGAATATCATCCGTTTTTGACGCCACCTTAATTTGCGCCGCACCGGAACTGTCTACATTCAGTTCCATGGGATACACGCTCATATTGGCCATTGTCATTTCTGAGAAAAATGGCAATGACAGCGCGGCGACATAAAAGGCTGTTGTCATGCTCACTCTTTTTTTCTGTTTCACAATCAGTCTGCCTGCTCTGAGTTTAAAGGCGGCGCGTTAACACCAGGACACCGTCTGCTTTCGTATCGCTTCAGGGCAGGGAAACTTTAACCAGAACAGCGGTTTGTGAAAATTTGTATTAGTTAACTCGCTATATACAGTTTTTTATCCTGCTTTTCTGGCTTTAAGGTTGTATAGTTAAGCGAAAATACCGCGGCCAAGGATGGGAAGAAAATTCCTTCTGATGAAAAAATAAGCAGATCAGGAGGCGGTTTTCATGTCGATGTACCAGGGAATAAAAAGCATGCGGTTACAGCCGAGAATAAAAGATGTTTTTTATATGCAATAATTCGTTGTTATTTGATCCTGAAGCACATGCAATAAGTCTTGTTGGACAACCTGAGTCTGTATTATCACTTTCGGCGCCAGCCGTTCGTCTTTTACAGGAATTTATTAAACACCGAGGACGCGACCTGAGCCGGGAGGAATTGATCACTCGCGTATGGGAAGAGTTTGGCTTTACGCCATCCGGAAATAATCTCAATAAAGCGGTAAGCGAACTGCGTAAAAGCTTCCAGTCTCTGGGCGAGGGATACGAATTTATCGTCACAGTCCCACGCTATGGATTCCGTTTTGATGCCGATGTGATTTTTCAGCCTGGTGAGAACATTCAAGCCGCTGAGCCACAATCCCCTTCCACGCAACCAGACATACAGCCCCGGCGTACTTACCTGAAAAGGTGGTTGATTATAGCGGCATTGATCGTCGCAGCGTTGGGGGCGGGCATTTACATTAGCCGCCCGCAGGAGATAACTGTTCCGGCGAAATTAAAGCCGGTCGAGGAAAAAATCGCACGTTGTAGTGTCTGGATTATCAACGATCATGGACGACCGTTAGTGCTCTCGAAATTAGCCGAGCGACTGGAGGCCAATAACGTGGCTTGTGAGCGCGAGGAGTACGATATTTATTATTTCAGTGCTCGTTTTTCGCTCGCCGCTGCCGATGAAATGTTCATCGGTGCCTGCCCGGTCAGTAAAACCAGCCTGTGCAAGACTATTCGCTATAAAAGTGGGGCCGAAAAATGAAAATAAGGCTTCTTTTTGGATTGGGCGGTGCCGTGGTTGGCGGTGCACTGGCGCTGTTTTACTATTGCGGCGCGGTCGGCAAAAGCGATGTGCTGGCCTGCAGCACTGAATTTAATTTTACGCGTAATGAGGGAAAAGCAAGTGAAGTGAAGGTCAATACCATTGCGCAGTTCTATTTTCATCGGGACGGTACAGGGTTGACCACCTATAAAGGTGCGGCAAGAGCTGGGGGGCAAAATTTGATTATTGACAGGGATGTGGACTTTACGTGGGAGCGGCGGGACGATGACAACGTCATTGTATTGAGTTACACCAAAACCTGGCGTCGACACAATGACAACACCCCTGATGCCCAGTGGGGAAGCTTCGCCTGGCCGACCGCTCGCTACTACCTGACGATTTCTGAACTTTCACCTGCCGTGTGGCTGATTCAGGACCGGCGTTATCCTACCTATATCTGCCGGGGTGAATAAGGTATAAAAAAGAGAATGCCAAAGGCATTCTCTTTTTTCGTATCAGTGATGCTGCTTAATCGCGGCTGGCGAAGCCCAGAATGCTCAGCAGGCTGACGAAGATGTTGTACAGCGAAACGTACAGGCTAACAGTGGCGCGGATGTAGTTTGTTTCACCGCCACGGATGATATTGCTGGTTTCAAACAGGATTGCGCCTGAAGAAATCAGAATAAACACCGCGCTGATCGCCAGATGCAGTGCCGGCAGTTGCAGGAAGATATTCGCAACCATACCGATAAGCACAACCACGATACCTGCCATCAGCATACCGCCGAGGAAGGACATATCTTTACGCGTGGTCAGCACATACGCAGAGCAGCTGAAGAAGACCAGTGCTGTACCGCCCAGCGCCATGCCGATAACATCACCCATGCCCGCAGACAGGTAGGTATTCAGAATTGGCCCCAGAATGTAGCCCAGGAAACCGGTAAAGGCGAACGCTGACAAAATGCCAACCGGTTTATCCGCCGTTTTATAGGTCAGGAACATCAGACCATACATACCCACCAGCGTCAGGATAAGTCCCGGTGAAGGCAGCATCAGCACAGTACTCGCCGTTGCGGTGATCGCCGAAAACGCCAGCGTCAGGCTGAGCAGGAAATAGGTGTTGCGCAGCACCTTATGTGTGCTGAGTAGCGATGTACGATCGCGTGAAGAACTAATAATACGATCCATGAGTCACTCTCTTATGACAGATGTAATTAATGATGAAGGATAATGAAATCAAGGGGAATGACACAGCGGTTTTACCCATCTTTACGCATTTTAAGCCGCCAGGCTTAAGCATATTATTTCAGCAAAAGCTCCCGAATCAGATGTTAGCACTGTATGTGCAAAAATGCCTGTCAGATATCAGCCAGGTAACTGAAAAATATTGCCTTATTCCCGTTTCTCTCTGACAGTGACAGTGGTGTCATCATAAACAGAGCAATAAGGTAAAGGGAATGACTCAAGATAAATCGAAAGTATTTACATTTGCGTTGCTGGCTGCCTGTTTGATGTTGGTATACGGCGCTGCGAGGGCGGCAAATGTTCCGGCAGGAACAGTACTTGCAGAAAAACAGGAGCTGGTGAGAAACAACGGTAGCGAGCCAGCGTCGTTGGATCCGCATAAAGTCGAAAGCAACGTGGAGTTTAATTTAATCAGCGATATGTTCGACGGACTGGTGGCAGTTAAGCCGGATGGGTCTATTGAACCCCGTCTTGCCGCCTCCTGGGAGAATAAAGGTAACACCGTCTGGACCTTTCATTTACGTCCGGGCATAACCTGGTCAGATGGTTCGGCTATCACCGCACAGGATGTGGTCTGGAGCTGGCAGCGGCTGGTCTCACCGCAAACGGCTTCACCATATGCCTCGTATCTGGGCAATATGCACGTGGTGAACGCGGTCGATATTGCTCAGGGTAACAAAGATCCCGCCACGCTGGGGGTTAAAGCCCTGGATGATACCACGCTGGAAATTACCCTGACGCAACCGACGGCGGCATTTCTGGCGATGCTGGCACACCCGTCGTTGGTCCCGCTCGATAAAGTGCTGATTGGCCGTTTTGGCGATAAGTGGACCCGCCCAGAGCATATTGTTAGCAGCGGAGCGTACAAATTATCGCAGTGGGTGGTCAATGAGCGCATCGTTGCCGAGCGTAACCCGCATTACTGGGACGATCGGCACACGGTCATTAATAAAGTCACTTACCTGCCCATTAGTTCAGAATCTGCTGACGTGAACCGCTATAAGGCGGGGGAAATTGACATTGTGTATAGCGTACCGGTCAATCAGTTTGCGCAGTTGAAAAAGACCATGGGCGATGAACTCCATGTCTCGCCTCAGCTTTCAACCTATTACTATCAGTTCAATACGACCAGAGCGCCCTTTAATGACCCGCGCGTGCGTCGGGCGCTGAATATGGCGTTGGATAAAGACATCATTGCGCAAAAGGTGATGGGGCAGGGGCAACGTGCGGCGTGGGTTATCAGCCAGCCTGAAATCGGTGGGGTACAACTGCATGCGCCAGAGTATGCGTCGTGGCCACTCGACAAACGCATTGCTGAAGCTAAAAAACTGCTCACGGAGGCCGGGTATGGTCCTGACCATCCACTGAGCTTAAATCTGCTCTACAACACCTTCGAAACGCATCAGCGTATTGCGATTGCCGCATCGTCGATGTGGAAGAAAAATCTTGGTGTTGAGGCGAAGCTGCAAAATCAGGAATGGAAAACCATGCTGGATACCATGCACACCGGTAATTTTGACGTTGTGCGCTATGCGTGGATAGCCGACTATGACGATGCCTCAAGTTTCCTCAATATTTTCCGCACCGGCGACAGTGAGAATACCACCGGGTACAGTAACCCTGCCTTTGATGAAGCGATGCATAAGGCAGCGAAAGCAAGTTCACTGGAAGAGCGAGGTAAAGACTACCAGCAGGCTGAAGATCTGTTAGGTGAGGATGTACCTGCTATTCCGATTTATCACTATGTTCGCACGCATCTGGTGAAGCCGTGGGTAGGAGGATTTGCGCCGGATAACCGCGGAAATTACTACACCAAAGATATGTACATCAAAAAACATTAAGCCTGGCAGCCGCTATTTGTGCTGAATAAATGGCCAATTTGTTTTTATTTCAGTCGATTAACACTATTTTGGCTGTTTTTCAGGCAAACGAACACATTGGTACTTTACAGGTCCGTTCGGGATGTTTATAGTGCGCCTCATTGGAAGCGTGGCCGAGCGGTTGAAGGCACCGGTCTTGAAAACCGGCGACCCGAAAGGGTTCTAGAGTTCGAATCTCTACGCTTCCGCCAAACATGAAAAAGGGGTTACCGAAAGGTAACCCCTTTTTGCTTATAGGGAAAATTCGAAACCTGTCACTGTAAGAGTTGGTGGTGTTACGTTGCCTAAAATTGGTAAGTGAAGGGCATAATCGAGCAACCATCATACTCCCCACTTCAACCCGGGCGGGCTATAGGTAACTTCTTTTTCGCTGGATATAATTGGTTCTGACTCTTCAAAAATAAAGCCCTCAACATTAAGTGTGAGGGCTGTTAATAATCAATTGTTAAATTTACCTAAATAGATTATAGCCGCGTTGTTCTCGATGAATAATGAATAATATTCATTAGATGATACGGGTTGAATTCCTTTATTAATCATGTTAGCAAGTTGGTTTTTGCTTTCATCCACATCAGTATAACCATGCCTGGTTTGAGGTAATCCTTTATTAATTAATTGAAAGGATGCTAAGAATTGGGTGGCCGGATAAACGAAATAGCCTATAAGTGGTTTATTATCTATTAATAATTTTGCTCTTTCATTTTTATTCAATTGACCTACAGTACCAATGGATGTGATGTCTTTATGAGTGGCAATGTCCTGCGCAATCATGCTAAAAACAAAATCTTCGTATTGTTGTTGTGACTTCATAGCGTTGCTTAGTTGAGCACTAAAAGCAAGCGAGGCAATGACTGGAATCAGTGCCGCGTATTTAAAACGAGGAGCGAAACGCATAACCGGTATAGCAATTATAACCAGTATAACTGAAAACGAGACTAAAGTACGGGGAAGGACTGGTGCGTCCTGAAGTAATAATGTTGGCCCCATAAGTGAAATAATGAATATTAAAAAGGAGATGGCTCCATACAAAATAAATGATGCTATTTGCTTTATATTAGTACGGTAAGCAATGAGCATAAACACGCAACTTATTAGTATTGGGATTGCGAAGTAAATATAAACTGGGTGGTATAGATAAGAAAGAACCATTTCTTTTAGGGCAGTTAATGTTTTGGCCAGATGCTCTAACCCCCCCTGATCTAAATGTATCAATTCTGCTCGAGAGTTATTTTTTGGCGAGAAGAAAAGCATGTAGATAAGAAAAAACGATACGAATAAAATCGTTCTTTTGAATAAGAAAGTTATTGACTCTTGAAATTTTATATTATTTTTTGTTGCAATGATGATCATATCAATTGCAAGCAAACCAATAAAAATATTGGCACATGGTTGATATAAGGTTAAAGATAATACGCCAGCTACTAATTTTGTCGCAATCTCTATCGTCAGTTTTTTATTTTTATAGGTATATGCAATCACCGCAAGGAAAAAGGCAATCGACATTCCGAGACTATCATATCTGTACGCAATATTTTGCAAAATGAATGGGTTGAATATTAAAAGTGCAGCAACCATATTTGCGTTCGGAATGTCTGATCTAATCAGGTGCTTACTGAGCGCAAGCGCAGATGCGCCTAAGAAAATACATGATGCGAGCATTGTATAAGGAAATAGGTCCAGATTATAGTGCCCGCTGGCAGAAAAAAATCTTGCTAAAATATCTGCAAAAGGGCGACCTAAACCACGCCAGCCGTAATATCCAGTTATAGATCTATCTAAGTCGTCTCTATAATAGATGCCTGCCTGGATTAAGGGGTAAATAAACAACAGGGCTAATCCTGAGTAAATAAACAATGCTTTTTTATCGTATCTAGAGAACATTTTAAATCTCATCTTGTTTTTTAACTATATAGCGCGGTCGTTGTTTGGTTTCGATGTAGATTCTACCTATGTACTCACCAAGCACACCGATACCAATTAACTGAATCCCACCAAGGAAAAGGATTGAAACAATGATAGATGGATATCCCGCAACCGGATTTCCCCAAAAAATCTTGTCTATAATCATCCATGCACCGAACAAGAAGGATACAGCGGCTACAAAAAAACCAATGTAGGTCCATATTCGCAATGGGAACGTTGAAAAACTGGTAATACCCTCCAGAGCAAGATTCCACAATTTCCAGCCATTAAATTTTGATTTACCAGCAATACGTCCTGCTCGTGTGTACTCAACAACATCAGTACTACCACCTACCCAGCTAAGAACACCTTTCATAAAGAGATTACGTTCCGGCATGAGTTTGATGTTATCAACTACATCGCGGGACATAAGTCTAAAGTCACCAACGTTTTCTTCGATCTTCGGATCGCTTATTTTATTGTGTAATTTATAGAACCACTCAGCGGTTTTGCGCTTCAGTTTTCCATCCGTGGAGCGGTCTGCACGCTTTGCCAGCACAATATCTGCACCCGCAAGCCACTTTTCGACCATCAATGGAATTATGTCGATTGGATCCTGTAGGTCAACATCGATAGGAATAACTGCCTCACCAGAGGAACGCCCAAGGCCTGCAAAAATTGCTGGTTCTTTGCCAAAGTTGCGTGTAAATGAAATGGGGACGACGAGCTTATCAGATACGGCGAGAGCATTAATGATTGATTCTGTAGCGTCTTTGCTACCGTCGTTGATAAACACAATTTCGACATCATATTTTTTTAGTTCTTCATGCCTACGCACCGTGTTGTAGAAAATAGGTATTGTATCTTCTTCATTGAACACCGGAACAATCAGAGAAATTTTCATTTCGGATCCCTAAAAACAATGAACCTTGAGTATAAGAAGCCACATACCAGGCTGATAGAGGAGAACTCTATCAGCGTTATGAGAGGGGAAATGTTGTAGTGATCGGATACCTGACCAGAGATAAAGCTCAGTAGCCCCATAAATCCAACAAATAGCACATACCCCCGGCTGGTGGCTTTTGCACTAAATGTAAATTTTGCGTTGGCAAAAAATGAAAATGTCACAGCTATCAAAAACGCCACCACGTTGCTCACGGCCTGGTCATTTTTCATGATGTATACCATGATGCCGAACACCGCCCAATGTAATGCCGTGTTTACAATCCCTACGGAAATGTAGCGTGAAAGTAGCTTTATCATAATTAAGAAAGGTCTAATAGAAAGTGTGCGAGTTTAACATTGATGCAAAACGAGATCGACACCTCGACTTTGACCTTTCGCAGAGGCTTGTTTTGCGATACCTCCGAGCGACTGTGCCGGGAGCGCGGTTTTCCGCTGAGCCACAAGACTGCAACACTAACTCTCAGAAATGAGAGGCCGATCCTCTGAGCAGGACTTTTGTCCTCAATCCCCTGCAAACGTCTGGTTACAATCCCTGCATATCTTCAATACCCATAATTCAGGAATTGTTATGACTGCACATATTAATGCTAAACCGGGTGATTTTGCGCCAACTGTGATTATGCCGGGCGATCCTCTACGCGCGAAGTTTATTGCCGAAAACTATTTAATGGATTGCCGCGAAGTTACCAATGTGCGCAATATGTTGGGCTATACCGGTCTTTATTTTGGACAACCTGTTTCGGTAATGGGACACGGCATGGGCATTCCTTCAATGACGCTTTATGCCCATGAGCTGGTACATGATTTTGGCGTGCAGAGAATTATTCGCGTCGGTAGCCTGGGGGCAACTCAACATCATGTCAAAATGCGCGATATTATCCTTGCCGTCGCTGCCGGAACGGATTCCGTTACTAATTTAAAACGTAGCGCGGGCTACGCAATGGCGGCGTCTGCGCATTTTCCATTATTACAGCAGGCGTGGACGTTGGCACAAAAGGCCGGAATCGATATTAAGGTCGGTAACGTCTTCAGTGGCGACCTTTATTACGACCCTGACGAAAATTTAATTCCGGCACTGGAAAAATTCGGTGTGCTGGGGGTGGATATGGAAGTAGCTGGACTGTATGCACTAGCGCATCAGTTTAGTATTGAAGCACTGGCTATTTTAACCGTATCCGATCATTGCCTGACAGGAGAAGAAACGACGGCAGAGGAACGACAGTTAACCTTTAAAAATATGATAGAGCTGGCGCTAAATACGGCCGTTACGGCTTAGCCCCGTCTTTTAATTGAACCAATCAGAGATGGCATTATATGAAGAATAAAATAGCACTTACGCTGATTAGTTTTCTGGCAAATTTTATTATGGCAGGGTTTGCCAGCCAATTCGGCATGCTGATTGAACCGATTGCAGTACGCTACAGTGCCGATGTAAATACTGTCGCCTCAATATTTTCGTTACTCAATGGCGGAGCACTAGCTGGGACCATCGCCGCCTTTTTCCTGATAGAAAAAATCGGTGTGAAGCGTATGACGCTGATTATCTATTCGATAGTGTTCCTCTGCGCGCTGGCAATGCACTTAAGCCCCGGCTTATGGCCGGTGATGGTCGCCATGACCTTAGTGGGATTCTGCGGCGGTATTGGTCTGTGCGTGGCGGGAACAATCGTGGTTTCGGTTTGGCAGGATCGTATACAGAGCACGATGCTGGTGGTTCAGGATGCCACCTTTAACGTTGCGGGCGTGGTTTTTCCGCTGATCACTACCTTTGCCCTGACGCATAATATGTCGTGGAGTTATAGCTACCTTAGCGTTGGCATAGTGGCCTTACTCACGCTGGGAGTTGTGATACTAACCCGCTTCAATGCCTGCGAAACGGCTCCTGCGGCGGATCGCACAGATGCAGTGAAATCAGAGTGGAATCCTGGGATTATCAGCGGCGGTATAGGTCTGTTTTTAGGCATGCTGGCGCTGTATACCTTCCTCACCTGGGCACCGTTATTTGTGAAGAACAAGTTTGGTATTCCATTTGAAGAGGCCGGGAATATTATTACCCAATACTGGGGGGCTGCGCTGGTCGGGGCGTTAGTATCTACCGTGATTGTTTCCCGGGTGAAGATCCATTATTTCCTGCTCAGTATTATTCTTCTGGCGTGTGTGATTACTACTATTATCGTTACGAAAGAACAGATCTCTGGGCTTGATTATCTCGCTTACAGTTATGGGTTTGTCTGTGCGGCGTTGTATAACTCCTTTATTGCTTATGGCGTTTCGTTTGTTAAGCGTGCGAGTAGTCAGAACGTTTCTTATATTTTAATTAGTGGTAGCGCCGGGGCTATGTTTAGTCCTGCGATCAGTGCTCTGATGGAAAAAACGATGGGATTGCAGAAAATAATGTATGCAATACCGGTGTTGTATTTAATTATCTTCGTCATGCTGATGGGGACACTCAAACTCAAACGTAAATAAATACAGTAATAACGCTTACCTCCTTAATTAGATAGCCAGCCGCCACACCCTTTATCGGGTGGGGCGACACACAACCTTACTCAAAGGAATTGAAAATGCTGAAGAAAAAAATATCAATGCTTAAAAAAACAGTTCTGGGCACTGTAATTGCTATCAGCTGTACGCAAGCTCTTGCGGCTGATTATACCGATGGCAATATTCGTAAAAATGATTTTAACTGGATGCAATTGAATTTAATGCAAAGTGTGGATGCGAAAGTACCGTATGGTATTCGTAATGACACCTATCTGGAACTGGAGTTCGGTGCACGTTCCGGAATTATCGATTTGTATGGTTATGTCGATTTCTTCGATATTTTAGACAGCAAGCAGGACGATCGTCACGGTGGTGATAACTTCTTCGCCAAGATATCTCCGCGGTTTTCCCTGGATGCTATTTTCAATAAAGATTTATCCGTTGGTCCATTTAACGAATTTTATATCGCGACGGTGAATAACATCGGCGATCGAGAATTGTTTGAACATTATGTCGGTTTAGGTACGGATGTTAAGGTCCCATGGTTTGGTATGGTGGGAATGAACATCTATGCCCACTATGTTCGTGAAAACTATGGCGCGGATAACGAAGGCAAGTGGGATGGTTACATGTTCTCGACCAACTGGTCGACGCCGTTCTATACCTTCGCTAACGGCAGCTATCTCAACTATCAGGGATATTTTGACTATCAGTTTGCCGCTAACAAGATTGCTAACCAGCCGCTGTATAGCAATAACGCGATTGAATGGTATAACGGAATTTACTGGCATTCAGAGCACTATGCGGTAGGTTATGGATTGAAGTATTTCCGCAATATGGCATTGATGGAAAATCACGGTGGAGCAGGGCGCACCACCGGTCTTGGGCACTACTTCAACCTCACCTATAAGTTCTGATAGCGACCCGACGGCACACCAACACTCAGAATGGTTGGTGTGTCAGTCAATGATGTCGTTACCGAGAAATTGGCGTAAACCTTCCAGATCCTTAATCTCCAGACCTTGTTTCGTACGCGTTACCAGCCCGGCATCCGTCAACGCTTTTACCGCCCGTCGATATACCCTGTCGGTCGTGCCGAATCGCTCCGCTTCCTGATATTTTTTATGAAAACCATCCATCGGTTGCTTGTTCTGATGCTGGCGATACAGGTCGTACGCTACGTTGTGTACGATTGGGTAGAGCATCCGGTGCAGGAAAATTTCTAACATATCCTGATAGTCAACGGCCATCGCGCTGGCGAAAAATATCGCCAGTCTGGGGTGTTGGTTCAGCGCCTCTTCCAGGCGTTCACAGCTGCACACTGCTACGGTCAGCGGCTCTTCGGCTACGATATCCAGTTGGCAGCGGTAACCGGTAAAAAACTCCATTTCTCCAAACAGTTGTTCATCACATTCCATTGCGCCCAGTTGAAAACGACGCCCATTCTCAGCGCTGTAGCGCAAAGAAATTCTGCCCGACTGCACCATAATCAGTCGATCAACAATTTGTCCCTGGCGATAGAGATATTCATCTTCCAGGATAATCTGAGTTTCAGAGAGCAACTCCTGGAATATTTTCTCGATTAAGGCATCATCCTGCTGCCAGATATTGTGAAAACGACCTTTAGTGAGGGGTTTAAGCTGCATGGCCTAACGTCTTATGGTTTGAGATATTTCTTATTCTGACTGTATGCCATTCGCTGAGCAATGTCATTAAGCGTGGACACTGGATCATAAAAGGGCCAGCGCGATGCTGACCCCAACGTACTACGGATGGCTGATAAAGCGAGACAGGCGCTGGCGCAACACGCGGTTTTCCTGACGCAACTGCGCGTTCTCTTCTAACAACGTCAGCGCAACGGCGATTCCCGGCCAGTCAAGCTCCAGCTCCTGGCGCAGGCGCATTGCGCGTCGCATTACGGTCAGGGCATGATCGTCAAAGGTCTCGTCTTCATGGGGTTCAATCACCCCTAAGCCGACAATCTCATGCAGTTCCTCTTCTGATACACCGGTGTACAGGCAAAATTCGGTAATGGTAAAGGTGACGGTGACATTAGCCATTATGCTTTCCCCCACTCTTTGCGCGGATCAAAGGTCTTTTGTGCATCTGCCAGCTGTTGCCACAGAGCGGCGCTGGCGTCGTCAGGTTTCGGCGGCATCACGATTTTGATCACCGCGTACAAATCGCCGGTATGTTTTTTACTCACCAGACCTTTGCCCTTAATGCGTAACCGCTGCCCGGCCTGACTGCCCGCAGGGATGGTTAACAGGATGCTTTCTTTCAGCGTAGGTACGGTCACTTTCGCGCCCAAAGCGGCTTCCCACGGTGCAACGGGAACGACAACTTCCAGATCCTGATTGACGATATCAAACAGTGGGTGCGGTGCGATATGAATCACCAACCACAAATCACCGTTCGGTCCTCCGTTTTCACCAGGGGTACCCTGGCCTTTCAAACGGATACGCTGACCGTTGCCCACGCCTGCCGGGATTTTGACGTTCAGCGTTTTGGGAATTTCCCGTTCAACCATACCGAAGGCATTGTAAACCGGCAGGTTGTAACTGATAGTGCGGCTATGCTCAGTGAGCGTTTCTTCGAGGAATACGGCAACTTCAATTTCAATATCGTGTCCGCGGCTGGCATGGCGCTGTCGCGTGTGGTGTGCATGCTGACCAAAAATGGAGGAGAAAATATCGTCGAAATTTTCGGCGCTGTAGTTTTTGTTCTCTCCTTGCTGGAATTGACGGTTGAACTGAGGGTCGTTGCGGTGCTGCCACAACTGGTCGTACTCGGCGCGTCGCTGTTCATCACTCAGTACTTCCCAGGCTTCAGCGACCTCTTTGAACCGGGCTTCTGCGTCAGGCTCTTTGCTGACATCAGGATGGTATTTACGGGCGAGTCGACGATAGGCGGTCTTGATTGTCTTGAGATCGTCTGTCGGTTTCACGCCCATAATGGCGTAATAATCCTTTAATTCCATAGCGTTCTCTCGTGTAAATCAACACTTGCAGAAGGTGAACCCTGACAAAAGGTGTCACCGCTAAGTTTAGGGTAATCCTGATAACGGCGAATGCCAACCGGGAAGAAAGGATATCGTTATAAACAATGGAGTCGCACCACCAACAGCGCTTTACAAGGTTGTGGCGTCTGTTGTGTGGTGCGAATAGTCGGGTTAGCGAAATATCAGGATTTGGTGATCAGGAAGCGGACCGTATCTGCATAGTTCTGTACGAAAGAATTAAGGTCATCTGATTTCAGCCCCTTCGGATTGATCATATATTTACCGTTAATAAAAATGGCAGGCACACCTTTTAAATCTACAGCTTTAGCCATTTCCTGTTGTTTGGCGGTGAGCGATTTCACAGCAAAGCTATTCCACGCGGCATCATAATCGCTGGCGCTAACACCGGCGTTGATAAATACGTTACGAATATCGTCTGCTGTCTTAATCGTTTGTTTTTTCTGCACGGCATCAAACAACAATGGTTTCACTTTGTCCTGCACGTTCAGGAGAATGGCGACGGACCAGGCATGCGTCATGTCTTGCCCCAAAGGGCCTAAAAAGTCGACGTGATACTCGGTGAGTTTGACATCAGCAGGCAGAACTTTTTTCACGTTATCAGTCACTTTAAACACTTCATCATATTGATAGCATGAAGGGCAGTAAAACGAGAAAAACTTCAGCGCCGCCGGTGCTGTAGCGACAGGTTTCTCAAGTGAGATAAATTCTTTGCCGTCGGTAAATGTTGCGGCCTGAGCGCTAACTGTGAAAAGTAATCCAATCAGGGGTAATAAATATTTTTTCATTTCCATATACTCTAAATAACATTTATTAAACAAGTTGTTCTTGAAATGAACCGGTGTCCATTGCGTTTCGCTATAATACGATATTCACATTGCAAATGTGCTGGCCCTTACTTTCATTTACGCATCAATACATGGCGGTACATTCGAGGTGTCTTGTTTTCTGCTGATGTGAAATATTACCGGGTATCCTTTATAAATAATGAATAATAACTAGCGTGACATTTTAATGGGTATTTGATTCGCAATGTTATACTGTAATAAATAATGCTGAAAATATGATTGGTAATCATTTCACGTATAGCGTGTTTATTGCGCGAGGGTGTGTATAACCTTCAAATAGCAGGACATAACTTTACAGCGCAAAGGTTGCTAAAACCTGGCGAGTGGTTAAGATAACCCGCATCAATCAGTGAGGGTAGAATGGCGAAACGTCAACGGCTGGGATGGTGGTTCCTCTGTCTGGCATGTGTTGTGGTGATGGTTTGCACCGCGCAGCGCATGGCGGGCCTGCATGCGTTGCAGATGAACACCGTTGCTCCAAACGTTGTCACAAGCGAACAAGCGCAACCTGATGAGGCTGCCCCGGTTACGCCATGTGAACTGAGTGCGAAGTCGTTACTGGCTGCGCCACCGGTACTGTTTGAGGGCATTATTCTGGCGCTGTGTCTGCTGCTGTCGCTGCTGGCACCAGTGCGGGCGTTTCGTTTACCTTTTTTCCCACCGCGAGCCATCTCGCCGCCCACTCTTAGGGTACATCTCCGATTTTGCGTCTTCCGTGAATGAATAGAACAGCCGTTGCTGACTGTTAGATAATTATTCACGGAGAAAAACTATGATGACTGTTTTCAGGCAGGCGCTGCTCTGTCTGTTATTACTCTGGCTGCCCGTATCCTGGGCGGCTGAACCCGGCTGGCTACGTTCACCCGATAACGATCACGCCAGTGTGCGATTACGTGCCGATACGTCAGTCGCCGGTGAAACCCGTCTGCTGCTGGATGTTAAACTGGAAGATGGCTGGAAAACCTACTGGCGTTCACCGGGGGAGGGGGGCGTCGCGCCGTCTATCGCCTGGAAGAGCGAAATGCCCACGGTTGACTGGTTCTGGCCAACCCCTGCGCGTTTTGAGGTCGCCAATATCACCACCCAGGGGTATCACGATCGGGTGACGTTCCCGATGATGGTGCGCGGCAGATCGCCCGCCACGCTTAGCGGCGTGTTGACGCTATCCACCTGTAGCAACGTTTGCCTGTTGACGGATTTCCCTTTTTCCGTAACGCCCACCGCCGGGGATCCGACTTTTGCGCATGACTACGCTCAGGCGATGGGGCAGATCCCGCTCGCCAGTGGCCTGACTGATTCTCTTCATGCCGGAGCGCGTGCCGGAGAGCTGGTCGTTGAGGCGCAGCGCGCCGGAGGCTGGACTGCGCCTGGGTTGTATCTGGATGCCGTAGATGATGCGGATTTTGGTATGCCGCAAATCCAGGTTGACGGGGAAACGCTACGCGCCACGGTACCTGTACATGATGGCTGGGGGGAAGGTGCGCCGGATCTGCGCGGTAAGTCGGTCACGCTGGTTCTGGCTGATAACGGCGTGGCGCAGGAAAGCCGTCTTGCTATTGGTGAAGCGCCAGCCAGTGATAACGCCTCACTCCCGCTGTGGCAGGTGGCGCTAATGGCGCTATTGGGCGGGTTGATTCTCAACCTGATGCCCTGCGTGTTACCGGTGCTGGGCATGAAGCTGGGTTCGATTTTACTGGTCGAGGAAAAAAGCCGCCGCCAGATTCGTCGTCAGTTCCTCGCATCGGTAGCCGGAATACTGGTCTCCTTTATGGCTCTGGCGCTATTGATGACGGTACTGCGGTTAACCAATCAGGCGCTTGGCTGGGGGATCCAGTTCCAGAATCCGTGGTTCATTGGCGTTATGGTGTTGGTGATGCTGACGTTTAGCGCCAGCCTGTTCGGGTGGTTTGAATTCCGCTTGCCTTCGGCGATGACCACCACGCTGGCGACTCACGGCGGCAACGGTCTGTCGGGGCATTTCTGGCAAGGCGCATTTGCGACCCTGCTCGCCACGCCGTGCAGTGCCCCGTTTCTGGGAACGGCGGTGGCGGTGGCGCTGACGGCCTCATTACCGACGCTGTGGGGGCTGTTTATCGCGCTGGGTCTCGGGATGAGCCTACCGTGGCTGCTGGTGGCCCTACGTCCCGGTCTGGCGCTGCGCCTGCCGCGGCCGGGGCGCTGGATGAATATCCTGCGGCGTCTGCTCGGCGTGATGATGCTGGGTTCGGCTATCTGGCTTGCGACATTGCTGCTCCCGCATTTAGGGCTGGCAGGGCAAAGTAGCGCTAAAGAGAGCGTCAACTGGCAGCCGCTTAGCGAGCAGGCAATTGAAGAGGCGTTGGCGCAACACAAACGTGTGTTTATTGACGTCACAGCGGACTGGTGCATTACCTGTAAGGTAAATAAATACAACGTTTTGCATAAAGATGACGTCCAGGCCGCGTTGCAACAGCCGGATGTGGTGGCGCTGCGCGGCGACTGGACGCTCCCTTCTGAAGCCATCACCGAATTTCTGAAAAAACGCGGCCAGGTTGCTGTGCCGTATAACCAAATTTATGGCCCCGGTCTGCCGGAAGGTCAGGCGTTGCCAACGTTGTTAACCCGCGATGCGGTACTGCAAACGTTGAATGATGCCAAAGGAGTCACCCCATGAAGATGATGATTGTTCTGCTGTTAACCCTGTTTTCCGTCGTCAGCGTGGCGAAAGAGCCTGCGCCATTTACCCCGGAACAGGAAAAGCAAATCGAAGCGCTTATCCAGGAAGCCCTGTTTAACGATCCCAACAGTCCACGTATTGGTGCAAAGCAGGCGAAACTGACGCTGATAAACTTTACCGATTACAACTGTCCATACTGTAAACAGCTCGATCCGATGCTGGAGAAAATTGTGCAGAAATATCCTGACGTGGCGGTGGTCATTAAACCCCTGCCATTTAAAGGGGAAAGTTCGGAACTGGCGGCGCGGACCGTGCTGACCACCTGGCATCAGTATCCGCAGCAGTTTCTGGCGCTGCATGAAAAGCTGATGCAGAAGAAGGGCTATCATACTGACGTGAGTATCAAGCAGGCCCAGGAAAAAGCGGGCGCCACTCCGGTGACGCTGGACGCGCAAAGTGCTGAAACGCTGAGCACGAATCTGCAACTGGCGCGACTGGTCGGGGTGCAAGGTACTCCTGCAACGATTATTGGCGATGAACTCATTCCCGGCGCGGTACCGTGGGAAACGCTTGAGGAAGTCGTAAAAGAAAAACTGGCGGCAGCCAATGGTCAGTAAGCTGCGCCGCTGGCTGCGCGAAGGGGTGATCTTACTGGCGTTGTTAGCCGGTGTGATGCTGCTGATGGATGCCTGGCGTGCGCCACAGCTCCCCGCCTCGTTTGACAGTACGCCTTTACAAACGCTGGATGGTGAAACCGTCACGCTGGCGGCGCTGAGTCAAAACGAGCCGGTATTGCTCTATTTCTGGGCAAGCTGGTGCGGCGTGTGTCGCTTCACGACGCCGGAAGTCGCCAGGCTACGTTCGGAAGGGGAAAACGTGATGACCATTGCGCTACGCTCCGGTAATGAAGCCGAGGTATCCCGCTGGCTGTCGCGAAAAGGCGTGGACTTTCCGGTCATCAATGATGCAAACGGGGCCATTTCCCACAGTTGGGCAGTCAGCGTCACGCCCACGCTGGTGGTGATGTCGCAAGGCCGGGTGATGTCTACAACCAGCGGCTGGACCAGCTACTGGGGCATGAAGCTTCGGCTGTGGTGGGCGAAAACGTTCTGATAATCGTGCCGGGGAAACCCGGCATTTTTTATGCTGCCGTCGCTAAAACGGGAGGACATATTTCGTTGTCTGGCGAAGCAAGCAGGGTGATTGGTGTTCAGAATAGGTCACCTTCTCTTTGCAGGAAAATGCAACATGACGAGTTCTGTAGCGTTTGGACCTTCTCTGGTAATGATGATTGCCGCGACATTTGTCCTCGCAGGCATGGTGAAAGGCGTCACCGGTATGGGGTTACCCACCGTGGCGATGGGAATCCTCGGATCGCTTATTTCGCCGGTTGCCGCAGCGGCAATGCTGCTATTACCCTCACTTATAAGTAATTTGTTCCAGTTTGGCGGCGGTGGTAATACGCGCAGATTACTCAAGCGGCTGTGGCCAATGCTGTTGATGGTGGTGGTAGCGACCCTGCTTGCCAGTGCCTGGATTACCGGCGGCGACACGGCCCGTACCCAGTTTGCGCTCGGCGTAGCGCTGGTGGCTTACGCCATCTGGACGTTGGCGGGTAAGAAGATCGCGGTGGCCGCGCACCGTGAAAAACCGTACTCCCTCGTTATTGGATTCGTTACCGGCTTGCTGACCGGCGGAACCGGCGTATTTGTGATGCCTGCGGTGCCCTGGATCCAATCCCTGGGTTTTGAGAAAGATGAACTGGTGCAGGCGCTGGGGATCTCTTTCACATTTTCAACGCTGGCACTGGCGCTTGGACTGTGGTGGCACAACGCGCTGCCTGCACAGTCGCTGAGCTTATCGGCGTTGGCCATTGTTCCCGCGCTGATTGGTCAGTGGATGGGGACCCGCGTACGTCGGGTTATTTCACCGCTGGTGTTTAAACGCTGTTTTCTGTTGTGTCTGCTCGGACTGGGTGCGGAGATGATGGTGCGTGCGGTGTGACCCTTCGGTGACTTAAGCGCGCTTTCATGGCATCGTTAATTCAGATATTCAGGGCCAACGAGGTCACTATGGCATCGGTGATGTTAAAGGAAGAAGAGGGCGAACTGGAGTCGCGCATGGCGCTCACTGCAGCAGTCATGGCCGATAAATCGCGCTCGCGTATGCTGTGCGCGCTGATGGATGGCCGCGCCTGGACCGCGACCGAACTCAGCGCTGTCGCGGATGTATCCGCTTCAACCGCCAGCGCGCATCTGGCGCGTTTGTGCGAGCAACATTTTGTGGTGGCGCTCGCTCAGGGAAGGCATCGTTATTTTCGCCTCGCAGGCGCAGAGATTGCTGAGCTGCTGGAACGACTGATGGGGGTGGCGTGGGCGACATCTCCTCCTCGAAAAATCACCACGCCCCTGAGCTTGCGGCATGCCCGCACCTGCTACGACCATCTCGCTGGAGAAGTGGCGGTGAGACTGTTTGATACGTTCGTTTCCCGCCAGTGGTTAACGCCGGATGGTGAAACGCTAACTGAACTCGGGCAGGAAAAACTGACGGAAATGGGGATCGTCCTCTTTACTGGCTCAGCACGGCGGAAATTAGCCTGCGGTTGTCTGGACTGGAGTGAGCGACGTTACCATCCTGGCGGCGTGCTTGGCGCAACGCTGCTACGTTGGTTTACCGAACAAAAGTGGATTAAAACGCAGACTGGTAGTCGCCACGTCACCTTTACCCCGCTAGGGATCCGCAAACTCAATAGCGAGTTCGGTATTAAAACAACACGGTAGATGCCCTGTTTTGCGAAAGCGTTCCCGGAAAAATGTCCTGTTTCTGTCACACTCTGTTGTGATTGATAACAACAAGAGGTCGTAGGGATGAATAAATCGTTAATCGCCGCAGCCGTGGCAGGGGCTGTATTAGTGTCAGGCGCCGCGTACGCGCAGACCGCGCCGGAAGGCTATCAGCTTCAGCAAGTATTGATGATGAGTCGGCATAACTTACGTGCACCTTTAGCCAATAACGGCAGCGTTCTTGAGCAGTCCACGCCTAAACAATGGCCGGAATGGGATGTTCCAGGCGGGCAACTCACCACCAAAGGCGGCGTGCTGGAAGTCTATATGGGTCACTACATGCGTGAGTGGCTGGCAGAGCAAGGGATGGTGAAAACGGGCGAATGTCCGGCTCCGGACACGGTCTATACCTATGCGAATAGCCTGCAGCGTACGGTTGCTACGGCGCAGTTCTTTGTCACTGGCGCATTCCCGGGGTGTGACGTTCCAGTTCATCATCAGGAAAAAATGGGTACCATGGATCCCACCTTTAACCCGGTGATCACCGATGATTCTGCCGCCTTCAGCCAGCAGGCCGTCCAGGCGATGGAAAAAGAGCGCAGCAAAATGCAGCTCAGCGACAGCTATCAATTGCTTGAGCAAATGACCGACTACAAAGACTCGCCGTCCTGCAAAGAAAAACAGCAGTGTTCCCTGACCGACGCCAAAGATACGTTCAGCGCCAAATACCAGCAGGAGCCGGGGGTGTCAGGACCATTAAAGGTGGGGAACTCGCTGGTCGATGCTTTTACGCTGCAATATTACGAAGGTTTCCCGATGGACCAGGTCGCCTGGGGGGAAATTAAGTCCGATCAACAGTGGAAGGTGCTGTCGAAGCTGAAAAATGGCTATCAGGACAGCCTGTTCACCTCGCCGGAAGTTGCGCAGAACGTCGCCAAACCGCTGGTGAAATATATTGATAATGCGCTGGTTACCGAACGCGCGAAAGCGCCGAAAATAACCGTGCTGGTGGGGCATGACTCAAACATTGCTTCGCTGCTCACCGCGCTGGATTTCAAACCGTACCAGCTTCACGATCAGAACGAGCGTACGCCGATCGGCGGGAAGATTGTCTTCCAGCGCTGGCATGACAGCAAGGCGAATCGTGATCTGATGAAAATCGAATATGTCTATCAAAGCTCGCAGCAACTGCGTAATGCGGATGTCCTGACGCTGAAATCCCCGGCGCAGCGCGTGACCCTGGAGCTGAAAGGGTGTCCGATAGATGCGAACGGCTTTTGCCCGATCGATAAGTTCGATAGCGTGTTGAATGAGGCGGCGAAGTAAAAGAAAAACTCCCCCGTGCGAGCGGGGGAGTCAGAGCGCTAGACGTTTTTGCGTTCGATAGTCTGTTCACCCCAAAAGAGCGAATCTTTGTCTGTTTTCTCAAAGGCTTTGATGAGCACCTCATCGCTACCTTCTTCCCAAATTTTTTCCGCCAGTTTCTCGTCATAATGCGCGACTTCAAAAATGGCTTCGGCTATTTCCGGCGATGTATTGCGCAGACTTGCCCATTCACCGACGTGATGGGCTTTCGCTTCTTGAGTTGGCATTCGAATCCTCCTGTTGAAGATTAGCCGTTGAGTTTTACTGCCAGACCTGCGACATATTCACCCTGATAGCGGGCAATAGACAACTCTTCCTGACTTGGCTGACGGGAGCCGTCGCCTCCGGCGATAGTGGTTGCGCCGTAAGGCGTACCGCCGCGAACCTGTGAGACATCAAACAGCTCTTGCGCTGCGTAGCCGATAGGCACAATCACCATCCCATGGTGGGCAAGCGTCGTCCAGGTTGAGGTAATGGTTTGTTCCTGACCGCCGCCGGTCCCCGTTGAGCTGAATACGCTGGCGAGTTTGCCGTACAGCGCGCCGGAAGCCCACAGCCCGCCAGTCTGGTCGAGAAAGGTACGCATCTGGCCGGACATATTGCCAAAGCGTGTCGGGGTACCAAAAATGATGGCGTCGTAATCAGCCAGTTCTTGCGGGGTGGCGACTGGTGCATTTTGTGTTTTACCGCCCGCCTTGAGGAAAATCTCAGGCTGCATGGTTTCCGGTACACGCTTAATGATGACTTCCGCGCCGTCTACCTTATTCGCGCCTTCTGCAACTGCATGGGCCATAGTTTCAATGTGTCCGTACATGGAATAATAAAGCACCAGAACTTTTGCCATTTTACACTACTCCTCGAGTTAACCGTGTCCGTAGCGATTCGCTACCTACCTATAAAGATATGACGTACTGTCAGGAGTGCAAATTTCACAAACACTTCTTTGATTTATAACAATTTTTATAACATCCTCTTTTGTTGCAAAATGATACATATTTAACCGGGAGAAATTCGGTAGTCATAAGAAAGGCTTATTGATTTCTTGATGTTATTATTTTGGTTATGCGGCGGATCCTGTTGCAGGATATTACAGTTTGCTGGTCAACAGGCCGGTCTTCACTAAGCTTAATTCCACGTAGCGAAAACAAGGGCATCGCCCAGACGCTGCGTTGAGGTATCACTCCTCAGTACCTATGCAATATGATGTCTAATCAATGACGGAGGTCAGTAATGGCAAACCATCGAGGCGGTTCCGGTAACTTTGCGGAAGACCGCGAAAGAGCATCAGAAGCAGGTCGAAAAGGTGGCCAGCACAGCGGGGGCAACTTTAAGAATGACCCGCAACGCGCTTCAGAAGCAGGCAAGAAAGGGGGCAAAAATAGCCACGGCAACAATAAATCGTAATTATTGCATTGCCTGTTAGTTATGTCGTGACGGTCTCGTGTTTCATCTTATTAGCCGCCACGAAGCCACCGCCGCCGG
>NZ_SZXG01000006.1:86930-305651 GCF_005281305.1 Citrobacter sp. wls706 | reverse complement strand
CGGGCACCACTATTTAAAGAACCCGCCCAAAAGGCGGGTTTTTGCTTTGGGGTATTTCTAAAATTATTCCCATCAAATAACCCCGTGATAGCAACATCACCACCACAGGGGTTCGCAATTATTCCTTCACCACAATCAGCGGTTCGATATCGCTCTCTTTTTTAATTACCAGCGACTCGTCACCGCGCAGGCAGGTACCGCCGTAGTTACCGCCTACGGTGAAGGTACAAACCTGAATATATTTACCAGCAACCTTCGGCAGACACCAAAGCTGCTGATAAATGTTCTTCTGTTCAGCAAACTTACCGCTGGTTTTATCCAGGAGCTCTTCCTGGTGGCTCACCAGATCGATGTTGCTGCCACAACGTCCTGCAATAGGTTTCACTGCATAACCGGTTCGCGCCAGCTCTTCATTAACAGTGAAATCAGTATCAAGCAGATAACGGTGGTGCGGGAACAATTGCCACAGGATCGGCAGAATCGCTTTGTTGCCAGGGATCACCGTCCACAGAGGCTCGAAGACCAGCACTTCCGGGCGTAGCAGCACGTCTATCAAACGCACTTCCTGATTGGTATGCCCGGTACGGATGGGCACTGCGGCATACTCCGTTTCGCTGACCTCTCGCACCTGCTCTATCGCGGTTTCCCACGCCCAGGTTTTCCAGACGCAGTTCACCAGGCGACCATCGCCGTCAATCAACTGACCGGCGTCATCCCAACGTAGCTCATCGAGGCCACGCAGAATTTTGCTGTCAAACCCGGCCTGACGCAGCGCCTGCTGCATAAACTGCGCGTGGTAGTTTTCCTCAATATCCTTATCCTGCATGATGTGGACAAAAGGACGCGCGCGGCTATGTTTCCAGGCACCAGCCAGTTCGTTGATCAATCCTTCAGCCGGATTATGTCCCTGTCCTGTGTAGCCCCGCTCGGCCCATCTTTCGAGGATCAAACCGGCTTCGGTATGACAGGATGCGGAATCGGCGTTGTACTCATACACCTTCAGTCCGCGTTCATCCATACAGAAATCCATACGCCCGGTGATCATATGATGCCGACGACGCTGCCAGGAAAGACGCAGCCGCGGCCAGAGGATTTTCGGGATGTCGAACAGCGCCAGCAGATTGTCGTCTTTCAGCACTTTGTCGGTCGCGTGCAGATACATCAGGTGCAGTTCGTTGGTGGCTTTAATCAGCTCCTGCTCCGCACTCTCGGTAATGGTGAAGTACTGATGCGGATCCTGATTAATGACGTGGCCGTTCGCCAGCACGTACGCTTTTTGCAGCGGATCCTGTTCATCCAGCCATTTACCGTCAAACTGCCCGTTATCTTCCAGTCGCGCGCCGCCAATTTTTAGTGAGTCATTGGCGATCCCCGGCTGCGGCAGGCTGTAACGGGTATCATCGGTCTGGATCATCCAACCAAGAATGGTGGTGTCGTCAAAGGTATCACGCAGGGTGTAACACCCGTTTTCAACCACCATTTCCAGTTCGCGGGTCCACTGCTGTCCGGGAGGCAGCGGCGTGTGGATCACGTTCTGTTC
The DNA here is from genome assembly GCF_005281305.1 of Citrobacter sp. wls706. NCBI lineage: Bacteria > Pseudomonadati > Pseudomonadota > Gammaproteobacteria > Enterobacterales > Enterobacteriaceae > Citrobacter > Citrobacter sp. wls706. The sequence continues at coordinate 304,111 of NZ_SZXG01000006.1, read as the reverse complement.
GGCAATGCGGATTTTGTTTTCCAGCAATTGGGTGACTACCGCCACATGGCCGGTGTCTTTAAATTCGCCGCCTTTCTGCCAGATCAGCAGAGCACCTGCAACTGGCGCACGGGGTGAACCATTCGGAAATGCCTGTAACGGCAGGATATTGTCATTCACCACTTCGCGCAGGAAGCGTAAGGAGAAGATCTCCCATGCCATGCCCACATCGGTGAAGACCATGCCATAGTTCAGGAAGAGAAAACGACGTGCAAACTCTACGCACTGCCATTTGTGGCCCATATATTCGTCGTCGATATAGCTGCGAAATGCCGCATCATCGTCGTAGTCCCGTGGGTCGAGGGAGCTGTAATCTGAAGAGTAGATTGCTACGCCGCCTGGGGCGTAGCCCAATAATGTCCCGAATGGGGCATCCTGACTGGTCGTTCCTTTGCTCATGCACCTTACCTCAAAACAATACAGCCTGAGCAGGTTGGCGTGAATTTTTCGCTCTGATTGCCTGCTCTGCGACACTAACCGGACAGAGGTCGACATCATCATACACCTCAACGCAGCGGCTGGCGCTCAGAGGCGAAAAATTCACAGCAGGAACTACGCTTTTGTCAGGGTGACCGGTACGCTTTTATACGCCGGAGTCAAACTTTGTGTGTCTACCGCATCCAGCGAAAGCAGGGCATTCGCTTCAGGCAGGTAAGCGCCAACAGAGCCTGCCGCCATGTTGTAAATCACCACCGTTAAACCGTGCATAACACGTTCCGCACAGGGCTGGCCGTTGTCGTCCAGCGCCTGAACGTTGACCACATCTCCCTGGCTCAGACCGCGAGCCGCCGCTTCTTCGGCGCTTAAAAACACCACATCACGCCGACCGGTAATGCCACGATAGCGATCGTTCATACCATAGATAGTGGTGTTGTACTGATCGTGGCTGCGCAGCGTCGCCAAAACTAACGCATCCGCAGGTTGGTTTTCCCGCTCCACCGCTTGCTGATGACTGACGATAAAGTTGGCTTTGCCATTCGGCGTTCGCCATTCACGGCGCGAAGCGGGCGTATCCATGCGAAATCCGCCCGGCTCGGCAATACGTGCGTTGTAATCGTGGAATGCCGGGATCACGGCTTCAATGGCGTCACGAATCAACGTGTAATCTCCGGTTAACGCTTCCCAGTTGATCGGCGAAAGCGGTAGCGTGGCACGAGCCATGCCCGCCACAATCGCGGGTTCCGATTTTATCCAGCGGGAAGCCGGTTTCAGCGCGCCGCAGGAGGCGTGAACCATCGACATCGAGTCTTCGACGGTCACCGACTGAATCCCCGTCGCCTGCATGTCGCGCTCCGTTCGCCCTAATGCAGGTAGCAGGTAGTTATGCTTTGCCAGCAGCAGATGCGATCTGTTCAGTTTGGTCGCCACATGGACCTGCAGATCCAGACTTTTCATCGCCGCAAAAGTACGCTGCGGCTGCGGCATCGCCACCGCCAGATTACCGCCCATGCAAATGAGCGCTTTTGCCTCTCCCCGTTCGATGGCACGAATGCTCTCCACGCTGGAGCGGCCATGCTTACGCGGCACGCTGATAGCGAAATGCGACTCAAGGCGTTGCAGGAACTCTTCGGGCGCCGCTTCGTTGATCCCCACAGAACGATCGCCCTGCACGTTAGAATGACCGCGCAACGGGCAGATCCCCGCGCCGGGCTTACCCATATTGCCTTTCAGCAACAGCAGGTTTACCAGTTGCTGAACGTTCTCAGTGCCGTTTTTATGCTGGGTGATCCCCAACCCGTAACAAATAATGGTGGCGCGGGATTTGTTGTAGCTGTGTGCGAGGTCCTCCATCTGACTGCGCGTCAGTCCGGAATCCTGTTCCAGTTTTGCCCAGCTACACTGGCGTAAATCGTCATACAGCGTCGAATAGCCCTCGGTATGCTCATGAATAAAAGCATGATCGAGGCAGGGCTGTTGATCCAGTAAGATCCGCGCTTCATCCATTTCGATCAGCGCTTTCATTATGCCTTTGAGCAGCGAGCCGTCACCGCCTATTTTAACCTGATAGTAATCGCTGCTTAGCTCCGTGGCCTGGCCGCCGAACATCTCTTTTGGGCTTTGCGGGAAGCTAAAGCGCTCAAGCCCCCTTTCGTTCAGCGGGTTGATGGAGATAATTTTGGCCCCACGTTTGGCAACGTCGCGTAAGGTGGTCAGCATGCGTGGATGGTTAGTGCCCGGGTTATGCCCGATACAAATCACCAGATCGCAGTGGTCAAAGTCGTCCAGTTCAACGGTCCCTTTCCCAAGGCCAATGGCTGGTGTTAACCCTGCGCTGGTCGGCCCGTGGCACATGTTAGAGCAATCAGGGAAGTTACTGCTGCCGTATTCGCGGGCAAACAGTTGATACAGAAATGCCGCCTCATTTGAGGTTCTGCCGGAGGTGTAAAACTCAACTTGTTCCGCAGAATCATAGCTGCGCAAGCGCTCACCGATCTCGTGGAAGGCGATATCCCAATCCACTGCCTGCCAGGTGTCTGACGCTGCATCGTATTTCATTGGATGCGTCAAACGACCAATGTTTTCCAGTTCATAATCGCTATAGTGCCAGAGCGTAGAAACCGGATGACGGCTGAAAAATTCCGGTGACGCTTTCTTGCTGGTTGTCTCCCAGGAGACCGCCTTCACGCCATTCTCGCACAACTCCATTGGCGCACGATGCCCTGGGTCCGGCCACGCACAGCCCGGACAATCGAACCCTTTCACCTGGTTCATTTTGAACATCGCGATAATGTCGCGTGCGACGGCCTTTTGCGAAAATACCGAAGCAGTGACGGCTTTTACCGCGCCCCACCCACCCGCCGGGCCCTGATAATCGCTTACTCCTGGAACACCATTTTTCATTATTACTGCTTATTCACCGCCAATTTTTGATGGTGAATACGGTAGCAATTTCCGTCCAACATTGATTTCCTCTTCATGGAGTACGGCCCGGCTACAATGAACGGGTTAGATTTATCTTCCCCTTTCAGCACAAAGCGACATAAAGTCCCAATCTGTTAAATTGAGTTCTACCTAACTGCTACACTGCATCAACACAACCACTCAGAAGGCAGGTCAACATGTCAGACAATACCTATCAGCCCGCGAAAGTCTGGACGTGGGAAAAATCGAACGGCGGCGCATTCGCCAATATCAACCGCCCGGTTTCCGGTGCCACCCATGAGAAAACGCTGCCGGTCGGCAAACATCCGCTGCAGCTCTATTCGCTGGGTACGCCAAACGGGCAGAAAGTAACGATTATGCTGGAGGAGCTGCTGGCGCAGGGCGTCAAGGGCGCGGAATACGATGCCTGGATTATCCGTATTGGCGATGGCGATCAGTTTTCCAGCGGCTTTGTTGAGGTGAATCCGAACTCGAAGATCCCTGCGCTGCGCGATCATTCGCAAAACCCGCCGGTTCGCGTTTTCGAATCTGGCGCAATCCTGCTCTATCTGGCGGAAAAATATGGTTACTTCCTGCCGCAGGATTTGGCGAAGCGCACTGAAACGCTGAACTGGTTGTTCTGGCTACAGGGCGCAGCCCCCTTCCTCGGCGGTGGTTTTGGTCACTTCTATAACTATGCGCCGGTAAAAATTGAGTACGCTATTAATCGCTTCACAATGGAAGCCAAGCGCCTACTCGACGTGCTGGATAAGCAATTAGCGCAGCATCAGTTTGTGGCCGGAGATGAATACACCATTGCCGATATGGCGGTCTGGCCGTGGTTTGGCAATGTGGTTCTGGGCAACGTGTACGACGCGGCAGAGTTCCTTGATGCAGGAAGCTATAAGCACGTGCAACGCTGGGCAAAAGAGATTGCAGCGCGTCCGGCAGTTAAGCGTGGCCGTATTGTAAACCGTACCAACGGGCCGCTGAACGAGCAGCTTCATGAACGCCATGACGCCAGCGACTTCGATACCAATACCGAAGATAAGCGCCAGGGTTAACGTAAGATGCCGGATGGCGGCGCTAACGCCTTATCCGGCCTACATATAAGGCGCGGGCCTGATAAGCGCTGCGCCATCCGGCATAAAATCACGCGCTGGTGACGTCGTACTCCATGCGGCGAAGTGCGTCTAACGTGGCTTTAGCTTCATCTTCATCAATGATGCTCATGGCGAACCCTACGTGCACCAGCACCCATTGCCCGACCAGCTCAGCCGTATTACCTTCACAAATCAGGGCAATATTGACATCACGTTTGATGCCGCACACTTCAACCTGCGCAAGCTGGTGAATATCTTCACCAACGGCCAGAACCTGACCAGGGACTCCAATACACATATCTGACTCCGCCCCATAGCAACCTATGGGTTATTCGACTTCAATACTTTTCACTTTCAGTGAATCGCCAGCATCAACCCGCAGACGATCGCCCTGACATAGTGGACACTGCGCATCATGCTGGGTGATTTCCACAACCTGACTGCAATCCCAGCACCACGCCTGGGCTGGTTTGTAATCAATATGCAGCTCACAACCCTGCGCCAGCGTACCCTGACAGACGATGTCGAAACTGAAACGGACGGCACTCTCCTCAACGCAGGAGAGTGCGCCAATTTCCAACCAAACGCCGGTTACGCGTTTGACACCGTGCTGCTCTGCCTGCTGTTGAACAATCTCAACCGCGCTCTGACAAAGGGACAGCTCATGCATTTTCGCAGTTCCGACGACCCAGCAGCAGCGCGCGGCGATTTAGCTGCGGCGCATTCGGATCGCTCACCGGCAGCGATAACAGCATGCGCGCACAATCATCAGCCAGACGGACACCTTCTTGTGCCGACATGCTGTGCGAAAGCGGCGACATCAGCGAACAAGAGAGATATTGCGATACGCCCTCCAGTTCACCCACGGTAAAGGTCATTTCGCCATACGGCAGACGCAACCCGATTTTTTCGCTGACTTTACGCACCGGCCAGATCTGATCCGGTCCGGGGAAAATCAGTGCGCTGAGCATCCAGGGTGTGATAACACACCCCGTCCACTGACCTTCAAACAGCGTAAAATCAGAGACATACACCGGCATATTTGGATGCAGGAAGGAAAGATCGTGCATCGAACTCCGGGCAATCTCTTCAAACGCCGCCTGAATTTGCGTCTTCGGGGCCGTCTGAAAACCGACAAACTCCTCAGACATGAGCCGCCTCCCGAGGGATCGCTTCAACGCCTGATTCGCGAAGCGCGGCAAGAACCTGCTCAAGCGCAGGTTCAATCATGGCTTCAACCGTTGGCGTTAGCCCAATATGCGGTTCCAGCGATTCCGGAATAATACCGACTAACGTCAGCTTTTTCGGAAACTCGCCGGTGAAACGCAGGGCCGACAATACGTCGGCCAGGCCAAGCTGGTGCGGTGAGATTTTGTTCGTAAACAGCGCCGGGATCTCTTCATCCCGCAGGACCATCATTGTTCCCGGCGTGTTTTTCTTCGACACGATGGCGTCAGCAATGATCAGATGATCCCTGTTCGCCATATCGCCGAGAAGCTCCATCCCAGCCGTACCACCGTCCAGAACATCAACAAAGTCTGGCAGGATGTAACGTTGCTCTAACGCCTCAACGATACGCACCCCGATAGCTTCGTCGGTCAGCAAAATATTGCCGACCCCTAAGACTAATATCCGCATTACAGAACCTTAACTGAGACCACTTCGTTCCCGTCAACGTCCACCACATGCACCGCACATGACATACAAGGGTCGAAGGAGTGAATGGTACGAACCACTTCCAGCGGTTTGTTTGGATCGGCGATTGGCGTGCCTACCAACGAGCGCTCGTATGGTCCGACTTCATCGTTGAAGTTACGTGGGCCTGAGTTCCAGGTTGACGGAACAACCGCCTGGTAGTTGCTGATAATACCGTCTTTAATCACCATCCAGTGAGACAGCATACCGCGCGGCGCTTCGAGGAAACCAACGCCTTTAAATTCGCCCGTTGCCGGAATATCCGGTTTCACGAAGGTGGTGTGGTCGCCTTTGCCGATGTTCACAATCAGCGCGTTGTACTGATCCTGCAGAACGTTCTGCAGTTCACAGCAGTGAACGGTACGGCCAATGATACGGCCCAGCGTTGAGTGCAGTTGCGACACTTCGATGGTTTTACCGGTCAGCTTGGTGTAAATCGCGATGATTTCATTCAGCTTGGCATGAGTAGACTCGCGTTTAGCCGCCAGTTTACACAGCATGTTGGCCAGCGGACCCACTTCAACCGTTTTACCGTAGAAGGTCGGCGCTTTAACCCAGGAGTATTTGCCGTCATCAGACCAGCCGGTGTAATCCGGAACCGTTGTGCCTTCCCACGGAGCCTGCGGCGCTTCGTCTTTGTACCACGCGTGTTTCGCACTCTCCTGAATCCCTTTGATCAGGTACTCATCGGAGTGAGAGGTGATCGGACGATAGGTCGACAGATCTTCATTGGTGATGTAACCACCCGGGAACAGGAAGCTGCCGTTTTTACCGTCAGTCGGGAATTCCGGCGCGCTCAGATAGTTAACCGCACCCTGACCACGTTCTAGCCACTCAGGGTAGAACGCAGCAATAACCGCGGTATCAACTTTGTAAACCTGCTCAACAAAGTCGCTCAGCTTGTCGATGAAGGACTTGATGTACATCAGACGCTCAAGGTTCAGCACGCCGAGGCCGTCGAGGTTAATTGGGTTAGCAACCCCACCTACCGCCAGGTTCTGGATGTGCGGCGTTTTACCGCCCAACAGCGCGACAACGCGGTTGGCATCACGCTGGCATTCCAGCGCCTGCAGATAGTGAGCAACAGCAATCAGGTTCACTTCCGGCGGCAGCTGCATTGCCGGGTGCCCCCAGCAACCGTTGGCAAAAATACCTAACTGACCGCTGGCGACAAGATCTTTGATCTTATTCTGAACCTTGGTGAACTCTTCCGTGCTGTTCAGGTGCCAGGAGGACACACCATTCAGCATCGCGGACGCTTTCGCTGGATCGGCTTTCAACGCGGAGGTGATGTCCACCCAGTCCAGCGCCGAGAGCTGATAGAAGTGAACAATGTGGTCATGCGTGGTGTGCGCGGCCAGAATGATGTTACGGATGTACTGTGCGTTCACCGGAACATCAATATTCAGCGCGCTTTCTGCTGCACGAACGGAAGAGATAGCGTGAGTGGTAGTACAAACGCCACAGATACGCTGAACAATCATCCAGGCATCGCGCGGATCGCGGTTTTTCACGATCTCTTCCATGCCGCGCCACATGGTACCGGAAGCCCATGCTTTAGATACCACGCCATTTTCGATTTCGCAGTCGATGCGTAAATGACCCTCAATACGGGTTACCGGATCAATAGTAATTCTCTGGCTCATGCTTTGCTCGCCTCATGACGATTTTGATCGTTTTGTTTTAAAGGAGGAAGTATCGGCAGTAGACGAATGAGTACGATGTATGCACAAATCTCAATAGCCACAAAACCAATAGAAATCAACAGTTCTTCCCAGGTTGGGAAGTAGTGGTAGCCACCACCAGGATTGAACGCCACCAGCGAATAGGACAGACGCCATGTCGCACAACCCAGCAATGCGCTCAACGCGGACAGATACAGCATGCGTGAGTCATTACGCAGCTTAGTGACGCGCAGCACCACCAGCGGGAAGACCATCAGTACGACTTCAATCCAGAACATTACGGAGTAAAGATCGCCTGCAAACGCATAGGACAGTTTGTCGCGATAGATTAACTCGCCAAAGCGCAGAACCACGAAAATCGCCAGCAATATGCTGATGGTATTCGTCAGCTTGATGAACAAGCTTTTCTCGTCCGGACCGTTACCTTTCAGACCGGCTTGTACCAGTGAGCCTTCAAAGATGACGATCGAGAAACCCATAATAAAAGCGGTTAATACGGAGAAAAGCGGCAACATTTCATACGCTTGCCATAGCGGATGCACCTTATAACCCGCAGAAATCATCAATGAACCCATTGAAGACTGGTGCATGGTTGGCAGCAGTGCGCCGAGAGCGATAATAAAGAACATCACTTTATTCAAACGCTTGAGGGAGACTTTCCAACCCAGACGTTCAAACAGAGCCGGAGCAAATTCCAGCGCCATGATGCCGATATAGATGGTCATACAGACCGCCGTTTCGAACAATACCGAGTTCACGTTGAAGTGACCTGGAATGTAGAAATACGGCAGGTTCCAGTAACGACCGACGTCAATGGTGATCGACAGACCACCCAGCGAGTAGCCAAACAGGCTTGCCAGCAGCGCCGGACGCACCAACGGATGGTATTGCCCTCTGTTGAAAACATACACCGCCCACGCCAGCGCCCAACCGCCGCACGCGAAGCCGGTACCAATCAACAGGTCAAACGCGATCCAAACACCCCATGGGAAACCGCCGTTCAGATCGGAGACTGAACCCAATCCGAAGACCAGACGTTTCACGATCAGGAGCATACACAGGACGATTAACGGCCCAAAAATAATGACCGGTTTGCTGATTATTTTCCCGCCCAGCGGTTTAGGATCATGACTCATGATCGTCTCCTCCGTCGTGATGGTCGTTTTTCGTGTTACGACGAACCAACACGGTTAAGCCCGCCAGCGCAGCCAGGGGTAATATCATGCCCTTATACAGGGAATGTTGAACATGTTCAGAACGCGCACCGGTTGAAAGATCATCCAGTTTCGGCAGATCCAAATCTTCGTAAGGAACCCCCGTCAGCACCATAACCTGCGTACCACCACCTTCCTTCTCACCGTACAGGTGTGGGTAGTACTTCGGTACCGTATGCAGATAGGTATCGCCCGCTTTCACCGTCTGACGCGGATAGTGGTATTCGCTGCCAGGCTTCAGCGCGAGACGTTTTTTCGCCTCAGCCATCAGCTCTTCACGCGTACCAAAAATCACCGCTCCGGCAGGACACACTTCAACACAACCCGGTAAACCGCCTTTATCCAGACGCTCAACACCTTTCTGGTTACACAGTTCACATTTGTGAAGCGCGCCAAACGGGTTGTTATAGTCGTACTTAGGCACGTTGTACGGACAGGCGACCATGCAATAGCGGCAACCTGTGCAGACATCTTTGTCATAGTGGACGATGCCGGTTTTCGGATCTTTCTTCAGTGCGGAGACTGGGCAAACGGAGACGCAGTTCGGATCGACACAGTGCATGCACTGTTTCTTAATGTATGCGTAGCCATTTTCTTCTTGGTCTTTGTTAACGCCTGTTCCGCTACGCCACACCTGGATGATGTTATTGGTATACGGCGACAGCTTGTCGTTGTTTGACCAGGTCTGCTCGCCTTCCGGGTTACGCGCCGGAAAGTTGATGTCCTGACACTTGGTGACACAGGCCTGGCAGCCCACGCATAGCGTCGAGTCATAGAGCATCCCAAGAGAACCAGGGATTGGCGGACGGTTTTCTGCAGCCGCATGGCTGATGGACGGCGCAGCGCCCAACAGCAATGCCCCGCTGGAGGCTGCTTTAATAAAGTTACGTCTGTTCACGGTTATTCTCCCCGTGAGTCAGCGTTATCTTTCTTCTGCTGACGACCCAGTTCACGAACCGCCATCACGCTGACGCCGGCGACCAGCCCTACCACGCCACCAAGCAGCCCAATCGCGCCGGCAGAGACATTGCCACCTTCTTTCATGTTGACATCAGGTTTCTCGGAGCGCGGGGTTTGGTTTTCCACATGAGCAAGCTGGTGAATACCTTTATGGAAACCGACGCCTTCTTCGTTACAGCCGTAGCAAGGGTGACCGATAGCCACCGGCCACACGCCGCCAACATCGCAGAATTGCAGCGTTGAGCAGTTGCCGTAGGTTTCTGGTCCTTTACAGCCCAGATGGTAGAGACACCAGCCTTCACGGTGGCCTTCATCGCCAAACTCTTTCGCAAAGCGGCCAGCATCGAAGTGCGGGCGACGCTCGCAATGTTCGTGAATCAAACGGCCATAGGCGAATGTTGGACGGTTTTTGGTATCCAGCTTCGGCGGCTTACCGTAAGTGATGATATGCGCGACCGTTGCCAGGAAGTTATGCGGGTTCGGCGGACAGCCGGGAATGTTGATGATGGTTTTGCCTGGCAGAACTTCCTGCAAGCCGACTGCACCCGTTGGGTTAACGCCGGCGGCAGCAACACCACCCCACGCGGCGCAAGAGCCGATGGCAATGATAGCGGCTGCGCCTTCAGCGGCCCGACGGATATGATCCACGATCGGTTCACCGGCAACCATGCAGTAAATACCATTATCTTTCAGTGGGATAGAACCATCTACAACCAAAACATATTGCCCTTTGTACTTCTCCAGAGCGTTATGTTTATTCTCTTCAACCTGATGGCCGAAGGCGGCAGAGAGTACCTCGTGGTATTCCAGAGAGATTGTCTCCAGGACGAGGTTTTCCACTGTAGGGTGTGTCGCGCGAAGCAGCGATTCAGTACAACCCGTACACTCCTGAGCACCAATCCAGATAACCGGTGGGCGCTGAGGGCGGGAAACTGATTCGGCCATTTCTGCGGCGGCTTTGCTACTGAGCCCCATGGTGGCGGCCAGTGCTGCACAAAGCTTCATGAAATCGCGGCGATTGATGCCGCTCGAATTGATGAGAGAGTTATCTCCAGTCATTTTATAGTTATTCCGTTGCGAAGACCTGGCTTTTTATTTTGCACCATTCGCATGTTGCATATTGCGATCGGCGCGCCATTTACCACACTTTTTATATGGTTATGTGCGATATAATACTTCGACGGAGCAACAAAACGAAGGCGTAGGTCAATAGTGTAATTAATTAAAGCAAGATAATACCCCTTTCGGATCAAGCTTCGAGCCGATAGCCGGCCATGAAAAAGCGAATTGTTGTACTGGACTGGTTCTCTTTAAAGAAATCCATCACCATCTCCTTATCCAGTCCATAGCGACGCGTCAGGATGCCCGCTTCCCACGCGCTGAGCTGTCGATCGCCAGTTTTTTCAAACATTCGATGTGAAAACCCCAGTACAAAACCGCGTTTATAATCCGCGCAAAAATGCGCCACCGAGCGTGCGCTATCCGCATTTTCCGCGTTTAATCCGGCCATCAGGCCTTTACCAAAATGGTTGTCCATGCATAACCCTCAATCGCTATATAATAAATTATATAGCGATTTTTTAAGCAAAGACCAGAGGTATCAGGGACTTTTTTGTGCCAGCTTAAAACGACACCCAGTCATCCGTTTTAGTTGTTGCAGAGGTTTTGCGTTCTGCTGAAGGGGAAGCGGTCGCAGTGGCAGTGTATTGCACGTCGTTAGCTGATAGACGGAACTGTTGCACCGAACGTTGCAGATCTTCCGTTTGCCGTTCCAGCGCGACTGCCGCGGCGGAAACCTGTTCGACAAGCGCGGCATTCTGTTGCGTAACGCTGTCCATCTGCGTGATCGCTACGCTTACCTGTGAGATGCCTTTGTTCTGTTCTTCCGAAGCAGAGGCGATTTGTTTCATGATGGTGGTGACTTCTGTCGCGCCGCGCAGAATCGCCTCCATCGTTAATCCGGTCTCTTTAACCAGACGAGCACCCTGATCGACACGACGCGACGATTCGCCGATCAGCGTCTCAATCTCTTTTGCCGCTCCGGCGCTACGGCTGGCAAGATTACGCACCTCACCGGCAACCACGGCAAAACCGCGCCCCTGCTCGCCCGCTCTGGCCGCTTCAACCGCCGCGTTAAGCGCCAGGATATTGGTCTGGAAAGCAATGCTGTTAATCACAGAGGTAATTTCCGCGATCTGTTTAGAACTGGCGGCAATGCCGTCCATGGTCTCAACCACTTCTGAAACCAGCGAGCTGCCTTTACCTGCCGTTTCTGTCGCCGTATCGGCCAGTTGGCTGGCCTCACGCGCATTTTCGGCGTTCAGTTTTACCGTTGCGGTCAGCTGCTCCATGCTGGCGGCGGTCTCTTCCAGCGCTGCAGCCTGCTCTTCTGTACGTGAGGAGAGATCGTTATTACCGGTGGAAATTTCCGTCGCCCCTCGCCAGATGTTGTCACTACCAGAGCGAATGGTACTCACGGCTTCGCGCAAGCTGTCCTGCATCGCGCACAGTAACGGCACCAGTTGGCCCACGCAGTTACGACCAAAATCTTCAATAGAATGGCTGAGATCGCCCTGCGCAATTTGTTGAAATTGTTGGCGAATACGTCCCAGAGGTTTCACCATCATGGCGACGAGGTAGCGGTCGGTAAAGAACAGGAGAGCAATACCGAGGATTACGGCGGTGATAATCAGGGTCCGGATGATAGACGTTTTGCCATCGACCATAACGCGGGTGGTATCGAGTCTTTCACCCGCAGTGGTGTTAAAACGCTCAGCACTGGCGCCAAATTCACGGCTCAGGGCTGGCGTAACGGTGCTGGCATGCTCCGCAAAGGCCGTGAGCGTGCCCTGCTGCGCCAGTTGCATTTGTGGGATCACGCCGTTATCCAGCAGCGCCTGCCACTTGGTCAGCACCGCCGCGGCGACTTCCGGATCCATGGGGCCAGGAGACAATGTTTTCATCTCCTGGAGTTTTTTACTCATATTGTCCAGGGACTGTTGCGCTGGCGCAAAATCCGGCGTTCCGCCGCTAATTTTGACATCCATTGCGCGACTTAACCGCGTCACAAAACGAAAATACTGATCGTTACCCTGGCTGAGAACAGTCATCTGATGGACAAGATGACGGTCAATATCATTCCCTTCTGATATTTTTGATAAAGAATGAAGACTGAATAAACCCACGCCCGACCACAGCAGGCAAAAAAGTCCCAGTATTGCCAACATGACAATACGAATAGTGAAGTTTTTCAGCAAACCCATAATAATTTCCTTGCCGTTGATGAGGAATTCGCCACCAGGCGATACTTATCCTTGTTATCGGCAGCCGATAGAGAAGATATAATGCGTTCTTTATTTTTTTACTTTCTTAAGTCCAACCCATATCTCTCCAGACGATATCAACATGAATGCTAATGAAATTAGCTAGCATTATTATTCAGATAACTCACCTAAATTATTTAATAATGCTTTGTTTTCTATCACAAAGATTTATAAAACCCAGCAAGAGTGTACTCCCAGGCTAAATCAGCGGCAGCTTTCTCATAACGACAGGTTGGGGCATTATGGAAGCCGTGATTAACGCAAGGAAAGATATAGTCTTCCCAGGCCAGCTCCTTCAATAACTGGCGGTTCGAATACTGCTCAGTTTTTTATCCCAGTGTGACCTGTGAACGGAATATTCACCGAGAACCCGCTAGAATAGAAACGCTGTTTTGAAATTCACCTGCACTAAGGAGATCTCATGGCCTGGTTTGCCAATCCTGAACGTTACGAACAAATGCTCTATCGCTACTGTGGACGCAGCGGTTTACGCTTACCCGCACTGTCGCTGGGTTTGTGGCACAGTTTTGGGCACGTTCAGGCGCTGGAGTCACAGCGCGCCCTACTGCGTAAAGCCTTTGATTTAGGCATCACCCATTTTGATTTGGCCAATAACTATGGGCCGCCTCCAGGCAGCGCAGAAGAGAATTTTGGCCGTTTACTGCGCGAGGATTTTGCACAATACCGAGATGAGCTGATCATCTCCACCAAGGCGGGCTACGACATGTGGCCAGGGCCATACGGTTCTGGTGGTTCGCGTAAATACCTGCTTGCCAGCCTCGACCAGAGCCTGCAACGCATGGGGCTCGACTATGTCGATATCTTCTACTCACACCGCGTTGACGAAAATACGCCAATGGAAGAGACCGCCTCAGCGCTGGCCCATGCGGTGCAAAGCGGTAAAGCGCTGTATGTCGGCATCTCGTCCTATTCTCCGGAACGAACGCAAAAGATGGCCGAGCTGCTACGGGAATGGAAAATTCCGCTTCTTATCCACCAACCCTCTTACAACCTGCTTAATCGCTGGGTAGACAGCAGTGGCTTGCTGGATACGCTGGAAGCTAACGGCATGGGCTGCATTGCCTTTACGCCGCTGGCCCAGGGGCTGCTGACGGGGAAATACCTCAACGGCATCCCGGAAGGTTCACGTATGCAGCGTGAAGGGAAAAAAGTCCGTGGGCTGACAGAAAATATGCTGACGGAAGAAAACCTTAGTAGCCTGCGTTTGCTCAATGAGATGGCGCAACAGCGCGGACAGTCGATGGCGCAAATGGCCTTAAGCTGGTTGCTGAAAGACAACCGGGTCACTTCGGTATTAATTGGCGCCAGCCGACCGGAGCAGCTGGAAGAAAACGTTCAGGCATTGGCTAATCTGACGTTCAGCGCCGAAGAACTGGCGCAAATCGATAAACACGTCGCTGACGGTGAGCTGAACCTGTGGCAAGCCTCATCTGACAAATAGCCGTTTGTCACTCCGTGCCGGGTCGCAATAAAGCGCTACCCGGCCATGGTAATGCGCCATGACCTCATACTTCTTCTGCTTTGAGCTGTGGACGCTGGTATTCCGGCCACACCAGCGCGACGAGCGCAGGGTAAGCCTCCAGGCTGAACTCTCTGAAGCACTGACGTAAGTTGAGCACGTCCAGATCGGCATGCGGGACCTTCTCCCCACTGAGACAGCGTTTTTTTATATTGTCGTAATATTTGTACACCGCAGAGTTAAGGTCGCTACAACGCCGCTGCGCATCAAATAGGCCAGGCGTCTCATTCAGCTCCACCATCGTCATCCGTTTGATCGTCGAGTGGATAAAATCGATATATTCGTGATTAACGCGCCAATACCATACCGGGGTAATCGAATTCATCAATACAGAAAAATGATCTTCACCCTCTTCTTTACTCAAGATTTCCGGCTGGTGTCCAGCGTTACCATTTTCTGCATAGCGGTTTTTATTTGCGCTGCGCATCAACAAAAGCACCCCGCAGGTAAGCAATAGCAGGGTAATAACAGAATAAAATATACTGTTCATATACTGGCTCCATTTTTTTTGATTTTAAAATTACACCATGCTATTGTCAACGCAGCCTGACATATTAAAAACAATACAGTATTGGCATCAAAGGATATTTCAACATGCTTCCCGAGCATCTTGTTCCCGCGCATTATCATTTATCTCAAACATCGACTAATACCTTCCCCACAGAAAACAGTGAAAATTTGACTCAGGGAAAGAAAACATTAAGTGATTATGAAGCTGATATTTTGATCAGCGCTACAGCGACCGGCCAGGCGCGCAATATGTTGTTTGAAGAGTGCGACCGTCATTTAAAAGAACGTTTGTTTTGCGCGGCAAAGATTGAGTCATTCACGCGCTTGCTCAATTCATTGCAAGCGGAGGGCGACATTAACGCACAAGAATTAAGTAAAATCTTGACCGAAAAAACAGCCACCATTAATGAGCAAGGCAATAAAATTTGGCTTAATTTAATTACCCGCGAAACCAGCGACCCTATTTTTTATTCTCTGGAAGAGAAATAAAATGAAAGATGTTGAGGATAATAATGTTTATTTGGCTTTAGATGACCATAAAAGTGATGAGTTTGTCTTAAAGCAGAATTTAGCTATCCTGATTGCCAATAAAAACACGACGCTGGAAAGCGTTGCCCAGGAAATGGTTTCTATACCCGCCGCACTGGTGCGGATGAAATGGCAAAATCGTCGCGAAATTTATGCGCTACAGGCGAAAGAAGAGATCTATGGCGCCGCGATTGAGGCCATCATAGCCCAACAACCCGAACTGCGGGATAAAATCATGGCCCGGCTGGAGAGCACCTACCAGCATATACTCGCGCGAGAAACGGCCACCTTACGCCTGACGCGCAAGCTGTCCGAAGGCAGCTACGAACCGACCAGGATAACCACGGTCGCGTTGGATGAAAACAGATAAGAACAGGTTTGTAAGGCGTGGAATCAGGATAAGCAGGCCGGGTAGGTGAAAACCACTACCCGGCGAGAAAGTTACTTCGCTTTCACGGTCTCTTCACCGACCAGACCAATCTTCAGGAAACCGGCCTGATGCAGCGTGTCCATTACCTTCATCATGGTTTCATAATCGACGGTCTTATCTGCACGGAAGAAAATCGTGGTGTCTTTCTTCCCTTCTGTCAGCGTAGTGAGCTCGCTAATCATGGTTTCATCCGTCACCTGATTATTGCCAATAAACATACTCTTATCGGCTTTGACTGACAGATAAACCGGTTTTTCCGGACGCGGCTGCGGCGTGCTGGTGGAGGCAGGGAGATTCACCTTCACATCCACTGTTGCCAACGGCGCGGCTACCATAAAGATGATCAATAAAACCAACATAACGTCGATAAACGGCGTCACGTTGATTTCATGCATTTCACCGTTATCGTCCAGGTTCTCATTAAAGCTCATTGCCATGGAACATTACCCTACACGTAATTTCTGCGCGGCACGTACCGGATGCGCGGAGGCGCTGGCGTTCAGGTCCAGATCACGACTTTGCAGCAACAGCACCTGCGCCGCGACATCGCCCAGCATCGCTTTATAGCTGCCAATCTGACGTGCGAAAATATTGTAGATGACGACCGCTGGAATCGCCGCAACCAGACCAATCGCGGTCGCTAACAGCGCTTCTGCAATGCCCGGAGCAACAACGGCCAGGTTGGTGGTTTGGGTTTGTGCAATCCCGATGAAGCTGTTCATGATGCCCCATACCGTACCGAACAGACCCACAAAAGGCGAGATAGCCCCGATGGTGGCCAGGTATCCGTTACCACGTCCCATATGACGACCTACCGCCGCCACACGACGCTCCAGACGAAAACCGGTGCGCTCTTTAATACCTTCGTTGTCGTCACTGCCTTCAGACAGTTCCAGCTCGTTCTGCGCTTCGTAAATCAACTGTGCGCCAAGGCTTTTAGCATCGAATCTTGCGGCAATCTCGTTTGCCTGGTCTAAGGAGCGGGCATCCGCCAGCAGTTGCTGTTCACGCTTAAGACGGCGTTTCTGAGTAAAGAACTCAAGGCTCTTACTAAAGAAGATAGCCCAGGTGACCACTGACGCTAAAATCAGCCCAATCATCACGCACTTAACCACGATATCGGCGTGCTGATACATACCCCAGACGGAAAGGTCCGTCTGCATCAAATTATTACCCACTCTGTATCTCCAGGACGCAAATCACAAAATCTAAGCGTAATCATATCAAAACAACGTCGAATTGATAGTCGTTCTCATTACTATTTACATATTGCCGCACCTTTGGTTTCTTTTCTTTGCGCTTACGCAGTAAAAAAGTCACCAGAGGCATTTTGAGATTATTTTCTACTGTATGACCGTTCTACAGGATGCGTCATCTTTGATTCATGGTAGTTTAGACATCCAGACGTATAAAAACAGGTAATACACCATGGCAGATAAGCAACTTGAAACCAAACTCGTTCACGCAGGACGCAGTAAAAAGTACACGCTGGGCTCGGTAAATAGCGTGATCCAGCGCGCTTCTTCGCTGGTGTTTGACAGCGTTGAGGCCAAAAAGCAGGCCACGCGCAACCGCGCAAACGGTGCGCTTTTCTATGGACGTCGCGGAACCCTGACGCATTTTTCGCTGCAGGAAGCCATGTGCGAACTGGAAGGCGGCGCGGGTTGCGCGTTGTTCCCTTGCGGCGCGGCAGCTGTTGCCAACACCATCCTTGCTTTTGTTGAACAAGGCGATCATGTGTTGATGACCAATACCGCCTATGAGCCCAGCCAGGACTTCTGCACCAAAATTCTCGGTAAACTTGGCGTCTCAACGGGCTGGTTTGATCCGTTGATTGGCGCCGATATAGTGAAGCATATTCAGCCGAACACCAAAGTTGTCTTTCTGGAATCACCCGGCTCCGTCACCATGGAGGTACATGATGTACCAGCAATTGTTGCCGCCGTCAGAAGTGTTGCGCCTGAGGCTGTCATCATGATTGATAACACCTGGGCTGCCGGCGTGCTGTTCAACGCGCTGGATTTCGGTATTGATATCTCGATTCAGGCGGGTACGAAATACCTGATTGGTCATTCCGACGGCATGGTCGGCACAGCGGTATCCAATGCCCGCTGCTGGGACCAACTGCGCGAAAATGCCTATCTGATGGGACAAATGCTGGACGCCGACACCGCCTATATGACCAGCCGTGGATTACGCACACTGAGCGTACGCTTACGTCAGCATCATGAAAGCAGCTTAAAGGTCGCCGAGTGGCTGGCCAACCACCCACAGGTCGCTCGTGTTAATCACCCGGCGCTACCCGGCAGTAAAGGCCATGAATTCTGGAAACGTGATTTTACCGGCAGCAGCGGGCTATTCTCCTTTGTATTGAATAAGAAGCTTAATAATGAAGAGCTGGCCGCGTATCTGGATCACTTCAGCCTGTTCAGCATGGCCTACTCCTGGGGCGGTTTTGAGTCGCTAATTCTCGCCAACCAGCCGGAACACATTGCGGCAATCCGTCCGCAAGGTGAAGTGGACTTCAGCGGAACGCTTATCCGTTTGCATATCGGTTTAGAGAATGTTGACGATCTGATTGCCGATTTAGCCGCAGGATTTGCCCGAATCGAGTAACATTGCCATAGATGGACATATATGCAGACACTTCTGGTGGAAAAGTCTGCAATTGTTGCGTCCGGGATCAAGGCATCCCGGACAATTCAGGAGTACAATCCACACATAAACGCTGTTCCACAGGAAAGTCCATGGTAGTTATTCAAGATATTGTCTCCGCGCTCTGGCAACACGACTTTGCCGCGCTGGCGGATCCACACGTTGTGAGCGTGGTTTACTTCGTCATGTTCGCCACACTGTTTTTAGAAAATGGCCTGCTGCCCGCCTCCTTTTTACCCGGAGACAGCCTGTTATTGCTGGCTGGGGCGCTGATCGCTCAGGACGTGATGAGTTTTTTACCTACCATAGCTATTCTGACCGCCGCCGCCAGCCTGGGCTGCTGGCTGAGTTACATTCAGGGACGCTGGCTGGGCAACACAAGAACGGTAAAAGGCTGGCTGGCGCAATTACCTGAAAAATATCATCAGCGCGCCACCTGCATGTTTGACCAACACGGCCTGATGGCGCTGCTGGCCGGGCGCTTCCTGGCGTTCGTACGCACCTTGCTGCCGACCATGGCAGGAATTTCAGGGCTGCCTAACCGTCGATTCCAGTTTTTTAACTGGCTGAGCGGCCTGCTGTGGGTCACCGTTGTCACCAGCTTTGGCTACGCGCTGAGCATGATCCCGTTCGTTAAACGCCATGAAGATCAGGTGATGACCTTTTTAATGATCCTACCGATTGCCCTGTTAACCGCAGGTCTGTTGGGAACCCTGTTCGTGGTGATTAAAAAAAAATACTGTAGCGCCTGAGTCGCATCCGTAGGCCGGATAATCTCCGGCATTTTGCCTTATGGCGCGTAGCTTTAAGGCCTACGGTGTACCGTTCAGACGGACAAGCAATCAACTCCCCTGCATCATCCGAATTCTGGCCGCATCTTCCCCCGGCGTCACGCCAAAGAAACGTTTGAATTCCCGACTGAACTGCGATGCACTCTCATAGCCGACACGCATGGCTGCCGCACTGGCCTTCATCCCGTCATGAATCATCATCATCCGCGCTTTATGCAGACGATAGCTTTTAAGATATTGCAGCGGCGACGTGCTGGTCACCGCTTTAAAGTTATGATGAAACGCCGACACGCTCATGTTCGCCTCTGCCGCCAGCTGTTCTACATTGAGGTTCTCGGTGTATTTGGTTTCAATCCGCTTCAGCACCCGGCTTATCAAGCTGAAATGCGTCTGACGACTGACCAGCGCAAGTAACGCGCCGCCGCGCGGCCCGGTCAGCACATGGTAGAGGATCTCGCGAATGATCTGTTTGCCGAGAATACGCGCATCCAGCGGGCGTTCCATCACATCCAACAGGCGCTCAGCGGCGCAGAGAATTTCGTCTGAAAGCGTCGCGGAGTTAATCCCACTGGCCGCCATAGCAGGCTGAAACAGCTCGTCTTCCCCAATGTCCATCAACAGCTCCTGCAATTGCAGGATATCGACATTCAGGTAGATTCCGGCCAACGGAACCTCCGGTGTCGCATACGTTTCACATTCAAAGGGTAAAGGTACGGTTAGCAGCAGGTATTCATTGGCGTCATAACGAAATACGCGTTCATTAATATAACCAATTTTATGGCCCGAAAAGAGAAATATGATACCTGGCTGATACATGACTGGTGTCCGTGCAGCTGGCACCGTACCGTGCATCAGGCGGACATCTGGCAGCAATGCACTGAGGTTATTTTCATTATTTTTCAGCTGCTTAATTTTATCTGTCAGCAGAAGGCAGATCTCTTCACGGTTCATAAAGCACCATTTCATCATCGGTTTTCGACCCTAACATCATGCGCAGATTTATCCGTTTTCTCCAGTAGTCTGTAGAAATGGGCAAGACATCGGCAGAAATGTGCATTGAGAGCAGCGCGGCTGGCGACCACAATGTTCATCATCCGGCAGACACTCTCCTGCCCTCTTTTTATTACCCACACAAGGGAACGAGCAATGAACAATTTTAATCTCCATACCCCAACCCGTATTCTGTTCGGTAAAGGCGCTATTGCCGAATTGCGCGATCAAATCCCTCAGGATGCTCGCGTATTGATTACCTACGGCGGCGGCAGTGTGAAAAAAACCGGCGTTCTGGCACAGGTTCAGGATGCACTGAAAGGCCTGGACGTGCTGGAGTTTGGCGGTATTGAGCCGAACCCGTCTTATGAAACGCTGATGAATGCGGTAAAGATCGTGCGTGATGAGAAAGTAACGTTCCTGCTGGCTGTGGGCGGTGGTTCGGTACTGGACGGCACCAAATTCATCGCAGCAGCGGCACAGTACGCTGACGGCATCGACCCATGGCGTATTCTGGAAACTCACGGCAACGACGTAAAAAGCGCCATCCCGATGGGCTCCGTATTAACCCTGCCCGCCACCGGTTCTGAATCTAACTCCGGCGCGGTCATCTCGCGGAAAACCACTGGCGACAAACTGGCCTTTATGACCCCGTTTGTGCAACCGGTATTTGCCGTACTGGATCCGGTTTACACCTATACCCTGCCGCCACGTCAGGTTGCAAACGGCGTCGTGGATGCCTTCGTGCATACCGTTGAGCAGTATGTAACTTATCCGGTCGACGGGAAAATTCAGGATCGCTTTGCCGAAGGCATTCTGCTTACGCTGATAGAAGAAGGTCCGAAAGCCTTGCAGGAGCCGGAAAACTACAACGTGCGTGCGAACGTCATGTGGGCGGCAACCCAGGCGCTGAACGGCCTGATTGGCGCAGGCGTACCGCAGGACTGGGCAACCCATATGCTGGGCCACGAACTGACCGCGATGCATGGTCTGGATCATGCGCAAACGCTGGCCATCGTTCTGCCTGCGCTGTGGAATGAAAAACGCGATACCAAGCGTGCCAAGCTACTGCAATACGCAGAACGTATCTGGAATATCACCGAGGGTTCTGAAGACCAGCGTATCGATGCCGCCATTGCCGCTACCCGTGCTTTCTTCGAACAAATGGGTGTCCCGACTCGCTTGTCTGACTACGGTCTGGACGGTAGCTCCATCCCGGCGCTGCTGGAAAAACTGCAAGCGCACGGCGGTACGAAACTGGGTGAGCACCAGGACATTACGCTCGACGTCAGCCGTCGGATTTACGAAGCTGCCCGTTAAGGTTTTTTAAGCTCCGCCTTTCGTTTTTGGCTATTTATACTCTAAATAATTCGAGTTGCATAAAGACGGCAAAGGAGAGAATCCCCAGGAGCTTACATAAGTAAGTGACTGGGGTGAACGAGTGCAGCCAACGCATATGCAGCTTGAAGTATGACGAGTATAGGCCAGACTTAAGTCACACCTAACTCACCGGAGCTTGCTCCGGTGACTGTAATCCAGGGGGGAATTATGACCGGTCCAACCATTATCAAACTACAGGATGGTAACGTCATGCCGCAACTGGACCTGGGGGTCTGGAAGGCAAGCAACGAAGAAGTCATTACCGCTATCCATAAAGCACTGGAAGTGGGTTATCGTTCGATTGATACCGCCGCCGCGTACAAAAACGAAGAAGGTGTCGGCAAAGCGATACGTAATGCGGGCGTGCCGCGGGAAGAGTTATTCATCACCACCAAGCTGTGGAATGATGATCAGAAACGCGCCCGGGAAGCCTTACTCGAAAGCATGGAGAAACTCCAGCTCGATTACCTCGATCTTTACCTGATGCACTGGCCTGTTCCGGCGATCGATCACTACGTTGAAGCGTGGGAAAACATGATCGATCTGCAAAAAGAAGGGCTGATTAAGAGCATCGGCGTGTGCAACTTTCAGATCAATCATCTCCAGCGCCTGATAGACGAAACTGGCGTTCATCCCGTGATCAACCAGATAGAACTGCACCCACTTATGCAGCAGCGCCAGCTTCATGCCTGGAACGCCACACATAAGATCCAGACCGAATCCTGGAGTCCATTGGCGCAGGGCGGGAAAGACGTCTTCGACCAAAAGATCATCCGTGACCTCGCAGAGAAATATGGTAAATCACCGGCGCAGATTGTCATCCGCTGGCATCTGGATAACGGTCTGGTGGTTATTCCGAAATCGGTGACGCCTGCCCGTATCGCAGAAAACTTTAACGTCTGGGACTTCCGCCTGGATAAAGAAGAATTAGGCGAAATTGCGAAACTCGATCAAGGCAGACGGCTGGGACCAGACCCGGACCAGTTCGGCGGTTAATCTCTTCTCTCCGGCCCGACACTCCCGTCGGGCCTTTCTGGTAATGAAATATCAGGAAACAATTAACATACATATATTGATGTATTTCTTGCAGTCGCTGGAGCAGCATTACGCAACATAACCTGTTAATTATTCAATAAATATATTCATTTCGTGAATGTATTTACCACACCTATAGGTGCGTAACCGTGGCTGATAAAAAAAGTAATGGCGTCAAATGGCTCCCATTAATTCTTATAGTACTCATTTCTGCCGGACTCTGGCAGCTTACGCCCCCCACCGGGTTAAGTGCGCCAGCCTGGCATTCGGCAATTATCTTCGTCGCCACCATCGCTTCTATTGTGGCTAAAGTATTACCCATCGGCGCGGTCGGCATTATTGGTATTACGGTATTCGCGCTCGCCTATGCTGCCGGGGATAAAACCGCCAGCGGCGCCATCACCACGGCATTGAGTGAACTGAACAGTTCGCTTATCTGGCTTATCGTCGTGGCTTTTATGATTGCCCGTGGGTTTATCAAAACCGGTCTCGGGCGACGTATTGCGTTGCAGATGATCCGCCTGCTCGGCAAGCGAACGTTGGGACTCGCCTACGGTCTGGCTTTTGCCGATCTAATCCTCTCTCCCGCTATGCCGAGTAATACAGCTCGCTGCGGCGGCGTCATCTATCCGATTGCCGACTCTCTGGCGCGTAGTTTCCATTCGAACCCGGAAGATGAGTCCCGCAGTAAAATCGGCACCTTTCTTATCACCTGTATTGGCAACGTCAACGACGTGACGGCAGCACTGTTTATGACCGGCTATACCGGCAACCTGCTGGCAGTAAAACTGGCGGCCAACGCCGGGGTTACGCTGACCTGGGGCGGCTGGTTTATGGCGGCGCTGCTACCTTGTCTGGTCTCTTTGCTGCTCGTTCCGCTACTGGTCTACTGGCTGGTGCGTCCGGAAATCAAACACACGCCGGATGCCCCGAACCTCGCCCGCAAAGAGCTGGCGGAAATGGGCCGCATGTCACGCGGGGAATGGCTGATGTTGGCAACTGTCGGCGTACTGCTGGTGCTGTGGATTTTTGGCGATACGCTGGGCGTTGACGCCACTACCGCTTCGTTTGTAGGGCTGTCGATTTTATTGCTGAGCGGCGTGCTGAGTTGGGAAGACGTCAAAAGTGAGAAAGGGGCATGGGATACGCTGATTTGGTTCGCCGCGCTACTGATGATGGCGAATCAGTTGAAAAAACTGGGCTTCACCACCTGGTTCGGCAATCTGATTGGCGACAGCCTGAGCAGTACTATGCACGGGACCAGTTGGGTGATCGTCCTGCTGCTGCTGAACGCCGCCTATTTCTATACCCACTACTTTTTTGCCAGCGGCAATGCGCAGATTGCCGCGCTGTATGCTGTTTTCCTCGGCGTCGGGCTGCATCTGAATATTCCCGCTGCTCCCACGGCGTTAATGCTGGCCTTCACCAGCAGTTTGTACTGCTCGCTCACCCAGTACACACATGCTCGCGGCCCTATTCTGTTTGGCGCCGGGTATGTTCCAACAGGCGTCTGGTGGCGCACAGGATTTATCATCAGCTTGTTTAACCAGGCGGTCTTTATTACCGTGGGTCTGATGTGGTGGAAGGTGTTGGGTCTGTACTAAACTGACTGCGTCCTGACGAAGACCTTACCTGCGGAGAAAAGGAATGACCTGTATTTTCTGTCAAATTGTTGAAGGCAAAGCGCCCTGCCATAAGGTATGGGAAGACGAACACCACCTGGCTTTTCTGTCGATTTTCCCGAACACCGACGGTTTTACCGTGGTGATCCCGAAAAAGCATTACCCCAGCTATGCCTTCGACATGCCGCCGCAGGCGTTAGCGGACCTGATGCTGGCGACCCAAAAAGTGGCTAAGAAACTGGATAAGGCTTTCCCGGATGTTAGTCGTACGGGAATGTTCTTCGAAGGTTTCGGCGTAGACCATGTGCACAGTAAATTAAGTCCCATGCACGGTACTGGCGATTTAACCCACTGGAAACCGATTGAATCGCGGCAGAACAAATTTTTCGAGCAGTATGAAGGATATCTGTCGTCACACGATCATGAACGGGCTGATGACGAAAAACTGGCCGCATTAGCGGCCAGAATTCGTGAGGCATAAATACTGATCTCTTCTGCCCGATAGCGGTGCAAGCACCTTATCCGGGCAAGACAGATTAACGTCCCGCCACTTTCCCGCGTTTTTTGTTCGCGGCAGGCGTCTGACGCTGGTGCGCCACTGGCGTGTGTTTGGTCAGCGCCGGACGAGTATGACGGTTCTGGCGACGCGCTTCGCGCATCTCTTCCAGCGTAGGCGCCGGAACCAGACATTCGCGACGCCCGCCGATCAGATGCTTTTTACCCATATCTTCCAGCGCCTGGCGGATTAACGGCCAGTTGGCTGGATCGTGGTAGCGCAACAGGGCTTTATGCAGACGACGCTGCTTATCACCTTTCGGCACCACCACGTCTTCACTCTTATAACCAATTTTACCCAACGGGTTTTTCCCGGTGTAATACATGGTTGTGGAGTTCGCCAACGGCGATGGATAGAAGTTCTGCACCTGATCCAGACGGAAACGACGTTGTTTCAGCCACAGCGCCAGATTCACCATATCTTCGTCACGCGTACCCGGGTGCGCGGAGATAAAATACGGGATCAGGTACTGCTCTTTACCGGCCTGTTTAGAGTAGGTATCGAACAATTCCTTGAAGCGATCGTAGCTGCCCATCCCCGGCTTCATCATCTTCGACAGCGGGCCTTCTTCAGTATGCTCTGGCGCAATCTTCAGATAGCCGCCCACGTGATGGGTAGCCAGTTCTTTGATGTAGCGTGGGTCTTCCACCGCGATGTCATAGCGCACACCGGATGCGATAAGGATCTTTTTAATGCCTTTGAGATCACGCGCCCGGCGATAGAGGTTAATTGTCGGCTCATGATTGGTATCCATGTGCGGACAAATATCCGGATAGACGCATGACAGACGACGGCAGGTTTGCTCCGCACGCGGTGACTTACAGCGCAGCATATACATGTTCGCCGTTGGGCCGCCGAGATCGGAAATCACGCCGGTAAAGCCCGGGACAGTGTCGCGAATGGCTTCGATTTCATTGATGATCGAATCTTCAGAGCGACTCTGGATGATACGGCCTTCGTGCTCTGTTATCGAACAGAACGAGCAGCCGCCAAAGCAGCCACGCATAATGTTGATCGAGAAACGGATCATCTCATAGGCCGGAATACGGCTGTCACCATACGCCGGATGCGGTACACGCTTGTACGGTAACGCAAAGACGCTGTCCATCTCTTCGGTAGACAGCGGAATAGCTGGCGGGTTGATCCAGATGTAGCGATCGCCATGCTTTTGCATCAGCGCACGCGCGCAGCCTGGGTTAGTTTCGTGGTGCAGGATACGCGACGCATGCGCATACAGCACTTTGTCGCCCTTCACTTTTTCGAAGGACGGCAGCAGCACGTAGGTTTTTTCCCACGGTTTCGGACGTGGCGGCTGTACGGTTACCGCTTTCGCTTCCTGTTTTTTCGGGGCGACAGGTTTGTTGTCGGCACACGGCAGATCTTCACCGTAAGGATGCGGGATCGGGTCAATCTTGCCTGGCGTGTCGAGACGCGTAGAATCCACCCCACTCCAGCCCGGCAGCGCTTCTTTAACCATAATCGCGGTGTTACGCACGTCGCGGATCTGATCGATAGTTTCCCCCATCGCCAGACGATGCGCCACTTCCACCAGCGGACGTTCGCCGTTGCCGAACATCAGCATATCGGCTTTCGAATCCACCAAAACGGAGCGGCGAACGGTATCAGACCAGTAATCGTAGTGCGCGGTGCGGCGCAGGCTGGCCTCAATGCCGCCAAGAATAACCGGCACATCTTTCCATGCTTCTTTACAGCGCTGGGTATAGACCAGCGTGGCGCGGTCCGGACGTTTACCCGCCACGTTGTCCGGCGTGTAGGCATCATCATGGCGCAGTCGGCGATCGGCGGTATAACGGTTGATCATCGAGTCCATGTTGCCAGCGGTCACACCAAAGAACAGGTTCGGTTTACCCAAACGCATAAAATCGTCTTTGTTGTTCCACTCCGGCTGGGCGATAATTCCGACGCGAAAGCCCTGAGCTTCCAGCATACGGCCACAAATCGCCATACCAAAGCTTGGGTGGTCGACGTAGGCATCGCCGGTCACCAGAATGATGTCGCAGCTATCCCAGCCAAGTTGGTCCATTTCGTCACGTGACATCGGCAAAAACGGTGCCGGGCCAAAACAGGCAGCCCAGTACTGCGGCCAGGAGAAAAGGTCTCTGTCCGGTTGGATCAGGGATATTGCGCTCATAGTGCTTCCAAAAATGGTAAAAAAATAATCAAAGGCCGGGGATTATACGCTGTATGTCGGCAAGAAATGAAGTGGAGTCTGAACCAGACCAGTAGAAAGTTGTATAAATTGTTAAATTTTACGACAGCCATTTTTATCAATCATAATTAACACCATGCCGGCCAACTGAGATCACTCTTTTCGGCGGGGGATTTTTCATTGCGACTCAACGATTCACTGCATATTTCCCAGTTACGGGTTGTTGTTCACCTGTGCGGATTTCTGGTTCTTCTCTACAGCTTCTCCATGCTGCCGCCAATGACCATCGCTCTGTTAAATAAAGAGCGGAGCTTTTTCGCATTTTTCAGCACATTTATGACTTTCTTTACCCTTGGCGGCGGGGCGTGGCTGGCAACCAAACATGCGGGAATTCAACTGAGAACCCGGGATGGATTCGTCATTATCGTTTTGTTCTGGCTACTGTTTTCGTTTATTAGCGCAATGCCGATGTGGATGGACGATGGCTTAAATCTCTCCTTTGCCGATGCCCTGTTCGAAGGGGTTTCCGGGATTACCACCACTGGCGCAACGGTGATTGACGACGTCAGCGCCTTACCGAAATCGTATCTTTACTATCGTGCTCAGCTCAATTTTATTGGCGGCCTGGGCGTTATTGTCCTCGCCGTGGCGGTATTACCGCTGCTGGGTATTGGCGGCATGAAACTGTATCAGTCTGAAATGCCAGGCCCCTTCAAAGAAGAACGCCTCACGCCAAGGCTTGCCGATACCGCACGTACGCTGTGGTTGACCTACGTCATTCTGGGTCTTATTTGTACTCTAGCCTACTGGGCTGCCGGGATGTCGTTTTTCGACGCCTTATGCCACGGGCTGTCGACGGTCTCTCTTGGCGGATTTTCCACTCGCAGCGAGAGCATCGGCTTTTATAACAGCCACGCTATAGAACTCGTCGCCGGACTGTTTTCACTGTTATCCGCGTTTAACTTCACCCTCTGGTACGTTGCTATTGTAAAACGTACCTTCAAGCCCTTTCGTCGTAATGCCGAGCTGCGTTTCTTTCTGCTAATTGCGCTGGTGGTCACGCTGATCGCCACCTGGCAGGTCTGGCGGGCAGGTATGTACGGGCTAACGGACAGCCTGGTGCATGCCTTTTTTCTGGCCAGCTCCATGCTGACGGATAATGGCCTGTCAACGGCGGATTACGCGCAGTGGCCCTCGCACACGATCTTCATGCTGCTTAGCGCCAGCTTTTTCGGCGGTTGTGTGGGATCGACGTGCGGGGGAATTAAAGTGCTGCGCTTTTTGATTATGTTCAAGCAGTGCCGCCAGGAATTACACCAGCTCGCGCATCCTCGCGCCCTGCTGAACATCAAAGTGGGTAACAGCGTGGTAAGCGACAGGGTGGTGCGTTCGGTATGGAGCTTTTTCTTTCTCTACGTTTTGTTCACCAGCTTTTTTATCTGGGCGCTCAATCTGATGGGCTACGATCTCTTCTCATCTTTCGCCACCGTCGCCGCCTGCATCAACAATATGGGGCTGGGATTTGGCGTTACCGCCACGACGTTTGGCACGTTAAATGAGGAGGCAAAGCTGCTGATGTGCGCAGCCATGATCATGGGGCGTCTGGAGATTTACCCCATACTGATCCTGTTTTCGCGCATGTTCTGGCGGGCGTAACGCAAACCCCGGCGCGTTACGGCGCCGGGTTCACCAGGATCTGACCGATCGAGCCACGATCCGCCATTTCCAGCGTCTGGCTGTTAAAGTAGAACGGGAAATGCGCCCAGGAAGGCTGACCGTAATAAACCAGTAACTCGACCTGACCATCTACCCAGACGGTATCTTTCCAACCTCTGTCTTCCGGGAACGGCATTGCGCCGTTCACATTACGGATCAGGAACGAGACGCCCTCAATATGGAAAGACTGCGGCATATCCGCCCGCACCGTCCAGCGCTCCCAGGTACCCTGCTGCGCGGTAATATCCATGCGGTTGACGTCCCACAGCTGACCGTTGATCCCCGGATCGTCATCCAGGCTGATATCACGGCTGCGAATCGGCGAACCGCTGAGGATCTCCGTAGGCAGCAGGCGCATTGGCAGGCTGTCAGTCACCAGCGGCAGAAGGCCAGTTGGTCGCAGAGTCAGCACCAGCGTGGAGATAAGAATACTCGATGGTTCAAAGAATCCGCGGATCCTGTCGACAATGCTGGCCGCCTCGCCACAGGTAATAGAGACCTCATTACCGTTAGTCATATCCACCAGGATCTCACGACGTTCGCCTGGCGCCAGCGAGAGCTGTTTCAATGAAACAGGCGCAGGTAAAAAGCCCTGATCGCTGGAGATCACATGCAGTGCACGGCCATCACTCATTTGCAGTTGGTAACGACGCGAGTTTGACGCGTTCAGCAAACGCAAGCGTACCCAGCCGCGGGAGACTTCGACATACGGGCTTTGCGCCCCGTTGACCAGCAGCGTATCCCCAACAAAACCGCCGCTGCCAGGTTCGCTGTATTCCGGCGTACCAAAGTTGTCCAGACGCTTGTCCTGGATAATGATCGGAAAATCATCTACGCCGTAATGGTTGGGAATAGACAGGGATTTACTGACCTCATCTTCAACCAGCCACATCCCGGCAAGACCATTATAGACCTGCTGGGCAGTACGATTTGGCGTATTGGCGTGATACCACAGCGTGGCGGCATTCTGGCGGATCGGCAGCACTGGCGCCCAATCCGCATTAGGTGACATCATGCGCGCCGGGCCCCCCATCAGCGGACCAGGTACCTGTAATCCGGCGACGGTCATCGAGACATTTTCTGTCAGACGGTTGCTGTAGATAAGCTTGACGTCATCCCCTTTCCAGACGCGGATTGTCGGCCCCAGGTAGCGGCCGTTAATCCCCCAGACAGGCGCGCGTGTGCCTTGTGTAAATGACCAATGCGCGCGTTGCAGCGTCATAAATAACGGCTGCCCCCGACGAGACTCCAGCAGTGGAGGCACAGGTAACGGTTGTTGCTGACCGGCAGCATTAGCCTTCAGCGGAACAGCACCTGCACACAGTGCGATCCCCGATGCCTGAATGAACTGACGCCGACTGAATGACATATAAACTCCATGAAAAACTGGCGATTAACACGCAGGAAATCTTTTCCTGTAAAAAAACCGAATTGCGCGGATTAAACCTTACCGGCGGCTTCCCGCTCTGCAACTTCTTTATCGAGCTCTGCGATTTTTTGTTCCATCAGCGTGCGGCAATGCGCTGCCAGTTCACGAACCTGATCTTTACCAAAATGGCTAATATCCACCGGCGGCAACATCTCTACAATCGCCAAACCGTTATTGAGCCGGTTGAGTTTTATTTTGTTTGAAGTTGTTGAAACGCACACCGGAATAACCGGGACGCCCGCCGCAATCGCCGCATGAAACGCGCCGGTTTTAAACGGCAGCAGACCACGGCCGCGGCTGCGCGTCCCTTCCGGGAACATCCAGATAGAAATACGACGTTTTTTGAAATGGTTCACCACGGCTGCGATGGTGCTGTGCGCTTTAGCACGGTTGTTTCTGTCGATCAACAGGTTACCGGTTAACCAGTACAGCTGCCCGAAGAACGGGATCCACAGCAGGCTTTTTTTACCCACCGTTACCGTCGGCGGCTGAACGATATTCGAAGCAGTAACCATGTCATAGTTGTTCTGGTGGTTACAAATATAGATAGCATTACCATAATTCTGCGCGTCTGCCGGCATGCGGCACTCGACCTTCAGGCCATACAGGGGAGCCAGGCGGCCAAACATATGACCGAACGTTGCGACGTGTTTTGGATTCCGTGGGCTGAACAGACAGTATATACAACCGAAAATACAGACCAGAATGCAGTAAATAACAGTAATGATTAAACGAAAAATATATAACATAACAACCTCTAAGGCCTAAGAGCCTGGCATTTTACGTCACCGGATACATAACTCTGCATCAGGTTAGGGCTTTGTTAAGGCGGCTCTCTGGAAAAGCGTATTGTTAATCGCAACGCACGAATAAACAACGGTTTTACGGGAAATTTTAACGTTGGCTCTCCCTGAGCGAAAGCAGGGAGAGCCGGGCAGTCACGTTATTCTTCGCTGTCGCCCTGACTGGCGCGTCGAGGCGAGTCAATTTCAATGCGATCGATACGCTGTAGACCACGCATCAGCGTGCCGCGACGACCACGTTCGCCGGTCACTTTCTGCAACTCTTCAGGACGCAGTTTAATTTTGCGCTTACCGACGTGGATAGTCAGCGTGCTCTGTGGCGGCAGCACATAGAGCAGCGCCAGGCCATCTTCGCCTTTCGCCGCTTCTGCTGAAGGGATATTGATAATCTTGTTCCCTTTGCCTTTCGACAGTTGCGGCAAATCGCTCACCGGGAACATCAACATGCGACCTGCATGGGTAATGGCCAGCAGCATATCGGTTTCATCTTCAATCACCACAGGAGGCATGACATGCGCATTTTCTGGCAGTGTAATCAATGCTTTACCCGCACGGTTACGCGCCACCAGGTCATTGAAGGTACAGACAAAACCGTAGCCCGCATCGGATGCCATCAGCAGTTTCTGATCGTCACCTTCCATCAGCATATGCTCAACCGTCGCGCCCGGCGGCAGCGTGAGCTTACCGGTTAATGGTTCGCCCTGGCCACGTGCCGACGGCAGCGTAATCGGGTCGATGGCGTAGCTGCGTCCGGTCGAGTCAACGAATACCACCGGCTGGTTGCTCTTACCCTTCACTGCCGACTTAAAGCTGTCGCCCGCTTTATAGCTTAATCCTGGCGCATCAATGTCGTGGCCTTTGGCGCTACGCACCCAACCACTCTGGGACAATACAATAGTCACCGGCTCAGACGGCAGCATGTCGTGCTCGCTCATCGCCTTCGCTTCTTCGCGTTCCTGCAACGGGGAGCGGCGATCGTCGCCATAAGCATCGGCATCGGCCTGCAGCTCTTTCTTCAGCAGGTTACTCATTTTACGCTCGGAAGCGAGAATGGCCTGCAGTTGATCGCGCTCTTTCGCCAGCTCATCCTGCTCACCGCGGATTTTCATCTCTTCGAGTTTGGCAAGGTGGCGCAATTTCAGCTCAAGGATAGCTTCAGCCTGCGTTTCGGAAATGCCAAACCGCGACATCAGCTCAGGCTTAGGTTCATCTTCATGACGAATAATCTCGATCACTTCGTCAATGTTGAGGAACGCCACCAGCAAACCTTCAAGGATATGCAGGCGCTTAAGCACTTTTTCCAGACGATAGTTCAGGCGACGACGCACGGTATCACGGCGGAACGCCAGCCATTCGGTGAGGATCTCCAGCAGGTTTTTCACCGCCGGGCGACCGTCGAGGCCGATCATGTTCAGGTTGATACGGTAGCTTTTTTCCAGATCGGTGGTGGCAAACAGGTGGTTCATCACCTGTTCCATATCCACGCGATTGGAGCGCGGGACAATCACCAGACGGGTCGGGTTTTCGTGATCCGATTCGTCACGCAGGTCATCAACCATCGGCAGCTTTTTATTACGCATTTGAGCAGCGATCTGCTCCAGCACTTTTGCCCCGGAAACCTGATGCGGCAACGCGGAAATCACTACCGCACCGTCTTCTTTGGTCCATACCGCGCGCATACGCACGGAGCCGCGTCCGTTTTCGTAAATCTTACGAATTTCCGCACGCGAAGTAATAATCTCGGCTTCGGTCGGATAATCCGGCCCTTGCACAATATCCAGCAGTTGATCGAGCGTTGTTTTCGGCTGCTCAATCAGCGTAATCGCCGCTTTGGCGACCTCTCGCAGGTTATGCGGTGGAATATCCGTCGCCATACCAACGGCAATACCGGTCGTACCATTCAGCAGAATATTTGGCAGACGCGCAGGCAGCATCTTTGGCTCCTGCATGGTGCCGTCGAAGTTTGGCACCCAGTCCGACGTTCCCTGACCTAGCTCACCCAGCAGGACTTCCGCATATTTAGACAGACGGGATTCGGTATAACGCATCGCCGCGAAGGATTTGGGATCGTCCGGCGCCCCCCAGTTCCCCTGCCCGTCAACCAGCGGATAACGGTAAGAGAACGGCTGCGCCATCAGTACCATCGCTTCATAACAGGCGCTGTCGCCGTGTGGGTGGTATTTACCCAGCACGTCACCGACGGTACGCGCGGATTTTTTAAATTTGGCGCTGGCATTCAGCCCCAGTTCGGACATTGCATACACAATGCGACGCTGAACGGGTTTCAAACCATCGCCAATAAATGGCAACGCCCTGTCCATGATGACGTACATGGAGTAGTTCAGATAGGCGTTTTCCGTGAATTCATGCAGCGCCAGGCGCTCTGCCATATCGCTCATTAATCGTGGTTCCTCAACTTTGTACCCCTCTATTGAAGGGCAATATTACCGCAGATACTACCCTATCTGGCGTGTTGAGTCACAAAGAAAAGGGCCGCGNNNNAAAAGGGCCGCGAATGCGGCCCTGATGGGGATTATTTAGCAACTTTGCTAATCTGTTTCACGTCGATTTCAACGGAGTTCCAGTCTTTATCCACTTCGCCCTGGATCTCAACCACATCCTGCGGGGTTACGGTTACGCCGTTCCAGCGCTTATGGTCAATATCCACATTCACCGTGCCGGTCGCATCTTTAAACACATACAGATCGTCGGAAATACGCTCAACGATGTTCCCACGCAGGGTAACCCACGCGTCATCACGCAGCGATTTAGCACTTGCTACCGTCGTGATGCTGCCGTTCGGGCCGACAAACCCACCGCTTTGGCTTTGTGTGGTCGTCGTCGGCCCAGAGAAGCCGCCCTGCTGCGCTGCCAGAACAGGTGCGGAACACAGTGCCATTACGGCAACCATTGCAGCTAATTTTTTCATCGTCATGTCTCCCTTTCATGTTGGTTTACGACTATTAAATAAGTTAATCCTTAACAACTTCTTAAGGAAAAAAAAGATTCTTTTTTGCTGTACAGATGCGGCGGCGACAAGGTTTACTGACGGTAAAGAGAGTTTTCGCAGGGAAGAATATATGCGCATTTTACTGGTTGAAGATGATACGTTGATTGGTGATGGCCTTAAAACCGGTCTGAGTAAAATGGGTTTTAGCATCGACTGGTTTACCGAAGGACGTCAGGGGAAAGAAGCACTCTACAGTGCCCCGTATGATGCGGTAATCCTCGACCTGACGCTGCCAGGCATAGACGGACGAGACATCCTGCGCGAGTGGCGAGCCAACGGGAAGCAGGAACCGGTGCTGATTCTGACCGCCCGCGACGCACTGGCGGAACGCGTTGAAGGCTTACGTCTGGGCGCGGATGACTATCTGTGTAAGCCCTTCGCGTTGATCGAAGTTGCCGCCAGGCTGGAGGCGCTGGTGCGTCGTGCCAGCGGCCAGGCCAGCAACACATTGCGCCATGGCGAGGTGACGCTCGATCCCGGCGCGCTGGTCGCCACGGCGGCGGGCGAACCTTTGTCTCTTAAGCCCAAAGAGTTCGCGCTGTTGGAGCTGCTTATGCGCAACAAGGGCCGCGTCCTGCCCCGTAAACTGATTGAAGAAAAACTGTATACCTGGGACGAAAACGTCTCCAGCAATGCGGTTGAAGTACACGTCCATCACTTACGCCGTAAGCTCGGCAGCGACTTTATCCGTACCGTGCATGGCATTGGCTACACCCTGGGTGACGCATGAAATTCGCACAACGCCTCAGCCTGCGCGTCAGGCTAACGCTTATCTTCATGATTTTGGTTTTAGTGACCTGGCTGATTTCCAGCTTTGTCGCCTGGAAGCAAACCACCGATAACGTGAATGAGATGTTCGACACGCAGCAAATGCTGTTCGCCAAGCGTCTTGTCACGCTGGATCTTGATGAACTCAAAGCCTCTGAACGTATCGCGCATACCCCGAAAAAATTCAAACATGGTCATATTGACGACGATGTACTGACCTTTGCGGCCTACACGCCAGAAGGGAAAATGGTTCTTCACGATGGCGACAATGGCCAGTACATTCCCTATAGCTATCGCCGGGAAGGTTTTGACGATGGCTATCTGAATGGCGACAACGATAAATGGCGTTTTGTGTGGCTGACTTCCGCAGATAAAAAGTATCGAATTGTTGTCGGCCAGGAATGGGAATATCGTGAAGATATGGCTTTAGCGATTGTGACAGCGCAATTGGTGCCGTGGTTGGTCGCTTTGCCACTGATGCTGTTAATCCTGATTGTGTTGTTAAGTCTTGAACTTAAACCCCTGAAAAAACTGGCGCAGGCGCTACGTTTACGCGACCCGGAATCAGAAGAACCGCTCAGTTTGAAAGGCATTCCTGGTGAGGTTCGCCCGCTGGTTGAATCACTCAACCAACTTTTCACCCGTATTCATACCACCATGGTACGTGAACGGCGCTTTACTTCAGATGCCGCTCACGAGCTGCGTAGTCCGTTGACGGCGCTGAAAGTGCAAACCGAAGTGGCACAACTGTCTGACGATGACCCGCAGGCAAGGCAAAAAGCCTTAATGCAGATGCAGGCCGGGATCGATCGCGCCACGCGTCTGGTTGATCAGTTACTGACGCTTTCGCGCCTTGACTCCCTCGACAATCTTCAGGATGTGGCGGAAATCTCGCTGGAGGAGTTGCTGCAATCTGCGGTGATGGATATCTACCATTCGGCCCAGCAGGCGCATATTGACGTACGTTTGCAGATTAACGCGCATGGCATCACATGTACCGGGCAACCGCTGTTACTCAGCCTGATGGTGCGAAATCTGCTGGATAATGCGATTCGCTATAGTCCCCGGGGAAGCATTGTGGAAGTGACGCTCAACGCCCGCAATTTTAGCGTCAAAGATAATGGTCCAGGTATTGCGCCGGAAGTTCTGATGCACATTGGAGAACGCTTTTATCGCCCACCAGGGCAAAGCGTGACCGGCAGCGGTCTGGGGTTGTCAATTGTCCGTCGCATCGCGTCCTTACACAGAATGTCGGCCTCGTTTGGAAATGCTCCGGAAGGAGGGTTTGAAGCTAAGATCAGTTGGTAGGCCTAAATCAGTGGCAATATAAATAACGCCCCCAAAAAAGCCACCAGCCAACGAAAAGGCAGGTGGCTACCGCGAGACAATATAACCAGAACTCAAACATTCTTCGGTCATAGAGTTTTCTGACTAGGATAATAATAAGCGGCGTGAGCAGAAAAAATGCTGCAACGGCAGCCTGCAAACCGCGATTATCGTTTGAGACGACAGGTATACTACAAATTGAGTCATTCGGCTCAAGCATCCAACTATATTTATTGAAGGCAAAAAATGTATCGGTTAACCAATACGCAAGGACTATATATAGAGACACTTCAAGTATAGATACTACTTTTCCTTTTAACATATACAATTACTCTCTAAGTAATGCTCTGATATGTTCTCTTATTTCCAGCAATCTCATACCATAGGATATATAGTTATAGTCTTCCGTACCTCGTTTGGGTACATTACTTATTAATTGGGTGAAATCTTCTAAACGTCTTTGAACTCCCCGATTATACCTCACACCCGCCATTATGTATTGCTCATCGGTCATATAAAGTGTTGCTACATCAGGATAATCATAGAGAATGAGATCTCTCAAATAATTTGCTGTTACGCGCAAGTTAAAGTCATCCTCCATGAGACAAGTTGCTAACTCCAACTGATCCCTGGTAGTAAGCTCCGAAGGATCCAGGCCAAGTGTAACAGCCGCAACGCGTATTTGTGCAGCTACAGAACCAAATGATGTTTTATCTGCAGGTTTGCTCCCCCACCCAATCATCCTTTTAACCTCAAACACCTGAAATTTAAAATTTTCAGGCATTCCTCCTGATTCAATCCATGCTACTGCGCCAAGCAGGTCGGAGCGTATCCCCGCAGCGTTAGCATGTTTAATGATTTTATCTCTGTTGTATTGCACATATGCATCTTTATAGGCATTCAAATAAAATGCTCCTGAAAATCCACGGGCATCATTTTTGCCTAACTTCCAAAACAAAACATCAATTTCATCCCATTTCCGGAATTTTGTCTGTGGGATGGTACAGAAACGGTTCCTCAGCATAAAATCGCTTTTC
Source organism: Citrobacter sp. wls706 (assembly GCF_005281305.1). Lineage (NCBI taxonomy): Bacteria > Pseudomonadati > Pseudomonadota > Gammaproteobacteria > Enterobacterales > Enterobacteriaceae > Citrobacter > Citrobacter sp. wls706. The sequence continues at coordinate 266,934 of NZ_SZXG01000006.1, read as the reverse complement.
ATCGTTAGAAAATCCTTTCTTCCCAGAAGCTATATGACTCAGTGCCGGCTATAAGATGTTTCCACGTTATATTTTTATAGCTCAGCATAATGACTTCCTCTGGCTGATTACCTGCATGTGTTAACACATGAGGATAGCAGGATGAAATGTTAGACAAATAAGCATCCTGTAACTCAATAGAGTAAAACCGTTCAATACCACCACCAGAAATTGTTCTATAAAAGTCAAATAAAACCGATAATTTTTCATTTTCAGAAATCGCGGCATTTAACAAAGGTGATGACTTATCTATTGGCTTATAAAATTTCACAGGATGATGTAAAACATTATGCTCTCGACTCATGGAATGGTCGAATTGCAGGACAAAAATTTCATCAACGTGGTTTAGTTGATATTTATTACCAATAGAAGCAGATGTTCCACAATCAGCAGAAATCATGCCCTGCTTTTCACCGATAACTGTCGCATATATAATATTGGCCATTATAAAACCCTTTATATTGGTGTTTTGAATAACTCAGCTACAGACAGTTTATTCCTTCACTGTGATAAAAAATCACTCCATTTATCAGTTACAGAAAATTCAGAATTCATTTACACACTTTACGTAATTTCTCCACGACACCCAACTATTGCTATAAATGCAAAAGACTTTGCACATTTTGCTAATTTCACCGTACCGCTCATCAGCGTAGAATCGGCCTCAAACGTTATTCTTTGAGGACACAAAATGAGCAACATCCTGATTATCAACGGTGCGAAAAAATTCGGCCATTCTAATGGGCAATTGAATGACACCCTGACCGAGGTCGCGGACGGTATCCTGCGCGACCTCGGGCATGATGTTAGAGTCGTACGCGCTGACAGCGATTATGACGTTCAAACAGAAGTGCAGAACTTCGTCTGGGCCGATGCGGTTATCTGGCAAATGCCTGGCTGGTGGATGGGCGCACCGTGGACCGTGAAAAAATACATCGATGACGTGTTTACCGCAGGTCACGGTACGCTGTATGCCAGCGATGGCCGTACACGTTCAGATGCCTCTAAAAAATACGGTTCCGGCGGGCTGATTCAGGGCAAAAAATACATGTTGTCTCTGACCTGGAACGCGCCGATGGAAGCCTTCACGGAAAAAGATCAGTTCTTCCATGGCGTTGGCGTTGATGGCGTTTATCTCCCGTTCCATAAAGCAAACCAGTTCCTGGGAATGGAAGCGCTGCCGACCTTTATCACCAATGACGTGATTAAAATGCCGGACGTCCCGCGTTATATCGCAGAATATCGCAAGCATCTGAACGAAATTTTTGGTTAACTGGTAACCTGGAATTAGAAGGAGTTAACCATGCTTACCGTTATTGCAGAAATCCGTACACGTCCAGGTCAACATCATCGCCAGGCGGTACTGGATCAGTTCGCTAAAATCGTTCCGACCGTACTGAAAGAAGAAGGCTGCCACGGCTACGCGCCGATGGTCGATCATGCTGCTGGCGTCAGTTTTCAGACCACGGCCCCGGACTCAATCGTGATGATTGAACAGTGGGAAAGCATTGCGCATCTTGAAGCGCATTTGCAGACACCGCACATGAAAGCCTATAGCGAAGCCGTGAAAGGTGATGTGCTGGAGATGAATATTCGTATTCTGGAATCTGGCATTTAAGATTGTCGATTTGCCGGATAACGCCACAAACAGACGTATCCGGCTTATACAGCAATCTCCAGGCCCGGTAAGCGCAGCGCCACCGGGCATTCTTTACCAGTAAAGCTTCCAGCTCTGAGTGAAGCGCATTAACGCTTCAACGTAGAAATAATCCCCCCAACTTGCGCACTCATCGACCCCTTTGTTGCTCGACAGGTGATACACCGAGTGTTTCAGTAGTCCGTTCCCCAGCTCATCTTTGCCCATCAGATAGTGCCTGGTCAGCGAAGACATGATCCCCATCGCCCACTGCTGATAGCGCTCGCGATCCGGATCGGTCACCGGCAGGTGTTTAATCAGCTCCAGCAGACCGCAGACGGCAATCGCTGCCGAAGATGAATCGCGCAGCGCAACGGTTCCGACTAATGCCAGATCCCAATGGCAAACGGCATCTTCCGGCAAACGATTAAGAAAGTAGTTGGCCAGCTTTTTCGACAGCTGCACCATCTGGGTATCACCGGTGTAGATATAGCTCAGCAGAAAACCATAAATTCCCCACGCCTGCCCACGCGACCAGCAAGAATCGTCGGCATAGCCCTGCTGAGTATTACCGTAACGCGGCTCGCCGGTTTGCACGTCCATATAGTAGGTGTGGAAGGTCGAGGCATCCTGGCGGATCAGGTATTTGGCTGCCTGCGCAACGTGCGCTTTGGCGGCATTCGCAAAACGCGGATCGCCCGTTTGCTCGCTTGCCCAGTACAACAGCGGCAGATTCATATTACAGTCGATAATCATCCTCCCGGCCTGCTCGGGATCGCGAAGATCGCCCCATGCCTGGATGATCTGCGCCTTTTCATGAAAACGCTCCAACAGCGCTTCTGCCGCCATCAGGGAAAACCCTCGCGCATCACGATTACCCGTCAATCGCCAGGCCGCCACGCAGGAAAGCGTGTAGAGGAATCCCAGGTCGTGGGTGTTAGTATCGTGGCGTCCGGCAATACGCAAGCCAAACGAACGCACATGTTTCTCCGCCATCTCACGAAATTTGCTCTCACCACTCATTTCCCACGCCAGCCATAACTGCCCGGTCCAGAAGCTGGTCGTCCATTCCACATTATCTGTCAGCGGGTAATAACCTTGCACACAGGTTTCGGCAGGAAATTGTTCACCGAATTCCGTTAAATGACGGCTAATCAATTCGAGGACATGTTCTCGAGCGCTACTCATTTGATCCTGAAAGCTACCGGGATTAACCGGGCTGCCAGGAAATACGCGCAACGATTCCTCAACGATATGATTTAACATATTTCGGTTCCTTCTTACGTAAATTATTTTGCAGGATTATTCTCAGCAATATCGAGAGCGATATTTTTGCCTCGTTTGCTCTGACAGGCAGATAAAGTAAATGCTGATATCAATGTAAAGATCAGCGCCACAATGCCCATAATGATATATGTCTTCTCAAAACCGATCCGGTCATACATTAATCCAGCAGGTGATGAAACTACCACGTTACCGACATACAGCATGGCCTGATAACCCAGTAAATACATGGTCGCATTTACCCGTTTATCAAAATGCTCGGCAATATATTTAAAGACGGAAACCAGTAATAAACAGATCTCCAGACCGTATAGCGGTTTCAGCACAGAAATGAGCAGATGAGAGTCGCACAGACCGGAGATAACCAACCGTGCGCCCACCAGCAGCCCAACAATCAGCAGGCCACGCTTCGCGCCAACATAATTGACGAATAACGGGATGACCATGTACATGACAAATTCCATTCCCGACTGCACGGTCCCCAGATAGCCAAACACGGCGTTCCCTTCATGCACATCCGAGAAGAAAGTGACGAAGTAGCGGGAGAACTGCTGCTCAGCGATGAACATCATCCACGCTACGCCCGCAACATACAGGCAGAATGCCCAGAATTTGCGATTGCGCAGCAGGGCGTACACATCCGCCGGGGCGATTTTCTCTTTGGTTAACACCTGCGAGGCGTTGGCCGCATTGACATTGACTTTCAGACTCAGCAGAACAACCAGCATCACCACCGACGCCACGCTGCCGAGCATAAAGTTATAGGCCGGAGAGAGGTTAAATAGCAGGCCAGAGAACGATGACGCCACTGCCCAGCCAAGTGACCCCCACATGCGGATTTGCCCAAACTCCATGCCGTTCAGGCGGCTGTAGCGATCGGAATACGATTCACAGGCAGCCACCCCGGCATACCACGCAAAGCTTAAGTAAATCGCGCCAACGATAATGCCCAGCATTGTATTGGACAGTAATAATGGCTGATAGACATAAATAAAAAAGGGTGCCATTAATGCAGACATCGCCACGACAAAATAGAGCAAATATTTACTCATACCTATTTTATCGAGAATATATCCATAAATAGGTTTCAGAATAACCGAAAAAATACCATTCACGGCAAATACGGTGCCGATCACCGTACCACTCAATTGCGCTTTTTGCCCTAACCAGATAGCCAGCAGTCCAATACTTGCAGACCACGTAAAGAAATAGAGGAATATAAAACCACTTATTTTATAATATTCAGTCCGATTTCCCATTGAACTATTTTTCATACCATCCTCGCTATAAAAAGAACGACAACTGGCGTGCACTTTCAGGCTGCTGAATAACAACCTGGCTGTTGTTGATAGAAAGCAGCGGAACGGCGGCGTACTGTCTTTGCTGTCCACTGGCGCTCACGGCACAGCAAAGCCAGCTTTCGCCCTGTGGGATTTCGGCGGTAAGCACAGGGATCGAGGCGCATTCAGGGAACATGATGCTGCTGTTTGGCGGCGTGACCACGTTGCCAGGCTGACGAAATATGGACGGTGAAAGATCAACGATAACGCTGGTTCCATTACGTGCCGCAATGAGACAGCCGCGATCGCGTAGCTGAGGCTCGGCTTTAATTACCGCAAATCCCCCTTCCACCGTTTGCAGGCTTCGCGCGCTGTGAATACGGTGCAAACGAAGATGCCACTCACCAAACGGGACCAGCCATGTATCAAGGGTAACGTCATGCCAGGGAGACCAGTTGGACCAGATAAAATTCTCATCAACCCGAACGTCATCGCACTGACGACGGCCACGATAGTAGCCATCGCCGTCTGCCAACAGCAGCATAGAGTCACAGGCCGCATGTTTGATGCCGTAACGGCCACGCTCAATGGTGAAACCGAAACGGCTGGAGTAGGCGAATTTGGTGTATTTGGCTTCGGTATTGACGTAATTGTTCAGTTCAAGCTGGCCTGAGGTCAGCATAGTGACATGTTCAGAATGCTCACTGTGCTGCATGATCTGCGCGGCATGCGTAATCACCCGTTTTTCATCAAGTACAGGTAAGGCCTGCTCTTCAGCCAGCCAGAAGGGATGCTTCTCAGGCAGAGCGAGGATCAAAAAGACCTTCAATGCCCAGTAGGGCGATCCCGGCGAGTTGTAATCTTCGCACATCGCCAGGTTCGGGTAGGCAAACCCCAGTGTCAGAATGCCATCACGATCGAAAATCGGCTGCTTCTGCCACCAACGCAGATGGCGCAGGATCACGCCTTTAATGACGCCTGGCGAAAAGACATCCAGTTCAGCAAACGCTACTGCGCTCCAGAACGCAACCATGGCAAAGCGGTAGGTCAGGCTGCGGCCAAACGGCACCGATGCGCCGTCTGCTGCGGACAGATAAATGAAATCTTCGGCAAACAGACGCGAGCGCTCACGCAGAGTGGCGGCGCGATCGGCATCATCGGGGCTTAGGGTGGCATATAACAGGCCATAAAAATGGAAGGCCATAGAGATGTAGTAATCTTTCGGACGCCCGGGACCATCGGAATACCAGCCGTCACCGAGATAGTAGGCTTCCATCAGCTCAAAACGGCGATCGATAGCAGCCTGATCATAAGGCAGCCCCGCCCGCTTGAAGCCAAGCTGAACGATAATCGCAAAGTAGTTCCAGTTGCTGTCCGGCATTTGCGCGTCGGTTATCTGGTTCAGCCAGCAATGCAGATTTTCACGTTCGCGCAGGGAGAAGCAGTCCGTCAGTTGCGTCTGTAACAATGCCAGACCAAGACCATATGCAGCCATCTCGACCAGGCGCTGATCGTACGGGCCGGTATCCCCCCAGTAGTGTGGACTTTGCGGGTCGGTGCCAAGTTTTACCGCCTGAATGTATTTTTCGGCATACGGCGCATCAGCCCCGCCCGCCATCAGCGGAAACAGTCCCCACAGCGCCCGGGAAAGTCCTTCCATACAGGCAATATCCACGCTGTAGTGAGCGCAGGTATTGCCAAGTGAAAACTGAGCCTGTCCCGCCGGAAACTGCTGATCCAGCGCACGCAAAACGGCGTTAACAGCGCACGTTACGTCTTCGCGTGATGACAATGGATTTGATTTTTCTTCAGTTGTTGACCACATACTCTGCCCCTCTGAATTAAGTGGCTAAAGAATAGTGAATCGCAGAGCAGCAGAAATGTTACGTCAATCACACCACTAGCATTAAAGTAAAACAGCGATTGAGGAAATTTAAAAATAGGGTTTATAAATTACTATTCGGCGGAAAAAGTTTAAATTTATTGCACTATGACCTTATCCTCACAGCAAGAACATCTGGAGTTGATCGCCCTCAACGATGCGATTGCATCGTTCAGCCGTTTATTCGCCAATACGGTGCGTTACCACCACTGGCATCAGTGTCTGGAAGTGCTGTATGTGGAAGAAGGCTTTGGCGTGGTCACGGTTGACCATAAGCAGTTCACTATGCGACCAGGACGGATGTTCTTTTTTCCGCCGTTTACCCTACACAAGATATGGGTCGACGAGCAGGCGCGGGATGGTTATCGGCGTACCATTATTCATCTCGATCAACATGCGGTGCTGAAGGTGCTACGCGACTTTCCGCACACTCAGCAGCATCTGCAAAATCTGAGCGTGCGCGGCAGCGAAGCATGGGTTGTCGACGCGGCGGATATCCACACCCATGTTGATTTTCTTTTCAGCCGTTATGAAAAAATGGCTGCACAGAAGCCGCTGAACACTGAGCAGGTTGCCTGTCTGTTAGTTAATTTATTCAGCCTGTTGCCCGAAGATAACGGTAATATGCCAGAAATTAGCAGTGGAATTGCCAGTCAGGTAATGTTCTGGCTGGATGAGCATTACACCCACAAATTTAGTCTGGCGGCGCTGGCGCAGGAGCTGGGCAAATCAAAAAGCTATGTTTCTCGCCGCTTCCAGATGGAAACGGGCGAGAGCATTCTCAACTATCTCAATACTCTACGCCTGCGAAAAGCCTGTGAAGCGCTGCTACATAGTGAAATCAGCGTGCGGGAGATTGCGCAAAAGGTGGGATTTTCAGAGGTGACGTACTTTATCAGCGCCTTCGGCAAAGGCATTGGCGAGACGCCGCTGCAGTATCGCAAGCGCCATAAACAGTAACGCCGGATAAGGCGGTTTGCGCCGCCATCCGGCATTCACGGTCAATTACCCCTCGAGATCCGCCTGGTCGCCTTTCTCCTGCAACCAGTTACGACGATCTTCAGAACGCTTCTTGGCCAGCAGCATATCCATTACCGCGTTGGTGCGCTGATCGTCTTCATCATCAATGATGAGCTGCACCAGGCGGCGCGTGTTCGGATCCAGCGTGGTTTCGCGCAGCTGCATCGGGTTCATTTCGCCCAGACCTTTAAAGCGCTGCACGTTCGGCTTGCCTTTCTTGCGTTTTAGCTGCTCCAGTACGCCCGCTTTTTCTTCTTCCGTCAGTGCGTAATAGACCTCTTTACCGAGGTCGATACGGTATAACGGCGGCAGCGCCACATAGACGTGACCGTGTTTCACCAGCGTGCGGAAGTGTTTTACAAACAATGCGCACAGCAGCGTGGCAATGTGCAAACCATCGGAGTCCGCATCCGCCAGAATACAGATCTTGCCGTATCGCAGCTGGCTCAGATCGTCGCTGTCCGGATCGATACCGATCGCCACCGAAATATCGTGAACTTCCTGCGAGGCCAGCACTTCATCGGAAGAGACTTCCCAGGTATTGAGGATCTTACCTTTGAGCGGCATGATCGCCTGGTACTCACGATCGCGCGCCTGTTTGGCCGATCCGCCCGCAGAGTCACCTTCGACAAGGAACAGTTCGGTGCGATTGAGATCCTGTGCGGTACAGTCCGCCAGTTTCCCTGGCAGCGCCGGACCGCTGGTCAGCTTTTTACGCACCACTTTTTTCGCCGCGCGCAGGCGACGCTGGGCGCTGGAAATCGCCATCTCAGCCAGCAGTTCGGCTGACTGCACGTTTTGGTTCAGCCACAGGCTGAAAGCATCTTTCACCACGCCAGAGACAAAAGCCGCGCACTGACGCGAGGAGAGACGCTCTTTGGTTTGCCCGGCAAACTGCGGATCCTGCATTTTTACCGACAGCACGTAGGCGCAGCGATCCCAGATATCTTCCGCCGACAGCTTCACGCCACGCGGCAGGATATTGCGGTATTCGCAGAACTCGCGCATCGCATCCAGCAGGCCCTGACGCAGACCGTTAACATGCGTACCGCCCTGCATGGTTGGGATCAGGTTTACATAGCTTTCGGTCAACAGCTCGCCGCCTTCCGGCAGCCAGAGCAACGCCCAGTCAACGGTCTCTGTCTCACCGCTAAAATTACCGATAAACGGTTTTTCTGGCAGCGTCGGCAGGCCATTCACCGCTTCGCTCAGATAATCATTCAGACCATCCTGGTAGCACCAGCGCTGTTCGCTATTGTTGACCTCATCTTTAAAAGTGATCTCAACACCCGGACACAATACCGCTTTAGCTTTCAGTACGTGCGTTAAGCGCGAAACGGAAAAACGCGGGCTGTCGAAGAAGGTTTCATCCGGCCAGAAGTGCACGCTGGTTCCGGTATTGCGTTTACCGCAGGTCCCGACAACCTGTAAATCCTGCACCTTATCGCCGTTCTCAAACGCAATGTTGTACACCTGTCCGTCGCGACGCACGTTCACTTCCACACGCTTAGACAGAGCATTGACCACGGAGATACCCACCCCATGCAGACCACCAGAGAACTGATAGTTCTTATTGGAGAACTTACCACCCGCATGTAAACGGCAGAGGATCAACTCAACCGCCGGAACACCTTCTTCAGGGTGAATGTCTACTGGCATGCCGCGGCCATCATCAATGACTTCCAGAGATTGGTCAGCATGTAAGATCACGTCCACACGTTTTGCGTGGCCCGCCAGTGCTTCATCCACACTGTTATCAATCACTTCCTGCCCAAGGTGGTTCGGACGGGTTGTATCGGTGTACATCCCCGGGCGACGGCGTACCGGCTCAAGCCCAGTGAGTACCTCAATGGCATCAGCGTTATAAGTTTGCGTCATGGTTTAAATAAGCAATTCGAATTGATCGTCAGAAACTGTGCAGTCCAAGAAAATCGACAATCTGGTTGAAATAATCTTCGAAGCCCGTGAATGCGTGGTTTCCGCCCTCAGTAACTGTCTGGCGGCAGGAGGCGTAATACGCCACCGCCTGGCGGTAGTCCAACACTTCATCGCCCGTTTGTTGGAGCAGCCAGATTAAATCCGGCGCTTCCAGCGGGTCAATCTGCATGACTTTAAGATCGTAAATATGGCGTGACTCTAGCACATATTGCTGCCCCGTGTAGGGGTTCTCGTTTTGACCGAGATAGTCGACCAGCAGTTCATAAGGCCGGACCGCCGGATTCACCACCACCGCTGGCAGCATAAAACATTGTGACAGCCAGGTGGCGTAATAGCCGCCCAACGAGGAACCGACAATCCCCAGCGACTCGCCGCCATGCTCAAGAACGATCGATTCCAGCATCTCTGCGGCCTGAGCAGGATACGGCGGCAACTGCGGTACGATCATCTCAACGTGCGGATGGTGCTCCGCCAGCCAGCTTTTCAGCAAACATGCCTTCGCTGAACGAGGAGAACTGTTAAATCCGTGGAGATAGAGAAGTGTAGACATCAGTAGCCTTCTGAAGCGGTATCAGGGTGGAACCGATTACCCTGCAGACGACACACCTGAGTCTGCAACGTACCGTCAGCAAATAGCTCCAGCGTACGCCAGCCGGGGCTGATGGTATCTAACGTGAAATTAGAACAATGCGGCTTAAACTGCACGCAGGTCGACGGCGTCGCCAACAGGCGGCGACCGTTCCAGTCCAGATCCAGTTCCTGATGAATATGCCCGCAGAGCAGATACTTCGCGCGCGGGTAGTTCACCAGCACGTTGTCCAGCTCGGCGGCATTGCGCAGACTGTGCTGATCGAGCCAGCTGCAGCCCGCAGGCATAGGATGATGATGCAGAAGCAGCAAGGTATTGCGTTCAGGCGCATCGGCAAGTTTACGCTCCAGCCATTCGAGCTGAAATTCGCTTAACTCGCCGTGGGGAACGCCAAATACCTGACTGTCCAGCAACAAGATTTGCCACTGTTCGCCAATGAAGACGCGCTTAGCCGGGGAAATGCCAGCTTCCTGCAGCGAGCTGTACATTGCAGGCTGAAAATCATGATTACCCGGGAGCCAAACGCAGGGCGCACGAAAACTTGCGATGCCCTCAGCAAAATGCTGATAAGCCGCAGCGGATTGATCCTGCGCCAAATCGCCAGTCGCGACGATCAGATCGTACTCTGGCGACTCAGCATGTATTGCATCCAGTACGGATTGATAGCTGTCCCAGGTGTTCACACCCAGCAGCGTTTCATGCTTTTCGGCAAACAGGTGAGTGTCTGTAATTTGTAAGATCCTGACTCTGGCCTCACCAGCCAAAGGAAGGGTTAACAGGCTTTCCAAATGGTGTCCTTAGGTTTCACGACGCTAATAAACCGGAATCGCCATCGCTCCATGTGCTAAACAGTACCGTAACCAGTCGGCCAGAAACTGGTTAATTTGATGCTTTTCGTCGCGTTGATGCAACTTTTTATTTGGATAATCATACCGCGCTTTGAAGCGAAAGATCTGCTGACTTGAACACACTTCAGCGACCCTCGCATCATGATACAGACGCACGGTTAACGACGGCAGGCTCCAGTAAGTCACAGCCGGTGCCGTTTGTTCGATCGCGACAAGCGTAGTGTATCGGGTCGATTCAACGATCGTTAACCGATATTGTGCGTTTGCTACCTGATAGCTCACTGTTTCACCGGCTGCGTCATTACGCGGCAACAGGCGGCGCAATTGCGAATAATTGGTTTCGCACAGGCGCATCATTTCAGGGAAGTCAGGTGTGTAACGCTTCATTTTTTCCACTCAGTTTTTAACTCTTGATGGTGCAGCTGTAACCATTGCAAGGCGATGACAGAAGCCGCGTTGTCGATTATCCCCTCTTCTACCCATTGATAAGCCTGTTCCCGGCTCACCACATGAACACGAATATCTTCGTTTTCATCAGCCAGACCATGAATTCCGCTCGCGGTCGTGGCGTCCACTTCACCCACCATAATCGATGAACGTTCGCTGGTGCCTCCCGGGCTTGCCAGATAACTTAGCACCGGTTTTACGCGTTTAACGTTAAGCCCAGCTTCTTCCATGGCTTCACGGCGCGCGACATCTTCCACACTCTCGCCTTCTTCGATCATCCCGGCCACCATTTCCAGTAGCCATGGGCTGGCGCTGGTATCAAACGCCGCGATGCGGATCTGCTCGACCAGCACAACTTCGTCCCGCTCAGGGTCAAAGGGTAGCAAGACTGCCGCGTGTCCGCGCTCAAAAATTTCGCGCTTTACCTCACCGCTCATCCCGCCGTTAAACAGGCGATGGCGGAATCGATAAAGATCCAGTGAAAAAAATCCGCGGTATAGCGTTTCTCGTGCAATAATTTCTACATCATTTTTAGTGAAAGTCATTGGCAAGTTGTCTGGTTTACGCATTGTGCTGTCCTGAAACCAATAGTGTTTAAAATGTGAATTTCAAGGTCGTTTGACTGATGTTTCAACGCCCTTGTGTTAAATTGATGCAAATTAACGCCGTATGGCACGTAACGCCAACTTTTTGCAGTGGCGGATTCTGCTAGAATCAGCAAATATTTTTACAATTTGATCAGCGCTAAATACTGCTTCACAACAAGGAATGCAAATGAAGAAATTGCTCCCCATCCTTATCGGCCTGAGCCTGTCGGGGTTCAGTACTCTGAGCCAGGCAGAAAACCTGATGCAGGTTTATCAGCAAGCACGCCTGAGCAACCCGGAATTGCGTAAATCCGCCGCCGATCGCGATGCTGCATTCGAAAAAATTAACGAAGCGCGTAGCCCATTACTGCCGCAACTGGGATTAGGTGCCGATTACACCTACAGCAATGGCTACCGTGATGCAAATGGCGTCAACTCCAACGCCACCAGCGCATCTCTGCAGTTAACTCAGTCCATTTTTGATATGTCAAAATGGCGTGCCCTGACGCTGCAAGAAAAATCAGCGGGCATCCAGGACGTGACCTATCAGACCGATCAGCAAACGCTGATCCTGAATACCGCCACCGCCTATTTTAACGTACTGAACGCGATTGACGTGCTGTCTTACACCCAGGCACAGAAAGATGCGGTTTACCGTCAGTTAGATCAGACCACTCAGCGTTTTAACGTTGGCCTGGTTGCCATCACTGACGTACAGAACGCCCGTTCACAATACGATACCGTGCTGGCGAACGAAGTTACCGCGCGCAACAATCTGGATAACGCGGTGGAACAGCTGCGCCAGGTGACCGGTAACTACTACCCGGAACTGGCTTCGCTGAACGTTGACGGCTTCAAAACCAACAAACCGCAGGCGGTGAACGCACTGCTGAAAGAAGCAGAAAACCGCAACCTGACCTTATTGCAGGCACGTTTAAGCCAGGATCTGGCGCGTGAACAGATCCGCCTGGCACAGGACGGTCATTTACCAACTCTGGACCTGACCGCATCTACTGGCGTATCTGACACCTCTTACAACGGTTCCAAAACTAACAATAACGCCCAGTATGACGACAGCAACATGGGCCAGAACAAAATCGGTCTGACCTTCTCGCTGCCTATCTACCAGGGTGGAATGGTTAACTCGCAGGTGAAACAAGCGCAGTACAACTTTGTTGGCGCGAGTGAACAACTGGAAAGCGCACACCGCAGCGTGGTGCAGACCGTTCGTTCTTCGTTTAACAACATTAATGCGTCCATCAGTAGCATCAACGCGTACAAACAAGCGGTTGTTTCTGCGCAAAGTTCTTTGGATGCGATGGAAGCCGGTTATTCCGTTGGTACACGTACCATCGTGGATGTATTGGATGCCACTACCACGCTGTATAATGCCAAGCAACAGCTGGCTAATGCGCGTTATACCTATCTTATCAATCAGTTAAACGTCAAATCCGCGCTCGGTACGCTGAACGAGCAGGATCTGGTGGCCCTGAACAATACGCTGGGTAAACCGGTATCCACTACCCCGGATACGATCGCCCCGCAAAACGCGCAGCAAGACGCCGCAGCGGATGGTTATACGTCCAACAGCACGACGCCAGCGGCGCAGCCGACAGCTGCACGTACAACCAGCAGCAACGGCACCAACCCGTTCCGTAATTGATGCTGATGACGGGGCTTCGGCCCCGTCTGAACGTAAGACAACGTAAAGATCCGCCCCTTCCTACGCATTCTCGCCTCTTCCCGCTTCAATTTCGACCAGTCATCCTCTATTCTGAGCAGTATTTACCACTGGGTCCTGGAAGACATAAATGAAACGGACAAAATCGATACATCACGCCTCGTTCCGCAAAAGCTGGAGCGCACGCCACCTGACTCCTGTCGCCCTGGCAGTTACCGCTGTGTTTATGCTCGCGGGCTGTGAAAAGAGCGACGAAACGGTTTCGCTTTATCAAAACGCGGACGACTGCTCGGCAGCGAATCCGGGTAAAAGCGCCGAATGTACTACCGCGTTCAACAATGCGCTGAAAGAAGCGGAACGCACCGCGCCAAAATATGCCACTCGCGAAGACTGTATCGCCGAATTCGGCGAAGGCCAGTGCCAACAGGCACCTGCGCAAGCGGGTATGGCGCCGACAGGCGAAGGCCAGGCTCAGGCGCAGAGCCAAAGCAGCGGCAGCTTCTGGATGCCGCTGATGGCAGGCTACATGATGGGCCGACTGATGGGCGGCGGTATGGGCGCGCAGCAGCCGCTGTTCAGCTCGAAAAATCCGGCCAGCCCTGCCTACGGCAAATACACTGATGCCAGCGGTAAAAACTACGGTGCAGCGACGCCGGGTCGTACCATGACCGTGCCGAAAACCGCCATGGCGCCGAAACCAGCCACCACCACTACCGTCACCCGCGGCGGATTTGGCGAATCTGTGGCTAAACAGAGCACTATGCAGCGTAGCGCCAGCGGTACCACCACACGTTCAATGGGCGGCTGATGGTCATGGAAAGAGTCAGTATTGTTGAGCGCCCGGACTGGCGCGATAAGGCCACCGAATACGGTTTCAACTTTCACACTATGTACGGCGAGCCGTACTGGTGTGAAGACGCGTACTATAAGCTCACGCTTGCTCAGGTTGAAAAGCTGGAAGAGGTCACCGCAGAGCTGCATCAAATGTGCCTCAAAGTGGTGGAAAAGGTCATCGCCAGCGATGAGCTAATGACCAAGTTTCGCATTCCAAAGCATACCTGGGGCTTTGTTCGTCAGTCCTGGCAGACACAGCAGCCGTCACTTTATTCGCGTCTGGATCTGGCGTGGGACGGCACGGGTGAACCCAAACTGCTGGAAAACAACGCCGATACGCCAACGTCACTGTACGAAGCCGCGTTTTTCCAGTGGATCTGGCTGGAAGATCAGCTCAATGCCGGCAACCTGCCGGAAGGCAGCGATCAGTTCAACAGTCTGCAGGAAAAGCTGATCGAGCGTTTCACCGAGCTGCGTGAACAGTATGGTTTTCAACTGCTGCATCTGACCTGCTGTCGTGATACGGTCGAAGATCGCGGAACGATCCAGTACCTGCAGGATTGCGCTGCCGAGGCTGAGATCGCCACTGAATTCCTTTATATCGAAGATATTGGCCTTGGTGAAAAAGGTCAGTTCACGGATATGCAGGATCAGGTTATTGCTAACCTGTTCAAGCTTTATCCGTGGGAATTCATGCTGCGTGAAATGTTCTCCACTAAGCTTGAAGACGCGGGCGTTCGCTGGCTGGAACCGGCCTGGAAGAGCATTATCTCCAACAAGGCGCTACTCCCGCTGTTGTGGGAAATGTTCCCCAACCATCCGAACCTGTTGCCTGCTTATTTCGCCGAAGACGACTATCCGCAGATGGATAAATTCGTCGTTAAGCCAATCTTCTCGCGTGAAGGCGCTAACGTCTCCATCATTGAGAACGGGAAAACGATCGAAGCCGTGGAAGGGCCGTATGGCGAAGAAGGTATGATCGTCCAGCAGTTCCATCAGCTCCCGAAATTTGGCGACAGCTATATGCTGATCGGCAGCTGGCTGATTAACGATCAACCTGCTGGCATCGGCATTCGTGAAGACAGAGCATTGATCACGCAGGATCTCTCGCGCTTCTATCCGCATATTTTTGTCGAATAATCGTTGTGCCGGGTGAGGCGAAGCTGCCACCCGGCATTTCTCATCCAACTTGTACAGATAACATACTTAAACTTCCCATCTCAATCCCGTCGACAGGAATAGTCACCGGCTCTTTGCCATCCCATGCGCCCAATACATACAGCAGCGGCAGATAGTGATCCGGCGTCGGGTTCGATAAAGATCCACCTTCATGATCGAGGTAGTTGACCAGAGGGTGCTGTTCAACCGGTCCCTGCCATGTCAGGTTGGCCTTCACATAATCGTTGAATGAGAAAGCCCAAGGGTATGGCGTGTTCTCACCGTGCCAACGCGCAGTACGCAGATTGTGTACCACATTGCCGCTGGCCACCAACATAATGCCTTCATCACGCAACGCCGCCAGCTTACGGCCCATCTCAAAATGCCAGGCCGCGGGTTTGGTGCTGTCGATGCTCAACTGCACCATCGGAATATCCGCATTCGGATACATCTTGATTAGCACGCCCCAGGAGCCATGGTCGAATCCCCACGCTTCTCTATCTAACGTGACGGGCAAAGGGGAAAGCAAATCCACCAGATGCTGCGCCAGCTCAGGTGAACCGGGGGCCGGGTAATGGGTGTCATATAATGCTTGCGGAAAACCGCCAAAATCATGGATTGTTTTTGGCGCTTCCATCGCCGTCACGCCTGTTCCACGGGTAAACCAATGCGCCGACACCACCACAATGGCTTTCGGACGCGGCAACGTTTCCCCCAGTTGCTGCCAGGCACGGGTATAAACGTTATCTTCCAGAACATTCATCGGGCTACCGTGGCCCAAAAACAATGCTGGCATACGAGTTGAAGACATGATGATATCCTTACTGAGGGAGTCATTTTGATACCACCACAATACGCTTATTCGGTTGATGAAGAACTCAGATAACCATGATGAAGATCATCAGTTATTTTGACGATCCAATCCGGATAGCAGATTGATAAGGAGTTTTATTTGTCGATGTCAGTACCTTTACTTCTGACTTTACTGGCAGGCGCCGCCACGTTTATCGGCGCATTTCTCGGCGTGCTGGGGCAAAAACCCTCTAATCGCGTTCTTGCCTTTTCTTTAGGTTTCGCCGCCGGGATCATGTTACTGATTTCTCTAATGGAGATGCTACCTGCTGCGCTGGCCGCTGACGGCATGTCGCCGGTGTTGGGTTACGGGATGTTTATTGTGGGCCTGCTGGGCTACTTTGGCCTCGACCGTATACTGCCGCATGCTCACCCTCAGGATCTGGTGCAAAAAACCACGCAGCCTTTACCCGGTTCCATCCGGCGTACCGCGATTTTATTAACGCTCGGCATCAGCCTGCACAACTTCCCGGAAGGAATTGCGACATTTGTTACTGCCAGCAGCAACCTCGAACTGGGCTTTGGTATTGCCCTTGCCGTCGCATTACACAATATTCCTGAAGGATTAGCCGTGGCGGGTCCGGTCTATGCGGCTACGGGATCTAAACGCACCGCGATATTCTGGGCCGGGATTTCGGGCATGGCGGAAATATTGGGTGGCGTACTGGCGTGGTTAATTCTCGGTAGTCTGATTTCGCCGGTAGTAATGGCGGCGATAATGGCGGCCGTTGCAGGTATTATGGTCGCGCTGTCCGTCGATGAATTGATGCCATTGGCAAAAGAGATCGACCCCAATAATAATCCCAGCTATGGGGTATTGTGCGGAATGTCGGTGATGGGGTTAAGTCTCGTCATTCTCCAGTCTATGGGAATCGGCTAATCCAGAGGGCGGATGCCACCCTACAAGTTTAACAGCATCCGCTCATCCATAGCAGAACGCGAAGGACTATTCCTGTCCCTTAACCGCGCCGTTATCTTCGCCAGGTCGACGAAAGAGTTTGTTACGCGCCTCAAGCAGCGCATCTCTGTCCTGGCGGAACGCACGACAATAACGCTTCATATGACAATAATAACCCACCGCAACGAGTGCAATTAATACAATCCAATACCAGGCAATAAACATTCTTTTACCCTTAATATTTAACATCATTAAACATTTAACGTTAAAAATTTACACTAACTTATTCTGACCTACCCCTATAGTGGCATAACACAGAAACAAATATATGATTTCGATCATATAACCCAACTGTGCAGGGAATGACAAACGTGTATTAAAAATAAAACAATGTAGAAACAAGCCTGTTTCTAAATAATATTTATTATTCTGTAAATATCCTCAGCTCACTTAAGACAAAGTGATAAAATCGCTAATCCCTGATAATTCATCTCTTTCCCGGCCAATAAACAGAATTATTTAAACTCCACTTTCGGCAATGGCATTTAATTGCGGAACATTTTAAATATAAGCAGGCCTCGATAACAAAAAACCGAAGCCAGAAAACTGACTTCGGTTTTTTTAATCTTCTACAGCAGGCGCGGCAACACGCTATTAGCTGGCTTTACGCTCATGCGCCTGACGGTAAGCCACCAGGTCTTCGATAGTGACCACAGCCATATTATGCTTGCCGGCAAATTCGATGCACTCCGGCGCACGCGCCATGGTGCCATCATCATTGGTCAGTTCGCACAGCACACCTGCTGGTTTAAAGCCTGCCAGCGTCATCAGATCGATGGTGGCTTCAGTATGACCGCCGCGAGTCAACACACCGCCTGCCTGAGCTCGCAGCGGGAAAACGTGTCCCGGGCGGTTCAGATCGGAAGGTTTTGCGCCATCCTTAATTGCCGCACGTACCGTAGTAACACGGTCTGCAGCGGAAACGCCGGTAGTCACGCCTTCTGCGGCTTCAATGGTCACGGTAAAACCGGTACCGTAAGCACTGGTGTTATTTTCCACCATCATTGGCAGATCGAGCTGTTTGCGTCGGTCTTCAGTGATGCACAGGCAAACAATACCGCTGCCGTGACGGATGGTCAGCGCCATCTGTTCAACGGTCATGGTCTCTGCCGGGAAAACCATATCGCCTTCGTTTTCACGATCTTCGTCGTCAAGCACCATCACACCGCGTCCTTCACGCAGCGCAGAAAGCGCATGTTCAACACGTTCGAAAGGCGTACCAAAAGAGGAAAGTAGCGTCTGATTCATGGTAAAAAAACCTCACTAAAATTATGGTTACCAGAATCAGGGCAGTCTTAGGAGTACCGTCTAAGCGGCAAAAAAATAACGTGAGCGGGTCCATGCCCGACTGGATCGTTACTCTCTCCCATCCGGACTCTAACCGTCGGCCCCGGAATTACACCGGATCTGCTGACCTTTGAGTTTGCACCCAAAGCGCTCGCGGGCTTTCAGCATTAAGCTGATTTACCGCCGGTGGGGAATTTCGCCCCGCCCTGAGAATAAGCGGGTTAACTATAACGCTATTGATTACCTTCATCAACGCCTTTACTCGACTTAGCTTCACACAATTCTGGTTTATGCCTGCGCCCATTCGCACTACAATAAGCAGCAACACGTACCAGTTCAGGGAAACCACAATGATTGACCCGAAAAAAATTGAGCAAATTGCTCGTCAGGTTCACGAGTCGATGCCGAAAGGGATCCGGGAGTTTGGGGAAGACGTCGAGAAGAAAATTCGTCAAACGCTGCAGTCACAACTGACCCGTCTGGACCTGGTAAGCCGTGAAGAGTTTGATGTGCAGACTCAGGTTTTGCTGCGTACCCGTGAAAAGTTGGCGCTGCTTGAACAACGCCTGACTGAGCTGGAAGCGCGTGAAAAAACGGCAGAAGTTAAGCCTGCCCCTGCAATCCCCTCAGTCGATCCGCAAGAGTAAAAACGACAACGGGCCGCAAGGCCCGTTTTTTGTTAGTGTTCCAGTTCGAGTTTCTTCGCCTCTGTCGCCTGCTGGCAGTACAGCGCATAACGTTTACAAAACCAGCTACGATGTTCCTCATCCATATTGCCAGTGACGGCCTGGATATCAACAGGGTGTCCCTCAGCCTGCATCCTGGCAAAACTGCGGGCCAGGAAATCGAAATTGTTCATTGAATACATGTTGCTGTGCATGAGCATACCCTCCAGTTATTGAATATCTGCTAAGGCCATATGCTTTTTCTGATTTCAGTATTTCCCTATACGCGAAATGGTTTTGTACATAATGTGCGCAAATTTATAGCCCAGGCTCACACTTTCCTACGAAATATAAGGGGGCAATAAGTCCCCTTTCGGATTTAAGGATAATGGCTCGGCATGCTATTGTAACGTTATGTAAAAGTAACAGGTAAAACCGTTACTTTTGACACTATCAGGGAACGTAGTCGCAGGAGGAAAAAGTTGGTTTTATTTACGGAATATAACGGCCCCTACCTGTTTGCTATTTCATTTGTACTACTGATTGGCCTATTGGAAATCATCTCTCTTATTTTCGGTCATTACCTTTCTGGCACGCTTGATGCGCATCTCGAACATTACGATGCCCTGGCCTCCGGCAATATAGGACAGGCATTGCACTATCTCAATATCGGACGGATTCCAGCGCTGATCGTGCTGTGCTTACTCGCTGGCTTCTTTGGACTTTTCGGTATCCTCATCCAGCATGGCTGGGTCACGTTGTGGCAAGCACCGCTGAGTAATCTACTACTTGTCCCGGTAAGTTTTATTCTCGCCGTCTTCGCTGTGCATTACAGCGGAAAAATTATTGCTCCATGGCTACCACGAGATGAAACCACCGCCCTCGCCGAGGATGAGTTTATCGGCAGCATGGCGATTATTACCGGACATTCTGCGATTGCCGGTACCCCATGCGAAGGCAAATTTACCGACAAGTTTGGGCAGACCCACTATGTGCTGCTGGAGCCTGAAGCGGGCAAAGAATTCAAAAAAGGAGACAAGGTGCTGATTATTTGCCGACTCTCTGCAACGCGTTACCTGGCCGAGCTAAACCCCTGGCCGACTGTTTTATAATTTTATACAGAGGGACCTTATAGATGGATGATGTTTTTGGCATGTTACCTTCATGGATGTTTACCGCTATTGTTGCGGTGGTCGTCTTAGTAATTATCGGGATTATCTTTGCCCGCCTGTACCGCCGCGCGTCTGCCGAACAGGCGTTTGTGCGTACCGGCCTTGGCGGGCAAAAAGTGGTGATGAGCGGCGGCGCAATTGTCATGCCGATTTTCCACGAAATTATTCCAATCAATATGAACACCCTCAAACTTGAGGTGAGCCGTTCAACTGTCGACAGTCTCATCACCAAAGACCGTATGCGCGTGGATGTCGTCGTCGCCTTTTTCGTGCGTGTAAAACCGTCTGTGGAGGGGATTGCTACCGCCGCACAGACGTTGGGTCAGCGTACGTTGTCGCCAGAAGATTTACGTGTGCTAATAGAAGATAAGTTTGTCGATGCGCTACGTGCCACAGCATCACAAATGACCATGCATGAACTTCAGGATACGCGAGAGAACTTCGTTCAGGGTGTACAAAACACCGTGGCGGAAGACCTGTCCAAGAACGGGCTGGAACTGGAAAGCGTTTCGTTAACCAACTTTAACCAGACCGAAAAAATCCATTTCAACCCCAACAACGCCTTTGATGCCGAGGGTCTGACCAAGCTGACCCAGGAAACGGAACGTCGTCGTCGCGAACGTAACGAAGTCGAGCAGGACGTAGAAGTTGCCGTCCGTGAGAAAAACCGCGATGCGCTGTCACGCAAGCTGGAAATCGAGCAGCAGGAAGCGTTCATGACGCTCGAGCAGGAACAGCAGGTGAAAACCCGCACGGCTGAGCAAAATGCAAAAATTGCCGCCTTCGAAGCCGAACGTCATCGTGAAGCTGAACAGACGCGTATTCTTGCCGAACGTCAGATTCAGGAAACGGAAATCGAACGCGAGCAAGCCGTTCGTTCAAGAAAAGTGGAAGCGGAGCGCGAAGTTCGCATTAAAGAGATCGAACAGCAGCAGGCAACAGAGATTGCTAACCAGACCAAGTCCATCGCCATCGCCGCCAAGTCCGAACAGCAGTCCCAGGCAGAAGCGCGTGCTAACGATGCGCTGGCCGAGGCGGTTCGCGCTCAACAGAACGTAGAAACCACTCGCCAGACCGCAGAAGCCGATCGTGCCAAACAGGTGGCGCTGATTGCCGCCGCGCAGGATGCTGAAACACAGGCCGTTGAACTGACCGTACGCGCGAAAGCAGAGAAAGAAGCGGCAGAATTGCAGGCAGCCGCAATTGTTGAACTGGCCGAAGCCACGCGGAAAAAAGGTCTCGCGGAAGCCGAAGCACAACGCGCACTGAACGATGCGATTAACGTGCTTTCTGACGAACAGACCAGCCTGAAATTTAAGCTGGCTCTGCTGCAGTCCCTGCCAGCAGTGATTGAGAAATCCGTTGAGCCAATGAAGTCTATCGATGGAATCAAGATCATTCAGGTTGATGGTCTGAACCGCGGCGGTGCGGGCGGTGAAGTGACCGCAGGTAACGTAAACGGTGGCAATCTGGCGGAGCAGGCATTATCAGCCGCCCTTTCTTATCGCACACAAGCGCCGCTGATTGATTCGCTATTAAATGAGATAGGTTTGTCCGGCGGCTCGCTGTCGGCGCTGGCCGATCCGCTTAAAAACAGCCCACAGCCTGTTGAGAAAACGACTGAAGAATAAGAAACAGAAATGCCGGATGGCAGCGCTTACGCGTTTTATCCGCCATCCGGCAAACTTTCCAAGTGTTACTTATCGCTGTCTTTCTGGATCTTTTTGATGATATTGGTCGTTGAGCAGCCGTCTTCGAAGTTCAGCACCAGTACTTCACCGCCGTTCGCCCACACCTCTTTGCTGCCCGCAATATCTTCCGGCTTATAATCGCCGCCTTTTACCAGCAGATCCGGCAGGATGCCCGCAATCAGACGTTGCGGTGTATCTTCTTCAAAAGAGACCACCCAGTCGACGGCCTCCAGCGCACCCAGTACGATCATCCGCTGTTCCAGCGGGTTGACCGGACGCGTTTCGCCTTTCAAACGTTTGGTCGAAGCATCGCTGTTTACCGCTACGATCAGGCGATCGCCCAGCTTGCGCGCGTTTGCCAGATAGGAGACGTGACCCGCATGCAGGATGTCGAACACCCCGTTGGTCATCACGACTTTCTCACCGCGTTTGCGGGCGCTGGCTACGGCCTGTTTCAGCTCAGCTTCGCTCATCACACCAAAGCCAGTATCTGCCCGACCGCGCACGGCGTTTTCCAGTTCAATGGGAGAAACGGTGGAAGTCCCCAGTTTACCTACGACAACACCGGCTGCGGCGTTAGCAAAGTAGCACGCTTCTTCCAGAGAGTTACCCGCCGCAAGCGTCGCCGCAAGCACGCCAATAACCGTATCGCCCGCGCCGGTCACGTCATACACTTCCTGCGCCTGGGTCGGCATATGCAGCGGTGCTTTACCCGGTTGCAGCAGCGTCATCCCCTGCTCGGAACGCGTGATCAGCAAAGAGGAAAGGTCAAAATCAGCAATCAATTTCATGCCGCGTTCCACCAGCTCATCTTCGCTTTTGCACTTACCAACAACCGCTTCAAACTCAGACAGATTCGGCGTCAGCAGCGTGGCGCCACGGTAGCGTTCAAAATCGGTTCCTTTCGGATCGATAAGCACCGGAACTCCGGCCTTACGCGCCAGCGCAATCATCTGCTGGACGCTTGCCAGCGCGCCTTTGGCGTAATCAGAGAGCACCAGCGCGCCGATAGAACCCAGCGCCTGATTAATACGCTCGTGCAACGGCTGCGGATCCACACCTTCAAAACCTTCTTCGAAATCCAGACGAATCAGCTGCTGGTTACGGGAAAGCACGCGCAGTTTGGTAATCGTCGGATGGGTCGGTACGGAGACGAAATCACATTTTACGTTCACATCCGCCAGCGTTTTGCTCAGCGCACGCGCCGCGTCATCAATACCAGTCAGGCCCACCAGACGCGAATTCGCTCCCAGGGAGGCAATGTTCATCGCCACGTTTGCTGCGCCACCGGGACGTTCTTCGATGGTATCCACTTTCACCACCGGAACCGGCGCTTCAGGCGAAATACGGCTGGTAGGACCGTACCAGTAGCGATCCAGCATCACATCACCGACAACCATTACTCCTGCACGTTCAAACTCTGGCAGCGTTACTTTCATTCCTGTCTCCTGAGAGATTCTCTGAGGGTCTTAAAATTTGCGCGCGATAATAGCACACTTCACTCGGCAACCAGCCACTTCTGCCAGCTGTCGCGCACCAGCGTGCGTTCAGCCTCAAAGCACTCTGGCGCCACATGGCCCGGAAGCTCCTGCAAGGCAAGATGGTGAAGTTCATCACGCAGCGTCGTATAAGCACGGGTAAGCGCCAGCGCCTCCTGCTCATCCATAATGTCGTTTTGCGCCAGTAATTCCAGAATGCGCACGTTATCCGACCAACGCGTCAGCTTCGGTTTTTCATGGGCATAGCGCAGCACCAGGTATTGCGTAATGAACTCAATATCGGTGATGCCGCCTTCGTCCGCTTTGATATCAAAACGATCGCGATGCTTATTGCCCAAATGGGCACGCATTTTCTCACGCATTTCGCGCACCTCGGTTTGCAAGGTTTTTCCGTCACGGACGAGGGTCATGATAGCGCGACGCACCGCGTCAAACTGAGAGGTCAACTGCGGGTCACCGTACACTACGCGCGCACGCACCAGCGCCTGATGCTCCCATGTCCAGGCTTCATTGCGCTGGTAATCGGCGAAAGCGTCCGCTGATGTTACCAGCATCCCCGCCGCACCGGACGGACGCAGTCGCGCATCCACTTCGTACAAAATACCGGAGGAGGTACGGGTGCTGAAAAGGTGCATAATGCGCTGCGCAAGACGCAGATAGAACTGTCGCCCGTCAATCTCACGTTCGCCATCCGTCATTACATCCATCGGACAATCGTGCAGGAAGATCAGATCGAGATCCGAGCTATAACCCAGCTCCCAGCCGCCCAGCTTGCCATAGCCGACCACGGCAAAACCGCGTCCCTCGCGATCGCCAAGATGGGTGGGTTGCCCGTAGCGAGCGACCATCTGCGTCCACGCCTGCTGGACTACCGCATCGATAATGGCTTCCGCCAGCCAGGTTAAGTGATCGCTCACCTTCATCACCGGCAACGTACCGGCGATATCAGCCGCGGCAATACGTAACAGCTGGGTTTGCTTAAACTGACGCAGCGCTTCCAACTGTTGCTCTTCGTCATCTTCCGGCACGCGCAGTAAATACTGACGCAGCTCATCACGGTAGGCATCTGTCGCCGTGGGTTGATACAGCGTGTTCGGATCCAACAGCTCGTCAAGCAACAGCGGATACCGCGCCAGTTGGCTGGCGACCATCGGCGAGGCGGCACACAGTGAAATCAGGTGTTTGAGCGCGCCGGGAAATTCGCTCAGCAGCTCCAGATAGGTTGTACGGGTGACAATGCCCACCAGCAGCGGCGTAATGCGCGACAGCGGAACTGAGGCGTCGTCACGCGAACAGACATCGCTCAGCAGATGCGGCATTAGATGATCCAGCACCTGGCGTCCGCGCGGGCCAATGGTGCGTTTATCCAGCTCTTTACGGAAATCCGCGATCAGCGACAGGACGCGTCGCCGATCGTCATCCGCCAGATGCGTCAGCACCGGCGTGCTGTCATCTTCCTGTAAGGCGTCCTGCCACAATTCGCGCCACTGTTCTGACAGTGACTCCTCCTGTGTTTCGGCTTCGTCATCGCCAATCAACTCGTTAAATACCCGACGCACATTGTGCATATGGCCAGCCAGCACATCGGTCAACTGCTGCCAGTCATCAACGTTCATTCCCCACGCCAGCCGCGCACGATTCAGTTCATCACCCGGCAGCGTCTGGGTCTGTTCATCATTGATGCTTTGCAGCAGGTTTTCCAGACGGCGTAAATAGAGATAGGCTGCGCGCAATTGCTCCGCGTCGGTATCTGGCAGCAGGTTTAACGCGTTGATGGCGCTCAACGTCGGTAACAGTGAGCGGGATTGCAGCGACGGCTCGCGTCCGCCGCGAATAAGCTGGAATACCTGCACGATAAATTCGATTTCACGAATACCGCCCGCCCCCAGCTTAATGTTGTCCTTCAGTCCGCGACGGCGCACTTCACGGGCAATCATCCCTTTCATGTTACGCAGAGACTGGATCACGCTGAAATCGATATAACGACGGAAGACAAACGGTCGCAGCATGGCGCGGAGTTCATTGACGTAAGAGCCATCAGCATCGCCCATAATGCGGGCTTTGACCATTGCATAACGTTCCCAGTCGCGGCCTTGTTCCTGGTAATAATCCTCCAGCGCAGAGAAGCTCAGCACCAGCGGACCACTGTCGCCAAATGGGCGTAGGCGCATGTCCACCCGATAAACAAAGCCATCCATTGTGGGCTGATCCAGGACCTTGATGAGCCGCTGGCCCATACGGGTAAAGAACTGCGCGTTATCCAGCTCGCGTCGCCCGCCCTGCGTACTGCCGTGCTCCGGCCAGGCAAAAATCAGGTCGATATCGGAGGAAAAATTCAGCTCGCCGCCGCCCAGTTTCCCCATGCCTAAAATCAGCAGCGGTTGCGCAACACCGTCTGGATTACAAGGCGTTCCCCATTCGCGACAACAAGCGGCGTATAACCAGTCACGCGCGGCAACGATCAGCGTTTCAGCCAGATGGCTTAGCTGCTGCAAGATACTCTCTTCCGTCACCAGCGACAGCGTCTGCGCCCACGCGATACGCACCATAATACGACGGCGAAACAGGCGTAGCTCACGCATCAGCGCGTTTTCGTCGCTGACCTCGGTCAAAGCCTGCTGTAACCAGGCGGCATAATGTTGCCATTCGTCCGCCTGAGGCGCTGCGCTTTCCAGCTCCAGCAGCCATTCAGGATGGGCAATAAGGCTGTCGCGGACAAAATCACTGAATGTAAGCACTGACTTCGCCTGCACGCTAAGCGAGGACTCAGATATTGTTGTTGGCAGCCGCTCAACAACGGTCGGCCAGTACTGCTGTAACGGTGAAGAGAGCTGCTTCATTTATGAGTTATCCTTTGAATAGCGCCAGATGGCGGCCTCAGTCCTGATTATCGTTTTCCGCTGTGCAGCCAGAACGGTTCCAGCGCGATTGCCTCATTGCGGAAGTGTTCAATTTCAACATATTGGTTGGCCGCAATGGCGTGACGCAGGCCCTGCCAGTTGGCGATCCATTCCGAGGCGACATTTTCGTCATAATATCCCGCCAGCATCAGCATGCTATCAATGTTGCGCGTCAGGCGTGGAAGCTGATCGGCATACTGATCGCCCAGCGGCTGAGCAAACGCGGTTTTCAGTTCAGCGGCATGGCGCGAGAGATGAATATCTGAGAAACGCTTAAAGGAGTCGGCAATTTTACCCTGCGCCTTCGCATCAAGGAACGGCTGCCACCCTTTGGTTACCAACCATTCGGTCAGCGCCAGTTTTGCCATCGCCGTTTGTGTGCTGTAAACCGCCGAAACGGCAGAAACGTCCGACGCCATGATCGCTTCCGACTGGGTCAGCAAATCGCGTAAGTGAGCACTCGCTTTTCGTGGCACAATACCGCCAAAAAGCATCAGAATGTGGCGCACCAGGCCCATTGCCCCCAGTACCTCGGCTTTTGCCCCCTTGACGCCACGTACCCACAGCTCTTCATGGTACTGCCACTGTGATAATGCCAGCTCCAGCGCCGCTTCCAGACCTTGCTCGATGCTCGCCTTCGCGGGAACCCGTAAAATGCGCGTCGGTTTGAGTTCACGCGGCGCATTCCCCTGCGCTAAATGATAGCCGCGCGCCGCTTTGCTCAGGCTACCCTGCCGTAAACCAGTTTGTGAAACCAGCTGGTTTGCCAGCTTCAGTACCGCACGGGTATCGCCGCTTAGCAGTTCCAGTTCAAGCTCACAGATAGGTTCAGCAAACTCGCCCGCTTTCACTTCCCCAAGATCGAGAGCTATCTCAATCCGGCTACCGTCGACATCAAGGCACCATTTCTCACGGTAAAAATCGGTGCTAAACAGCGGCTGCACCTGAGAAGCGAGTTCCGTGGGTAGCTTGCCATCAGGCCAGACTTCAGCGGGAAACAGGGCGAGATCCAGCTCAGGCGTGCTCAGCGCAATGTTATATTCTGGTCGCTGATGCAGACCGCCCGTTACCCGTCCGGCAATTTTCATGGTCATTTCATAATGACCGTTTTCACCGCGAATACGCAGTCCCATATCGTGACCACGCAACCAGGCATCCGGCGTTTCGTAGTAGATATTCAGCAACTGGCTGGGCGCGTGATGCTCTCCTCCCAGCGTATTCAGACGCTCACGTAGCGCATCTACAGCATCACTATTGACGATAAATTTTAATTCGATTTCCTGGGCCATGGTCTTGTACTTATGGGTTATGTCACAGTTGAGAAAACTGACTGCGAACTAAGTTCGTTCTTAATGGTCAAGTAGATAGTATTTTGCGCCAAATTGCCATGCAACGAGCAATTTGACGGGCGTAAAAGTTTCGGGTGGTGGCAAAAAGGACACAGATGATTCCGATTGATGTCGAATGCTTTGCGTAGAGACACTGATGCCACTACTATCGTTCCACTTTCTATGACAATAACGACAGCCTGATGCCAAAATTACGCCTGATTGGATTAACTTTACTCGCACTTAGCGCCACTGCAGTCTCACATGCCGAAGAAAAGCGCTATGTCTCTGACGAACTGAACACCTGGGTCCGCAGCGGTCCGGGAGATAATTATCGCCTCGTGGGTACGGTTAACGCCGGCGAGGAAGTCACGCTTTTACAGACTGACGCCAACACCAACTACGCCCAGGTGAAAGACAGCACCGGACGTACCGCCTGGATCCCGCTGAAAGAGCTGAACAGTACGCCGAGCCTGCGCACCCGCGTTCCCGATCTGGAAAACCAGGTTAAGACGCTGACAGATAAGCTCAATAATATCGATACCACGTGGAATCAGCGCACCGCCGATATGCAGCAAAAAGTGGCGCAAAGCGACAGTGTGATCGACGGCCTGAAACAAGAAAATCAGAAGCTGAAAAACGAACTTATCGTGGCGCAAAAGAAGGTCAGCGCAGCCAACCTGCAGCTTGATGACAAACAGCGCACCATCATTATGCAGTGGTTTATGTATGGCGGCGGCGTGCTGGGTCTTGGTCTGCTGCTCGGCCTGGTTCTGCCACACATGATCCCAAGCCGTAAACGCAAAGATCGCTGGATGAACTGAATCGCCTTCTCCGCCACACTGACATATGATTAAGGGATGATTTTTTTCAGAAGGAAAGTGGCGTGAAGATTTATCTGGTCGGTGGTGCTGTTCGGGACGCGTTAATAGGGCTACCGGTTAAAGATAAAGATTGGGTTGTTGTCGGCGCCACGCCGCAAGAGATGCTTGACGCGGGCTACCAGCAGGTAGGCCGCGATTTTCCCGTGTTTCTCCATCCGCAAACCCGGGAAGAGTATGCGTTGGCGCGTACCGAACGTAAATCCGGTTCGGGTTATACCGGGTTCACCTGCTACGCCGCAGCGGATGTCACGCTGGAGGACGATCTTCAGCGTCGCGACCTGACTATCAACGCGATGGCCCGCGATGACGACGGGGAAATTATCGACCCCTATAACGGACGCAGCGATCTGGAAAACCGCCTGCTGCGCCATGTTTCTCCCGCCTTTAGCGAAGATCCGCTACGCGTGCTGCGCGTAGCGCGCTTTGCCGCCCGCTATGCACACCTCGGTTTTCGTATCGCTGACGAAACCATGACATTGATGCGCAACATGACCGCTGCCGATGAACTGGAGCATCTGACGTCAGAGCGGGTGTGGAAAGAAACGGAAAACGCCTTAACCACCCGTAATCCACAGGTATTCTTTCAGGTTCTGCGCGACTGCGGCGCATTGCGCGTCCTGTTCCCGGAAGTTGATGCCCTGTTTGGCGTTCCAGCGCCCGCGCAGTGGCACCCGGAAATCGATACCGGTATTCATACCCTGATGACGCTGTCGATGGCTGCCATGTTAAGCCCCGAGGTCGACGTGCGCTTTGCCACGCTGTGCCACGATCTTGGCAAAGCATTAACGCCCAAAGCGCTGTGGCCACGCCATCACGGTCACGGTCCGGCGGGCGTCAAGCTGGTCGAGCAACTGTGTCAGCGCCTGCGCGTGCCAAATGACATCCGTGATTTAGCCAAACTGGTGGCCGAGTTCCACGATCTCATTCATACCTTCCCCATCCTGCAGCCAAAAACCATCGTGAAGCTGTTTGATTCCATCGATGCCTGGCGTAAACCGCAGCGTGTAGAGCAAATCGCCCTGACCAGCGAGGCCGACGTGCGTGGGCGTACCGGCTTTGAAGCGGCGGATTATCCACAAGGGAGACTACTGCGTGAAGCCTGGCTGGTTGCGCAGGCGGTGCCAACGAAAGACGTCGTTGAGGCCGGATTTAAAGGTCAGGAAATTCGGGAGGAGCTGACGAAACGGCGAATTGCGGCGGTGGCCAGTTGGAAAGAGCAGCGTTGTCCGAAACCAGCCCAGTAAACTGACGTTACCTGATGACGGCATAAATGCCGTATCCGGCCTACATATCGCGCCCGTAGGCCGGATAAGCGTAGCGCCATCCGGCATTTAATAGCGATCAGAAAAAAACCACATAGACGGCGGCCGCCACAATAAAGCGGTAAATCGCAAACGGAATAAACGAGATGCGTTTAATCAGTTGCAGGAAGGTTTTGATCGCTACCAGCGCCACGATAAACGCCGTCACGAAACCGACTGCAAACATCGGAATATCTGACGCGCTGAGGAACGACCAGCTTTTGTAGAGATCCAGGGCCGTTGCGCCCATCATCATCGGTACCGCCAGCAGGAAAGAAAACTCAGATGCCGCGTAACGGCTGACCCCCATCAGCATACCGCCAGAAATCGTCGCCCCAGAGCGGGAAAAACCCGGCCACAGCGCCAGACACTGGAAACAGCCAATCATAAACGCCTGACGATAAGTCATATCATCCAGCCCCGGCGCGCGCGGCTCTTTCGGCTTCAGGCATTCTGCGGCTATCAGCAGCACGCCCCCTACCACCAGCGCATACATCACGTTGATCGGGTTAAACAGTGATTTGATTGTATCGTGGAAAACCAGACCGAGGACAACGGCCGGGATCATCCCGAGCAGGATATGTCCCAGCGTCAACCGACCTTTGCCAGTCCCTTCGTGTTGGACCTTGCCAAAGTGAATGCCAATCAGGCCAAACAGACGTCGCCAGAACATCACTACGACGGCCAGAATAGAACCAAGTTGGATCACCACTTCAAATGTTTTTGCGGTATCGCCCTCAAAACCCAGCAGGTGGCCAACAATAATCATATGGCCGGTACTGGAAACGGGTAAAAATTCCGTCAATCCTTCGACCACACCCAAAATTGCCGCCACCAGCAGCGAGTGCATATCACTCATTAATAAACCCCTAGATAGAGAAACCACGGCAAAAAAGAGCCGACGAAAGGACCCTTTTATACCCGTTTGTTTTAGAAATTATTAAATTAATTATTTTCTTTCAGATTACTGCCACGCTCAATGATAACCCCGACGTTTGCCGCACGCGCCACCGCGCCAGGTTTACTGAGTTTGATACGCACCCATGGGGAATTAAAGCGACTAAGCAGGAGGTCAGCCACCTCTTCCGCTACGCGCTCTACCAGTGCAAAACGCCCGCCTTCCACATGATTAACAACCGTTTGAGCAATATCAGCATAGCTCAGGCAATCAGCGACATCATCGCTTTTAGCCGATTTACGGTTATCCCATGCCATTTCGATATCGAACACCAACTTTTGCTCGATTGTCTGTTCCCAGTCGTAAACACCGATGGTGGTGATTACTGAAAGTTGCTCTATAAATACAATATCCATCACGACCCGCCTGCTTTTTGGCTAACCCGGATACCACTTCCGGCGAAATATGCGTATTATCCACAGAAGTAGCGTTTTACACGACATTTTCAAAACGGAACAGCTTATGAGTGCAATCGCGCCTGGAATGATTATCTTCGCGTACCTCTGCGGCTCTATTTCCAGTGCCATTCTGGTATGCCGCCTCGCTGGATTGCCGGACCCGCGTGACAGCGGCTCTGGGAATCCGGGCGCGACAAACGTGCTACGCATAGGTGGCAAGGGAGCCGCCGTCGCCGTACTGATTTTCGACGTACTGAAAGGCATGTTGCCCGTCTGGGGTGCCTATGCGCTAGGCGTCAGCCCCTTCTGGCTGGGATTGATAGCGATCGCCGCCTGTCTGGGACACATCTGGCCGGTATTCTTCGGCTTTAAAGGTGGGAAAGGCGTTGCCACCGCCTTTGGCGCAATTGCGCCAATTGGTTGGGACTTAACGGGCGTAATGGCGGGAACCTGGCTGCTGACTGTCTTACTCAGCGGCTATTCGTCATTGGGCGCTATCGTCAGCGCGCTGATTGCTCCCTTTTATGTCTGGTGGTTCAATCCCCAGTTCACCTTCCCGGTTTCCATGTTGTCGTGCTTAATTCTGCTACGTCACCATGACAACATTCAGCGTCTGTGGCGCCGTCAGGAGCCGAAAATCTGGACCAAACTGAAGAAAAAACGCGAAAAAGATCCTGAGTGACGATACTACCGGATGGCGGCGCTAAAGCGTCTTATCCGGCCTGAGGGACGTGATACCCTTCAATTGGCTTACCCAATCGGTGCTGACACCACGTCGCCAGAAACTCCACACAGACGCGAAGCTTCACGCTGCGATACAGCGGCTCCTGATAAACCGCCCAGATATTGGCGCTTTGTGCATAGTCCGGAAGTACACGCACCAGTTCACCGCTTGCCAAAAACGGTTGTACGTCCCATTCGGAACGCAACATGATCCCTTTTCCCTGCAGCGCCCACTGCAACACAATCTCACCGCTGTTCGATGAAAGGTGCCCGGCGACCTTCACCGATTTTTTCTCCTGGCCGTTATCCAGCTCCCACACTCCGTGGGTCATATCGCGTTCTTTGGTGACCAGGCAATCATGCCGACTTAATTCCTGTAGCGTCATCGGCTCGCCATATTTTTGTAAATAGGTCGGGGCCGCACACAATATTCTTTTGTTTTTCGTTAACAAATGCGCAATATAATAATCAGGAATTTCATCATTAATACGAATATCCAAATCGATATTATCCTGCGCCAAATCAATTTGCCGATCATAAAGCTCAAAATGCACCTGTAATTCAGGGTAGCTATGCATCAGTTCGGTAATGGCCGGCGCAATATAGCTGCGCCCAAAACCAAAGCTACAGCCGATACGAATCATCCCCGCCGGGCGCGTTTTGATTTGCGTGACGTCATCAACCAGATGCTGGTAGCCCGCGAGGATCGCCTGTGCATGTTCATAGCAACGTTGACCACTCTCAGTTAACGCCACACCGCGCGCAGAGCGGTTAAGCAACGTCGTCCCCAGCGTGGATTCGAGGATTTGAATACGTTTTGTCACAAACGCTGGCGTCTGTCCCAGCGTGGCGGCAGCGGCGCTAAAGCTGCCGCTATGAACAATTTCAACCAGCACCTGCAGGTCTTTCGCCAGGGGATACGTGTTCAGCATGGTCGGTATATCCGTAATGTTGTTAACCGCAGTGTAATTCTCTCACGCGTATTAAACCCTGCCTTTGCGCAATTTTTATTGCCTTATTTGGACATCATTCACGAACTGTTAATTGGATATTCACAGTGGCAAATAATATAAATCCCTATTTTTAGTGGTAGTTTGTGGCGGAGAATTTATTTCCAGAAAATAAAAGAACTGGAGTTTACAAGATGAGCAATCAAAATAACCAAAATGCGATAAATACGCTGACAAACATTGTCGCGAATTTTACCGCCATGATTTCTACCCGTATGCCCGACGACGTAGTGGATAAGTTAAAACAGCTGCGTGAAGGCGAAGACTCGCCGATGGGTAAAATCATCTACCACACCATGTTTGACAACATGCAGAAGGCGATCGAACTGAACCGTCCGGCCTGTCAGGACACCGGTGAGATTATGTTCTTTGTAAAGGTCGGTTCCCGTTTTCCGCTGTTGGGTGAACTGCAAAGCATCCTGAAACAGGCCGTTGAAGACGCCACGGTCAAAGCGCCACTGCGCCATAACGCGGTAGAAATTTTTGACGAAGTGAATACCGGCAAAAATACCGGCACCGGTGTGCCGTGGGTCACCTGGGACATCATTCCTGATAATGATGACGCGGAAATCGAAGTCTACATGGCTGGCGGCGGCTGTACCCTGCCTGGACGCTCGAAAGTGTTAATGCCTTCAGAAGGTTACGAAGGCGTAGTGAAATTTGTCTTCGAAAATATCTCCACATTGGCCGTTAACGCCTGCCCGCCGGTGCTGGTGGGCGTAGGCATTGCTACCTCAGTAGAAACTGCCGCAGTACTCTCCCGTAAAGCGGTGCTGCGTCCTATCGGCTCACGTCATCCCAACCCCAAAGCGGCCGAACTGGAACTGCGTCTTGAAGAAGGACTTAACCGCCTCGGTATTGGTCCGCAAGGGTTGACCGGCAATAGCTCCGTGATGGGCGTGCATATCGAATCCGCCGCGCGCCACCCGTCGACTATCGGCGTTGCTGTTTCCACCGGCTGCTGGGCGCACCGTCGCGGCACGCTGTTGGTTCATGCTGATCTCTCCTTCGAAAATCTGTCTCACACCCGGAGCGCGTTATGAAAAAGATCCTCACAACCCCGATTAAAGCCGAAGATCTGGAAGATATTCGTGTTGGCGATGTCATTTACCTGAGCGGTACGCTGGTGACCTGCCGCGACGTGTGCCACCGTCGCCTGATCGAACTGAAGCGCCCAATTCCTTATGACCTGAATGGCAAGGCTATTTTCCACGCAGGCCCAATCGTGCGTAAGCACGGTGATAAATGGGAAATGGTCTCCGTCGGCCCAACCACCAGTATGCGTATGGAAGCCTTTGAGAAAGAGTTCATCGAGCAGACCGGCGTCAAACTGGTGGTCGGTAAAGGTGGTATGGGACCGTTGACAGAAGAAGGCTGCAAGCAGTTCAAAGCGCTGCACGTAATCTTCCCGGCAGGTTGCGCCGTACTGGCGGCTACTCAGGTTGAAGAGATTGAAGAAGTGCACTGGACGGAGCTGGGCATGCCGGAATCCCTGTGGGTGTGTCGGGTCAAAGAGTTCGGCCCGTTGATTGTGTCCATCGACACCCACGGCAACAACCTGATCGCCGAAAACAAAAAGCTGTTCGCTGAACGCCGCGATCCCATCGTGGAAGAGATCTGCGAGCACGTGCATTACATCAAATAATCCTTCCGGAGAGGCGCAGAGCCTCTCCCCATTCGCAGGGATATCACAATGGCACCTTTAGCTGGTTGGTGGCGATACCTGGCTCCGCTGGTGGTCATCGCCATTATTGCTGTTTTACCCGTTCCCACCGGTCTTGAGAGCCACACCTGGCTCTATTTTGCCGTCTTTACCGGTGTGATTGTGGGGCTCATTCTGGAACCTGTACCCGGCGCGGTAGTGGCGATGATTGGTATTTCGATCATCGCCGTACTTTCACCGTGGATCCTGTTCAGCCCGGAACAACTCGCGCAGGACGGTTTTAAATTTACCGCCAAATCGCTGTCGTGGGCCGTGTCTGGCTTTTCTAACTCGGTTATCTGGCTGATTTTCGCGGCCTTTATGTTTGGTACCGGCTATGAGAAAACCGGCCTCGGTCGGCGTATCGCGCTAATGTTAGTAAAAAAGATGGGGCACCGGACGTTATTCCTCGGCTACGCGGTGATGTTCTCCGAGCTGATCCTCGCCCCCGTTACGCCTTCCAACTCCGCGCGCGGGGCCGGAATAATCTACCCGATTATCCGCAACCTGCCGCCGCTGTATAACTCCCAGCCCAATGACGCCAGTTCACGTTCTATTGGCTCCTACATCATGTGGATGGGCATTGTCGCCGACTGCGTCACCAGCGCGATTTTCTTAACGGCGATGGCGCCGAACCTGCTGCTGATCGGCCTGATGAAAGGCGCATCTCATACGGCGCTCAGTTGGGGCGACTGGTTCTTGGGTATGCTGCCGCTGAGCATTTTACTGGTGCTGATCGTGCCCTGGCTGGCGTATGTGTTGTACCCGCCAGTGCTGAAATCCGGCGATCAGGTGCCTCGCTGGGCGGATACAGAGTTAAAAGCGATGGGACCGCTCTGCGCACGTGAGAAAAAGATGCTGGGGCTGATGGTCGGCGCGCTGGTGTTGTGGATCTTCGGTGGCGATTATATTGACGCCGCGATGGTCGGTTACAGCGTGGTGGCATTGATGTTGGTGCTGCGCATCATTAGTTGGGATGACATCGTCAGTAATAAAGCCGCATGGAACGTCTTTTTCTGGCTGGCCTCGTTAATAACCCTGGCGACCGGGCTGAATAACACCGGTTTTATTACCTGGTTCGGCAAGCTGCTGGCAAACGGGCTGAGCGGCTATTCACCGATCATGGTGATGGTGGCGCTCATCGTGGTCTTCTATCTGCTGCGCTACTTCTTTGCCAGCGCCACAGCGTATACCTCCGCCCTCGCACCGATGATGATCGCCGCCGCGCTGGCGATGCCGGAAATCCCGTTGCCGGTCTTCTGCCTGATGGTCGGCGCCGCTATTGGCCTGGGCAGTATTCTGACTCCCTACGCCACCGGCCCAAGCCCTATCTACTACGGCAGCGGCTATTTGCCAACGGTCGATTACTGGCGGCTGGGCGCTATTTTTGGCCTGATTTTCCTCGTGCTGCTGGTGATCACCGGTCTGGTCTGGATGCCCCTCGTTTTACTGTAAAACCCCATTGGGGCGACCTCTTGTCGCCCCTTTATCCATAAGCTTCTCATATGATCGATTTCCCGATGCGCTGAGGCATACTTTTTTGTACGCAAACACCCTCATGCTGATAAGGGAAACGCTCTGGACACGCTGGCGCACGAGACACTCACACGAGGCTGGCAGGCCGAACTGGATCTGCACTTTACCCGCACCGGACACAAAACGGTGCTCGCCTCGGCGCGTCACTATGGACCTTTGACGGTTCAACGTCCGTTTTATCCCGAAGAAGAGGTATGTCACCTCTATTTGCTTCATCCACCTGGCGGGATCGTCGGCGGGGAT
This sequence comes from Citrobacter sp. wls706, assembly GCF_005281305.1. Lineage (NCBI taxonomy): Bacteria > Pseudomonadati > Pseudomonadota > Gammaproteobacteria > Enterobacterales > Enterobacteriaceae > Citrobacter > Citrobacter sp. wls706. Next base: position 230,604 of record NZ_SZXG01000006.1, on the reverse strand, counting down.
GAGCTACATATTTCCGTATCACTTGATGAAAACAGCCATGCGTTAATCACTCAGCCCGGCGCGGGAAAATTTTATCGCAGCCGTGGGCCGCAGGCGTTGCTACGCCAGCATTTCACGCTCGCCCCACACGCCACACTGGAGTGGCTGCCGCAGGATACGATCTTCTTTCCCGGCGCTAATGCCACCGTCCAATCCGTATTTCATCTGACGTCCGCAAGCCATTTGCTGGCCTGGGATCTGCTGTGTCTCGGACGCCCTGTCATGCAGGAAACGTTCAGCCACGGCACGCTACAAAACCGTCTGGAAGTGTGGCGGGATGGGCAACCGCTGCTGATAGAGCGTTTGCAGGTGCAGGCAGGGGATCTGCATGGGATCGCACATCATCCCTGGGTCGGTACGTTGCTGTGTTACCCGGCCAGCGAACACATGCTGGAGGGGACGCGCGAGCGGCTTACGCCACTGGGGGATTATGCCGGGGCAACGCTTAACGACTCGCTGCTGACAATTCGATTTCTGGCGAACGACAACCTAATTGTTCAGCGCGTTATGCGCAATATCTGGCAATTTCTGCGCCCGCTGCTGACACACAAAGCGCCCATGCTACCGCGAATCTGGCAAACCTAAGAGGCCCATTATGGAACTGACCCCCAGAGAAAAAGACAAGCTGTTGCTGTTTACCGCCGCGCTGGTGGCAGAACGTCGCCTGGCCCGCGGGCTGAAGCTGAATTACCCGGAATCAGTGGCGCTGATTAGCGCTTTCATTATAGAAGGGGCGCGCGACGGGCAAACCGTGGCCGCGCTGATGGAAAACGGGCGTCACGTGCTGCGCCGCGATCAGGTGATGGAAGGCGTACCAGAGATGATCCCGGATATTCAGGTTGAAGCCACATTCCCGGACGGTTCAAAGCTGGTCACCGTCCACAACCCGATCGTCTAAGGAGCGGCAATGATCCCAGGTGAGTATCAGATCTCAGCAGGCAACATTGCGATCAATCAGGGGCGCGAAACCTGCACGATCGTGGTGGAAAATCACGGTGACAGACCCATCCAGGTGGGATCGCACTATCACTTTTACGAGGTGAACCCGGCGCTGCGCTTTGACAGGGCGGCCACGCGGGGCTTCCGTCTGAACATTGCCGCAGGTACAGCGGTACGTTTTGAACCGGGGCAAAAGCGCGAAGTCGAACTGGTGCGTGTCGCTGGCGCACAAAGGATGGTGGGTTTTCGCAGTGAAGTGATGGGCGCGCTGGAGACAGATAATGAGTAACATTTCCCGCCAGGCGTACGCCGACATGTTTGGCCCAACCACCGGCGATAAAGTGCGTCTGGCGGATACTGATCTGTGGATCGAGGTGGAAAAAGACTTCACCACCTACGGCGAAGAGGTCAAATTCGGCGGCGGAAAAGTGATCCGCGACGGTATGGGCCAGGGACAAATGCGCGCCCAGGCGTGTGTGGATCTGGTGATAACCAACGCGCTGATCGTTGATCACTGGGGGATCGTCAAAGCGGATATCGGCATCAAAGACGGCAGGCTCTTCGCCATCGGCAAAGCGGGTAATCCCGATATTCAGCCCAATGTCACGATCCCGATAGGCGTAGGAACAGAAGTCATCGCCGGAGAAGGCAAGATCGTCACCGCAGGCGGCGTGGATACACATATTCACTGGATCTGCCCACAGCAGGCGCAGGAGGCGCTGGTTTCCGGCGTGACGACGATGATCGGCGGTGGTACGGGTCCGGCCGCAGGCACTAACGCCACCACCTGCACGCCAGGCCCGTGGTACATCGCGCGCATGCTGCAGGCGGCAGACACATTGCCGGTTAACATCGGTTTGCTGGGCAAAGGCAATGGCTCAAACCCTGACGCCCTGCGCGAGCAAATCACAGCTGGCGCCATTGGCCTGAAGATCCACGAAGACTGGGGCGCCACGCCTGCCGCAATCGACTGTGCGCTGACCGTGGCCGACGAGATGGACATCCAGGTGGCGCTGCACAGCGACACGCTCAATGAGTCCGGTTTTGTTGAGGATACGCTGGCGGCGATCGGCGATCGCACCATTCATACCTTCCATACCGAAGGCGCAGGCGGCGGCCATGCGCCGGATATCATCACCGCCTGCGCACATCCGAATATTTTGCCCTCCTCCACCAACCCGACGCTGCCTTATACCGTCAACACCATCGATGAACATCTCGACATGCTGATGGTCTGCCACCATCTCGATCCGGATATCGCTGAAGACGTGGCCTTCGCCGAATCGCGCATTCGCCGGGAAACGATCGCTGCCGAGGATGTGCTGCATGACATTGGCGCGTTTTCCCTGACCTCGTCCGATTCACAGGCAATGGGGCGCGTGGGCGAAGTGATCCTGCGCACCTGGCAGGTGGCGCACCGCATGAAGGTTCAGCGTGGCTCGCTGGCGGAAGAAACGGGCGACAACGACAACCTGCGCGTTAAACGCTACATCGCCAAGTACACCATCAATCCGGCATTGACCCACGGTATCGCCCACGAAGTCGGCTCCGTTGAGCCAGGCAAACTGGCCGATCTAGTGCTGTGGTCGCCGGCCTTTTTTGGCGTAAAACCGGCGACCATCGTGAAGGGCGGGATGATCGCCTGCGCGCCGATGGGCGACATCAACGCCTCAATCCCCACCCCGCAACCGGTGCATTACCGCATGATGTTCGGCGCGCTTGGCGCAGCGCGGCATCACACCCGTCTGACCTTTATTTCACAGGCTGCCGACGCGCAAAACGTCCCGCAGCAACTTAATTTGCAAAGCGCTATCGCCGTCGTCAAAGGCTGCCGGACGGTAAAAAAGGCTGACATGATCCACAACGGTCTACAGCCCAATATCACCGTCGATGCTCAGACCTACGAGGTACGCATTGATGGTGAACTGATTACCAGCGACCCGGCAGATGTTTTGCCGATGGCGCAACGCTATTTCCTGTTTTAAGGAGTGAGGATGATCTACCTGACCCAACGCCTTGACCACGCCCACCGCGTCACCGCAAGCGTCACGCTACCCATTGATGTTCGAGTAAAAAGCCGCGCCAGAGTGGCGCTGAGCGATGGCCGCGAAGCCGGCTTAATGCTACCGCGCGGTTTACTGTTACGCGGCGGCGATCTGCTGACTACCGACGATGGCCGCGAGGTGATCGAAGTGATCGCCGCGCCGGAGTCGGTTTCCGTCGTGCGCTGCGCCGACCCTTTCCTGCTCGCCAAAGCCTGTTACCACCTTGGTAATCGCCACGTACCGTTGCAGATCCTGCCCGATGAGCTGCGCTACCACCACGATCATGTGCTGGACGATATGCTGCGCCAGTTCAACCTCGAGGTGGCGTTTGCCCAGTTGCCGTTTGAGCCGGAAGCGGGTGCCTATGCGAGCGAGTCACACGGGCATCATCACGGCCATGCACACTGATGCATAGCACCCAACAGCTGCGCCTGATGCAGCTCGCCAGCAGCAGTCTCCCGGTAGGATCGTTTACCTGGTCTCAGGGGCTGGAGTGGGCGGTAGAAATCGGCTGGGTGAAAAGCGTCGATGACTTCTCTGGCTGGCAAATCCAGCAGATGGAGCACAACTTTTTTACCGTTGACCTACCGTTGCTGGCGAGATTGTATCGCGCCTGTGAGCAGGACGATCTCGCCGCCGCGCGCCGCTGGACCGCTTACCTGCTGGCCTGCCGGGAAACCCGCGAACTGCGGGATGAAGAACGCAGCCGGGGCCTCGCCTTTACGCGGCTGGTCACCGACTGGGAACCAGACTGTTCCCAGGATTGGCGCACGCTCTTTGCCGATAGCCAGCTGTGCGGTATGGCCTGGCTGGGCGTACGCTGGAAAATCCCCCTGACGAATCTGGCGTTAAGCCTCGGCTACAGCTGGATTGAGAGCGCCGTGATGGCAGGCGTCAAACTGGTTCCCTTTGGCCAGCAGGCGGCTCAGCGATTGATTATTTCGCTTGGCGATCGTTATGCGCAAGGTCTGGCACAAGCGCTGGCGTGTCCTGACGCCAGCCTCGGATCCGCAACGCCGTTAGCCGCCATCGCGTCTGCCCGGCATGAAACCCAATATTCCCGCTTATTCCGTTCCTGAGGAGAAAAAATGAGTGATTACAAGCATCCCCTGCGCGTGGGCGTTGGCGGCCCGGTTGGCTCCGGCAAAACGGCGCTGCTGGAAGCGTTATGCAAAGCCATGCGCAGCAGCTATCAACTGGCGGTCGTGACTAACGATATCTACACCAAAGAAGATCAGCGCATTCTCACCGAGGCTGGCGCACTGGAACCGGACAGAATCGTTGGTGTGGAAACTGGCGGTTGTCCGCATACCGCCATCCGCGAAGATGCGTCGATGAATCTGGCCGCTGTAGAAGCGCTGAGCGAGAAATTCGGCAACCTGGATCTGATTTTTGTGGAAAGCGGCGGCGATAACCTGAGCGCCACCTTTAGCCCTGAATTAGCGGATCTGACGATCTATGTGATCGACGTTGCCGAAGGCGAGAAGATCCCGCGTAAAGGCGGGCCAGGGATCACCAAATCCGATTTTCTGGTGATCAACAAAACCGATCTGGCCCCTTACGTGGGCGCTTCGCTGGAGGTGATGGAACGCGATACCCTGCGCATGCGCGGCGAGCGTCCGTGGACGTTTACTAACCTGAAAGCGGGCGACGGTCTGGCGACGATTATTGCGTTTCTGGAAGAGAAAGGAATGTTGCGGGTGTAGCGTGGTTTATCGCCGGGAGGCGGCTTCGCCTGACCCGGCCTACGGTTTTGTTGGCCCGGTAAGTAAAGCCACCACCGGGCAAAAAACTCACGCCGCCGGTAATTCCGCCAGCGGCCAGCGTGGACGTACGGTCACGCCAAGATCCGCCGTTGCGCCCGCTTTAAAACGCACCATACCCGCATAGGCGATCATCGCCCCGTTGTCGGTACAAAATTCCGGGCGTGCATAGAACACTTCGCCGCGGCGTTTTTGCATCATTTCGGCAAGCTTCGCGCGCAGCGTGCGGTTAGCGCTCACGCCCCCCGCCATCACCAGACGTTTAAAACCGGTGTGATCCAGCGCGCGTTTGCACTTGATCATCAGCGTATCAACCACCGCATCTTCAAACGCTCGGGCAATATCTGCACGCGTTTGATCGTCATTTTCGTTATTACGAATCGTATTCGCGGCGAAGGTTTTCAGGCCGGAGAAGCTGAAATCCAGTCCCGGACGGTCGGTCATCGGACGCGGGAAGACAAAGCGTTTTTCCACACCCTGTGACGCCAGCTTAGACAGCATTGGGCCGCCAGGATAATCCAGCCCCAGCAGCTTGGCGGTTTTGTCGAACGCTTCACCTGCCGCATCATCAATCGATTCGCCCAGTAATTCATACTGACCGATACCGGTGACGCTGATCAATTGCGTGTGCCCGCCGGAAACCAGCAGCGCGACGAACGGAAAAGCAGGAGGATTCTCTTCCAGCATCGGCGCCAGCAGATGCCCTTCCATATGGTGCACAGGAATTGCCGGCACGTCCCAGGCGAACGCCAGTGAACGTCCTACGGTTGCACCGACCAGCAGCGCGCCAACCAGACCCGGACCTGCGGTGTACGCCACCGCATCGATCTCTTTCGCCGTGAGTCCCGCTTCTTTCAGCGCGGCCTGAATCAACGGTACGGTTTTACGTACGTGATCGCGCGAGGCCAGTTCTGGCACTACGCCGCCGTAGTCAGCGTGTAATTTCACCTGACTATACAATTGGTTGGCTAAAAGACCTTTTTCATCGTCGTAAATGGCGATGCCGGTTTCATCGCAGGATGTTTCAATACCCAGTACACGCATGACTTGTTTTACCTCGCTCTATTACCGCGCAGTGTAGGACCAATGCGGGTTGATGTAAAACTTTGTTCGCCCCAGGCGCATGCCTCGTGTATACTCCTTGTCCTTATAAAAGTCCCTTTCAAAATCGCGTGGGTGCTTTACAAAGCAGCAGCAATTGCAGTAAAATTCCGCACCATTTTGAAATAAGCTGGCGTTGATGCCAGCGGCAAACCGAATTTATTAAAGGTGAGAGTTACATGCCGGTAATTAAAGTACGTGAAAACGAGCCGTTCGACGTAGCACTGCGTCGCTTCAAGCGTTCATGCGAAAAAGCAGGTGTTCTGGCGGAAGTTCGTCGTCGTGAGTTCTATGAAAAACCGACTACCGAACGTAAGCGCGCTAAAGCTTCTGCTGTGAAACGTCACGCGAAGAAACTGGCTCGCGAAAACGCACGCCGTACTCGTCTGTACTAATCCATTGAGAGCTAAGGCTCTCAATTCAGACTGAGTTGTAGTTGTAAGGCCGTGCTTCCGGAAGGAATGCGCGGCTTATTTTCGTTTATACACGTCATCATTCAAGCTGCCTCAGAGTTGGCTGCAGTCGCTCACCCCAGTCACGTACTTGCTGTACGCTCCTGAGGATTCGCTTCCTTGCCGCCTTGATGCATCCTGAATGATTTTGTGTATATGAGTCATCAAAAAACAGGGGCTTATGGCTGGACGAATTCCTCGCGTTTTTATTAATGACCTGCTGGCAAGAACCGACATCGTCGATCTCATCGACGCGCGGGTAAAGCTGAAAAAGCAGGGCAAAAATTATCACGCGTGCTGTCCGTTCCATAACGAAAAAACCCCCTCTTTCACCGTAAACGGTGAAAAACAGTTTTATCACTGCTTTGGGTGTGGCGCGCATGGCAACGCCGTCGACTTTCTCATGAACTACGACAAGCTCGAGTTTGTGGAAACCGTCGAAGAACTAGCCGCAATGCACAACCTTGAAGTGCCCTATGAAGCAGGCAGTGGCCCCAGTCAGATAGAGCGCCATCAACGGCAAAGCCTTTATCAATTGATGGACGGCCTGAACACTTTTTATCAACAGTCTTTGATGCAGCCCGCCGCTACCCCTGCGCGCCAGTACCTGGAAAAGCGAGGATTAAGTAGCGACGTTATCACCCGTTTTGCTATTGGTTTTGCGCCCCCCGGCTGGGACAACGTCCTGAAACGGTTTGGCGGCAATGCTGAGAATCGCAAATCGCTGGTCGATGCGGGGATGTTGGTCACCAACGATCAGGGACGCAGTTACGATCGCTTTCGCGAACGGGTGATGTTCCCCATCCGCGACAAACGTGGTCGGGTCATTGGTTTTGGTGGACGCGTGCTGGGCGATGCCCTGCCGAAGTATCTGAACTCCCCGGAAACCGATATTTTCCATAAAGGTCGCCAGCTGTATGGCCTTTATGAAGCCCAGCAGGATAACGCCGATCCGCAGCGCCTGTTAGTGGTGGAAGGCTATATGGATGTGGTAGCGCTGGCGCAATACGGCATTAACTACGCCGTGGCATCTCTTGGGACGTCAACCACCGCCGATCACATCCAGCTGTTGTTTCGCGCGACGAACAACGTGATTTGCTGCTACGACGGCGACCGCGCCGGACGCGATGCAGCATGGCGCGCGCTGGAAACCGCACTGCCCTATATGACAGACGGCCGCCAGCTACGCTTTATGTTTTTACCTGATGGCGAAGACCCCGATACGTTAGTGCGTAAAGAAGGGAAAGAGGCCTTCGAAGCCCGGATGGAGCAGGCGTTGCCGCTCTCCGCGTTTTTATTTAATAGCCTGTTGCCACAGGTGGATTTGAGTACCCCGGACGGACGCGCACAGCTCAGCACGCTGGCGCTGCCGCTGATCACTCAGGTGCCGGGCGAAACGTTGCGCATTTACCTGCGACAGGAGTTGGGAAACAAGCTCGGCATTCTGGATGACAGTCAGCTTGAACGTTTAATGCCAAAACTGGCAGAAAATGGCGCTTCCCGCCCTGTTCCACAGCTAAAACGTACGACCATGCGTATACTTATAGGGTTGCTGGTGCAAAACCCGGACCTTGCTCCGCTGGTTCCGCCGTTAGGTGCACTGGACAGCAATAAGCTGCCTGGACTTGGCTTATTCAGAGAACTGGTCAACACTTGTCTGGCTCAGCCAGGCCTGACCACCGGCCAACTTTTAGAGCACTATCGTGGCACAAATGATGCTGCAACCCTTGAAAAACTGTCGATGTGGGACGATATAGCAGATAAAGATATCGCAGAAAAAACCTTCACCGACTCACTCAACCATATGTTTGATTCGATGCTTGAACTGCGCCAGGAAGAGTTGATAGCTCGTGAGCGCACACACGGTTTAAGCAGCGAAGAACGCCGGGAACTCTGGACGCTGAACCAGGAACTGGCCAAGAAATAAGAGAAAGACAAAACAAAGACAAAATCATTCGCGTTGTATCAAGGCAGCAAGTGAACGAACGCCTGGGAGTGTACATAAGTACATGACCAGGAAGAGAGAACGCAGCTAACGCAGAGACAACGTGAAAGATGAAGTATTTAACGGCTTAACTGCCGAATATCGATCGGGAAGCCCCCGACAGCCGCACGGAGAGGCAGCGGCAAAATATAAGTATGCCCTCGTTTTGCCGTTGGCGGTTTTACCGCCCAACACCAATCAAACGAATTAAGTGTGGATACCGTCTTATGGAGCAAAACCCGCAGTCACAGCTGAAGCTTCTTGTCCAACGTGGTAAGGAGCAAGGCTATCTGACCTATGCCGAGGTCAATGACCATCTGCCGGAAGATATCGTCGATTCAGATCAAATCGAAGACATCATCCAAATGATCAATGACATGGGTATTCAGGTGATGGAAGAAGCACCTGATGCCGATGATCTGCTGCTTGCTGAAACCTCCAACAGCACCGATGAAGACGCGGAAGAAGCGGCTGCCCAGGTTCTGTCCAGCGTTGAGTCCGAAATCGGCCGTACAACTGACCCGGTCCGCATGTACATGCGTGAAATGGGTACCGTTGAACTGTTAACCCGTGAAGGCGAAATCGACATCGCTAAGCGCATAGAAGACGGGATTAACCAGGTTCAATGCTCCGTAGCCGAATACCCGGAAGCCATCACCTACCTGCTTGAGCAATACGATCGCGTAGAAGCTGAAGAAGCGCGTCTGTCCGATCTCATCACCGGCTTTGTCGATCCGAACGCGGAAGAAGACATGGCGCCAACGGCGACCCACGTCGGTTCTGAACTCTCTCAAGAAGAGATGGATGAAGATGAAGACGAAGATGAAGAAGATGACGACGACAGCAGCGATGACGACAACAGCATCGACCCTGAATTAGCGCGTGAAAAATTCGCTGAACTTCGTACCCAGTACGAAATCACCCGCGACACGATCAAGGCCAAAGGCCGCAGCCATGCTGCCGCGCAGGAAGAAATTCAGAAGCTGTCTGAAGTGTTCAAACAGTTCCGCCTGGTGCCGAAACAGTTCGACTACCTGGTAAACAGCATGCGCGTCATGATGGACCGCGTGCGTACTCAGGAACGTCTGATCATGAAGCTCTGCGTTGAGCAGTGCAAAATGCCGAAGAAAAACTTCATCACCCTGTTCACTGGCAATGAAACCAGCGAAACGTGGTTCAACGCGGCCATCGCGATGAACAAACCGTGGTCTGAAAAACTGCACGACGTGGCAGATGACGTTCACCGCGGTCTGCAGAAACTGCAGCAGATTGAAGAAGAAACCGGCCTGACCATTGAGCAGGTTAAAGACATCAACCGTCGTATGTCCATCGGTGAAGCGAAAGCCCGTCGTGCGAAAAAAGAGATGGTTGAAGCGAACTTACGTCTGGTTATCTCTATCGCCAAGAAATACACCAACCGTGGTCTGCAGTTCCTGGATCTGATTCAGGAAGGCAACATCGGTCTGATGAAAGCGGTTGATAAGTTTGAATACCGTCGTGGTTACAAGTTCTCCACCTACGCAACCTGGTGGATCCGTCAGGCAATTACCCGCTCTATCGCGGATCAGGCGCGCACCATCCGTATCCCGGTGCATATGATTGAGACCATCAACAAGCTCAACCGTATCTCCCGTCAGATGCTGCAAGAGATGGGCCGTGAGCCGACGCCGGAAGAGCTGGCTGAACGCATGCTGATGCCGGAAGACAAGATCCGTAAAGTGCTGAAGATCGCCAAAGAGCCTATCTCCATGGAAACGCCGATCGGCGACGATGAAGATTCGCATCTGGGTGATTTCATCGAGGATACCACCCTCGAGCTGCCGCTGGACTCTGCGACCACCGAGAGCCTGCGTGCCGCAACGCACGACGTGCTGGCTGGCCTGACCGCCCGTGAAGCGAAAGTGCTGCGTATGCGTTTCGGTATCGATATGAACACCGACCACACGCTGGAAGAAGTGGGTAAACAGTTCGACGTTACCCGCGAACGTATCCGTCAGATCGAAGCGAAGGCGCTGCGTAAACTGCGCCACCCGAGCCGTTCTGAAGTGCTGCGTAGCTTCCTCGACGATTAATCTCGCCGTATAAGTTCAAACGCCACCGCAAGGTGGCGTTTTTATTTACATCCCGCGCATGATCAGCGCGTCATCCAACTCGCGATACGCCTCCACCAGCTTATCCAGTGTAATCCGGCTCAATCCGCTGGGATTTGGCAATACCCAAATCTGCGTCGCGCCAATGGTCAGCGTCTGCTTTCCCCACTGCGCTCCGCGCTGACTGAAGCCTTGCTCGAACGCCTGCTTGCCAAGGATCGCCAGCGCAGCGGGCTGATAGTCATCAATCTTTTCAATAAGCTTACGCCCACCGCTACGCATCTCCTGTAGCTTCACTTCATTAGCCTGCACCGTCGGTCTGTCGACAAACTTGGTCACGCCACAGCGGAAGTCCAGCAGGTGTTGCGCCTCTTCAGGTTTGAGCTGGCGATCGGTAAATCCCGCCTGATGGATGACCTTCCAGAAGCGATTGGCGGGATGCGCAAAGGGGAACCCCGTACCTGCGGAAGATAGCCCCGGATTGATGCCGCAAAACACCACCCGCAGCCCTGGTGCCAGTATGTCCTTAACCATAATTACTCCGAACAATACATCAGAGTAACAGTATAACGGACTGAAAATACATTGTTTATAAAATCAGCATCCGTACGCTTATGGCTGGATTGCGACGCGGAGTTACTTTATAATCCACCGCCACGGCCCCTTAGCTCAGTGGTTAGAGCAGGCGACTCATAATCGCTTGGTCGCTGGTTCAAGTCCAGCAGGGGCCACCAAATAAAACAAGGGCTTAGATAAGAAATTATCTAAGCCCTTTTTCTTTGCGTCAAATTTGGGTCAGGTAAGGTTTTGATTCCTTTCTACCTTAGATATCAGAAATGTCATCCAGCCACGACTATCAGAGTAATGCTTGACTAAATCAGAAAGCCTTTAGCTCTGATAAATTACACTAAGTCTGGATTAACACCTTTTTAGTGGACGTGTTCATTATTACCAGCCGCCCAGAGAACGGTTGATGCCCTGAAGAGCTTGTGTCTGCTGCTGCATCAGCATCATTTGCTGTTGCTGCTGTATCTGCTGGTTTGCCTGCTGCATCTGCTGATTGTTATACGCGTCTTGTTGCGCTTGCTGGGCTTGCATCTGCTGCCCCATTTGCCCGATTGCCGCCCATGCAGCTTGTGATCGCGCGGTCTCGGCTTGTTCCTGAGAAAGCTGGTTAACACCAGCCTGTGAAAGCGCCTGGCAAGTTTCTTTTGGTACACTCAATACACCGCCGTGCGCATCCATACGTTTCTGTGCTTCATTACCAACTTCAAGCATACGATTTGAATCACCCGCCGCCATTGAATAACCGTAGGTGGTACAAAGTTCTGCATCAGTCATCTGCATAGCTGGTTTAAGTGGAGTCGTCGAGCAACCCGCCAGGAAAGATATGGAAACTGCTATTGCAAGGGCTATATTTTTTGCTTTCATCATCACTTTTCTTTTGGTCTGTTTTACACCGTAGAGCGGTTATTTACTTCCTGCCGCTTGCGGTATTGTTTTTGGGGTTTATGTTCCAGATATAAGCTGGATAACTGTACTCATGCTGCATCCATCACTATTATTAGGTTCTTCAGCATTGTAGCCACTGCCGGTTATCTGGTTTGCCAGTTGGCCGCGTTGCCCCCTGGACTTACTCATCCTGTACGTCACGATATTACCGTAGCGGTAGACACGTACAGTCTCGGTGCTAAACGTTGCAACAGTGGTGCTGGTTGTATACCAATGATTCATACATAGTGTTGGCACAATAAGAAACCTCTACGATAATTGCAGATAATGGTATTTTATTCATTTGAACTTTAACTCTATGATTTATCTTATCTCAGCCAGACTTATTTAAAATAAAAACAACTACCTATCGATTAAAACGGTACTAACACAATACAAGAATAAAAATCACAATATCAATCAATAACTATGCTGCATAAATATTTCTCATCACACAAATATAAACAACAATCACACACCCGGTTAACAGGATATCAATCTTAATTAATTTATATTTAATCTCGACTATTGCGGATCTAACAATTAAAAGACCCACGAGAAAACGTGGGTTAGCAATCTAATTAATCAGTATATTAGTTTTAGTAGCAGGTACCGCCTGCATGGTGGCTACCAGTACCGCCATGCGGATGAGTGCCTGCCGGGCAAGCTTTAGCCACGCCAGTGAATGCTGCGACAGCCAGAACGGCAGCAAGGATAATTTTTTTCATTTTTCGCTATCTCATTTTTGGAAGAATTCCCCGGCTCTGCGAGGAATGATATTTATCTGATTGTTGTAATAGTCTTGTACAACAAACTGCGAAAATCTACGGCAGCTTCTTCTTTTCAGCAACCCAAAAAAGATATCCATTGTGAAAAAAGCATGGAAGCCTGTGAAAACAAATTCCTTTAGCTATTCGTGCTTTGAAAAATTGTTTCAATACTTGATATGGAGTTAACAAATAAGAGCAGGAATGCCTCAAGCTCCGTTTATCATTCCGCGCGTTGCTATTTGGTTACAGAACTTTCCGGCCCAGTCTTAGACATTATCTAACCATTACGGTGCCACTCGTGAATATGCCCAAAAATCAAGGTTGCAGGCAGTTGATGTCTGATAAATTACTGCTCATACAACATGAGCAACAGCCCTGACTCCAACGCATCCATTTCAGCAGTTTCGGTAATATCCAGCTTATTCGCTAAAACTAAATCAACTGAACCAGGCTGATAACGCTCTGCCTGTTTGCATCGAAATGTGAAATGAGTACCAAGAAAAACAAGTAGGCGAGCAAAGAAGGTGTATCACGAGACACGCCGATTAAGGCAGTTACATACGAAAGGTAACCCTTCTGGACGCCGCCATCCTTAGATGGAAACGTCCGTTAGCGTTTTATTCAATAGTCAGCTCACACGAGTTCTTTGAGCTGCTCCTGCATATAGGTCGAAAAATACTCTGGGTTTTTGATAAGGATGCGGTTACCGGAGGCGACTTTTTCTGCCCATCCGGCCACTTTTTTCGTGAACTCAGGATTCCATCCCTCCTGCTCACCCCGTGCCATCACAACTTCCGGACTCGCTGGCACACCTAAGTCATGCAAATACTTTAAAATTCCCTTAGCGGTGCTTTCATCCATTGAATGGGGTACTGACGCCGAAGTGTTCATACCACCAATAAAATCCAAGGCTTTTTCAATTGCTGTTGGCATGCTCTTATCCTTAAAATTAACCACGTGAGAGACACCTTGATACTATGTACCCAACTCCGCCGGGATATCAAAGAGAACATCGCCTTTCTTTGACTTACCCCGCAGCTAAACGCTTGCGCGGCTGTTTTCTGCACTATTTTTTGGCTTCTCCGGCTAAAACCAGCCCGGTCGCCACCGCATTGCGCGGGCCTTCAGTACCACGGATATTACCCTGCCCAGCGACAACGCCGTACTGCGCCAACGCATCGGTGAGCGTCTGCGGAATTTCAAAATCCAGCGATGAGCCACCTACCAGCACCACAAAAGTGATATCGCGAATCGAGCCGCCGGGCGAGACCTGACGTAACGCGCGTAGACAGTTGGTCACAAAGACTTTCTCTTTGGCCTGACGGCGCACCAGACGAATCTTCTCCAGCGAGGTCTGGTTATCGACCGGGATCAGCTCGCCCTCTTTCAGATACACCACTTTGGCAAATACTGACGGGCTGAGCGGTTCACGAAAAAACTCCACCGCGCCGTTCTCGTGGCGAATGCTGAACAGGCTCTCCACTTTGGCCAGCGGGTATTTTTTAATTTCCTCTGCCAAAAACGGATCGCTTAAGCCCAGTTCCGTTTGAATCAACAGGCTGACCATATTCCCCGCCCCGGCAAGATGTACCGCCTTCACTACGCCGTCGCTATTAATAATGGCGGCATCGGTGGATCCTGCGCCTAAATCGAGGATCGCCAGCGGAGCGGCGCATCCAGGCGTCGTTAACGCGCCAGCCACGGCCATGTTGGCTTCCACACCACCGACTTCAACTGGGGTATTTAACCGGGCGCTTAGCTCGCTGGCGATAGCCTGCATCTGTAAGCGATCGGATTTCACCATCGCCGCAATGCCAACGGCGTTCTCCATTGAACATTCCCCGGCAATGCCACCCTGCACCGCGCGGGGAATAAACGTATCCACCGCCAGAAGATCCTGGATATGCACGGCGTTCATGTCGTGACCGGTCAGCGAGGCCATTACCTTACGAACCCGCTCAAGCATCCCGCCCGCGTGCGTACCTGCTTCACCGCGAATATCGCACACGGGCGCACAGGCGCTCATCGCCTGCATAATGGCCTGCGCGCCCTGCGCTACGTCGGCTTCACCGCCGCGCTTTTCGCCACGGATAAAGATCTTACCCGCCGGGATCGTTCGCGACTGCACATCCCCCTGCGGCGTTTTCAGCACCACGGCGGAGCGGTTGCCAATCAGCGCTCTGGCGATGGGGACGATGGTTTGCGTTTCCTCCGGCGTCAGGGCAAAAAAGGTTGCGATACCGTAAGGATTCGACAATACCCGCACCACCTGCCCGGCGGCCGCCACTTCCACCGCCGCCAGCACGCCTTCCGGCACCTTCTCAAGTAAGGTGACTTCATCAACCACCGGCATTGCCCGACGCAGGCGATTGTTGACCAGTACGCCATCATCCTTTTTCAGGATCGCCGCCACCACGTTGATCCCACGATCCAACGCCGCATTGATAAGCCAGACCGCTTCAAGGAAATCGATCTCTTCGCCCACCAGCGGGATCCAGCCCTGCGCAAAGCAATCCTCGCTCAGTGATGCCAGCTTATCCACGCTGATGGTGGTTCCCATCCCCACGCCGACGCCACCCGGCGTTTGCGGGTTATGGCCAATCATTGTCGATTCAGTAATGATGGTTTCAGTGATGGTTTCCATCGCCACATCGCCAATCACCGGCGCGGCCTCATTGATGCAGATTTTCGCCACGTCCTGAAGCGACCACGGTGTTTTATCCAGTGCCTGCTGCAGAGAAGCGACCACCCCGGCAATGTTGTCCCGCGTCCCTTTCATGCCCGTGGTGGCGACAATCCCGCTGGCGATAAACTGCCCATGCTGCGCCAACGCCACTTCGGTGGTGGCGTTGCCGATATCAATCCCGGCGATTAACGGCATACCTCCCTCCGTCACTGGCTACCTTTACGCAGCTTGTTTCTCTGCTGATACACATCTGCCGACTCGCGGACAAAGGCAGCGTTCACCGTGGCATGCCAGGTGTGCTCCAGCTCATCGGCAATCGCCTGTAGTTCCGCGAATGAAGAACGAAACGGACGTAGCGCATTATAGATTTCCAGAATACGAGCATCCGGGATGGCAATCAGTTCCGCCGCGCGACGGAAATTGCGCGCCACGGCGTGACGCTGCATCTGTTCGGCAATCTGCGCCTGGTACTCCAGCGTTTGCTGAGAAATACGCACATCCTGCGGCCCGACCTTGCCTGCCAGCACATTCTCAAGGGTAATGTCGGTTAACGGTTTCCCGCCAGGCGTCTGGATTTTCTCCGGGCAGCGGGTGGCTAATGGGTAATCCTGCGCGGTCATGATGTTGTCGTTCATGGTCATTCCCTCACCAGTGCAATATGCAGCGTGACAGGCGCAGCATCCTGCACCACATGTTTGGTTTCTTTGATGTGAAACAGCGCGGCCTTGGCCATAAATTTAGGGCGCACCATCTGGTCATTGACCACCGGCACCGGCGAAGGCGACTCTTTGCGTGCATAGCGCGCGGCGTTTTTACCGATCTGGCGATAGGTTTCCAGCGTCAGCAGCGGAGCCTGAGAGAACAGCTCCAGGTTACTCAGCGGCAGCAGATCGCGCTGATGAATCACCGTGGTTCCCTTCGACTGGATACCAATCCCGATGCCGGAACCGCTGAGGTTTGCCGCGTCCCACGCCATAAAAGAAACATCCGAGGTGCGCAGAATTCTTACCACCCGCGCATGCAGCCCCTCTTCTTCGATCCCCGCCACCAGCTCTTTAAGAATCGCCTTATGCGGCATATCAATCAGGGTCTTGTGCTGGTGCTTATCAAAGGCCGGAGCGACGCCAATCACCACTTCATCTACGCGTTCGTTCGCTTTAGCCGCTTCGCCTTCGCTTACCTGCAAGGTGAAAACCGGCTTACGTTCAGTTGTGCATTCCACGGTGTACCACCTTATTCAATTGAGCCTGGCTGAACCACGCCCGCGATATTTTTAATTTCCGCCCAGCGCTCGGCAGAGATGCGATAGCCGGTGCCTGGTCCCTGATAATCATTAATGTCGTTAACGGCGCTTACCACCTCAAACTGGCGATCCAGAATGGCCGACGTTTGCAGGTAATCACCGGTGACGCGCTGTCTCAGCATATTGAGAATGTTACTGGCGATATCTTCGAAGCCGCTACGGCTTAGCGCGCCGACGATATCCAGCCCGGTGATATTGCGCTTCATCATCTCTTCCACGGCAGCCAGATCTTCCACCACATTGCGCGCGGGCATATCTTTGCTGCCGTGAGCATAAGTGGCGGCCTCAACCTCCTCATCGCTAATCAGCGGCAGGCCCAGTTCGCGGAACACCGCCTGAATGGCGCGTGCCGCCTTGTTGCGGATGGCGATGGTTTCTTCTTCGGTTACAGGACGCAGACCACCGTCAACCATCAGATCGCGTTGCAGAATGTTGTAATCATCGAAGTCTTCCGCGTCGAAGTTCGACCCGGCAAACATGTTGTCGTAGTTCGGTACGGCGCTATAGCCGGAGAAGATAAAGTCGGTGCCGGGAAGCATTTGCATCAGGGTACGGGCGGTACGGCGAATATCAGAGTGGGAAAAGGTCTGGTCATTGGCGGAGGCCACTTCAAGGTCGAGCATTGAGGCAATCAGGTTTTCCGCCAGCACCGCGCGGATCCCCGACGGCACCGCGCCGGTCATGCCAATACAGCTGACCGCACCGTTTTGCAGCCCCTGTACGCCCGCGCCTTTGGTGATAAAGATGCAGCGCGACTCCAGATAGAGCATCGATTTACTCTCGGAATAGCCCATCAGCGCTTCCGAACCGGTGCCAGAGGTGTAACGCATTTTCAGTCCGCGAGACGCATAGGCCGAGGCGAGAAACGCTTTGGACCACGGCGTATCATCGCCGTCGGTAAACACCGACTCTGTACCGTATACCGACACGGTTTCGGCGTAGCTGGTTAACCCGCGCATCCCCAGCTCCAGCTCAGTCGCCTCCTCAACGGAACATTGCGTGAGCACGCCGGGGCGACCGCACTGGGAACCGACCAGCAGCGCCAGGGCGTTAAACGGTGCATAGCGGGCGATCCCGACCGTCGTTTCCTGTTCTGAAAAACCACGGATCCCCGCTTCAGCCGCATCGGCGGCAATCTGTACCGGGTTGTCTTTCAGGTTGGTGACATGGCACTGGTTGGACGGCGTGCGTCTGGCGCGCATTTTTTGCAGCGCCATCATCATTTCCACCACGTTCATTTGCGCCATCACCTCCACCGCTTTCGCCGGGGTGATAGCGGTGGTAATAGCAACAATCTCTTCCCGGCTGACGTGGATATCCACCAGCATTCTGGCGATCTCCAGCGCGTCGAGCCGCATTGCCCGTTCAGTTTCAGCTACGTTAATCGCGTAGTCGGCAATAAAACGGTCAATCATGTCGAACTCGGCGCGGCTCTTGCCGTCCAGCTCAACAATACGACCATTCTCTACCTTCACCGACGAAGCCGGATCGTAGGGGCTTTCCATGGCGATCAGCCCCTCTTCAGGCCATTCGCCAATCAGCCCATCCTGATTTACAGGGCGCTTCGCAAGCACTTCGAATCGTTTTGATCTTCTCATAGTTTATGGACTCAAAAGATAAAAAATAGGGACGCCGGGCCGTATTGCCGGGGACACACCACCCGGCATTCGCCTTTCATCAGCAATGGCCGAACTCTAAATGAGCACAGCAATAAAAAAATAAAATTAATTTCGTTCCAATTTGGCACGTAATAAAAATTCATCGTTCCATATTGAAACGGTTCTCAGGAATATCCGGAGCGAATTGTGACGAAGTTAAATGATCATTATCAATAAACACCAACACACAAAATTAAATTAATATTTTTTAAATTTTCACCCTATTGACTTAATAACGCACGGCGAGAAAATAAAGCCAAACCCAATGATAAAAAATAGCTGTATCGCGATATTTTCGTGACCTCAGCCCTACAACATTTTCAGGAGAGACTGTGAATAAGAGCCAACCAATCGCCACCATTACGCTGGCGGCGGCGAAAAAAATGGCGCAGGCCGTCGAGGCTAAAGCGCTTGAGATCAACGTGCCGGTAGTCTTTTCCGTGGTGGATCGCGGCGGCAACACGCTGCTGATGCAACGCATGGACGACGCGTTTGTCACCAGTTGTGATATTTCTCTTAATAAAGCGTATACCGCCTGCTGTCTGCGGCAGGGGACCCATGAAATTACCGACGCGGTACAACCGGGTGCGTCACTATATGGTTTACAGCTAACAAATCAACAGCGCATTGTTATTTTTGGCGGCGGCTTACCTGTCATGTTAAACGATAAATTAATCGGTGCTGTCGGCGTAAGTGGCGGTACTGTCGAACAAGACATGTTATTAGCGCAAACCGCACTGAATTGTTTCTCTGAATTATAATTTAAATCTAAGAAGGTAAATTATGAGCTATCGTATGTTTGATTACCTGGTGCCAAATGTGAACTTTTTTGGCCCGAATGCTATTTCCGTCGTTGGCGAACGCTGCAAACTGTTGGGCGGTAAAAAAGCGCTGCTGGTGACTGATAAAGGTCTGCGAGCCATTAAGGACGGCGCGGTTGATAAAACCCTCGAACATCTGCGTGAAGCCGGTATTGACGTGGTGGTGTTTGACGGCGTCGAGCCAAACCCTAAAGACACCAACGTGCGCGACGGCCTGGAAGTTTTTCGTAAAGAGCAATGCGATATCATCGTTACCGTCGGCGGTGGTAGCCCGCATGACTGCGGTAAAGGCATCGGCATCGCAGCGACGCACGAAGGCGATCTCTATAGCTATGCCGGGATTGAAACCCTGACCAATCCGCTGCCGCCGATCGTCGCGGTGAATACCACCGCCGGTACCGCCAGCGAAGTCACCCGCCACTGCGTGCTGACCAATACCAAAACCAAAGTGAAGTTTGTGATTGTCAGCTGGCGCAACCTGCCGTCGGTTTCCATCAATGACCCACTGCTGATGCTCGGCAAACCTGCGCCACTGACTGCGGCAACCGGAATGGACGCCCTGACCCACGCCGTTGAGGCCTATATTTCAAAAGATGCCAACCCGGTTACCGACGCCGCCGCTATCCAGGCAATTCGTCTGATCGCCCGCAACTTACGCCAGGCCGTAGCGCTGGGCAGCAACCTGAAAGCTCGCGAGAACATGGCCTATGCCTCTTTGCTGGCGGGTATGGCCTTCAACAACGCCAACCTTGGCTACGTTCACGCGATGGCGCATCAGCTTGGCGGTCTGTATGACATGCCGCACGGCGTAGCAAACGCCGTCCTGCTGCCGCACGTGGCGCGCTATAACCTGATCGCTAATCCGGAGAAATTTGCCGACATCGCGGAGTTTATGGGTGAGAACACCGATGGTCTGTCCACCATGGATGCCGCTGAGCTGGCGATTCGCGCCATCGCTCGCCTGTCAGCCGATATCGGTATTCCGCAGCATCTGCGCGAGCTGGGCGTCAAAGAAGCCGATTTCCCGTATATGGCGGAAATGGCGCTGAAAGACGGCAATGCCTTCTCCAACCCGCGTAAAGGGAACGAGAAAGAAATTGCCGAGATCTTCCGTCAGGCATTCTGATCAATAAGGGGGCGCAATGTCACTTTCATCACCGGGCGTACATCTGTTTTATCACTCACGCTGGCAGGATACGCGCGAGCTTGATGAACTATGCTGGGGGCTGGAAGAGCAAGGCGTCCCTTGCCGGACAATCTGTTGCGACGAGCATGACTGCGCGCTGGCCCTCAGCAAGCTGGCGGCTAAAAGCTCAACGCTACGCGTGGGTCTCGGCCTCAGCGCCTGTGGTGATATTGCCCTAACCCACGCCCAGCTACCCGAGGATCGGGCGCTGGTCTGCGGGCATATCGCCGCCGGGATAGTCCGCATCCGCACACTCGGCGCCAATGCAGGCCAACTGGTCAAAGTGCTTCCCTTCAGCGAGATAAAATAAATGTACCGCATCTATACCCGAACCGGTGATAAAGGCACGACCGCGCTGTTTGGCGGCAGCCGTATCGACAAAGACGACATCCGCGTTAACGCCTACGGTACGGTGGATGAACTGATTTCCCAGCTTGGCGTCTGCTATGCCAGCTCGCGCCAGGCAGAATTACGCCAGGATCTGCATGCCATCCAGAAGATGCTGTTTGTGCTGGGGGCGGAACTCGCCAGCGATGAGAAAGGTCTCGCCCGCTTAACGCAGACGATTAACGCCGAGGATATTCAGGCGCTGGAGCAACTTATTGACCGCAATATGGCGCAGAGCGGCCCCCTGAAAGAATTTGTCATTCCGGGGAAAAATCTGGCATCGGCACAGCTACACGTTGCGCGCACCCTGGCACGGCGGCTGGAGCGGATCCTCATCGCGATGGACAGAACGCTGACGTTACGCGATGAACCCAAGCGTTATATCAACCGGCTGTCGGATGCGCTGTTCTCCATGGCCAGAATCGAAGAAACTACTCCAGATGTTTGCGCTTAAACTGGCTGGCGTCGATGTCGTACTGCTTCATCTTACGCCACAAGGTGGTGCGACCAATATTCAGCAGTTGCGACATCTCCTGTACTCGCCCACAGGTGACGCGGGCGGCATGGATAATCGCCTCTTTTTCGATAGCGGTAAACGTCAGGCTGGCAGGCAGCAGGGAAGACGCCGTCTCCAGACCGGGACGCTCGGCAAACAGATAATCAGGTAAATTACTCAGCCGGATATGCCCGTTATCGCTACTGATAGCGATGTTTTCGATAATGCTGTTCAGCTCGAAGTCATTGCCCGGCCACGAATAAGCCACCAGTTGTGCCAGCGCGTCATCGTCGATCTTCAGGCTGTATGAAAAGCGTTTTTTCAGGCTATTCAGTCGCGTATAAATCAGCGAGGGAATACTGTTACGCCGCGCTCGTAGCGGCGGGATAACAATCTCAAAAGAGTGCAGCGCGTAATACAGTTGGCGGCTAAAGCGGTTTTGCTCCACCAAATTAGCGAGATCAACCGTAGTGGTGGCGATCACTTTCACATCCACCGGAATCAGCCGACGGGCATCAAGACGGGTTAACACCCCCTGCTTGATCACCTGTAGCAGCGCGGATTGCAGCTCCGGCGCCAGATATTCAATTTTCTCCAGAAACAGTGTGCCGCCGTTCGCCAGCTCAAGGCGGCTCAACCGACCATTTTCATCATCGGTGGGCGCACTGCCCATAAAATCCTGCCCCAGCACGCTGTTGGCATACAGCTGACAGTTCACGGCAATATACGGCCCGCTGGCGCGTTCGCTTTCATTGTGAATGGCCTGGCTCAGCAGCTCTTTCCCTACGCCCTCTTCCCCACACAGCAGGATCGGGAAACTCCCCCTTGCCGCCTGGCGACCAAAATGGATCAAGCGTCGGGTTTCTGGATCGTCCGTCGACATCTGCTCAAAGGTGTGGCTCACCTTACCAAGCTGGCTGGTCATCAGCTGACGCATTTGCTCCACCGGGTGCAGCAGCAGGATAAAGCTGTTGCCCTGCTCCTCAACAATCGGCTTCAGGGTGATAACAGCATCAACAAACTGGTGCTGGCTTTCAAAAGTGACTTCGACGTGATTCAGACCGCGGGCATGTTTAATTGCCCGACGCAGCAGCATGGGCATATTGAGCAGGTCGTGAATGTTTTTGCCCTGGCTGGCCTGCGCATCGAGATGCAAAAGCAGCGCCGCGCGCGCATTGAGGAACTGCAACACCCCCTGCTCATTCCAGGCCATCACGCCATCATCCATGCTCTCCAGCAGCCCGTACATCTGGTTCAGATGGCGGTTGGATTCTGCCAGCAGGCTGTCGGTCAGCAATGAATTGCCGACTTCTCTGGCAATCGCCAGCGTCAGGGATAAATCAGAAACGGACTCATGCTCTACCAGACAGCATAATGAGATGGAGCCAAACAGACGCCCATGGTTATCGAACACTGGCGTCGAGCAAAACGACCACGGATGCAGCGCCTGTTTAAAGTGCTGAGCGCCAGAGGTTTTTGTCGGCTGGCCCGGCATTGTCGCCAGCGACAGCGCACAGCTGCCGATAATGCTTTCCGCGCAATAGCTGCCGTCGCGAAACCCAAGCTCCGCCAGCTGTTCTATCGTCTGCGGATCGCCGCAACGGCTGAGAATACAGGCCGATTCATCCAGAATCAGCAGCGCGCACGGACGACCGTCCATAAACTCCCAGGCATCTTCCAGCGCGGCCTGCGCAATCGTGAGCAGCGCCGTCTTACGACGACAAATCGACTCAAAGGTCAGCCCTTGCGCCTGATGCGGCGCCTGCCAGGTTTCCCGCTGCATGAACTTGCTGCAACGATGCCAGGACTGGGCGAGAACCGAAGAGACTTCCTGCCCGATGCTATGCGTATGCGCCGTCATATCCATTTCCGCTGTTTTGCCATAGACAACCCCTCCGGCAGAGACTGTCAGAGGGGGAGAAGATGCTGGGTAAATTTACCGATGCCCGATTAACGCGCCAGCCACTGCTGTCCCAGCAGGTCTGCCGTCAAAATAGCGGCATGTACGCTTTCAGGCGTCACCGGGAACGGCATATTGTGAATGGTTTCACCTTCTGCGCAGGTGGCTTTAGCCACGGCCATGATCTTGCCATCAATGTCATCTTTTACGCCCATTTCCGCTAACGTTACCGGCAGGCCCACTTTCTGACAGAAATTCAGCACGGTTTCGATCTCTTCCATCGGGCTGTTCTGCAGCACCAGCTGCGCCAGCGTACCAAAGGCGACTTTTTCACCGTGGTACAGATGGTGGCACTCTTCCAGAATCGTAAAGCCGTTATGGATGGCATGTGCCCCCGCAAGTCCGCTGCTTTCAAAACCGATACCGCTGAGGTAGGTGTTGGCTTCGACAATACGTTCCAGCGCATCGGTCACCACGCCAGCCTGGGCGGCTAAGCGTGCCTTTTCGCCTTCCGCCAGCAGGGTATCATAGCACAGGCGCGCCAGGCTCAGCGCCGCCACGGTGGACTGCCCGCCCGCCATGCTGGTCGCCCGAGCGTCATAACAGGCTTTCGCTTCAAACCAGGTCGAGAGCGCATCGCCCATCCCGGCCACCAGCAGACGTACCGGCGCTTTGGCAATAATTGCGGTATCCATCACCACCATATCCGGGTTTTTCGGGTAGATCAGATACTCTTCAAACTCACCCGCTTCGGTATAGATAACGGACAGCGCGCTGGTTGGCGCATCGGTAGATGCGATAGTTGGGATCACTACTACCGGCAGCTTCTGGTAATAACCAATCGCTTTGGCGGTATCTAACGTTTTCCCACCGCCAATCCCAACCACGCCGCGGCAACCGTGTTTTTTCAGAATGGCAATCAGGCGATTAATTTCAACATGGCTGCATTCACCGTTGAAGCGTTCCGCGTGGCAGCTAATGTCATGGCTATGCAGACCATTGAGTACCTTTTCTCCCGCCAGCTTCATCACGAAGTCGTCCGCAATCACGAAAAAGCTGTCAGCCAGATTTTTAGCGTATTGACCAAATAAGGTAGAAGCGTCAGGACCCTGGAGATATTTGGCTGGAGATTGAATAACTTTTAGCATTCCTTTCATCCTCAAATAAGTACATGTTTTTACATGGTGAGCCCTGGCGTTAACCCGTTTAGCCTGATGTTGACGGCGAAAGCGGACGTACCGGAGCGATGTAATAACTGTATGGCGAGGCGTGCACAAAAAAATCTTTCGTCATTTTGTTCTGATATGGAACAGATAAAAATGACATGCGTTTCATATTGGAACACTTAACCACAAAAATAATGAGGTTTGCGATCTCGATCCGTTCCTTTACCGCGAAATCACCGACAAACACGATGATAAATTTCTCCAATTACGCGCCATCCTGCGTAAAACCCCGCAAAAAAGACTGACTGCGCCGTGTGGCCTGCTCTGATCCCAGGAGAAAAAAGTCGAGCTGGTTCGCATTGTGATGATTTCTCGCCTAATTAAGTTTCATTTCGGAACAAAAAACAGCAATCACGTTTCGTAATGAAACTCATTTTCGCATTGTTTTTTTGCAGGCTGACTTCGCCAGAATCTCTCTATCGCCTCCGCACCATGAACATGCATTCGGGGGTTTGTCTTACACTCAACCTCGAGGAGCCGTTATGTCTCAATTCTTTTTTAATCAACGCCCCCATCTCGTTAGCGACGTGATCGACGGTACAATTATCACCAGCCCGTGGAATAACCTGGCGCGTCTGGAGAGCGATCCGGCCATTCGCATCGTGGTTCGCCGCGACCTTAGCAAAAATAACGTGGCGGTGATCTCCGGCGGCGGTTCAGGACACGAACCCGCGCACGTTGGGTTTATCGGCAAAGGAATGCTGACCGCGGCGGTCTGCGGCGACGTGTTCGCCTCCCCGAGCGTGGATGCGGTACTGACCGCTATTCAGGCAGTGACCGGTGAGGCTGGCTGTCTGTTGATCGTGAAGAACTACACTGGTGACCGTCTTAATTTCGGTCTCGCCGCCGAGAAAGCGCGACGCCTGGGCTACAACGTTGAAATGCTGATAGTCGGTGACGATATCTCCCTGCCGGATAACAAACATCCGCGTGGCATTGCGGGAACCATCCTGGTGCATAAAATCGCCGGCTATTTCGCTGAACGCGGCTACAACCTCGCCACCGTCCTGCGTGAAGCGCAGTACGCAGCCAACAACACCTTCAGCCTGGGTGTTGCGCTTTCCAGCTGTCATCTGCCGCAAGAAACCGACGCCGCGCCGCGCCATCATCCGGGTCATGCAGAGCTGGGCATGGGTATTCATGGCGAACCGGGAGCCTCGGTTATCGATACGCAAAACAGTGCGCAGGTGGTCAACCTGATGGTGGATAAGCTACTGACGGTCCTGCCTGAAACCGGCAGAGTGGCGGTGATGATTAACAATCTTGGCGGCGTGTCCGTTGCGGAAATGGCTATTATCACCCGCGAACTGGCAAGCAGTCCGCTGTACCCGCGTATCGACTGGCTGATTGGTCCGGCCTCGCTGGTCACCGCGTTGGATATGAAAGGATTCTCACTGACGGCCATCGTGCTTGAAGAGAGCATCGAAAAAGCGCTGCTGACCGAAGTGGAAACCAGCAACTGGCCGACTCCCGTCCCACCGCGTGAAATCAGCTACGCGCCATCATCCCAGCGCAGCGCGCGCGTGGAATTCCAGCCCTCTGCCAACGCGCTGGTCGCCGGGATTGTGGAGCTTATCACCGGAACGCTTTCCGGTCTGGAAGCACATCTCAACGCGCTGGATGCCAAAGTCGGCGATGGCGATACGGGTTCAACCTTTGCCGCTGGCGCGCGTGAAATTGCCAGTCTGCTGCAGCGTCAGCAGCTTCCGCTGGATGACCTTGCCACGCTGTTCGCGCTGATTGGCGAACGCCTGACCGTGGTGATGGGGGGTTCCAGCGGCGTGCTGATGTCTATTTTCTTTACCGCCGCCGGGCAGAAACTGGAACAGAGAGCTAGCGTTGCCGAAGCGCTGAATACAGGTCTGGCGCAGATGAAGTTCTACGGCGGCGCAGACGAAGGCGATCGCACCATGATAGATGCCCTGCAACCCGCACTGACCTCACTGCTGGCGCAGCCGCACAACCTGCATGCCGCTTTTGACGCCGCGCGAGCCGGAGCCGAACGAACCTGCCTGTCGAGCAAAGCCAATGCGGGTCGCGCATCGTATCTGAGCAGCGAAAGCTTGTTGGGTAATATGGACCCCGGCGCGCATGCCGTCGCAATGGTATTTAAAGCGCTGGCAGAGAGTGAATTGGGTTAAGTCATAAATGCCTGATGCGCTTCGCGCATCAGGCAGAACGTTAACGGTAAACGCGGATGCCGCCCTCTACGCCGCGACTAAACAGTACCTGCCAAAGCTCAATATCTCTGGCGCGGAAAGCCCCAGCGCAGGCGCATAAATAGTAATTAAACATTCTTCTGAAGGTGGCGGAGTAACGTGAAGACAGCTCCGGCCATGCCTGATTAAAACGCTCGTGCCAGGCCATCAGCGTTTTATCGTAATCGCTGCCAAAGTTATGCCAGTCTTCCATAACAAAGCGCGATTCGCTGGCCTCGGCAATATGCGAAATCGCCGGTAAGCAACCGTTCGGGAAAATGTATTTATTGATCCACGGATCGACGCTCATCCCCTTTTTGTTGCTGCCAATGGTATGCAGCAGGAACAGCCCGTCCGGTTTTAAACAACGGTCGGCGATGCTGAAATAGGTGTCGTAGTTTTTCGGCCCGACGTGTTCGAACATCCCCACGGAAACAATGCGATCGTAGTGTTTATCGAGGTCACGATAATCCTGCAGCAGAATGTTAACGTCCAGCCCTTCACAGCGCTGTTGCGCCATTTTCTGCTGCTCTTTAGAGATAGTGACGCCTTCGACCGCCACGCCATAATAACGCGCTGCATATTCCGCCAGTCCGCCCCAGCCACAACCGATATCGAGTAAACGCATACCCGGTTTGAGTTGTAGCTTCTCACAAATCATTTTCAATTTGGCATTTTGCGCTTCGTCTAATGTGGTGGCGTCTTTCCAGTAACCACAGGAATATTGCATGTGCGGATCCAGCATCAGCGCAAAAAGATCGTTCCCAATATCATAATGCTCTTTACCGACAATCCACGCGCGGCTCCGCGACTGCAAATTAAACAGGCGGGCGCTGGCAATGCGTAAAATATCTTTCAGGTTGCCCGGCATTTGCTGGTCGAGTTTTGCTTTGAGAATTTTGCAGAACAGAATATCGAGCCGCTCGCAGTCCCACCAGCCTTCCATATAGCTTTCACCCAGCCCTAACGAGCCTTGTTGCAGTACCCGCTTAAAGAAACCGGCATGATGAAGCTGAATATCCCAGGCACGAGAGCCATTAATCTGGATATCCGCTTGCGAAAGCAGCTCTTTCCCCATTCGGGTCCAGTTATCATTTGTTTCATTGACGATGACAGCATCTGAACAAAGCGTGTTCATGGTATTTACCAAAGTGGGCTAAAAATCGTTACGCAAGATTATTATGGAAAACTGAATGCATGTATTATGATCTGCGGACAAGATCTATCGAATAGCGGACACATCACCGGGAGCATTGACGATTTATTTATGGAGACTCTCGCGCAAAAACAGTGGAATTCATTTCCCGATAACTCCATTACGGAGCTGCCGCAGGACGTGTACTTCCGTTCTTATGTCCTGGAAGCCAACCATCATGTTCCACTACATTCGCACTCTTTTATGCAGTTTCATTTCGCCCGTAAAGGCAGCATGCGAATTGATGTCGCCGGCAAATGCTGGATAATTCCAGCGCATTATGGCATCTGGATCCCCAATAATACCGAGCATGCGGTCTGGGCACTGGATGATGTGTATTTAGAGAATCTGGATATTAAGCCGAGTTTTCTTGAAGAGAGCATCAATGAATGTAAAGTGGTGGCGATCAGTGATTTCGCCAGAGAGTTTATTCATTACGCCACCAATTTAATTTCGGGCCATTATGATAGTCAGTCAAAAGAGGGTAAGCTGGTTAGTGTTCTGGTCGATATTATTCTGCAGCTCCCGGAAGTCGCTTTTGTATTACCCTGGCCACACGATCGCGAATTAACCAAAGTGTGCCGGACAATTCAGGAATCCCCGGCCCTGGAGCACTCAGTAGAATACTGGGCGCAGCATCTGGGCATGTCAGCCCGTACCTTTTCACGCCATTTCAAAAAAGAAACCGGATTGCCCTTCAGCGTCTGGAAGCAAAAAATGCGTATTCTGGAATCGGTATTAATGCTGAAGAAAAATAAAAGCATAACCACCGTGGCGCTGGATGTGGGGTATTCCAGCACCGCGGCATTTAGCTATGCATTTCGCCAGGCGTTTGGCGTGCCGCCATCGAATTACTGATTAACGGCGTTGATGCCAGTAAGCCGTTGCGCGCACCAGTTGCTGATCGAACGCCTCGGTTTCAAAGCGAACGCTGAGGTTTTTTACCACCTTGCCTTCGCCGGTAATCCAGATGAAATAATCGTCTGCGGGCACGTTCAGCCGCGATAAATGTTCGTTCACCACCTGTTCGTCATGGCCGATAAACCACTGAATAGTAAACTCGTCGAGATGGGCAAAATAGTCCTGATACGCCGCATCCTGCACGTTTACCAGCGCCGTTACGTTCGGGCGTACCGCTAAACGGCTGAGCGACTCCAGCCGTCGGCGCAGCGCGGGCATTCCTGATTCATCACACACGTAAACCTGATACGCATAATCCTCTGGCACCACCAAAGAACCGCGCGGACCACCGATCGTCAGCTTGTCACCCTCGCGAGCATTCATCGCCCATGTGCTCGCCACGCCACCGTCATGAATATAAAAATCCAGCGCCAGCTCATGGCGCGCTTCGTCATACAACGGCGTGTAGTCACGGGAGAGCGGACGTACGCCGTCAGCCCAGACAATGCCTTCATCGGTGACAACAGGCGGCACAAAATGGCTGCCCGGCTCCGGGAAAAAGACCTTGGTATGGTCATCAAAACCGTGCGAGCTAAAACCGTCCAGCGCGTCACCGCCCAGTACGATGCGCTGAAAACCCGCGCTAATACGTTCTACGCGCAGGACGGTAAGTTCACGGAAGCGCAGTTCATTGCGAACGCGCTGTGGGTAGCGTGAGGTGTTTTTTGTCATTTTTTCGCCTTCGTGAAGATAATACGATATATCTAAATTTATTTTTAAATGATAATGATTGCTAATCAAAAAGATTGCAAGCACTTTTTTGATATAGTCAGCTTGTGATTAAACAGCTATCAGCAACCCATAAAAACCATTAAAAATCATCAAATTAAACAAAAATCATCTTATAGACTTGCAAGCCGATAAAATTTAGATATAAATTAGATATATCTAAATAACATCAGGAGACGATGATGCAAAACCATCATGAAGGTTGCTGTAAACATACAGAGCACCAACACGAAGGCTGCTGCAAGGGTGAAGGACATCACCACGAAAGCCGCCACAGTGAGCACCATGCAGGCTGCTGCAAAAGTGAAGAGCATCGCCACGCAGGCTGTCACCAGGAACATCACCACGAACAGGGTTGCGGACGCCGCCACGGTCGCGGCGGAGGTGGTGGTCGTCGCCAGCGCTTCTTCGGTCACGGCGAATTACGCCTGGTGATTCTGGATATCCTGACCCGCGACGCCAGCCACGGCTATGAACTGATTAAAGCGATTGAAACCCTGACCCAGGGTAACTACACCCCGAGCCCGGGCGTTATCTATCCGACGCTGGATCTGTTGCAGGATCAGGCCCTGATCGCCATCAGCGACGAGGAAGGCGGGCGTAAGCAAATTGCCATCACGACTCAAGGTCTGCAGTGGCTGGATGAGAACCGCGAACATCTGGAACATATCCACGAACGTATTAAAGCCCGCTGTGTGGGTTTTGAATTACGTAAAAATCCACAGATGAAACGCGCGCTGGAGAACTTCAAAGCTGTGCTGGACCTACGCGTCAATCATGGTGATACCAGCGAGGCGCAGATCAAAAAAATCATTGGTATTATCGATCGCGCCGCGCTGGACATTACTCAGTTAGATTAATCTGCGCAGCAGGCGGAACCCGTGTCCGGCGTTGCGCCTGCTGTGGTTAAGATTAATGCAGCACCGTGACCGCATCTTCCAGACGACCCGCGCGATGTTTCACCATCGCGGAAATCTTGGCGCTCTCTTCAACCAGTTCGGCATTTTTCTGCGTAATGCTGCTCAGTTCATTCACCGCACGAGTCAGGCTGGAAAGACCATCGGACTGTTCCAGCGTTGAGTGGCTGATTTGGGCGATCAACTGAGTGACGTTTTGCACCTGCGCCACAATATCGTCCATCGTGCGCCCCGCGGCGTGCACCTGATCGGAGCCGGACTGCACCTTATCGGCGCTGGCATCAATCAGCTTGCGAATATCATTGGCTGCACTGGCGCTACGACTGGCAAGATGACGCACTTCTCCCGCCACTACGGCGAAGCCTTTGCCCTGCTCGCCCGCCCTCGCGGCTTCAACGGCGGCGTTCAAAGCCAGAATATTGGTCTGGAAAGCAATATCGTTAATCAGCGTGGTAATGGTGCCGATCCGCTGAGTGCTGTTGGCAATATCATCCATGGTTTTGATGACGGTATCCATCGCCTCGCCGCCGTGCGTTGCCGCGCTGCTGGCAGCAATCGAGAGTTTATCGGCTGCGGCGGCGGTCTCAGAATTTTGTTTCACCGACGCCGCCATCTGATTCATGGTGGCCACCGTTTCCTGCACATTCTCTACGGTCTGCTGCGTATGCTTGTTTAAATCATCACTGCCTTTCGCCAGCGTTTCGCTGTCGCTGCGCACACAACTCACCTGGCTGGAGACATCATGGATGAGCCAACGGCACATTAACCCCAGTTGCCCCACCGCTCGCAGCATCAAGCCCAGTTCATCGCAGCGGTTAAGATGCGACACGCTGTTGCGCTCACCGGTCGCCACTTTCAACGCCTGACGCGCGACATTCTCGATGGGACGCACAATTTGCCATTCGAAAATAGCCGTCCCCAGCAGCATTACCAACGCACTCATCAACAGTATCGGCCATTCGGCGCCCATTTGCTGCAATGCGGTCGCCAGTACGACAAACATCAATGCCATCACGCTGCGTACCCGCCAGCGAATCGGCAGTGCCGGGAGTTTACCCAGCCAGCCTTTGCGTACCACCAAACCTTTATGAATACGTCGGTTGCAACGTCCTTCATTCAGCGCCTTATATAAAGGCTCTACTGCCGCAATCTCTTCGTCAGTTGCCCGGGTGCGAATCGACATATACCCGGTCACTCGCCCTTCCCGCACCATCGGCACCGCGTTGGCCCTCACCCAGTAGTGATCGCCATTCTTACGCCGGTTTTTCACAATGCCGCTCCACGGCTCACCCTGTTTGAGGGTGTACCACATATCCGCGAATGCCGCTTTTGGCATGTCCGGATGACGAACCAGGTTGTGCGGCTTATCGAGCAATTCATTCAGTTGATAGCCGCTGACCTGGACAAAGGTATCGTTAGCATGAGTGATATAGCTTTGTAAGTCGGTGGTGGACATGAGGGTGATATCATCATCCAGCGGTGTATTTTGCTGACTAACGTAGGGATGAGCAGACATGGTTGCGTCCTGTGCAGGTTATCTGGTTGTTAACTCTTTCGGCTTATGTTATTTCGGCGATAATGTTTTTATCTTTAGTTGTTAAATTTGATTTAGATCGCAATTTGCGATTAAACCTCAAAATCTGTACGCATTCTAATTCGTTGATTTAAAATACTTTCATTAGGTAACTATTCAATTGCACGTCTTCTCCCGCACCGTGACAGTGCAAACATTGCCCATTTTTAGCGCAAATACGCGTTTATTCGATCTGTTTTCAGGTGCCAAATCTGGGCAAAATGCCAGCAAATGTTAAATACCGGCATTAAATGTTGCACAAATGAGATATTTCCTGGTGTTTATCCCGATTTTTGCTAAGCGCGCCGGAATGGCGCAATCCCTGCAATACTTAAATCAGTATCATGTGATACGCCAGCTCCGGGAGCATATTTTGAACAGGTTACCTTCCAGCGCATCGGCCCTGGCCTGCAGCGCACACGCACTGAATCTCATCGAAAAGCGCACGCTTGATCATGAGGAAATGAAATCATTAAACCGCGAGGTGATTGAGTACTTTAAGGAGCATGTCAATCCGGGGTTCTTAGAGTATCGAAAATCTGTAACTGCAGGCGGGGATTACGGAGCCGTAGAGTGGCAAGCGGGAAGCCTTAATACGCTTGTCGACACCCAGGGACAGGAGTTTGTTGATTGCCTGGGCGGTTTTGGCATTTTCAACGTGGGGCACCGTAATCCAGTCGTGGTTTCCGCCGTACAGAACCAACTCGCGAAACAACCTCTGCACAGCCAGGAGTTACTTGACCCGTTGCGGGCCATGCTGGCAAAAACCCTCGCCGCACTGGCGCCCGGTAAACTGAAATACAGTTTTTTCTGTAACAGCGGGACCGAGTCGGTTGAAGCCGCCCTGAAGCTGGCGAAAGCGTATCAATCGCCGCGCGGTAAATTTACATTTATTGCCACCAGCGGCGCATTCCATGGTAAATCCCTCGGCGCGCTATCCGCCACGGCGAAATCCACCTTCCGTAAACCCTTTATGCCGCTGCTGCCGGGATTCCGCCATGTGCCATTTGGCGATATTAACGCGATGCGTACCATGCTCAGCGAGTGTAAAAAGACCGGTGACGACGTCGCCGCCGTGATCCTTGAGCCTATTCAGGGCGAAGGGGGCGTGATCCTGCCGCCGCAAGGGTATTTGACCGCCGTTCGTAAGCTCTGTGATGAGTTTGGCGCGCTGATGATCCTTGACGAAGTGCAGACCGGCATGGGTCGTACCGGCAAAATGTTCGCCTGCGAGCACGAAAACGTGCAGCCGGATATTATGTGTCTGGCAAAAGCGTTGGGCGGCGGCGTGATGCCGATTGGCGCAACCATTGCCACCGAAGAGGTGTTCTCCGTCCTGTTCGATAATCCTTTCCTGCATACCACTACGTTTGGCGGCAACCCGCTCGCTTGTGCGGCGGCGCTGGCCACCATTAACGTCCTGCTGGAGCAAAATTTACCGGCTCAGGCAGAGCAGAAAGGCGATATGTTGCTGGATGGTTTCCGCCAGCTTGCGCGGGAATACCCGGATCTGGTGCACGATGTACGCGGCAAAGGCATGTTGATGGCGATTGAGTTTGTCGATAATGAAATCGGCTATAACTTTGCCAGTGAGATGTTCCGCCAGCGGGTGCTGGTCGCCGGGACGCTGAACAATGCCAAGACGATCCGCATCGAACCGCCGCTAACGTTAACGATCGAGCAATGCGATCTGGTGTTGCGATCAACACGCAAAGCCCTGGCAGCATTACGGGTGAGCGTGGAGCAGATGTAATACCTGTCGGATGGCGCTGTGAGTATCTGGCCTACGAAAGTGTGTCCTTTGTAGGCTCAGGCGTAGCCGCCATCCGGCAGAATCACACAACTCACACAATGCGTACGCCGGCTGGCATCATCCGTTCTGGCGTTAACAGCACGCTTTCACTACCGTCGTCGGTTTCCGCACACAGCAGCATGCACTCTGATGTCTCACCGCGCATTTTGGCCTTTTGCAGATTACACAGCACCACCACCGTTTTGCCCATCAGCTCCTCTTCGCTGTAATAAGGCACCAGACTGGTGACGGTTTGCAGCGTATGTCCTCCCACATCTACCTGTACGATATACAGCTTATCGGCATTGTCATGGCGCTTAACCTGTGCGATTTTTCCAACTCGTATTTCCATTCGGGCAAAATCAGCAAATGCGACGGTATCCATTGTTTTCTCCTTTGGTAAAATTTTACTAAATACTAGCAAAATATTTTTCAGGCATTGTTCTCAAAAGCAGGAAAATGACGTACTCATCACACTCTTCAAGCCCAGTTT
The DNA here is from genome assembly GCF_005281305.1 of Citrobacter sp. wls706. Lineage (NCBI taxonomy): Bacteria > Pseudomonadati > Pseudomonadota > Gammaproteobacteria > Enterobacterales > Enterobacteriaceae > Citrobacter > Citrobacter sp. wls706. The sequence continues at coordinate 196,410 of NZ_SZXG01000006.1, read as the reverse complement.
TACCCCGAGCATGTCAATTAAACGTGCTTTTTTTACTGAAAACAGATGAATAGATAAGCACTTCATTTACAATGCGCAGGTAACTCAGGGAAAAGGCAAACATGGCAACACTTAAAGACATCGCAATCGAAGCTGGCGTGTCCCTGGCGACAGTGTCCCGGGTTTTAAACGATGACCCCACGCTGAATGTAAAAGAAGAGACCAAACATCGCATTCTGGAGATCGCGGAAAAGCTGGAGTACAAAACCAGCAGCGCCCGAAAGAACCAGACCAGCGCGCTCGGCCCCCAGCATATTCTGGCGCTCTACAGCTATCAGCAGGATTTGGAAATCAACGATCCTTACTATCTCGCGATCCGCCATGGAATTGAAACCCAGTGTGAGAAACTGGGGATCGAACTAACCAACTGCTATGAGCACAGTGGGCTGCCGGAGAGCAAACACATTACCGGCATTCTTATCGTTGGCAAGCCTTCTCCCGCTCTGCGCGAGGCGGCAACAGCGCTTACCGACAACATCTGCTTTATCGATTTCCATGAATCCGGCAGCGAATATGACGCCGTCGATATCGATCTGGCCCGCATTAGTAAAGAGAGCATCGACTTCTTCATTACCCAGGGCGTCACCCGCATTGGCTTCATTGGCGGCGAAGATCAGCCAGGCAAGGCTGATATCCGCGAAGCGGCGTTTGTCGAATACGGTCGTTTGCAGCAGGTCGTTTCTGAACAGGACATCTATCGCGGCGGTTTCTCCAGTTCATCAGGCTATGAACTGGCTAAAGAAATGCTGGCGAAACCCGACTATCCCAGCGCCCTGTTTGTGGCTTCAGACTCGATTGCGATTGGCGTTCTACGCGCTATCCACGAGCGTGGCCTGAACATTCCGCAAGATATTTCGCTGATAAGCGTTAATGATATCCCGACGGCGCGTTTCACCTTTCCTCCACTATCCACCGTTCGCATTCATTCGGAAATGATGGGTAGTCAGGGCGTCAACCTGCTGTTTGAGAAAGCCCGCGATGGACGTGCGCTCCCCCTGCTGGTTTTTGTTCCCAGCAAACTGAAACTGCGCGGCACCACCCGCTAAAATCCCCCGTTAACCCGCCTGGTTTCTTCTGATGCCGGGCGCGCATTGTCATGCATTCTTTTCTGCGTCCGAATTATTTTCGTGATCCAGTTAAAGTAAATCACCTCACTCGCTATATTTTAGTAAAACTTTTACTAAAATCACCATCAATTACACTTACTCACCATTACAATGAATGGTTCCGATTTTTCTCCACCGGGAGGCCTTATGAATCGCTGGGAAAACATTCAGCTCATCCACGAAAATCGACTGGCGCCACGCGCATATTTTTTCTCTTATGACTCCGTTGCGCAGGCTCGCTCGTTTGCCCGCGAAACCAGCAGCCTCTTTCAACTGTTAAGCGGTCAGTGGAATTTTCAGTTCTTTGAGCATCCGCTACAGGTACCAGAAGCCTTTACGTCGCAGTTTATGAACGACTGGGGCAGCATCACCGTCCCCGCCATGTGGCAGATGGAAGGACACGGTAAGCTGCAATATACCGACGAAGGCTTTCCTTTCCCGATTGATGCCCCCTACGTTCCGACCAATAACCCCACCGGTGCCTACCAGCGCATTTTCTCCCTCAGTGAAGGCTGGCAGGGCAAACAGACGCTGATTAAATTTGATGGCGTAGAAACCTACTTCGAGATTTACGTGAATGGTCAGTACGTTGGCTTCAGTAAAGGCAGTCGCCTGACGGCTGAGTTTGATATCAGCGCAGTGGTGAAAACCGGTGACAACCTGCTGTGCGTTCGCGTAATGCAATGGGCTGATTCCACCTACGTTGAAGACCAGGACATGTGGTGGTCGGCGGGAATTTTCCGCGACGTCTATCTGGTCGGCAAACAGGCGACCCATATTCAGGATTTTACCGTCCGCACCGAGTTCGATGATGACTATCGCGACGCCACCCTCTCCTGCGACATTGCGCTGGAAAACCTGGCCTCCACGCCAGCGATGGCGTCGCTCGAATACACCCTGTTTGACGGTGAGCAGGCACTACATAGCGGCGTGATTAACGCCCTGAAGGTGGATAAAAACACGCATACCGCTTTTAATTTCAAGGTCAGCGCGCCGCAGCAGTGGTCGGCAGAATCTCCGTATCTCTACCATCTGGTGATGACGCTGAAAGATGCCAGCGGCAACATCCTTGAGGTCGTGCCACAGCGCGTCGGATTCCGCGATATCAAAATTCGCGACGGTCTGTTTTACATCAATAACCGCTACGTGATGTTGCATGGCGTTAACCGCCACGATAACGATCATCTTAAAGGCCGTGCGGTCGGTATGGATCGCGTAGAAAAAGATCTGCTGTTGATGAAGCAGCACAACATCAACTCTGTACGTACCGCCCATTACCCGAACGATCCGCGCTTCTATGAATTGTGCGATATCTACGGTTTGTTCGTGATGGCCGAAACCGACGTTGAATCTCACGGCTTCGCCAATATCGGCGATATCAGCCGGATAACCGACGATCCGCTGTGGGAAAATGTCTACGTTGAGCGCATCGTGCGCCACGTCCATGCGCAGAAAAACCATCCGTCGATCGTCATCTGGTCGCTCGGTAATGAATCCGGATACGGCTGTAACATCCGCGCCATGTATCACGCTGCAAAAGCGCTGGATGACACGCGTCTGATCCATTACGAAGAAGATCGTGACGCCGAAGTGGTGGATATCATCTCCACCATGTACACCCGCGTGCCGCTGATGAATGAGTTTGGTGAATATCCGCATCCTAAGCCGCGCATCATCTGCGAATATGCTCACGCCATGGGCAACGGTCCCGGCGGGCTAACGGAATATCAGAACGTCTTCTATCAGCATGATTGTATTCAGGGACACTATGTCTGGGAGTGGTGCGATCACGGAATTCAGGCCAAGGATGACAATGGCAACGTCTGGTACAACTATGGTGGCGACTACGGCGACTATCCGAACAACTACAACTTCTGCCTTGATGGCCTGATTTATTCCGATCAAACCCCGGGGCCGGGTTTGCAAGAGTACAAGCAGGTGATTGCGCCAGTGAAGGTTCGCGCACAGGATCTGGCCCGCGGTGAGTTGCGGGTAGAAAACAAACTGTGGTTCACCACGCTTGACGACTACACCTTGCATATTGAGGTTCGCGCCGAAGGAGATACGCTCTCTGTTCAGCAGATAAAACTGCGTGACGTTCCTCCCAACAGCGATACGCTTCTGCAATGCGCGCTGCCCGAACTGGATGCTCGCGAGGCGTTCCTTAACGTCACCGTGACGAAAGATTCCCGTACGTCATACAGCGAAGCCGGGCATCACATCGCGACGTATCAGTTCCAGCTGAAGGCCAGAACGACGGCTGCCGTACCGTTTAGCCTGCAAAACGCCAACCCTCTGACGCTGGAAGACAGCCGCCAGAGCTGCACCGTTCGCGGTTATAACTTCCATCTGACCTTCTCAAAGCTGACAGGTAAACCGATCGCCTGGAACGTCAATGGCGAAGAGCTGATTACCCGCGAGCCGAAGATTAATTTCTTCAAACCGACCATTGATAACCACAAGCAAGAGTTCGAAGGCCTCTGGCAGCCGAATCATTTACAGATTATGCAGGAGCATCTGCGCGAGTTTACCCTTGAGCAAACCGATGATGCGCTGCTGATAACCAGCCAGACCATTATCGCCCCGCCGGTATTCGATTTCGGTATGCGCTGCACCTATCGCTGGCGCATTGCCGCGGACGGTCAGTTGAACGTAGAGCTTTCCGGCCAGCCTTACGGCGAGTACCGGGACATTATTCCGTGCATCGGTTTCACGATGGGCATCAACGGTGATTTGGGCCAGGTGGCGTATTACGGACGTGGTCCCGGTGAAAACTATGCCGATAGCCAGCAGGCCAACATCATCGACATCTGGCGCAGCAGCGTGGATGAGATGTTCGAAAATTATCCGTTCCCGCAAAACAACGGTAATCGTCAGGACGTGCGCTGGGCAACGCTAACCAACCGCCACGGCAACGGTCTTCTGGTGGTTCCACAGCATCCTGTCAACCTGAGCGCCTGGCGCTATACGCCAGAAAATATCTTCGCCGCACAGCACTGCAACGCGCTACAGCGTAGCGATGACATCACCCTGAATCTGGACCACCAGTTGTTGGGATTAGGTTCCAATTCGTGGGGAAGTGAGGTGCTCGATTCCTGGCGCGTCTGGTTTACATCATTCAGCTACGGCTTCACGTTGTTGCCGTTTTCCGGCAGCGAGTCTGGCGCTCAAACCACCGCCAACCGCGCCTTTGGCACCAGATTCTTTTCCACGAATTTGCACAGCGAGAATACAAAATGAGGATCATCGACAACTTAGAGCAGTTCCAGCAACGCTATGCTTCGGGTCGAAAATGGCAACGCTGCGTCGAGGCTATTGAAAATATTGATAATATTCAGCCAGGCGTCGCCCACTCGATCGGTGATTCCCTGAGCTACCGCGTGGAAACAGACTCCGCGACCGATGCGCTGTTTACCGGCCATCGTCGTTATTTTGAGATCCATTACTACCTCCAAGGACAGCAAAAAATAGAGTATGCCGCCAAAGAGGATCTCCAGGTGGTTGAATACTATCGCGATGAAACCGATCGCGAATATCTGAAAGGTTGTGGAAAAACCGTAGAAGTGCACGAAGGACAAATGGTTATTTGTGACAACCATGAGGCCTATCGTTTTATTTGTAATAACGCGGTGAAAAAAGTCGTACTCAAAGTCACCATCGAAGATGGTTATTTTCATAATAAATAAAAACACAGGCGGCGCCGACGTTGCGCCGCCAGTACCCTATAATAATCAGGAATCGGAGATGTGCTATGTCTGATACCAAACGTAACACCATCGGCAAGTTCGGCTTACTTTCACTCACTTTTGCCGCGGTTTATAGTTTTAATAACGTAATCAATAATAATATTGAGCTTGGTCTGGCATCCGCACCGATGTTTTTCCTCGCGACGATTTTCTACTTTATTCCATTCTGTTTAATCATCGCCGAATTTGTTTCGCTGAATAAAAACTCCGAAGCCGGTGTCTATGCTTGGGTAAAAAGTTCGCTGGGCGGACGTTGGGCATTTATTACCGCCTACACCTACTGGTTCGTTAACCTGTTCTTTTTTACCTCGCTTTTGCCCCGCGTTATCGCCTACGCCTCATATGCTTTTTTAGGCTACGAATACATTCTGACGCCGTTCGCGACTACCGTGTTAAGTATGGTGCTGTTTGCCTTCTCCACCTGGGTTTCGACCAACGGCGCAAAAATGTTAGGACCAATTACCTCAGTCACCTCCACGTTGATGCTGCTGCTGACGCTATCCTATATCTTACTGGCGGGTACTGCGCTGGTTGGCGGCGTACAGCCTGCTGACCCTATCACCGTAGACGCAATGATCCCGAATTTTAACTGGGCATTCCTGGGTATCACCACCTGGATCTTTATGGCGGCAGGCGGCGCGGAGTCGGTGGCGGTGTACGTCAACGACGTCAAGGGTGGTTCCAAATCATTCGTGAAGGTCATTATCATTGCCGGGATTTTTATCGGCGTGCTCTATTCCATCTCCTCCGTGCTGATCAACGTCTTCGTCAGCAGCAAAGAGCTGAAGTTTACCGGGGGTTCAGTGCAGGTATTCCACGGCCTGGCGGCATATTTCGGCCTGCCGGAGCTGATCGTTAACCGCTTTGTCGGCCTGGTCTCCTTTACCGCGATGTTCGGCTCTCTGCTGATGTGGACCGCCACGCCGGTGAAGATCTTCTTCTCTGAAATTCCGGCGGGTATTTTCGGTAAAAAAACCGTCGAACTGAATGAAAATGGCGTTCCGGCCCGCGCAGCGTGGATCCAGTTCCTGATCGTTATCCCGCTGATGATTATCCCAACCCTCGGCTCCAATACCGTGCAGGATTTAATGAACACCATCATCAACATGACCGCCGCCGCATCGATGCTGCCGCCGCTGTTTATTATGCTGGCTTACCTGAATCTGCGCGCAAAACTGGATCACTTACCGCGTGACTTCCGTATGGGTTCGCAAAAAACCGGCATTATTGTGGTATCGATGCTAATTGTCCTTTTCACCATCGGGTTTATCGCCTCTACCTTCCCGACCGGCGGTAACATCATGACCATTATTTTCTATAACGTCGGTGGGATTGTTATTTTCCTCGGTTTTGCCTGGTGGAAATACAGTAAATACATCAAAGGGCTGACCAAAGAAGAAAAGGCTATTGAGGCGGCCCCCGCTTCAGATGTCAATTAATGACTAAAACAGAATAACAATAAAAAATATTCACCAAGGCTATAACAATAAAAATTATCTTTTATTTGGCTTAGGATCGAAGCATGAAAAACATTAGCCTCTGTTGCAGGGCAATTCTTGCCCTGCCCTTTTTCTGCGTCTCCTCTCTGGGTGCAGAAGAAGTTCGCCCTGCAGAACACGACGATACGAAAACGCCCGAAATATCTTCCCCGTCATTTCGTTTTTATGGCGAATTGGGCATGGGTGGATATATGGATTTAGAAGGAAAAGATAAACATAAGTACAGCGATGGTACCTATATAGAAGGTGGCCTGGAGATAAAACACGGCTCGTGGTTTGGTCTGATTTACGGCGAGGGCTGGACCGTACAAGCGGACCATCAGGGCAATGCCTGGGTTCCTGACCATAGCTGGGGTGGATTCGAGGGTGGGATCAACCGCTTTTACGGTGGTTACCGCACCGATGATGGCACGGAGCTGATGCTCAGCCTGCGCCAGGACTCTTCGCTGGATGACCTGCAATGGTGGGGGGATTTCACTCCAGACCTGGGCTACGTCATTCCTAATACCCGCGACATCATGACCGCCATTAAGGTGCAAAACCTGACCGGTCCTTTGCGCTACAGCGTGACCGCGACGCCCGCCGGACACCACGACGAGAGCAAAGCCTGGCTGCACTTTGGTAAATACGATCGCTACGACGATAAATATACCTATCCGGCCATGATGAACGGCTACATCCAGTACGATCTGAGCGAAGGCGTAACCTGGATGAACGGCCTGGAGATAACGGATGGTACCGGACAGTTGTTCCTGACTGGCATCCTCTCACCCAACTTCGCCGCCCGCGCCTGGCACCACACGGGCCGCGCCGACGGGCTGGATGTGCCCGGCACCGAGACCGGCTATATGGTCAGCGCGATGTATGAAGCACTAAAAGGCATTTACCTCTCCACCGCTTATAGTTACGCCAAACACCGACCGGATCGCGCCGAGGACGAAACCACGTCCTTTATGCAGTTCGGTATCTGGTATGAATACGGCGGCGGACGTTTCGCTACCGCCTTCGACAGCCGGTTCTATATGCAGAATGCATCTGGCGACCCGAGCGACCAAATCTTCCTGATGCAATATTTCTATTGGTAACAAGGACCGGAACACCATGAACATGAAACCTCTTCTTACACCGCTGGCCTGCATCCTGCTGATGAACTTCTCCGCGCATGCCGCCAGTGCTGACGACTTTAAAAACATCATTAATCGCACCGGTGCGCCGGGCTACATGCATGACTACGATCACGACGACCACCAGCGCTTTAATCCCTTCTTCGATCTTGGCGCCTGGCACGGTCATTTGCTGCCGGACGGCCCCGCCACGATGGGCGGCTTTCCGGGCGTTGCGTTGCTGACCGAAGAATACATCAATTTTATGGCCAATAATTTTGACCGTCTGACGGTGTACCAGCACGGTAAAAAGGTCGATTTCGCGCTTGAGGCCTACAGCATTCCGGGCGCGCTGGTGCAAAAGCTGTCATCTAAGCATGTGCAAATAGAGATGACGCTGCGTTTTGCCAGTCCCCGCACCTCGCTGCTGGAAACCAAAATCACCAGCGACACGCCGTTGGATCTGGTGTGGGACGGCGAGCTGCTATCGAAGCTGGAAGCCAAAGAGGGAAAAGCGCTGTCAGATAAAACCATTGATAGCGAATTCCCTGGCTATCAGCGCAAAATTGCCGCCACTCGCGACGGCCTGAAAGTCACCTTCGGCAAAGTGCGCTCAACCTGGGATCTGCTCACCTCCGGTGAGTCCGAATATCAGGTACATAAATCGCTGCCGATGAAGACGAAGGTCAATGGTCACCGCTTCTCCAGCACAGCCCATATCAAAGGTTCAACCACCTTCTACACCACCTATTCTCATCTGCTTACCGCCGAAGATGTCGCGAAAGAGCAACCGCAGATCCGCGATATTCTGGCGCGTCCGGCCTGGTATCTTGCTGCATCGCAAAAGCGCTGGGCGGATTATCTGCAAAAAGGCTTAACCAACCCGGATGCCACAACGGAACAAACCCGGGTCGCGGTTAAAGCTATTGAAACGCTGAACGGCAACTGGCGTTCAGCGGGCGGTGCGGTAAAACACAATACCGTGACCCCATCGGTCACCGGACGTTGGTTCTCCGGCAACCAAACCTGGCCGTGGGACACCTGGAAGCAGGCCTTCGCCATGGCGCACTTTAACCCGGATATCGCCAAAGAGAACATTCGCGCCGTCTTCTCATGGCAGGTTAAACCAGACGATCCGGTTCGCGCGCAGGATGCCGGATTCATTCCCGACCTGATTGCCTGGAATCTCAGCCCGGAACGCGGCGGCGACGGCGGTAACTGGAACGAGCGCAACACCAAGCCCAGCCTGGCGACCTGGTCGGTGATGGAGGTCTACAACGTCACCAAAGACAAGGCCTGGCTCGAAGAGATGTATCCAAAGCTGGTTGCGTATCACGACTGGTGGCTACGTAACCGCGATCATAACGGCAACGGCGTGCCGGAATACGGCGCTACGCGCGATAAAGCCCACAATACCGACAGCGGTGAAATGCTGTTTACGGTGAAAAAAGGCGACAAGGAAGAAACCCTCTCCAGACTGAACAACTACGCCGCCGTGATCGATAAGGGCCAGTATGACAGCCTCGAGATCCCAGCGCAGGTAGCCGCCTCGTGGGAGTCCGGTCGTGACGATGCGGCAGTATTTGGTTTTATCGACAAAGAACAACTGGATAAATACGTCTCAGGCGGCGGAAAACGTAGCGACTGGGTGGTGAAATTTGCCGAAAACCGCGGTAAAGACGGTAATTTGCTGGGTTACTCGCTATTGCAGGAGTCGGTTGATCAGGCCAGCTACATGTACAGCGACAACCATTATCTGGCAGAGATGGCGACCATCCTCGGTAAAACAGAAGATGCGAAACACTATCAGTCGTTAGCGAAGGAGCTGGCTGATTACATCAATACCTGCATGTTCGACCCTGGCACCCAGTTCTTCTATGACATCAGGATAGAAGATATTCCGCTGGCGAACGGCTGCGCGGGTAAACCGATCGTCGAGCGTGGTAAAGGGCCGGAAGGCTGGTCGCCGCTGTTTAACGGCGCAGCAACGCAGCCCCACGCGGATGCGGTGGTTAAGGTGATGCTCGATCCTAATGAGTTCAACACCTTTGTGCCGCTTGGCACGGCAGCGCTGACCAATCCGGCCTTTGGCCCAGACATATACTGGCGCGGACGCGTCTGGGTGGATCAGTTCTGGTTCGGGCTAAAAGGGATGGAGCGTTACGGCTATCGCAATGAAGCTTTAAAACTGGCGGATACCTTCTTCAGCCACGCCAAAGGCCTCACCGCTGACGGTCCGATTCAGGAAAACTATAACCCGCTGACCGGCGCACAACAGGGCGCGCCGAATTTCTCCTGGAGCGCGGCGCATCTCTATATGTTGTACAACGATTTTCTTAAAAAACAGTAAGCTGTGACATATCGCCGGATAGCGCTTCGCTTATCCGGCCTACCAAGGACACATTTTCACAGGCCGGATAAGGCGCTTGCACCGACATCCGGCAAATTCGTTCTCTGGCTCCACTCCTTTTTTGAATCCCATCACAATCACGGCATTCCCCTTTTCCCTTTTACGCTGCGACGGCTAAATTATTAACTCATCCGACCACATAACAATAATTTTACATACTGGACACGTTTATGAGCTATCCGTCACTGTTCGCCCCGCTCGATTTAGGCTTCACCACGCTTAAAAACCGCGTGCTGATGGGTTCAATGCATACCGGGCTGGAGGAATATCCCGACGGGGCAGAACGGTTGGCCGCGTTCTATGCCGAACGCGCCCGTCACGGCGTGGCTCTGATTGTGACCGGAGGCATTGCGCCAGCGTTATCCGGCGTGGGTATGGAAGGCGGCGCGGTGCTGAACGATACCAGCCAGCTCGCGCATCATCGCGTGATTACCGATGCCGTGCATGACGAAGGCGGCAAAATCGCTCTGCAAATCCTGCATACCGGGCGTTACAGCTATCAGCCGCATCTGGTGGCGCCTTCTGCCATTCAGGCCCCCATCAACCGTTTTACGCCGCATGAACTGACGCACGATGAAGTGCTGCAGCTGATTGAGGATTTTGCCCACTGCGCGCAGCTGGCGCGAGAAGCGGGCTACGATGGCGTGGAAGTGATGGGCTCGGAAGGGTATCTCATCAACGAATTCCTGACCCTGCGCACCAATCAGCGCGACGACGAATGGGGCGGTGAGTATGCCAACCGCATGCGTTTTGCCGTCGAGGTGGTACGGGCAGTACGTCAGCGTGCCGGCAATGACTTTATTATTATCTTCCGCCTGTCGATGCTCGATCTGGTAGAAAACGGCGGCACCTTCGAGGAAACAGTCCAGTTGGCGCAGGCTGTAGAAGCCGCAGGCGCAACCATTATCAACACCGGTATTGGCTGGCACGAGGCGCGTATCCCCACCATCGCCACCCCGGTGCCGCGGGGTGCATTTAGCTGGGTGACGCGCAAGCTGAAAGGTCATGTGACGATCCCCCTGGTCACCACCAACCGCATTAACGATCCTAAAGTCGCCGATGACATTCTGGCCCGCGGCGATGCCGATATGGTGTCGATGGCCCGTCCGTTCCTCGCCGACGCCGAACTGCTGTCAAAAGCGCAAAGCGGACGGTCGGATGAGATCAATACCTGTATCGGTTGCAACCAGGCCTGCCTGGATCAGATCTTCGTCGGCAAAGTCACCTCTTGTCTGGTGAATCCACGCGCCTGCCATGAAACCAAAATGCCGATCGTTGCGGTAACTGTGCCGAAAAATCTGGCGGTTGTCGGCGCGGGTCCTGCTGGCCTCGCCTTCGCCATTAATGCCGCCGCGCGCGGGCATCACGTGACGCTGTTTGACGCCCATAGCGAGATTGGCGGACAGTTTAATATCGCCAAACAGATCCCCGGCAAAGAAGAATTCTATGAAACCCTACGCTACTACCGTCGGATGATCGACGTGACGGGCGTGACGCTAAGACTGAACCACATTGTCACCGCGCGCGATCTGGAAACTTTTGACGAGGCGATCCTCGCCAGTGGGATCGAACCACGGATGCCACCGATCGCGGGGATCGATCACCCTAAAGTGCTGAGCTATCTCGACGTCCTGCGCGATAAAGCGCCGGTGGGCAAACGCGTTGCCATCATTGGCTGCGGCGGGATCGGCTTTGATACCGCCATGTATCTGAGCCAGCCAGGCGATCCCACCAGCCAGAACATTGCTGAGTTCTGTTTGGAATGGGGGATCGACACCAGCCTGCAGCAGCCTGGCGGTTTACGCCCTGAAGGTCCGCACTTATCCCGCAGTCCGCGTCAGATAGTGATGTTGCAGCGCAAAGTCAGCAAACCGGGGCAAGGTTTAGGTAAAACGACGGGCTGGATCCATCGCGCCACCCTGCTCTCACGCGGCGTGAAAATGATCCCGGCGGTCAGTTACCAGAAAATTGATGATGATGGATTACACGTCGTATTGAACGGCGAACCGGTAATCTTTAACGTGGATAACGTGGTGATTTGCGCCGGACAAGAGCCACGCCGTGAGCTGGTCGATCCTCTCCACGCGGCAGGTAAAACGGTGCATCTGATCGGCGGCTGCGATGTGGCGCTGGAACTGGATGCCCGCCGCGCTATCGCGCAAGGCACGAGGCTGGCACTGGAAATTTAACATCATGTCTTTCGTAGGCCGGATAAGGCGCTCACGCCTCCATCCGGCATACGCGATTACCGACGACGACCTAATTTCACCGATTTGAGAATCACAAACTTATTATTGGTGGCGATGGTCTCGCAGTTGCCGAAAATCTTCTTCAGCTTGTGGAAGTAGTCGAGGTGACGGTTCGCCACAATATACAGCTCACCGTTAATCTTCAGACAGCGGCGGGCGTGATGGAACATCTCCCAGGCGATATTGTCGGTCAGCGCGTGCTTCTGATGGAACGGCGGGTTGCACAGGACGGCATTAAAGCGGAACGGCTCAACCCCGGACAGCGCGTTGTTAATCATAAACTCGCAGCGATCCAGCGCCTCAGGCATGTTGCTTTCGACGTTCAGACGACTTGACGCCACCGCCATCGGCGATTCATCCACAAACACCACGCTGGCTTGCGGGTTTTTCTCCAGCAATGTCAGGCCAATCACGCCATTCCCACAGCCGAGATCGACAATCTCCCCTTCAAGATTTGCAGGCAGGTGCTCGATGAAGAAGCGCGCGCCGATATCCAGTCCTGTACGAGAGAAAACGTTGGCGTGGTTATGGATAGTCCAGTCGGTACCTTCCAGCTTCCAGCTCAGCGTTTGCGAAGCAGCGGCCAGTTCAGGTTTGCTGAACGTACAGTTGATCAGACGAGCTTTTTTCCACGCCAGCGTCGTGGTGGTTGGACCCAACACCTTTTCAAACAGCTCCAGCGTCGAGGTATGAATATCGCGTGCTTTCGCTCCGGCAATAATCCGCGTTTGCGGCGTCACCACTTCACGCAGCGCGCGTAACTGCTGCTCCAGCAACGCCATGGTTTTGGGGATTTTAATCAGCACCACGCCCGGCGCCTGCGGGTATTCCGCGTTGCTGTCGAGGAACTTGACGCTCGACTCGGCGATGTCGTTATGACGCAGATTTTCGCGCGTCGCCAGCTCGCTTAAGTAGGAGTCGCCGATGCTGTACGGCGTGTGCTCCGCCAGCGCACAGCCCAGCGCGCCAAAGGTATCATTCAGGATCAGCACCGGGCCGCTAATCTCGGTATCGTCCAGCTGTTGCAGCAGATATTCATCCGCCGCTTCCCACGCCAGCAGCGGGTTAACGTCATCCGTCTCCGGGAAACGTTTAAGTGACAGCGAACGGAAACCGTTGTCTATGTGGCTCATCGGCCCTCCTGAATGGTAAAATTTCGGCATATCCCTGAAAAGGGTGCGTGAGTATACACTTTTATGATTTGCGTGGACATTAATGAACCAACTAACTTATCTCCAGGGCTATCCTGAGCACTTACTCGCCCAGGTTCGAACCTTGATTAGCGAGCAGCGTCTGGGTGCAGTGCTGGAGAAGCGCTATCCGGGTACGCATGACTTCGCGACCGACAAAGCGCTCTGGCAATATACGCAAGATCTGAAAAACCAGTTTCTGCGCAATGCTCCACCGCTGAATAAGGTGATGTACGACAGCAAGATCCACGTTCTGAAGAATGCGCTGGGGCTGCATACCGCCGTCTCCCGCGTGCAGGGCGGCAAGCTAAAAGCCAAAGCGGAGATCCGCGTGGCGACCGTTTTTCGCAATGCCCCGGAACCTTTCCTGCGTATGATCGTGGTCCATGAACTGGCGCATCTGAAAGAAAAAGAGCATGACAAAGCGTTTTACCAACTGTGCTGCCATATGGAACCTCAGTACCATCAACTGGAGTTCGATACCCGCCTGTGGTTAACGCAACAATCGTTAAAGCAAAGTGCGTAGTCGCGCACTGGCTTTGTCTTCAAGGCATGCTAAATTGACGAAAGGATCCCTTTTAGCAGCCTGAAGGCCTTTATGATACGTTTCGCAGTAATTGGCACAAACTGGATCACCCGCCAGTTTGTCGATGCCGCCCATGAAACCGGCAAGTATAAGTTAACCGCAGTGTATTCCCGCAGTCTTGAGCAGGCACAGACCTTCGCCAACGATTACCCCGTCGAGCACCTGTTTACCTCGCTGGAGGCGATGGCCAATAGTGATGCGATTGACGCCGTCTACATCGCCAGTCCAAACTCCCTGCACTTCCCGCAGACAGAGCTATTTTTGCAGCACAAAAAGCATGTCATTTGCGAAAAGCCGCTGGCCTCAAATCTGGCGCAAGCTGAAGCCGCTATCGCCTGCGCGCGCGAAAATCAGGTCGTGCTGTTTGAAGCATTTAAGACCGCCAGCCTGCCTAACTTCCTGCTGCTGCAGCAAGCGTTACCCAAAGTGGGCAGAATCAGGAAAGCCTTTATCAATTACTGCCAGTACTCCTCGCGTTACCAGCGTTATCTGGACGGTGAAAATCCGAATACGTTTAATCCGGCGTTCTCTAACGGTTCGATTATGGATATCGGCTTTTACTGCCTGGCCTCAGCGATTGCGCTTTGGGGCGAACCGCAGAGCGTTCAGGCCAGCGCCAGCCTGCTGGAAAGTGGTGTGGATGCCCACGGCGTGGTCGTGCTTAATTACGGTGATTTCAGCGTCACACTCCAGCACTCCAAAGTCAGCGACTCGGTATTAGCCAGTGAAATTCAGGGCGAGTCGGGTTCGCTGGTCATTGAGCATATCTCTGAGTGTCAGAAAGTATGCTTCGTTGCGCGTGGTGGCAAAACGCAGGATCTGACGGTGCCTCAGCATATCAATACGATGCTGTATGAGGCAGAGACTTTTGCTCATCTGGTTGAATCCGGCGAAGTGGATCATCCGGCACTGAACGTCAGCCGTATCACCGCCAAACTGCAAACGGAAATTCGCCGTCAGACCGGCGTGATTTTCCCGGCAGATGAAACGGTAACATCGCTGACTGCGTAAAGGTATGTAAAACAAATGTTGCAGGCCATTGACTGCATGCATGGCCTGTAATATTTTGTAACCCGCAAAGGGGAGTAACTTCGTTGTCGGTTGATCGTCATTACGATGTGTGCAAAACCACATCCGGTCACCGGGCAACAACAAAGGAATACGCTAGCGTATTCCTTTGTTGTTGTAAGTGAGACCTTGCCGAATGGCAAGGTCTATGCATAAAAAGCAACGGCTAACGTCATTCGGCGTTGGCCGTTTTTTTATGCATGGGGGAATTATGAATACTGTCGGCACACCGTTGTTGTGGGGCGGCTTCGCTGTTGTGGTGGTGATTATGTTGGCCATCGACCTGCTGCTACAGGGTCGTCGTGGCGCACATACCATGTCGATGAAGCAGGCGGCAGCCTGGTCCATCGTCTGGGTCACGCTGTCGTTACTGTTTAACGCCGCCTTCTGGTGGTACCTGGCCCAAACGCAGGGCCGCGCCGTTGCCGACCCACAGGCGCTGGCGTTTCTTACCGGCTATCTGATCGAGAAATCACTGGCGGTAGATAACGTCTTTGTCTGGCTGATGCTGTTCAGCTACTTCTCGGTACCGCCTGCGTTACAGCGTCGGGTACTGGTGTACGGCGTACTGGGCGCGATTGTGCTGCGTACGATTATGATCTTCGCAGGTAGCTGGCTTATCGCCCAGTTCGAATGGCTGCTGTACGTGTTTGGCGCGTTCCTGCTGTTTACCGGCGTGAAGATGGCGCTGGCGAAAGAAGATGCTTCCGGTATCGGCGACAGACCGTTAGTCCGCTGGCTGCGTAGTCATTTACGCATGACCGATACCATCGAAGACGAAAAATTCTTCGTGCGTAAAAACGGACTGCTGTTCGTCACGCCGTTGATGCTGGTGTTGATTCTGGTTGAGCTGAGTGATGTCATTTTTGCCGTCGACAGTATTCCGGCAATCTTCGCCGTCACAACCGACCCGTTCATCGTGTTGACCTCAAACCTGTTTGCTATTTTGGGTCTGCGTGCGATGTACTTCCTGCTGGCTGGCGTGGCAGAGCGTTTCTCCATGCTGAAATACGGCTTGTCGGTCATTTTGGTGTTTATCGGTATTAAGATGCTGATCGTCGATTTCTATCATATCCCGATCGCTATCTCGTTAGGCGTGGTGTTCGGTATTCTGTTCGTTACGCTGGTCGTGAATGCGTGGGTTAATCACCAGCACGATAAAAAGCAGCAAATACAGTAAGTTTCATCCGCTAGCTGAAAAAGCCCGACAGCACACTGCGTGCGTCGGGCTTTTTGTTTATCATGTCAAATTAATGTTAATTTAAAGTTATAAAACATGATCTGAACGCAAAAATCAGGAGATTTCGCTTCCCGGGACTTCATCTTTCCTTATACTCAACCAGGCAAACACTTTGTTACATCCAGAAAGATGCGTCATCAGAATGCACACTGGATGGGCAACAACACAATGAAAGGATTACTACATGACTACGCAACGTTCATCGGGGCTATTCTCGCGTTTGGCGCAAGGGAGCCTGGTTAAACAAATTTTGATCGGTTTGGTACTGGGGATATTGTTGGCGCTGGTGTCAAAACCTGCTGCAGAAGCCGTCGGGCTGTTGGGTACGCTGTTCGTTGGCGCATTAAAAGCCGTGGCCCCTGTTCTGGTCCTGATGCTGGTTATGGCGTCCATCGCCAACCACCAGCACGGACAAAAAACCAATATCCGTCCAATCCTGTTCCTTTACCTGCTCGGTACTTTTTCCGCAGCGTTAGCAGCGGTTGTCTTCAGCTTCGCCTTCCCGTCCACACTGCATCTTTCCAGCAGCGCCAGCGACATCGTACCGCCATCCGGCATTGTCGAAGTGATGCGTGGCCTGCTGATGAGTATGGTTTCTAACCCGATTGATGCCCTGCTTAACGCCAACTATATCGGCATTCTGGTATGGGCCGTCGGCCTGGGCTTTGCGCTGCGTCATGGGAATGAAACGACCAAAAATCTGGTCAATGATATGTCCAACGCCGTCACCTTTATGGTGAAGCTGGTGATTCGTTTCGCGCCAATTGGGATCTTCGGCCTGGTCTCCTCCACGCTGGCAACCACCGGTTTTGCCACGCTTTGGGGCTACGCTCAGCTGCTGACCGTGCTGGTAGGTTGTATGCTGCTGGTAGCGCTGGTGGTTAACCCGCTGCTGGTATTCTGGAAAATTCGCCGTAACCCGTATCCGCTGGTGCTGGTCTGTCTGCGTGAAAGCGGCGTGTATGCCTTCTTTACCCGCAGCTCCGCGGCAAACATTCCGGTGAATATGGCGCTGTGTGAGAAGTTGAATCTGGATCGTGATACCTACTCGGTTTCTATTCCGCTGGGGGCCACCATCAATATGGCGGGTGCGGCGATCACCATTACCGTGCTGACGCTGGCGGCGGTGAATACGCTGGGTATTCCGGTCGATTTACCGACAGCGCTGTTACTCAGCGTGGTGGCTTCGCTGTGTGCCTGCGGCGCATCGGGCGTGGCGGGCGGTTCTCTGCTGTTAATCCCCCTGGCATGCAACATGTTCGGGATTCCGAATGATATCGCCATGCAGGTGGTTGCCGTTGGCTTTATCATCGGCGTGCTGCAGGACTCCTGTGAAACGGCATTAAACTCTTCTACAGACGTCCTGTTTACCGCTGCTGCCTGTCAGGCAGAAGACGAACGTCTGGCCAACAACGCCCTGCGCGGCTAATCTCTGCTCCCCTCCGTCATCGGGCGGAGGGGTTACTATCTTGTACGCTTTTTTCAATTTTGAACGGATCAATTCCGCGTTTTTGCATCCGCCGGAAGCGAATAATATTCAAGCCGTTCATCACCAGAAAACTCCCTTCGATCATCGTCCCGCCAATCGATCCCAGCCAGAAGTTATGGATAACCCAGCAAGCGGTTGCGCACCACATAACGCAACGCACGGTTAACCCTTGGCAGCGAAACAGCGCCCAGGTGCTGGCCAGCGTGCCGATTATCGGCAACAGCTCCATCGCATGCTGTAATTTCGCCAGCCCGAGAACCAGGGTGAGGATAATAAAAACGGTCATTACCCACAGTTTACGGGTATGCATCGAGACGAGTGTGCGGATGGTATTGAGCTCAGCGCTCATTCCTGCAGGCCAGGCGCCCATCAGGAAAAAATGCACGCCAATGGTGGCGCTATAGACAGCGAGTTGCAGCCGGAACCGACGCTCATCGCGATTGAAAAAGGTGGTAATGCCGATTAGAAAGGCGATGACACCTACGCCCTGGGCCAGCCAATACGCGGTCATGCAAGCAACCCCAATTCTATCTCGTAGGCCGGATAAGGCGAGTTCGCCACCATCCGGCAACGGTTTGTGCCTGATGGCGCTGCGCTTATCAGGCCTACGGTTTGCGCAGACCTGTATGCAGGTACCATCAGGTATTTACTACAACGTTACGCCGCTTTTAAATATCGCTAACTCTCTAAAATCATTCCGCTCGTTGCAGGTTTGCTTACCGTTGGCGAAATCGACGATGGTATCGACAAATTCTTCCAGTAACTGCGGCATCGCTTTGCCGTGGATCAGTTGTCCGGCATCAAAATCGATCCAGTGCTTTTTCTTCGCTGCCAGCTCGCTGTTGGTAGCAATTTTCACCGTCGGCACAAATCCACCGTACGGCGTACCGCGACCGGTACTGAACAGCACCATATGACAGCCCGCTCCAGCCAGTGCACTGGTGGCGACTGCGTCGTTACCCGGCGCGCTCAGCAGGTTCAGACCGTGCGTTTTCAGGCGTTCACCGTAGCGCAGTACGTCCACCACCTGGCTGGAGCCTGCTTTTTGGGTACAGCCGAGAGATTTATCTTCCAGGGTGGTGATACCACCCGCTTTGTTGCCCGGCGATGGGTTTTCGTAGATCGGCTGGTCGTGAGCAATGAAGTACTGTTTGAAGTCATTCACCATAGTGACCAGCTTGCCGAACGTTTCTTCGTCACGGCAGTGGTCCATCAGCAACTGCTCGGCGCCGAACATTTCCGGTACTTCGGTCAGCACGGTGGTGCCGCCGTTGGCAATGACATAGTCGGAGAAGCGGCCCAGCATCGGGTTGGCGGTAATACCGGACAGGCCGTCGGAGCCGCCGCATTCGAGACCAAACTTCAGCTCGCCCAGCTTACCGGGTTCACGCTTATCGTTACGCATCACGTTGTACAACTGGTGAAGATGTTCGATCCCCGCTTCCACTTCGTCTTCCTGGTGTTGGCAGACCATAAAGTGAACGCGATCGGGATCGTACTCGCCTAAGGTTTCGCGAAAAGCGTCAACCTGGTTGTTTTCACAGCCGAGACCGACCACCAGCACTGCGCCCGCGTTCGGGTGGCGCACCATGTTTTGCAGCATGGTGCGGGTGTTGATATGGTCGTCACCCAGTTGTGAGCAGCCGTAGGTGTGGCTGAAGAGATGCACGCCGTCGATCCCTTCGGCATCGTTGGTCTCTTTCAGGAAGCGATTCTGCATCTGACGGGCCATGGCGTTGACGCAGCCTACTGTCGGCAGGATCCACAGTTCATTACGCACGCCAACATCGCCGTTGGCACGACGGTAGATCTGTACATCACGATCCGCCGGTTGCGCCTCAGGTTCCTGAAAGTCGGGTTGATAGCTATATTCATCCAGATCGCTCAGATTGGTACGCGTGTTATGAGCATGAATATGCTCGCCCGCCGCGATATCAGCCAGAGCATGGCCGATCGGCAGGCCATATTTCATGACGTTCTCACCCTGCGCGATATCGCAAAGCGCGAACTTATGCCCACGAGAGACCGCCTGGCGCAGGGTTACCGCCTGCCCGTCAACGGTAACTTCGGTTCCTTCAGCCAAATCAGCGAGCGCTACCGCAACGTTATCCAGCGTATGGATCTTGATGTATTGCATATCAACCCCGGACCTTAGAGCCTATTTCAGTAGGCGTATATTGTCGCAGCCCGTTTGGACACGGACAGCGCGCAAAAACCGGAGCGTACACGCAGTACGTGAGGATTTTGAGCACTGCCCAGGTTCAAACTGGCAAGTAAAATAGCCTAATGGATAGGCTCTTAGTTCAATTCAATGGCGAAATAATCGCGCGCATTGTTGAAACAAATGTTTTTCACCATTTCACCCAGCAGTTGGATGTCGGCTGGGGCTTCGCCCGCAGCAACCCAACGACCGATCATCTGGCACAGAATACGACGGAAGTATTCGTGACGGGTGTAAGACAGGAAGCTACGGCTGTCGGTCAGCATGCCGACGAAGCGGCTCAGCAGGCCCAGTTGCGCCAGCTGTGTCATCTGACGTTCCATCCCGTCTTTCTGATCGTTGAACCACCAGCCGGAACCGAACTGCATCTTGCCCGGCATGCCTTCGCCCTGGAAGTTACCGATCATGGTGCCCAGCACTTCGTTATCGCGCGGGTTCAGACAGTACAGAATGGTTTTCGGCAGCAGGTTTTGTTCGTTCTGTTTGCTCAGCAGTTTGGACAGTTCTTCCGCCATCGGACGGTCGTTGATGGAGTCGAAGCCGACGTCCGCGCCCAACAGTTTGAACTGACGTAGGTTGTTATTACGCAGCGCGCCGATGTGGTACTGCTGTACCCATTCGCGACGTGCGTATTCTGCACCGAGGAACACCAGTACAGCGGTTTTGAACTGGGCAACTTCGTGCTCGCTCAGGGTTTCACCGGCCAGACGACGCGCCAGGATGCTATCCAGCTCCGCTTCGTTAGATTCCGCGAAAAGTACAACGTCCAGCGCGTGGTCAGACACTTTACAGCCGTGAGCGGCGAAGTGGTCCAGGCGTTTGGTCAGCGCGGTCTGCAGGTCAGCGAAACGACGGATATCGGTGTCAGAGACTTCACCGAGCTTGGCCATGTAATCGTTAAAGGTCGCCAGTTCGATGTTGAAGGCTTTATCCGGACGCCAGCTTGGCAGCACTTTTACGTCGAAGGAGCCGTCTTTAGCAACGGCCGCGTGGTGCTCCAGAGAATCGATCGGGTCATCGGTGGTGCCGACCATTTTCACGTTCATCTGCTTCATGATACCGCGCGCGGAGAATTGATCCTGTGCCAGCAGTTCGTTGCACTGGTTCCAGATTTCGTCAGCCGTTGCCGGAGACAGCAACTTACCTGTAATACCAAACGGGCGACGCAACTCGAGGTGGGTCCAGTGGTACAGCGGGTTACCGATAGTGTGCGGAACCGTAGCGGCCCAGGCATCAAACTTCTCACGATCGGAGGCATCGCCGGTACACAGGCGCTCAGCAACGCCGTTGGTACGCATCGCACGCCACTTATAGTGGTCACCCTTCAGCCAGATGTCATACAGGTTATTAAAACGGTAGTTTTCAGCGATTTGTTGCGGTGGTAAATGGCAGTGGTAATCGAAGATCGGCTGGTCTTTGGCGTAATCATGATACAGACGGCGGGCAAATTCGGTATCCAGCAGGAAATCTTCAGTCATAAACGGGGTCATTATCGTCTTCCTCTCAACGAGTGCGTCAGATTGCTTATGTTTTGATGTTGACAAAGTTATCACACCAATTTCCACACACTGAAGATATTTTCGTGAGTTAGATCAACAAATGATGACAAAAAAATTACTCTCAAAGAGGTAAATCATGCCTCAAGCCGCGCCAGCACTGGCTTTGCTGAATCGAAATAATGACCACACGAAGATTCACACTTTTGTGATGGCACTCACCTTTTAAAGTTGTATGACAAGTTATCTTTTGGCCGTCGCGATACATAAGCCGACGGAATGCAAATTACCGATGTATCACCATCGGATTGACCGGTACGGAAACCGAATTAGCACAACTATTGACATGGCAACGTTCGGGGAGTACCGGCTTTTTTTTCGGTTCCCCCCTCGTAAAAGAACATCCTCCGCTCTGAACTGGAAGATGACCGCTCGTTCGCGGACATAACAAAACGATGAGGTTTTACATGCGTAAAATTAAAGGGTTACGTTGGTACATGATCGCACTGGTGACGCTTGGCACCGTGCTGGGTTACCTGACACGTAACACTGTGGCGGCAGCTGCGCCGACTCTGATGGAAGAGTTACACATCTCCACTCAACAGTATTCCTATATCATCGCAGCGTATTCTGCTGCTTACACCGTAATGCAACCCGTTGCTGGCTACGTGCTTGATGTTCTCGGCACGAAAATAGGTTACGCGATGTTCGCCGTTCTGTGGGCCGTCTTCTGTGGCGCGACCGCACTGGCTGGCAGCTGGGGTGGCCTGGCGTTGGCGCGAGGTGCGGTAGGTGCCGCTGAAGCCGCAATGATCCCGGCCGGTCTGAAAGCCAGTTCTGAATGGTTCCCGGCAAAAGAGCGTTCAATTGCCGTCGGTTACTTCAACGTCGGTTCTTCTATCGGCGCGATGATCGCTCCGCCGCTGGTGGTCTGGGCTATCGTCATGCACAGCTGGCAAATGGCATTCATTATTTCCGGTGCCCTGAGCTTCATCTGGGCGATGTCCTGGCTGGTGTTCTATAAACACCCACGCGACCAGAAAAAACTGTCTGACGAAGAACGTGATTACATTCTGAACGGCCAGGAATCACAGCATAAAAACACGACCTCGAAGAAAATGTCGCTCGGCCAGATCCTGCGTAACCGCCAGTTCTGGGGCATCGCGCTGCCGCGTTTCCTGGCTGAACCGGCGTGGGGGACTTTCAACGCCTGGATCCCGCTGTTCATGTTTAAAGTCTACGGCTTTAACCTGAAAGAAATCGCCATGTTTGCCTGGATGCCGATGCTGTTTGCTGACCTGGGCTGTATCGTTGGGGGTTACCTGCCACCGCTGTTCCAGCGTTGGTTTGGCGTGAACCTGATCGTGTCCCGTAAAATGGTGGTCACCATGGGCGCGCTGCTGATGATTGGCCCAGGGATGATTGGTCTGTTCACCAGCCCATACATTGCTATCGCCCTGCTGTGCGTCGGCGGCTTTGCTCACCAGGCGCTGTCCGGTGCGCTGATTACGCTCTCCTCTGACGTATTTGGCCGTAATGAAGTGGCAACCGCGAACGGTCTGACCGGCATGTCCGCCTGGCTTGCCAGTACGCTGTTTGCCCTGGTCGTTGGCGCGCTGGCCGACACCATCGGCTTTAGCCCGCTGTTCGCCGTGCTGGCGGTATTCGACCTGCTTGGCGCGTTGGTCATCTGGACGGTACTACAGAACAAATCAGCCAGCGAGATAGATTCAGGTCCGCAAACTGGCGATCCCGCGACGCAAAGTTAACCGGATGCGATACAAAAAGGTTATATAATGCTAAGCCGTCAGTTATCTGGCGGCTTTTTTGTCCTCGCGAGTGGAGGCGTAATCGCAAAAGTGGTATAACAAATATAGTCTGCCGTATCATGCCTGGAGCGCATATGGAAATCACCGAACCACGCCGTTTATACCAACAACTTGCCGCTGATCTTAAAGAACGCATCGAGCAAGGCGTCTATCTGGTGGGTGACAAACTCCCCGCTGAGCGCTTTATCGCCGATGAAAAAAATGTCAGCCGTACCGTGGTTCGTGAAGCGATTATCATGCTGGAAGTTGAGGGCTATGTTGAGGTGCGTAAAGGATCGGGGATCCACGTCATCTCTAACCAACCCAAACATTATGTTGCTCCCGACGAAGGTTTGGAATTCGCCAGCTACGGTCCTTTTGAATTGCTGCAAGCGCGTCAACTTATTGAGAGCAACATCGCCGAGTTTGCCGCCACCCAGGTGACCAAGCAGGACATTATGAAACTGATGGAAATCCAGGAGAAGTCGCGCAACGAAAAAAGCTTTCGTGACTCCGAGTGGGATCTCCAGTTCCATGTGCAGGTTGCGCTGGCCACGCAGAACTCCGCCCTGGCCGCCATCGTGGAAAAAATGTGGACTCAGCGTATCCATAACCCCTACTGGAAAAAACTGCACGACCACATCGACTCGCGTACGGTCGATAACTGGTGCGATGACCATGACCAGATCCTACGGGCGCTGATTCGCAAAGATCCCCATGCCGCTAAACTGGCGATGTGGCAGCACCTTGAGAATACGAAGCAGATGCTGTTTAACGAAACCAGCGATGATTTTGAGTTCAACGCGGACCGTTACCTTTTTACTGAAAATCCGGTCGTTCATCTCGATACGGCCGCTAACGGCGCAAAATAATCAATCTTATCGATACAGGCGTGGCGAAGCGCCTGTACCTGCTGCTTGGTAAGCATTAGGTATAAAATGTCAGCCTGTGTAAATCCTCTCGCCTCCCTCTAATGCGATAAGCAAAATCAGAGTTCAGCAACCGTAATTTCTATAACGGACAACGTTGACCTTTGTTACAATTAGATGCTATTTGAATTTTTGTGTTTAAGAGCTTGCTAACTTCACAACTTCACAGGGAACAGTTCAGGCCGTGAATTTGTATCAGACCGCGCACCTTGCAAAAAACATCAATAAAATCGCGGCGTTACAAAATCCAGAAAAACCGGCATGACGATAACCGATTCTCCAGGAATATTGAATGGAACTACTGACTCAATTACTGAATGCTTTATGGGCTCAGGATTTTGAAACTCTGGCCAATCCTTCCATGATTGGCATGCTCTATTTTGTACTATTTACCATTTTGTTTCTGGAAAATGGACTGCTGCCAGCAGCGTTTTTACCCGGCGACAGTTTGCTGGTACTGGTCGGCGTGCTTATTGCCAAAGGCGCAATGGGTTTTCCGCAAACGGTACTGCTACTCACCACCGCGGCCAGCCTCGGCTGTTGGCTCAGTTATATCCAGGGGCGATGGCTGGGGAATACCCGCACCGTACAAAATTGGTTGTCGCACCTTCCTGCGCATTACCATCAGCGCGCACATCATCTTTTTCATAAGCATGGCTTGTCTGCGCTGCTGGTTGGTCGCTTCATTGCGTTTGTCAGAACATTATTGCCGACCATCGCAGGGTTATCCGGCCTGAATAATGCGCGCTTTCAGTTCTTTAACTGGATGAGCGGATTGCTTTGGGTCCTGATCCTCACAACGCTTGGCTATCTGCTGGGTAAAACGCCGGTATTTCTTAAGTATGAAGATCAGCTCATGTCTTGCCTGATGCTGCTTCCTGTGGTGTTACTGGTGTTTGGTCTGGCAGGTTCACTGGTTGTGCTGTGGAAAAAGAAATACGGGAACCGAGGATAAATTATGCTGAAATCATGCATAACGTTCCGACGACTTGCCTGGACCACTACCTTTATGCTGTTTATCGGCGCGCTGCTCCTGACCTGGTCGGTTATTCGTCAGCAGGAGTCAACGCTTGCCATTCGCGCAGTAAACCAGGGAGCCAGCATGCCTGATGGCTTCTCTATCTGGCATCACCTGGATGCCAACGGCATTCGCTTTAAAAGCATTACCCCGCAAAATGACGCGCTGCTGATCACTTTTGATTCCAGCGCGCAGAGCGCAGCCGCCAAAGTCGTGCTGGACCGTACGTTACCGCATGGTTTCGTTATTGCTCAGCAGGATGATGATAATCAGGCGGTGCAGTGGTTATCCCGCTTACGTGATACCCCGCACCGTTTTGGTTAATCTCCAGGAATCTGAATTAGATCACTCACTTTGGTGATTTCACCGTTTAGCGCCTATGATTAATAAACTGGGATTATGACCCAACGTTTTATTAATCTGGAGCATCGACCGCACGCCACAACGTCGAATCACAATGGAAGGTTCAATAATGAAATACCGCATCGCTTTGGCTATTAGCCTTTTCGCTCTCAGTGCCGGCAGTTACGCCACTACCCTCTGTCAGGAAAAAGAACAGGATATTCAGCGGGAGATTAGCTATGCCGAAAAGCACAACAATCAGAACCGCATCAATGGTCTGAACAAAGCGCTTAGTGAGGTTCGGGCTAACTGTACTGACAGCAAACTGCGCGCCGACCATCAGAAAAAAATCGCAGAGCAGAAAGATGAGATAGCCGAGCGTCAAGATGATTTAGCCGAGGCGAAGCAAAAAGGCGATGCGGATAAAATTGCCAAACGCGAACGTAAGCTTGCCGAAGCTCAGAATGAGCTGAAAGAACTCGAATCACGCGATTACTAAGTACGGTAACTACCCACTCAACTGGAGAAAACTATGTCGAAAGATAATGCTACGGACAACCTGCGCGCTGAGCTGAAATCTCTTGCGGATACGCTTGAAGAAGTACTTAGCTCCTCTGGCGATAAGTCGAAGGAAGAGATGAGTAAAATTCGCAGCAAAGCCGAACACGCCCTGCGGGAGAGCCGTCATCGCCTGAGTGAAACCAGCGATGTGATTGCCAAACAGACCCGTGAAGCCGCGGCCAAAGCCGATAACTATGTACGCGAAAACCCATGGACTGGCGTCGGGATTGGCGCTGCAGTCGGTGTGGTGCTTGGTGTACTGCTGTCGCGCCGTTAACAATGGCTGACTCTCAACACGCACAAGGTCCAGGCAAAAGCGTACTGGGTATTGGACAGCGGATCCTGACGATTCTCGTTGAGATCGTAGAAACGCGGTTGCGGCTGGCCGTCGTGGAACTGGAAGAGGAAAAATCAAATCTCATCCAGATCCTGCTGATGCTTGGGCTGACCATGCTGTTCGCGGCGTTTGGGCTGATGAGCCTGATGGTGCTTATCATCTGGGCCATTGATCCGCAATATCGCCTGAACGCAATGATTGCCACCACCGTTGTGCTGTTGGTTATGGCGCTTATTGGCGGGATATGGACTCTGCGTAAAGCGCGCAAAACAACGCTGCTACGCCATACGCGCCACGAACTCGCAAACGACAGGCAGGCCCTGGAGGATGATGCATAATGAGCAGTAAAGTCGAACGTCAACAACGTAAGGCGCAACTGCTTGGACAGATCCAGCAGCAACGGCTGGATCTGTCTGCTACTCGCCGCGACTGGCTGGAGGCCACCGAAGTCTACGATCGTGGCTGGAAAACGCTGTTGAACCTACGTGGCTGGGTGTTAGTGGGTAGCAGTATCATGGCAGTTCGTACCATTCGTAATCCTAATCTGCTGGTACGCTGGGCTAAGCGCGGTTTTAGCGTCTGGAGCATCTGGCGTCTGGTTAAAGCGACCATCAGACAGCAGCAACTGCGCGGCTAATCCCTCTCACTCCCCCTAACCTCAAAATTTTTGAAAAAATTTGACAGTTTTCCTTGCTAACAATTGTCATTAAGCACGTTTATGATTCTCTCCATCGACAGCAACGACGCGCTCTGCAGCGTCGTTGCACACAAAACAAAATAAGCCGCCTGAGTGGTTTCCTGGAGTGAATGATGAAGAAATTAGAAGATGTTGGTGTACTGGTAGCGCGCATTCTGATGCCAATCCTGTTTATTTCCGCAGGCTGGGGCAAAATCACCGGATATGCGGGTACCCAACAGTATATGGAAGCCATGGGCGTGCCTGGTTTTATGTTGCCGCTGGTCATCCTGCTTGAGTTTGGCGGCGGTCTGGCAATCCTGTTCGGCTTCCTGACCCGCACAACCGCGCTGTTCACCGCAGGCTTCACGCTGCTGACAGCGTTCATCTTCCACAGCAACTTTGCGGAAGGCGTGAACTCTCTGATGTTCATGAAAAACCTGACCATCGCAGGCGGTTTCCTGCTGCTGGCTATCACCGGTCCGGGCGCATTCAGCATCGACCGCGTTCTGAATAAAAAGTGGTAAGCGAGCTATACTGAACACACCAAAAAGCGAGGGGACATCTCCTCGCTTTTGCTATCTGAGGAGGCGATAAAATGGGACAACTGATTGACGGCGTATGGCATGACACCTGGTATGATACCAAATCAACCGGGGGAAAATTTCAACGTTCAGCATCGGCTTACCGCAACTGGCTCACCGCGGATGGCGCACCGGGTCCAACGGGCGAAGGGGGATTCGCTGCCGAAAAAGACCGCTATCATCTCTACGTTTCTCTGGCCTGTCCGTGGGCGCACCGTACGCTGATTTTGCGTAAGCTCAAAGGGCTGGAACCGTTTATTTCCGTCTCCGTTGTACATCCGCTGATGCTAGAAAACGGCTGGACCTTTGACGATACCTTCCCGGCTGCAACCGGCGATACGCTGTATCAACACGAGTTTCTTTACCAGCTCTATCTGCACGCCGATCCGCATTACAGCGGTAGGGTAACCGTCCCGGTGCTGTGGGATAAAAAAAATCACACCATTGTCAGCAACGAATCTGCGGAGATCATCCGCATGTTTAACACCGCTTTTGATGCTTTGGGCGCAAAAGCTGGGGATTACTATCCGCCAGCCCTGCAAAGTCAAATCGACGAGCTGAATGGCTGGATTTATGGCAACGTCAATAACGGTGTGTACAAAGCCGGATTTGCCACCAGCCAGGAAGCGTACGATGACGCCGTGGAAAAAGTCTTCCAATCCCTGGCGCGACTGGAGCAAATCCTGGGGCAGCATCGCTACCTGACCGGCAATCAGTTAACAGAAGCAGATATTCGCCTGTGGACCACACTGGTACGTTTTGATCCAGTGTATGTGACCCATTTCAAGTGCGACAAACACCGGATTAGCGACTATCTGAACCTGTACGGTTTCCTGCGCGACATCTACCAGATACCGGGCATTGCGGAAACCGTCAATTTCGATCACATCCGTAATCACTACTTCCGTAGCCATAAAACCATTAACCCGACTGGTATTATTTCTGTTGGGCCGTGGCAGGACCTTAACGAACCCCACGGGCGTGACGAGCGTTTCGCCTGATTTACACAGGCCCCCATTTGGGGGCTAAATAATTAATACCGTAAATATTTACCATCATTTCATTCACAGCTATTCTTAATTTGATTGCTTTAAAAACAAGTAATTGAATGCAGAACGAGGCAAAAATGGATTGGTATTTAAACGTATTAAAGAATTACTTTGGTTTTGGTGGTCGCGCGCGTCGTAAAGAATACTGGATGTTTGTGCTGGTCAACATCATCTTCACGTTCGTGCTGGGTATCCTGGACAGAATGCTTGGCTGGGAACGCGCCGGAGGGGAAGGCATACTAACAACGATTTATGGGGTTCTGGTGTTTATCCCTTGGTGGGCGGTACAGTTCAGGCGTTTGCATGACACCGATCGTTCAGCCTGGTGGCTGCTGGTGCTGCTGATCCCGATCGTTGGCTGGTTGATTATCATCATTTTCAACTGTCAAAACGGGACTCAGGGGAGTAACCGCTTCGGGCCCGATCCCAAACAGTTATCCTGACGTAGCATATGTAGATGCCTGATGGCGCTGCGCTTATCAGGCCTACAACATACTCCGTCTTCCAGGCCGGATAAGGTGCTTCGCACCGCATCCGGCGTAACAGT
Source organism: Citrobacter sp. wls706 (assembly GCF_005281305.1). NCBI lineage: Bacteria > Pseudomonadati > Pseudomonadota > Gammaproteobacteria > Enterobacterales > Enterobacteriaceae > Citrobacter > Citrobacter sp. wls706. Next base: position 167,117 of record NZ_SZXG01000006.1, on the reverse strand, counting down.
CCGGCTATTTACCCACAAACAGTTTGGGGATTTCCCGCAGACACCAGGATTTTGCCTCGCCCATACTGTCTCGCCGCCAGGCCATAATGATATCAATTTCACTTGTCGACTCAGGGCTTACTACCCGCAACCGACCAGCCGCAATATCCTCTTCCACCAGCGGGTAAGGCATCGTCGCCACACCCAGTCCGGCTAACAGCGCCTGACGTTTATCTTCTATCGAACTCACCGTCAGACGAGGTTGTTTATCCAACAGTTGCACGGTCAACACCGGACGTTCACGAGCGGTATCCGCCACCGCGATACCACGGTATTTCACGCGGGTGACTTCCGATAATGGTTCCGGCTCCTGATGGATAGGATGATCCGGTGCCGCCACATACACGTTCATCAACGAGTACAGCTTGCGCGAGTTGATTTCGGAAGATGAGCGAAAATGCATATCCGGCGCAATCACGATATCCGCTCTCCCTTGCTCCAGACGCTCCCACGCCCCGGCCAGAACTTCAGTGATAACGGAAAGCTGGGTATTGGCCTTCCCGGCAAGCCTGTCGATCAGCGGGAAAAACGCCGCCGTCGGCACCAACGCTTCGGTCACGATGGTCAGATGCGTTTCCCACCCACGCGCCAGTGCTTCGGCATCGGTAGTCAGCTTATCCGCAGCCTCCAGCAGGACGCGTCCACGCTCCAGCAGCATACGCCCGACGTTGGTGAATTTTGTGCGATGACCTGAACGGTCAAACAAGACGACGTCCAGCTCTTCCTCCAGCTTCTGCATGGTATAGCTGAGGGCTGAAGGAACCCGCCCCAGTTCATCTGCCGCGGCGGCAAAGCTACCGCGTCTGTCTATTGCGTCCATGACGCGTAACGCTTCAAGCGTTAAAGCCCTTTCTTTGGCCATCTCGTTCTCATTCAGGAAATTTGAACATACCAGGCAGAATATCTGGCTAACAATGCAGCGTCTAGCCATTTAACATAAAAGGAAGTAAAGAGAGGTCAAGAACTATGATTACTACCCGTACAGCCAAACAATGCGGACAGGCAGACTACGGCTGGCTGCAGGCCCGTTATACCTTCTCCTTTGGACACTATTTTGATCCTAAACTGCTGGGTTATGCCTCGCTGCGTGTTCTGAACCAGGAAGTTCTGGCACCGGGGGCCTCTTTCCAGCCACGTACCTATCCGAAAGTGGATATCGTCAACCTGATCCTCGAAGGGGAAGCTGAGTACCGCGACAGCGAAGGCAACCATATCCAGGCTAAAGCGGGCGAAGTGCTATTGCTCGCGACACAGCCCGGGATCAGCTATAGCGAACACAATATCAGCAAAGATAAGCCGTTAACCAGAATGCAGCTCTGGCTGGATGCCTGCCCGCAGCGTGAAAATGCCTGCGTGCAGAAAGCCATGCTGAGTGCCGGTAAGCATCAACTGCTGGCCTCGCCGGACGGTGAGCAAGGCAGCCTGCATCTGCGCCAACAGGTTTGGGTGCATCATGTTGAGCTGCAACAAGGCGAATCGCTCAGTTTTCAGTTACATGGGCCTCGCGCTTATCTCCAGTCGATCCACGGCAGATTCCATGCGGTGACGGCTGGAGCCGAAAAAGAAGCACTCACCTGCGGCGATGGCGCATTTATTCGTGACGAAACTAACATAACGTTAGTCGCCGATACCCCGCTACGTGCTTTGCTGATAGATTTGCCCGTATAGTCATGGAAAACAATGGAGTACGACTATTGAGCAAGAAAAAAACAAAAAAACGCCAGCCGCAGGTTGAGCCGCAAAAACAGGACACGGCGACTTTCGGTTATGAAGAAATGCTGACAGAACTGGAAGCGATTGTGGCCGATGCCGAGCTACGGCTCGAAGACGAAGAAGCCGCCTGAAAAGGCGGCTCAGGCTGATGCCGGGTAGCGGCTGCGCCTTACCCAGCCTACAGATTAATGCGCTTTACTGGCCATGATCTCAATGATCTGCTTGTCGGTTTCCTGCATTGACCGACACGCCAGCGCGCACAGGTTAGTGATAGATTGCTCCACGTTATGCGCCACAATCCCTTCGTTACCCGTTACAGCAGTATCGTCCAGAGCCATCAGCACCGCTTTCCACGCCGCAGATGCGCTGGTTGAAACTTTCATCGCGCAGCTGTTTGAGGCGCCATCGCAAATCATTCCGCTCACGTCGCCAATCATGCTGCTGATCGCCATCGCGATGGTGTTGTAGCGCCCATCGACAATCCATGCCATACCCGCCGCAGCGCCCATCGCCGCCGTGGTTGCCGCACACAGTGCGGACAAACGTGGAAGCTGATGATGGATGTAGATTGCGCTCAGGTGAGACAGCATCAGCGCACGCGCCAGTTTTTCCTCATCCGCGCCAAAGTGCTCAGCAACCACCATCACCGGAACAGTGGCGGTAATACCCTGATTACCGGAGCCGGAATTGCTCATCGCTGGCAGCGTCGCCCCGCCCATTCGCGCATCCGATGCCGCACTGGTACGGATCAGAATGGCGGTAGATAGATCGTCTGCCAGCAGGCCACGCGCGCACTGCTTCTCAAGCGTGGTTCCGATGTGCAAACCCCAGTTACCGCGCAGCCCTTCCTGAGACAACGCCCCGTTCAGTTTTGCCGCATCGAGAATAAAGCGGATTGACGCAAACGGCACCGCATTCACAAACGCCAGAATCTCTTCCAGCGACGTGTGAGACAGCACCGCCAGCGGTGATTCCTGCTCCTCTTCCTGAGTGCTCTCTTCTGTCGCGAACACCACGCCTTTGTTGGTTTCAATGCGCACAACGTTGGTATGGCCGCCAACAATGGTCACGCACGCCCATCCTTCAGCGCTGTACACTTTCGCACGGGAAAAAAGAATATCTTCGCAAGGCTCTTGCAGCATCACCGTAACCTTCCCGGCGCTCAGCATCGCTTTGGCCTGCGCCACCGCCTCAGCCGAAGCGTCTTTCAGCACTTCCAGCCCGGCTTTGGCGTTACCACCGATCGCGCCCAGCGCGGCGGCAATCGGTAACCCCACCATGCCAGTCCCCGGAACGGTCACACCCAGGCCATTTTTCATCAGGTTTGGCGAGACCCACGCATCAATGCGTTCAACCGCGCCGTCCAGCTCAGACGATGCGACCGCCGCCGCCAGAGCCAGAGAGATAGGTTCCGTGCAGCCCAGCGCGGGCTTCACTTCTTCCTGCACTGCGCGAATAAAATTATCCCATAATGGATTCAATGTAGTCTCAAACATAACAACAACCTTTGCTCAGATAACTCAGGAAAATGCCAGGAACGGAGAAACGCACAGCAGCAAGCCCGTGATAATAATCAGATACAGGGAAGCGCCTTTGTATTTGTGCAGTGCAGGAACTTTGTAGACCAGCCACGCCGGGATCAGACAACCCACCATGCCGAAGATTGGACTACAAATAGACGTGAAGCTCAGTACCGGCGCATTGAGCACAATTGCGCTCCAGGCCAGCAGAATGGCGAAAATCATAATGCCGCGCTGCACCAGGGTTTCATTGATTTTCTCGGCTGGCATTTTACGGCGCAGCACGTTCATCACGATCCCCTGAGTAGCTTCACGGAAGCCTAAATAGACGCCGAAGAAGGCAGTCATTACGGCAAAGATGTTCAGGATAACGCTGACGATTTTCACCCAGCCAGCACCATCGCCGCTGATAAACTGCGCAGCAATCGCCAGAGCGGAAATGTTCTGCTCATAGGCTTTAACCGCTTCGTCGTGGCCCATCGCCAGCGTGAAGGAAACGGCGTAGAAAAAGACCGTAACGAACAGAATACCAAACGCGATATTCATAGCGCGCAGCGCTTTATGACGCGCCACCTCAATGGATTTTTCGCGAGAACGATATGAGATAACCATTGGGCTAAGAGTCTGAATAAACAGAATCGAGGTCAGCGTAAACGGCAGCGTGATAATCGCGTTTTTGATCAGCAGCGCCATCGGCGGCAGCGAACCTACGTTATATAAATGCCACATCCCTACCATCGACACGCCAAGCGCCGCTACCACCAGCAGCTTGGTCAGTACCATACCGGTAGAGATTTTAAACAGCAGTTTTTCCCCGCGCGACGAGATGGCCACCAGGATGCAAATTAGCACCAGGCCATAGAACGGGCTGTCGGACAGTAAGCCTTCAGTCAGGCCAAACGTGTGCAGATAGGAGGCGCTGTCGTTAGTGATGGCGGTGGAATAGACGAACATCCAGATGACCAGCATCACAAAATACAATGCCCCCAACAGGATGCCCCAGTTTTTACCCAGGTAGCCGCTGATCACGCTCGGGTAGTCTTTGCATTCTGGGGATTCAGCCAGCGTATTGATAAACAGACGCTGGAACAGATACATGGCAGGGTAGCCGATGATAGAGGAGAGTAAGAATACCCACAGCCCCATCAGTCCTACCTGGACGGGAAGAAAAACAATCCCCGCGCCGATTGCCATACCGATACTCATAATGACCCAGCCGGTGTCCGTACTGTCGAATTTAATGGCTTCGCGCCATTCACTTTCGGTCATTCCCGCCCGACGTGCCGGAGCAGATGCGTCGAGTATTACGCTGCTATTCGTTGCCGTTTCCATAATTTCCCGCTCAATGTGTAGGTAGAGGTTTTTTTATTTTTTTCGTACTGCTTAATGCGATACGCAGTACATAAGGTGCAGGTGAGCTATTGGAGTAATGAAGAAATCATACGCGCAGGATCAGAGAAAAACTTTACAAATAAACCCCTGTAATTTCTAAAAGTTAAGAAATATTTTCTCTTTTAATAACATTAAATGTATTAAATTTCTGTTTTTGAAGCAGATCACAACAAAAAAGGTGCGCTAAAGTACTAATGTTTGTCAGTTAAGCATTATCGAGAACATGTGATTCTAGTTCAGGATTCCGTTCACCTCAGCGGTGTCATTTCTCTGAAACGCCGTTACCCGTGAACGTGCAAGGGAGGCTCATCGCCGCCTCCCTTGCAACCCAGGCTCCCGGCGGGAAAATCGTCGCTGCGCGATTCATTCGTCTTATGCCGTCTGCCTGTCGGGTCGGGGCCGAGCCTGCATCCCTGCAGGCCATCCCCTCTGCCCGCATCCCTGCGGGCAGACCCGGTCAGCCGTCAACACCTCATCGATTTTCAGCCGGATCGGGGTCATCGCTTCAATGCTCTGACTTCCAGTGAAACCTGTTTTGCTGTTTAAACAAAAAAACGCAGATGGTCAGGTGTGGGCTGGTCCGGCTGAAAATTGCCGACGTGTTTCCGTAAGGCAGGGAGAGCCAGCATGGATGCTGGCTCAGGGCGCGCTTTGCATGGATGCTACCTCGCGCCCGGCCCGGTAGCCTGAAGGAATAAGCGGAGGGTATTGCGCAGCAACAATTTTCCTGCCGGGAGCCGGGATTGTAAAGGGTGCGGCGATAGCACCCTTTACACGTTCACAGGAACCGGTACATAAGAGAAGCAATGAACATAAGGTGAACGGAACAATGCCTCAGATTCATCATCCTGGTCAGTGGATGTTAATTGATTCATTGCCGGATGGCGGCGCTTACGCCTTATCCGGCCTACAAACGCACCCTTTCATCTCAGGTACAAACCACTTTAATCGCCAGGCCACCGCGCGAAGTTTCACGGTACTTGTCATTCATATCTTTGCCCGTTTCGTACATGGTCTCGATCACTTTATCGAGCGAAACGCGTGGCTCAGACGTCCGGCGTAGCGCCATACGCGCGGCGTTCACGGCTTTTACCGCGTTGATCGCATTGCGTTCGATACACGGTATTTGCACCTGCCCGGCCACCGGATCGCAGGTCAGCCCCAGGTTATGCTCCATAGCGATTTCCGCCGCAATGCATACCTGCGCAGGGCTACCGCCAAGCAACTCCGTCAGCCCGGCTGCCGCCATGGAACAGGCTACGCCAATCTCTCCCTGACAGCCCACTTCGGCACCAGAAATAGAAGCATTCATCTTATACAGCGCGCCTATCGCTCCTGCTGCCAGCAAATATCGGGCAATCGAGTTCGCATTCACCGGACGGCGGAATTTGTCGTAATAGGCCAGCACGGCGGGAATTATCCCGCATGCGCCGTTGGTTGGCGCGGTAACAACCCGACACCCGGCGGCGTTTTCTTCGCTCACGGCCAGCGCGAACATGTTGATCCAGTCGATCACGTTCATCGGGTCACTGGACAGATTATCACTGGAAACCAACAGTCGCCGCAGCGCCACGGCGCGACGCGGGACGTTCAGCGGGCCCGGCAGGACGCCTTCGGTGTTCATGCCGCGCTCAATCCCGGCGTGCATGACGTCCCAGATGGCGGCAAAACCAGCATCGATTTCCTCTTTGCTGCGCATCGCCAGTTCGTTTTGCATCATCAGGCCGGAAACAGACAGCCCGTTGCGCTCGCACAGCTTCAGCAGTTCGCTGGCGGAATGAAAATTGTAGGGTACGGGTGTTTCAACGTCATGCACCTGACCAAATTGCTCCTCTTCGACGATAAAACCGCCGCCGATGGAGTAATAGGTTTTACTTAACAGTGTCTCGTTACCATGCCACGCGGTAATACGCATACCATTTTCATGGCGCGGCAGCGTTTCGCTATGAAAGAGAATATTTTCGTCTGGGGAGAAATCGACAATATGCGTACCCTGAGCAACCGGCAAACGTCCGGTACGGGCCACTTCCTGAGTAAAACCAGGGATTGAATCTATATTAACGTTTTGCGGACTGTTACCGGCCAGTCCCATCATGATGGCGACGTCTGTCGCATGACCTTTGCCGGTCAGAGAGAGCGATCCATAAAGATCGACCACGATATGCGTGGTCCTGAAGAGTTCCCCGCTGCTGACCAACAGATCGATAAAGCTTTTACCTGCGTTCATTGGCCCCACGGTATGGGAGCTGGAAGGTCCAATGCCAATCTTGAAAATATCGAATGCGCTAATCATATCCACACCCTCGGATTGCCGTTCAGTGAAGACCAGGTTTCACACTCATTAAGGATCGGGGCGATCCTGCGATCGCCCCGCAAGGGATTACAGCGTATCGCCACGCACGGCGATGGCTTCAATCTCCAGCTTCACATCCTTTGGTAAGCGGGCGACCTGTACGCAGCTGCGCGTAGGGTAGATTGCCTTGTGCTCATCAAAAAACTGCTGGTACACCTGGTTAATGGTGGCGAAGTCGTTCAGGTCAGAAACGAAAACGGTGGTCTTGACGATATCGCTCACCTTCAAACCGGCGGACTCGACAATCGCTTTCACGTTTTCCAGGCTTTGACGCGCCTGATCGGCCACGTTTTCTGCCACTTCACCGGTCTGTGGACACACCGGAATCTGACCTGAGGTCAACACCATACTGCCCAGATCCACACCCTGTACGTAAGGTCCAATCGCCCCTGGCGCACATTCGGTTGCAATAACTTTTCTCATAACCCCTCCGGCGTTACAGCGCCTGGGTGAAAGTACGTGAAATAACGTCCTGCTGCTGTTCGCGGGTCAGCGCGTTGAAGCGCACCGCATAACCAGACACGCGGATCGTCAGGTTCGGATAGTTTTCCGGGTGCTCAATGGCATCCATCAACATTTCACGGTTCATAACGTTAACGTTCAGATGCTGCCCACCTTCCACATGCGCTTCATGGTGGAAGTAACCATCCAGCAGCCCGACCAGGTTGGTTTTACGCACGCTATCTTCTTTGCCCAGCGCAGCCGGCACAATGGAGAAGGTGTACGAAATACCGTCTTTGGCATAGGTAAACGGCAGTTTGGCGACCGAGGTTAACGACGCCACCGCACCTTTGCGATCGCGGCCGTGCATCGGGTTTGCCCCTGGCGCAAACGGCGTACCTGCGCGACGTCCATCCGGCGTGTTACCTGTTTTCTGGCCGTACACCACGTTGGAGGTGATGGTCAGAATGGACTGCGTCGGCACCGCGTTACGGTAGGTTGGCAACACCTTAATTTTTTTCATAAAGCGTTCGACCAGGTCGCAGGCAATGCTGTCTACGCGCTCGTCGTTGTTACCGTATTGCGGATAGTCGCCTTCGATTTCAAAATCGATCGCCAGACCGTTTTCATCACGAATCGGTCTCACGCGGGCGTATTTGATAGCCGACAGCGAATCCGCCGCCACGGAAAGCCCCGCCATACCACAGGCCATCGTGCGATAAACATCACGATCGTGCAACGCCATCAACGAAGCTTCATAGCTGTACTTGTCGTGCATGTAGTGGATGATGTTCAACGCGCTGATGTACTGCACGGCCAGCCAGTCCATAAAGTGGTCCAGGCTCTCCATCACCGTGTCGTAATCCAACACGTCATCCATCAGCGGCGCAGTTTTCGGTCCGACCTGGATTTTTAGTTTCTCATCCACACCGCCGTTGATTGCGTACAGCAACGTTTTGGCGAGGTTGGCGCGCGCACCGAAGAACTGCATTTGCTTGCCGATAACCATCGGGCTGACACAGCAGGCAATGGCATAGTCATCGCTGTTAAAGTCAGTACGCATCAGATCATCGTTTTCGTACTGTAAAGACGAGGTGATGATGGACACCTGAGCGGCATATTTTTTGAAGGCAATCGGTAGCTGCTCGGACCACAGTACCGTCAGGTTCGGCTCAGGCGCCGGCCCCATGGTGTGCAGCGTATGCAGGTAGCGGAACGAGTTTTTGGTCACCAGCGTACGACCATCCAGTCCCATACCACCGATGACTTCGGTCGCCCAGATAGGGTCGCCAGAGAACAGGGTGTCGAATTCCGGCGTACGCAGGAAGCGCACCATACGGATCTTCATAATGAAGTGGTCGATCAGCTCCTGCGCCTGCTGCTCGTTTAAAATTCCCGCTTTGAAGTCACGCTCAATGTAGATGTCGAGGAACGAAGCGGTACGGCCCAGCGACATAGCGCCGCCGTTCTGCGATTTCACCGCAGCCAGGTAAGCAAAGTAGACCCACTGCACCGCTTCCTGCGCATTACGTGCCGGACGAGAGATATCGCAGCCGTATTTCGCTGCCATTTCCTGCATTTGCAGCAGAGCGCGACGGTGTTCAGACAGTTCTTCACGCAGACGAATCGTGGCTTCAAGATTCTGCCCCCACTCCAGATTCGACTGAAGATCGGCAAACTGCAGTTCACGCTCACGCACCAGGTAGCGGATACCGTACAGCGCAACGCGGCGGTAGTCACCGATGATGCGGCCACGACCATAGCCGTCCGGCAGACCGGTCAGTACGCCGGATTTACGGCAGCGCAGCATATCCGGAGAGTAAGCATCGAATACGCCCTGGTTGTGGGTCTTACGCAGGTCAGTAAACAGGTATTCAAAATTAGCATCCATCTCACGACCATAAGCATCAAAAGAGCTTTTGATCATGTTGATGCCGCCAAACGGATGCAGGGCGCGCTTGAGCGGCGCATCCGTTTGCAGACCGACGATTTTTTCCAGTTCTTGTTCAATATAACCGGCGTCATGCGCGGTTATCGTGGTGGCAATATTGGTATCGAAATCAACCGGCGCATGGGTCGAGTTTTCAATACGGATGCCCGCCATAACTTTTTCCCACAACGCCGTGGTTGCTGGCGTTGCTTCGGCGAGGAAAGATTCATCCCCTTCATAAGGCGTGTAGTTGTGCTGAATAAAATCACGGACATTAATTTCTTCTTTCCAGTCCGTACCTTTAAAGCCATTCCAGGCTTCGGCATACAGCATATCGCTGGTATCGATATTTACCTTCATGAAAAATAATCTCTCTGCTGAAAATTAATTATGCAAATGCTACTGGGATATTAATTTTGCCTAACGCAATGGCATCACGAGCAATCATTTTCTCTTCATTTGTGGGAATCACCGCACAAATAACACGAGCATCCTTATTAGAGATAATTCTTTCGCCATGGGAATTTGGCAGACTATTCATCTCGCTATCGATATTTACACCTAAAACGGCCAAATGCTCGATAACCAAACGGCGAATTAATACTGAGTTCTCACCGATTCCGCCGGTGAAAATAATGCCATCAAGACGATGCAGCGATGCGGCATGTCCGGCGATGTGACGCGCAATACGATGCACAAACGTTTTAATCGCCAATTGCGCGCGCTCATGTCCTTCGTGCCAGGCTTTTTCTAACGTACGTAAGTCAGAGGACAGACCGGAAATACCCAGCAAACCGGACTCTTTATTCACTACGCGCTCAAGGTCGCCGAGCGTCTGGTTGGTTTCAGCGGCAATCCACGCCATCGCGCCGAAATCCACGTCGCCGCTGCGTGTGCCCATCATCAGCCCTTCCAGCGGCGTCATGCCCATCGAGGTATCAACGCTCTGCCCGTTACGTACCGCACAGATAGACGCGCCGTTGCCCAGGTGCGCCACAACCAGACCTGAATCATCATTCTGCAGATCCAGAAGTTCATGCGCTCGTTGCGAAACATAGCGATGCGACGTGCCGTGGAAACCGTAACGACGAACGCCTAACTCCTCAAAATATTTCCACGGTAAACCGTACAGATAGGCTTCTGGGGCCATCGTCTGATGGAAGCTGGTATCAAATACCGCGACCTGCTGCACGCCTGGGAAAAGGTGCTGAGCAGATTCAATCCCGCTCAGGTTCGCATAATTATGTAGCGGTGCTAATGGCGATACCCGGCGAATATTGTCGATAACTTCCTCAGTAATAATTGCTGATTCGGTAAAGATATTTCCACCGTGGGCAATGCGGTGGCCAATTAAGGCCACACTGTCCATTAAATTACGTTTTTCCAGTTCAACGGCAATCGCTTTTAATGCGTCTTCGTAGCTGTGGTGAGCCAGCTTAGCTGGCTCTCCTCCATTAATTGCTATGAACGCATTTTCAGAGTTAATACCGTCTGCAATTCCCGCCATTAAAACTTCACAGTTTGCTGCATCGAGCACTGAGAATTTAATGGAAGATGAACCACAGTTAATAACCAGTACTACCGGAAACTCATTCATTTCACTACTCCGCTCATCCTGAGCTTAAGGATTAAAACAGTTTGTAGACAATGTTCAGGATGGTCAGCAGACCAATCACGGTAACAAACACGTTATCCAGACGGCCACGGTATTTCGCCAGTGATGGCGCTTTACGGATGGCATACATCGGCAGCAGGCAGAGCAGAGAGGCAATAATCGGCGCGCCCATTGCTTCAATCAGGTCCAGGATGTTCGGGTTGGCATATGCCACAACCCAGGTGGAACCCATGATGAAGATCATGCTGATGGTGTTGAGTTTGCCCATGGAAACTTTGGTTTTATCGCCTTTGTAACCAAACTTCAGCACCAGACCGTTCAGACCTTCCAGCGTCCCCAGATAGTGGCCGAAGAAAGATTTGAAGATAGCAACCAGGGCGATGATTGAAGCACCGTATTCCAGAATGGTGGCGAAGGTAGACTTCGTACCGGACAGTGAAGCGAAGTGGTTCGCCAGGTAAGACAGCACTGGAATGTTTTGCGCTTTCGCATCCGCCATGTTTGCCGGAGAGAGCGTGAACAGGCAGCTAAAGGCGAAGAACATTACCACCGCAACCATCAGCATACTGGCGCGGGAGATGATTTTAGAACATTTCTGCTCGGTGAATTCGCGACCGTAATCTTTCTCATACTCTTCGCGTTTAGAGACGACGAAAGAAGAAACGATTGGCGAGAAGTTGAAAGAGAACACCATGATGGAAATACCCAGCCATACGGTAACCAGGATGCCGTCATGGCCAGTCAGGGCGATATTGCTGATATCCACCTGATCGATAACCGCAGAGTTCCAGTAAGGAATCAGCGACAGAGAGATAAGCACCAGGCTGGCAATGAACGGCCATACCAGGTAGCTCATCACTTTAACCATCAGATCTTTACCAAACCAGATGACGAATGCCATCAGCAACAACAGGAACAGCGCCACGAAGCCACGGTTCAATGCTGGCATCTGCAGCTGGTTTTCCCAGAAGGTCATAAAGGTGTTGGTAATGGTGACGCCATAAATCCACAGCAGCGGACAAATCGCAAAGAAGTAGAGGAACGTGATAACCACACCGCCCGTTTTACCAAAGTGCTCTTCAACCGTTTCTGTGATGTTACCGGAAGGGTTAGAACCGGAAAGACACAGGCGTGCCAGCGCACGGTGGCAATAGAAAGCGATGGGGTATGCTAACACCAGCATGATCAGAATGGGGATCAGTCCGCCAAAACCTGCGCGGATAGGGAAGAACAGCACCCCTGCGCCGATGGCTGTACCAAATAAACCCAGTGTCCAGGTGGTGTCCGATTTGCGCCAGGACGACTGTTTTGTCTGGCTGGATACAATGCTATCAGTAGTACTCATATCCTATCCTCAACGAAGTATATTAAGCGTCAACTAAACCAGTAATTTGAGATACACGAGAAAGATCGATATTACCGCCAGAAATAATGCTGACTGTTTTTCTGTTCTGGATATAGCTATCTAATTTCCCGCTTAATAATGCTGCGCATGCCAGCGCACCGGCACCTTCAGTTACAACTTTATTTCGCTGAATTAATGCCACCATGCTGTTGCGAATTTCATCTTCGCTGACCAGGACAATGTCATCCACCAACTCACGAACGATTTCATACGTTAAAGTACCCGGGCGAGAGACGTCACAACCATCCGCCAGGGTGCCGGTCGTTCGGTGCGTGGTTATTTCTCCAGCGCGGAAAGAAGCCGCCATGCCGTGAACGTTTTCAGACTGTACGCCAATAATCTTAATGGTCGGGTTAATAGATTTAATTGCCACCGCAATACCTGCAATCAGTCCGCCGCCGCCAATTGGCACAATCACGTTATCGACATCGTACAGATCTTCCAGAATTTCCAGACCAATAGTGCCCTGACCGGCAATCACTTTCGGGTCATCATAGGGCGGAATAAAGATACGGCCTTCCGTTTCCACAATCTCGCTAACCTTCGCGATAGTGTCGTTGAAGTTATCACCGTGCAGCACAACTTCCGCGGAATAATCGCAGGTTGCCGCCACTTTAGACTTCGGCGCGCCTTTCGGCATCACCACTTTGCCGTCAATTCCGAGCATGGCGCAGGAGAGAGAAACCCCTTGCGCATGGTTCCCTGCAGAGCAAGCCACCACGCCTTTACATCTTTCCGCTTCGGTTAATGAACTGAGCTTGTTAAAAGCGCCGCGGATTTTAAATGAACCGGTACGCTGCATGTTTTCAAACTTGAGGAAAATTTCCCCTTTGCAACGTTCACTAAAATAGTTAGAGCGAGGCATTCCCGTTTTATATATTTTCCCCGCCAGTCTTTTTTTCGCTTCGAGGATATCTTCAATTGCAACTGGGAGATCGTATGTAATGTGCATTAGAACCTCTTACCTGGGTATTAAATTAAATAGATAGCCGTAACCATTGTCAGATATAGACAGATGGCATTGAGTCCGTGTTAAAACAAATTCAATCTTTAATCAACTTCAATTAATTGCCTTCGTCTTCGACAATTATATGATGAATATTCTTTGGCTAATTCCACCAAAATAGATGCTGCTTTTTTAATTCGATAATTTTTCGACCACACGGCGGCATAACGCGCGACGGGTAACGTCTCTTGTACCGGGATAGTAATAAACTGGTTTGAGCCAAACGGTGTGGTCATGTCACAGGGAATTACTGTTAAGAAATCAGCATTGAGAACAAGATTATAAATGGTGACGACGGAGTCAGTATTAACGATGTTTTCACTGCTGATGCCATTATTTTGTAACGTAGTTAGAAGTTCGCGGTAGTATCCCATATTCGTTTGTGGCAACACCCACTGTTCGTTTTTCAACGCGCTCAGCGAGGTGATGCCGGTGCATGTTCGGGACTTGCTGGCGACCAGTATAAAGTCTGACTCAAAGAGCGGCTCAACATGGAGATCCTGTAGTTTCATCTCATCACTCAGCGTACCGATAGCGAAGTCGAGGCGCCCGTCACGAAGCGCGGGTAAGAACGAGGAGAGCTGCGCTTCGTACATGGAAACCTGCGCCTTCGGAAACACCTCTTTAAATTTTTTAATCATGCCGGACATGATGGTGAAGGCGATCAGTGAAGGAAAGCCAAACGACACATCAACCACTGCGTTACTCGTCATGCTGTTCATCTCATCAACCATGTTTTTCATTTCACGAGTAATGGATTCAGACCATGAGAGCATCACCTGACCAGCCTGAGTCAAGGTAACGCCGGTATTTTTACGCACCACTAACTCAATACCAAAATAAGCCTCAACATCATTAATGATTTTGCTGACCGCCGGTTGAGTTAAACCTAATTCTTTTGCAGCAGAACCGATAGAACCACTTCTAATGACTTCCTGAAAGACCACTAAGTGCTGTGTTTTAGGGAGAGAAATAGTATTCATATCGTCCTGCTCTAATAACTTTGTTGACGGCAGGAAGTTTACCAAATTAAGCAAACGAGGATATGTGCGACCACTCACAAATCCCCTTCCCTTACATTTTGTAAGATTATTATTAAATTGATAATTTCTTATTAATCATAGAGATAGAAAATATCAATCTCACTTAACCCTGACTTTAATCAAAAAAAGATGGGGGGATAACGATTTTTTATGGCTATAACGACATCATTTTCTCTGTTATTTCTTCGAACCATGAAAGGCTATATTTCAATCAATTACAGAGTAATTACCGGTAAAAAATGCGTTTAAATTTAATAAGTAATTTATCAAATATAATTATATTTTATCGTTTATGGTGTTTAAATAACGCCATGCATCACATTTTTTTGCCTTGTTTGTTTGTAAAAAAACATTGCATTTATCAATATTTAAACCAATGAAAACAAACCATCATCATATGCAACATTATATTAACACCGATTTTGCGCACTTTGTCAGCAACTAATTTTGTGATGGCGATCGATTGCGCGTGATTATTCTCGATAAAAACGTATCGCATAGCGTTTTGTGTTGCTCATCACAAAACCAGAAATATCCCGAGAGACATTTCCTCTTATAAAAGAAATCAGGAACATTAATAAGAACGAAATAAAGGTTAGATGAGTGGGAAATAAACGTCAGATTTGTGGTGAATCAATCGCAACGCCATCAGGAAAACATTTGCCGGATGGCGGCGTAACCACCTTATCCAGCCTACAAAACCCGTTCCATACACCCAGTAGGCCTGATAAGCGCAGCGCCATCAGGCATGACAACCTACTCAGAAAGCAAAAACCCCGCCGAAGCGGGGTTTTATAAAGAGTGAAGCTGACCGATAAGCCGGGTTCTGTCGTGGACAGTCATTCATCTAGGCCAGCAATCGCTCACTGGCTCAAGCAGCCTACCCGGGTTCAGTACGGGCCGTACCTTGTGAACCCCTATTTGGCCTTGCTCCGGGTGGAGTTTACCGTGCCACGGACTGTTACCAGCCGCGCGGTGCGCTCTTACCGCACCCTTTCACCCTTACCTGATCCCACTTACGTGGGCCATCGGCGGTTTGCTCTCTGTTGCACTGGTCGTGGGTTTCCCCCCCAGGCGTTACCTGGCACCCTGCCCTATGGAGCCCGGACTTTCCTCCCCTCCGCCCGTCTCCCCCGAAGAGGACGACGACGAAGCGGCGACTGTCTGGTCAGCTTCGGCGCGCAGTATAGAGGGTTTGCGGGGCAATGTCACCCCGCACTGCGCATTCCTATCGCCAGCGTGGCGGCAATGTTCCTTGAAGCACGATAAATATTATCAAATGCCCCACGGAACGCCTCTTCCAGTGTGCTGATACTGGTCAATACGCTAAACACCGCATCGATACCATATTGATGCACCACCGCCACATCATGCGTCAGGCTGCCGCCAATACCAATCACTGGCTTGTGGTACTTCTTCGCGACATTCGCCACACCTACCGGCACTTTGCCGTGAATACTCTGGCTGTCGATCCGCCCCTCGCCAGTCACTACCAGCGTGCAATCGTGAATATGTTCTTCCAGATTAAGCGCCTGAGTCACAATCTCTATCCCACTGCGCAGATCCGCGCCTAAAAAAGCCATTAACGCTGCGCCCATTCCACCAGCCGCACCGGCGCCGGGAACGTCCTTCACGTCGACCCGCAGCGATTTTTTAATAATCTCGGCATAGTGAGACAGATTACGGTCCAGTTCGAGAATGCGTTCTTCCGTTGCCCCTTTCTGCGGGCCAAAGATACGTGAAGCGCCAGAATCACCTGTAAGCGGATTGGTCACGTCACAAGCCACGCGAATTGAACAGGTTTTTAAACGTGGATCCAGGCCCGAGATATCGATGGCGTTCAGACTCATCAGGCTACCACCGCCGTAGCCAATTTCAGTTCCGTTGGCGTCACAGAGTTTCGCTCCCAGCGCCTGCGCCATACCCGCGCCGCCGTCGTTGGTCGCGCTACCGCCAATGCCGATAATGATGCTCTGTGCGCCGCTGTTCAGCGCCTGCAAAATCAACTCTCCGGTACCACGCGACGTAGTGACTAACGGATTGCGCTTTTCAGGAGGAACCAGCGCCAGACCACTGGCTGCCGCCATTTCGATAAACGCGGTTTTACCGTCCCCGGACATGCCCCAGCAGGCATTCACTTTTTCGCCCAGCGGCCCCGTCACCCACGCGGAATGTTCACGCCCTTGCGTGGCAGCAATCATGGCTTCGACCGTTCCTTCGCCGCCATCGGCAACCGGAACAGACACATATTGCGCATCGGGGAAAATTTCCCGAAATCCTTTTTCTATTGCCTGAGCTACCTCGGTGGCAGAAAGGCTTTCTTTATAAGAGTCTGGGGCAATTACGATTTTCATAGTTATGTAGCCTGACAGTGCCGCGCAAGGCAAGAAATACAGGGCGCGCATCCGCGCCCTTCTTGTTAGCGAGTGACTTCCACTTTCGCCAGTTTTTCGTAGTAGCATGCGAGTGCGCTGTGATCGGCGGAGCCCAACCCATCTGCGCGAAGCGCCTGCATCATCTCCATGACTGCAGCCGTCAGCGGTAACTGAGCGCCAACACCATGCGAGGTATCCAGCGCATTGGCCAGATCTTTAATGTGCAGATCGATACGGAAGCCCGGCTTGAAGTTGCGGTCCATCACCATCGGCGCTTTCGCATCCAGTACGGTGCTGCCCGCCAGCCCGCCACGGATCGCCTGATACACCAGATCCGGGTTCACACCAGCTTTGGTTGCCAGCGTCAGCGCTTCAGACATCGCGGCAATGTTCAGCGCCACAATCACCTGATTCGCCAGCTTGGTGACGTTACCCGCGCCAATTTCACCTGTATGCACCACGGAACCCGCCATCGCTTTCAGCAGATCATAGTACTTGTCGAAAATCGCTTTATCACCGCCGACCATCACCGACAACGTGCCATCAATCGCTTTTGGCTCGCCGCCGCTGACCGGCGCATCCAGCATATCCACACCTTTCGCTTTCAGCGCCTCGCTGATTTCACGGCTGGCTAGCGGTGCGATGGAACTCATATCGATCAGTACCGTCCCCGGTTTCGCCCCTTCAATGATGCCGCCTTCGCCTAGCGCCACCTCTTTCACATGCGGAGAGTTCGGCAGCATGGTGATGATCACATCACACTGCTCGGCAATGTCTTTCGCCGTGGCGGCGGTTTCTGCGCCTGCGGCGATCACTTCCGCAATAGATTCTGGGTTACGGTCGGCAACCACCAGCGAGTAACCTGCCTTGAGGAGGTTTTTACTCATTGGTTTACCCATGATACCGAGGCCAATAAAACCAACTTTCATTGTCATGTCTTTATCTCTCTCTACTGTCGATGGTGGTTATTTCTTAAAAGAATCAGCCAGTTTCTGCGTGGCTGAACGGAACACGCCAAGGTCGCTGCCGACGGCAACAAACGTCGCGCCCCACTCCAGATAACGCCGCGCATCCGCCTCTACCGGGGCCAGAATGCCGCTTGGTTTGCCGTGGGCTTTCGCGCGGGCGAAAATGTGCTGGATAGCTTTCTGCACATCGGGATGGGACGCATTGCCGAGGTGGCCTAACGCCGCAGCCAGATCGCTGGGGCCGACGAAGATACCGTCAACGCCTTCAGTCGCCGCGATTGCATCAACGTTATCAACGCCCTGCTGGCTTTCGATCTGCACGATGATGGTGATGTTCTTATTCGACTGCGCAAAATAGTCCGGCACGGTGCCAAACATATTGGCGCGGTGGGATACGGACACGCCGCGAATCCCTTCCGGTGGATAGCGGGTTGACGCCACCGCGTTCACCGCCTCTTCTTCGGTCTCAACAAACGGGATCAGGAAGTTGTAAAACCCGATATCCAGCAGACGCTTAATGATCACCGGCTCGTTGGTCGGCACACGTACCACCGGCGCGCTGGTGCTGCCTTTCAGCGCCATCAATTGCGGGATAAACGTCGAGATATCGTTCGGCGCATGTTCGCCGTCCAGCACCAGCCAGTCGAAACCTGCCAGACCTAAAACTTCGGTGCTGATTGGGTTGGCTAATGCAGACCAGCAGCCAATCTGAATCTGCTGCGCCGCGAGGGCCGCTTTAAACTTATTCGGGAAAATTGTGTTATTCATCGCCTATACCTTTATTTATTTCTGCAATTCCATACGTTTAATGTCACCGACAATAAACAGGTAGCAAACCATTGCCATCAGCGCCGAGCATCCTACGAACATCAGCGCGGCATTAAATGAGTGCAACTCGCTCACCAGATACCCAATCACCAACGGAGTAACAATGGAGGCCACGTTGCCAAATACGTTAAATACGCCACCACACAGACCGACAATCTCTTTCGGCGCGGTATCGGAAATCACCGGCCAGCCCAACGCCCCGAAGCCTTTGCCGAAGAACGCCAGCGCCATCAGCGCTACTACCAGAGCAGTGTTATCGGTGTAGTTACACAGAATAATGGTCGATGCGAGCAGCATGCCGAGCACAATCGGCAGCTTACGCGCCAGGGTGATGCTGGAGCCACGTTTAATCAGATAATCAGAGAACACCCCACCCAGCACGCCGCCAATGAATCCACATAGCGCCGGAATAGACGCCACCAGACCAACTTTGAGGATCGACATACCTTTTTCCTGTACCAGGTAAATCGGGAACCAGGTAAGGAAAAACCAGGTAATTGTGTTAATAAAATACTGTCCGAAGAACACCCCAAGCATCATACGGTTGGTGAGCAACTGCTTGATATAATGCAGCTTAGGACCACCTGACTTCACATCGCCCGGCTTCTTATGGTCCATATCCACGACCGCGCCGTTTTCAGAGATAAACTTCAGCTCTTCTGGCGACATACGCGGGTGATCGGTTGGGTTATGAATAAACTTTACCCATAGCCCGGTGAGCACAAAACCAATCACGCCCATTACGGTAAACACGTGCTCCCAGCCCCAGGCGAAGGTCAGCCAGCCGAGCAGCGGAGAAAACAGCGCCAGGGAAAAATACTGTGCGGAGTTAAAAATCGCGGATGCCGTACCGCGCTCTTTGGTCGGGAACCAGGCCGCCACGATACGGGCGTTGGCCGGGAAGGAAGGCGCTTCCGAGAAGCCCAGCATAAAGCGCATGATGAACATTGAAATACCCGCCCAGGCCAGCGGGAACATGTCCACAAAGCCCTGCAGGAAGGTAAACAGCGACCAGAAGAACAGGCTCCAGGTATAGACTTTCTTCGAGCCGAACTTATCGAGCAGCCAGCCGCCGGGGATTTGCATCAACAGGTAAGCCCATCCGAAAGCGGAAAAAATATAACCCATTGAGATGGCGCTGAGGTGCAACTCTTTCGCCACTTCCGTGCCGGCAATTGACAGCGTCGCACGGTCCGCATAGTTAACGGCAGTTACAATAAAAATTATCAGTAATATTAAATAGCGGGTATGTGTACCTTTCTTTTTTTCGACAATTGCATCCAGAATCATTCTATTTACCTCGGGCACATAAAAATGTTTTTATTATTATTTGTTAGCTATCCCTGGTGATAAATTACCGATAATAAAAACACATAATAATTTATCAGACGTTATGAAACCGTGATTTAGTATAATCAGCAGAGCAACGTTAATCATTGTGCAGAAGCTCACTAATCACGCCTTATTAAAATAATATTTTGGGCATATGCACACACCCATGGGCGCTAATGCACACATTTACTGATTAGTCCCCTTGGTGGTACGGTCCTGCTGAGTTTAAGTGATCATGATCACATTCTTAATTTTAAACTCCTGACATTCTTATTTCACGATACCGAATATTTATTACTGATAATTAGATTCAAAATATAAATATCCACACTATTATCACCACCTTGTTGGAGAATACTGGACAATGGCCGACATCGAAATCAGACAACAATCGCCAACGGCGTTTTATATTAAAGTTCACGCAACAGATAATGTGGCGATTATTGTCAATGACAATGGTCTGAAAGCCGGAACGCGTTTTCCAGACGGGCTCGAACTCATTGAACATATTCCCCAGGGTCATAAAGTGGCGCTATGCGATATTCCCGTTCACGGCGAAATTGTGCGTTACGGCGAAGTGATAGGCTATGCCGTTCGCGATATCCCGCCCGGCAGCTGGATTGATGAATCCATGGTTGAGCTACCCAAAGCCCCGCCGCTGGAGACGCTGCCGTTGGCAACCAAAGTGCCAGAGCCGCTGCCGCCTCTTGAGGGTTATACCTTCGAAGGCTATCGCAATGCAGACGGCAGCGTCGGCACCAAGAATCTGCTCGGCATCTCCACCAGCGTGCACTGCGTTGCGGGCGTGGTGGATTATGTGGTGAAAATCATTGAGCGCGATCTGCTCCCCAAATACCCGAACGTTGACGGCGTGGTGGGGCTTAATCACCTGTACGGCTGCGGGGTGGCGATTAACGCTCCGGCCGCCATTGTGCCGATTCGCACCATCCATAATATTGCGCTGAACCCCAACTTTGGCGGTGAAGTGATGGTTATTGGCCTCGGCTGCGAAAAACTGCAACCGGAGCGACTGCTGGAAGGAACTCACGATGTAAAAAGTATCCCGGTCGACAGCGCCAGCATCGTCAGTCTGCAGGATGAAAAGCACGTCGGCTTTCAATCGATGGTTGCTGATATTTTGCAAGTGGCAGAACGCCATCTGGCAAAGCTCAACCAACGCCAACGTGAAACCTGCCCGGCATCAGAACTGGTGGTCGGAATGCAGTGCGGCGGTAGCGATGCCTTTTCCGGCGTGACGGCCAACCCAGCGGTGGGTTATGCCTCCGACCTGTTAGTACGCTGCGGCGCGACCGTGATGTTCTCGGAAGTGACCGAAGTGCGCGATGCCATCCACCTTCTGACCCCGCGCGCGATTAACGAAGAAGTAGGTAAGCGCCTGCTCGAAGAGATGGCCTGGTACGATAACTACCTGGATATGGGCAAGACTGACCGCAGCGCCAACCCTTCACCGGGCAACAAGAAAGGCGGTCTGGCAAACGTGGTGGAAAAAGCGCTGGGCTCAATCGCCAAATCTGGCAAGAGCGCCATCGTCGAAGTATTGTCGCCGGGCCAGCGTCCAACCAAACGAGGTCTGATTTACGCCGCAACGCCCGCCAGCGATTTTGTCTGCGGTACGCAGCAGGTTGCTTCCGGGATCACCGTGCAGGTATTCACCACCGGTCGCGGTACGCCGTACGGCCTGATGGCGGTGCCGGTGATAAAAATGGCGACGCGTACTGAGCTGGCCAATCGTTGGTTTGACCTGATGGACATCAACGCAGGTACCATCGCTACCGGAGAAGAAACCATTGAAGACGTGGGGCTGAAATTGTTCGAGTTTATTCTCGACGTCGCCAGCGGGCGTAAGAAAACCTTCTCGGATCAGTGGGGACTGCATAACCAACTGGCGGTGTTTAACCCGGCGCCAGTGACCTGATTATCGAAACGAAAGCCAACGAAAAAACGGGGATTTATCCCCGTTTTTTATGTCTATGTAACAACAAATAAAGTGATAACGTTCGCATTTTAAGAGGTTTTTTTAAACATCTGTTTTTTTCGATTCAAACCCACAAAATAAACCTAACAACATGAAATTAAACGAAATAATATCGCCATTGTTTTATGTTATATTTTCGTTTTGATAAAAGAGAAACCTACCGAAAGACGACCTTGTTTTAATGCGATAATCCCCTATTTTTTACCGCTTTGACTTTCTCCGATGTAAAACAGATTATTCATAGGCTCCTGTAATTTACCTCATAAGCATTCTGACCTGAATAAAGAGGGAAGTTATGTATACCCTGAATAAAAATAATGTCGCATTGGCCTGTCTTATTTCCTGTTTACTGGCAACTCCTGTCGTCGCGAGTGCTGAAGGCCAATCGGACGCAAAGCCTGTTAAATTACGCTACACGTTATGGGACCGTAATCAACTCCCTGGCGAACAACAGCTCGTTAATGAATTCGAAAAAAACAACCCTGGCATCAAAGTCGAAATTGAATTAACACCTTATGACCAATATTTTATCAAGCTAAGTTCAGCAGTCGGTGGAAATGTAGCACCGGATGTATTCTGGATGAATATGCCTAATTTCCAGCAGTATGTTAAAAATGGCATGCTGGAACCACTGAGCAATTATCTGAAAGAGAAATCAGCGCCGAAACTGGATGATTTTGTTAAAAGCTCAGTCGATGCCTATCAATACCAGTCGCAGCAGTATGCCATCCCAAGGGATATTGATGCAATTGCCGTCTGGTACAACAAAAAAATGTTCGATCAGGCTGGCGTGAGCTATCCCGATAAAAACTGGACATGGGACGATTTAAAACAAAAATCAGTGCAGTTGCGTAAAGGGCTGGATAAACAGTCTTATCCACTGGCAATGGAATTCAGCAGCGGGCAGGACAGTTACTTTAATCTGCTATTACAGGCTGGCGATAAGATTGTCCTGCCTGAGGGCAAAACGGATGTTGCCAATGACAAAGCCATCGCCGTCTATCGCGATGTTCAAGGCATGCTGAACGCGGGACTAATCCAACCGCCAGGCGAGATGGAAGCCTCGGATGTCTTCCAGTCAAACCGGGTAGCCATGGTCTACGCAGGCTCATGGTGGGCATTACCCTTCTCTCAAAATGAGCTGATTAAGGATCACATCGGCGTGGTACCAATGCCTAAAATGGCAGAGCAGGCAGGTGTATCCCATAGCCTGGCATTTGCCATGTCAGCAAAAAGTCAGCATAAAGATGCGGCGTGGAAGTTCATTGAGTTCATGAGTTCTGAGCATGCGCAGCAGACGCTGGCTACGGGAAAAGTCGTGATCCCCGCGAACCAAAAAGTGGCCAAAGAGTGGGCTGAAGGCTTTAAGGGTATTGATGTTTCAGCCTATATAGATTCATTGGCTTTCTCACATAAATATCCAACCGCAGGCTCTAATACCGCCAAGTGGAATAGCATCCTGAATGATGGCTTGAAAAAAGTCTGGACGGGTACTGACCCAGAAAAAGTCATGCCTGGTGTTGCAAAACGCGTTGAACGAGAAATGCAGAAATAATCCTGAGGGAGCCATGCTCCCTCTCGCTTTCGCCCACGCAATATATTTTGGTTGCACAGTGAGCATCCCGGAGTCTGTATGAGCTATTCAGATGAAACTGCATCCCCACAATTACCAGCCAGGGAAGTGCACAAAAAATCCCTGACCAAGCTGGAAAAAGAAGAACGCTTCTGGGGATGGATAATGATTATGCCGTTACTGGCGGGGTTAATTGTTTTTTACTTTACTCCATTCTTCCAGAACGTTTTTTATAGTTTCACCGACCTGGGCGAGTTTCAGATCTGGACGACAATCAGCTTAGATAACTATATTAATTTATTCAGCGATGATGAGTTTCGTTCAGCAATATATAACACCCTGGCCTATGTTTTTATTTGCGTACCGATAATCACCATTTTGTCATTACTGCTCGCAATTGGCCTGAATCAGGCGATTCGCGGTCAGTGGTTGTTTCGCACGCTGTTATTTCTACCCGCTGTCACTATGCCTGCGGCCATTGCTATGGTCTGGCAGTGGTTGATGAACCGAAACTTCGGCTTAATTAATCAGATCCTGGCTTTTTTCGATCTTCCGGCCATCGGTTGGTTATCCGATCCCGATGTCGTCCGCCTGAGCGCCTCGTTGGTTATCATCTGGTCGGCTATTGCGCTGAAGATGATCATTCTGCTCGCTGGATTGCAGGGGATCCCCAAACAAATTTATGAAGCGATGTCGCTGGATGGCATCAGCAAATTGCGTGGATTCTGGTCTATTACCTTACCGCTAATGATCCCAACGCTGTTTTTCGTACTGGTGATCTCTTTTATCGAAACGCTGCAAATTTTCGATGTGGTTTATCTGCTGTTTGGTAGTTCATCCATGGTGGACGATCAGACGATGACCATCGCCTATCTCTTCTATAAATACGCCTTTATCTACCATGAAAAAGGGTATGCCTCAGCAATCGCCGTGGTGATTTTCGTTATCACGATGGTCCTGACGCTGCTGCAAATATGGATTGGTAAACGACTTAAAGCACAGTGAGGCACCACGATGTTCATGACAAAACGTGAAAAATGGCTAATTTACGGCCTGATGATCCTCGCGACGCTGGTAACGGTGGTTCCGTTTATCTGGATGATCATCACCTCTTTTAAAACCCAGGCAGAAAGCATCGCCTTTCCGCCGATCCTGCTACCCGCCAACCCAGGGTTTCAGGCTTACGGTAAAATCTTGCATGAAATGCCTTTTGGCAGCTTTTACTTTAACTCGATCGTCTCCACGCTGGTCATCGTCATTTTGCAGACGCTGATTGCGGCAATGGCAGCGTACGGTTTCTCCCGACTGCGTTTCAAAGGACGAGATGTCCTGTTTATGCTGTGTATTTCAATTCTGATGGTGCCCGGTCAGATCTTTTTAATCCCACAGTTTTTAACCGTTGAAAAAATCGGTTTGCTGAACTCAATTCCTGGACTGGTGCTACCGGGCTTATTCAGCATATATAGCGCCTTTTTATTACGTCAGTTTTTTCTGTCAGTACCTAAAGAACTGGAAGAAGCAGCCATTATGGATGGGTATAACCATCTGACTATTTTCTTCAAAATTATGCTGCCATTAATTAAACCGGGACTGATTGCCTGCGTCATTATTAACGGACTGTGGAGCTGGAATAATTTAATGTGGCCGCTGATCGTCAACACTTCCATGGATAAAATGACATTACCAGTAGGATTAGCCTCACTTTCTGGCCGCTCAGGCGTGGAATATCCGATGTTAATGGCGGGCGCATTGCTGGCGATTATCCCGATGTTGTTACTTTATATCTTCTTCCAGCGCTATTTTATTCGCGGCATCGCTGGTGCCGGAATTAAAGGATAAGGGGCAGTGTTATGTCAGGTATTCAATTACAGGCAGTAAGCAAAGTCTATCCCAATGGCTTTCAGGCGATCCATGGCGTTGATCTTGAAATCCACGACGGCGAATTCATGGTGTTTGTCGGGCCATCAGGCTGCGCCAAATCAACGCTGCTACGCATGATTGCAGGTCTGGAAGATATCACTCATGGCCATATCGCAATCGGAGAGAAGTGCGTCAACGACCTGCTACCAAAGGAGCGAGGCGTTGCCATGGTCTTCCAGAATTATGCCCTTTATCCCCACATGACGATTTATAAAAATATGGCATTCAGTCTGTTAGGGAAAATGAGCAAAGAAGAGATTGATATCCGCGTCCGGGAAGCAGCACACAAGCTGGAAATCGAAACATTGCTCGACAAAAAGCCCGGTCAGCTTTCAGGCGGTCAATGCCAGCGCGTAGCCGTTGGCAGGGCCATCGTGCGTAAGCCAGACGTTTTTTTGTTTGATGAGCCGCTGTCCAACCTGGATGCAAAACTGCGTGTTTCAATGCGCGTACGGCTGACAGAACTGCATCGACAACTGCGTCACGAAGGCGTGAGCGCAACCATGGTGTACGTCACGCACGATCAGATTGAAGCGATGACGATGGGAGACAGGATTTGCGTTCTAAATGGCGGCCGTATTATGCAGGTGGATACCCCAGGGAATATTTACCATCACCCCAGGAATAAATTTGTTGCTGGTTTTATTGGTAATCCGGCAATGAATATTATGCTGCTTGATATTGACCCCAGCACTCGTGGCCTGCGCCTGGCTGATAATTTAATCCTGCCACTAAATACGCGCTTGAGTAACCTACTGGAGCAATATCCGCACTCCAGCGTCTGGTTTGGCATCCGCTCAGAGGCCATTCAGTTAGCCTCGCAGCATGATGCCTCGGCGTTCGATGCGCACATTACCAACGTAGAAAGGATGGGCAACGAAGACCTTCTGCATTTTGATATTGGTGAGCAACATATGATCTTACGTATTAACTCCTCACCCGACTGGACCCCACTTCCCGGTGAATCTATCAAAGTGAAATTTAATCTGGAAGCCGCCTTTTTGTTTGATAAAAAACATGAAGAAAATTTGGTCTGACCGTTATTCAGGCTAAGTGAAAAATGAGAGGTTTATATGTGTGCGAATAAAGTGACCGTATTAGTGGTAGGGGCTGGTGCGCGCGGAGAAATATATTCTCGCTATGCGCTTGAACATCCAGACAGAATGCAGGTGGTAGGCGTTGCCGAGCCCAGAGAGGCATACCGCCAGCAGTTTGTCGCACAGCATAAGATTGACCCAAATAACGTGTTTTGCGACTGGCAAGAAGCTGCGGCCCAACCCAAAATGGCCGATGTGGTACTTATTTGCACGCAGGATAATATGCACAAAGATCCTGCCGTGGCGTTTGCAAATCTCGGCTATCACATTCTGCTGGAAAAACCGCTCGCCCCTACGCCAGAAGATTGCCGGATCATTATTGATGCGGTCAAACGCAACAACGTATTACTGGCCGTCGCGCACGTCCTGCGTTACACCCGCTATACGCAAAAGCTGAAATCACTGCTTGATGATGGCGTAATTGGCGATATTGTCAGCATGCAGCATCTCGAACCCGTAGGTTACTGGCATCAGGCGCACTCGTTTGTACGTGGTAACTGGCGCAATGAAGCAGAATCGTCATTTATGTTGTTACAGAAATCCTGTCATGATTTGGACTGGATCCGCTACATCATGAGCGACAACTGCCAGGACGTAGGATCATTTGGTAGCCTGAGTCACTTTGTGAAAGAGAATCAGCCTGCTGGTGCCGCCGACCGCTGCCTTGATTGTCAGGTTGAAGCAACCTGTCCCTGGTCTGCCTGCAAAATTTATCTGGGTGAAAACCACAAATGCACTCCACACTTCCGTCGAGTGCTGACTGCAGATCCTAGCGAAGAGAATGTTCGCCAGGCGCTGCGCGATGGGCCTTATGGTCGTTGCGTTTATCGTTGTGATAATGATGTAGTGGATCATCAGGTTGTTAACTTACGTTTTGCCCACCAACAGACAGTGACCTTTACCATGACCGCGTTTACCAAAATGGAAGATCGAAAAACGCGCCTGTTTGGCACCAGAGGTTATCTGGAAGGTGATGGCGAGCAAATCAGGGTGTTTGATTTCCTGACAGACAAAGAAACAGTGCATCAGATCGAGGAGATCGCCGCTGGCACACAAACCCAGATGGGGGGGCATGGTGGTGGCGATTACTACCTGATGGATCGCTTTATCCACGCAGTGATGGCCAACGATCAAAATATGATTCTTTCTGGCCCAGATGAATCACTGGAAAGTCACTTAATGGTCTTTGCCGCAGAGCGCGCTCGCAAGGAAAACTGTCTGGTTACGCTGTGAAGCCGGAGGAGATGAGGCATGTTTTACGGTGTTGATATTGGTGGAACCAAAACTGAAATTGTCGCTTTTGATAAGGAAATGCAGGTTTGCTGGCGTAAGCGCGTCGCCACGCCAGTGCAGGATTATGAACTCTTTCTTTCGACCTTTACTTCACTTATTGATACCGCCGACTGGGCGACTGGAACGCAAGGAAAAATTGGCATCGGCATGCCCGGTCTTATGGACAGACATACCGGAAAATTACTGTCATCTAACGTGCCTTGCCTCACAGGACGCCAGGTGATGAACGATCTGGCCCACCGCCTCAATCGTTCGGTTGAACTGGACAATGACTGCTGCTGTTTTGCACTCTCGGAAGCCCATACCCAGCAGGCTCGCCAGTTCTCCCGAATTTTTGGTGCCATTATTGGCACCGGCATGGGTGGAGGGTTAGTCATTGACGGTCAGTTGTATCGGGGTCGCAACCGAATGGCCAGTGAGTTCGGCCATTTACCGCTTCCGGCAACGTTTATGCGTCGTTATCACTTGCCTGAGTTGAAGTGCGGCTGTGGCTTACAAGGGTGTCTGGAACGCTATCAATCCGGTCCTGGTTTACTGTGGCTCCACAAACACTTCAGTGGAGAACAACTCAAAATGGAGACCCTGCTGGAGCATTATCGTCATGGCAATGCCAGCGCCGTTACTACCATAGAAGCATGGATTGATATGTTGGGTTGTACGCTGGCGCAATTGCAGTTGATTCTGGATGTCGATGCTTTTGTTCTCGGCGGTGGAGTTTCCAACATCGAGGAAATTTATACGTTGCTGCCGCAGGCCATGTCACGTTACTTGTTCCCGGGATTAGAGCCTGCCCGCGTATTCCCGGCCATCCATGGTGCATCCAGCGGGGTTCGCGGTGCCGCATTGCTGCTGGTTGAACAGGGTACGCTGACCCACTAAAACACTGCTGGCGAGAAAATCTCGCCAGCAATTTCAGTTATTCATCCGCAATCACCACATCCACCCCAAGCTGGATTAACGTCCGGTGATAATTTTCAGGGATACCGCTGTCGGTAATCACCCGGTCAATCCCGCTGATTTCGCTAATCATACAGAAACTTTTGCGGCCAAACTTGCTGGAGTCAGCGACTACCGTGACCTCCTGTGCAACCTCACACATTACCTGATTCAGATGCGCTTCTCCCGGATGTGGCGTGGTTATCCCTGCTTCCAGGCAGAATCCATCAACGCCCAAAAAAAGCTTATCAAACCGGTATTGTCTGAGCTGGTGTTCTGCTGAAGGGCCATACAATGAATAGACGCTTTGCCTGACGTTCCCTCCCAGGATCATGACGTCTACGCGCTCAAAATTCGCCAGCTCCCACGCAATGTTGAGCGCATTGGTCATCACCACCAGATCGCGGCGATTCTTTAACATTGGAGGAATGAGCGTGGTGGTCGAACCGGAATCGAGGATTAACGTGTCACCATCTTTCACAAAGCTGGCTGCTTTTTCGGCAATACGCGTTTTCACATCGCGATTCAGCCGGTCCTTATCCTGCAAAGGTCGGTCAAGGGCAAAGTGCTGATTGAGAACCGCCCCGCCGTAGGAGCGCATGACGCATCCTTTCTGCTCCAGATAACGTAAGTCGTTGCGGATCGTGACCGATGACACACCAAAATGGACGCTCAGTGGCTCGACACGAACGCTACCCTGATCGCACAGCAGATCAATTATTTGCTCGCGACGTCTTAAGTTATCCAGCATTTCTATTGCTCCATCAAATATTCATGTTGTTTTGTTTTAGCGCTTTAGCGCTTTCGTTTTCTTTTGAATATATTACATCAGAAGCAATAAGGTGAATTTGTGCGCACAGACTCAGCGTTTAATTTAACCAAAACTGACTATTTTCTTTCGTTTTAGCAAACCGAAACGAAGAAAACCGAAAAAATGAAAAGACTCAAAACGGGTAAGATGCGAGAAAGAGACGGGAAGCATGCAAAAAAACGAAAGCGAGCTACTAAAAAAGCTCGCTTATGGTTTGTTTTTGTTTAATTGAATGGGATCACATTTTTGAATTTTAGAGCGGGACTACTCAACAATGATCACTTCAACACCGCTGCGGCGTAGTTCCTGCAAACTCTCCTCTGGGATACCTTCATCAACAATGATGGTATGGATCCTCTGAGTATCAATGATCTTATGCAGGCTGGAGCGGTTAAACTTCGTCGAGTCGGTAACAACAATAATACGTTCAGCCACTTCACACATCCGACGGTTGAGACGCGCTTCATCTTCGTTGTGCGTGCTAACACCACGCTCTAAATCAATAGCATCAACGCCAAGAAACAGCATGTCGAAGTGATAATTTTGGAGCGATTGCTCTGCCTGATCGCCATAAAAAGATTGTGACTGACGACGCAAATGACCGCCGGTCATCAGCAGCTCAACCCCTTCTGCTTCCAGTAACGCATTGGCGACATTCATACCGTTGGTCATAGCAATGACATTGGTATGCTGGCGCATCAGGCGGGCAATTTCATAGGTCGTGGTACCGGAGTCAAGGATCACGCGGTGTCCCGGTTGAATCAGCTCTGCGGCGGCTCTGGCAATACTGCGTTTTACTGCCGTATTAAGTGAACTCTTATCTTCAACAGAAGGCTCCACAACAGGCGCATTGCTTTCGCAAATCAGCGCCCCGCCATAGGCACGTACCGCAATCCCCTGCTTTTCCAGAAAAGCGAGGTCGTTGCGAATAGTGACCGTGGAGACGCCAAAAAATAAGGAGAGATCGTTAACCTGAACGCTTCCCTGCTGCCGTAACCGCTGGATGATCTGCTCACGTCTTTCGCTGGTGCCAATAACGCGCTTGTCTGCAGAGGACTCGGTGTTACTCATAAGAAATCCTTTAGTTGAACCTTTCGTTTTATTTCGTTTTATCTATTAACGCCTTTCTTTTATGCGAATGCAAGCCCCGCAAGCAGGGAAGAGCCGGACGAACTTACGCTGAAACCTTTCATTGCGTTTCTTTTGTGAAACAGATCGGAAAACTATTATCTTTCGTTTTATTTTTATAACACCATAATGCAGTATTAAATGAAACAAAACGAAAGATTGATGTCGCAGTAATCTGACCTGGAGAGGAAAGTGAAACATCTAACTAAAATGGTCGAGCAGCATAAACGGGGGAAGGCAAACGGGATTTATGCCGTTTGTTCCGCGCATCCAATCGTACTGGAAGCCGCAATACGCTACGCCCATGCCAATCATACACCGCTGTTGATCGAAGCAACCTCTAATCAGGTTGACCAGTTTGGCGGCTATACGGGTATGACACCAGCCGATTTTCGCAGTTTTGTCTGCGGTTTAGCCGACTCGCTTAATTTTTCTCAGGATATGCTGATTCTCGGTGGAGACCACCTTGGACCAAACCGTTGGCAAAATCTGCCAGCAGAACAAGCAATGGCCAACGCTGACGATCTGATCAAGAGTTATGTCGCCGCTGGCTTTAAAAAAATCCACCTTGATTGCAGCATGTCTTGTGCTAACGACCCAGTTCCACTAACGGATGAAATCGTCGCCGCGCGCGCCGCGCGGCTGGCAAAAGTTGCCGAAGAAACCTGTATTGCGCATTTTGGTGAATCTGATCTGGTCTATGTAATTGGCACAGAAGTTCCGGTTCCTGGTGGCGCACACGAAGCGTTAACCGAACTGGCGGTAACAACGCCGGATGCCGCACGTGCAACGCTGCAGGCCCACTATCACGCCTTTGAAAAGCGCGGGCTGGAAGGTATATGGGCACGTATTATCGCCCTGGTCGTGCAACCTGGCGTTGAATTCGACCACACGCACATCATTGATTATCAACCGCAGAAAGCCGTGGCACTCAGCAAAATGGTGGAAGACTACGACACGCTGGTTTTTGAAGCGCATTCTACCGATTACCAAACGCCTCAGTCCTTGCGCCAGTTGGTTAAAGATCATTTCGCGATCCTGAAAGTCGGCCCGGCGCTGACCTTTGCCCTGCGCGAAGCGTTATTTTCATTAGCCGCTATTGAAGAGGAATTGCTGCCCGCAAAAGCCAGCTCAGGCCTGCGACATGTCCTGGAAAGCGTGATGCTTGATCGTCCGGAGTACTGGCAGAGCCACTATCACGGCGATGGCAATGCGCGCCGTTTGGCCCGCGGATATAGCTACTCAGATCGGGTTCGTTACTACTGGCCGGACAGCCAGATTGATGAGGCATTCGAACGTCTGGTGCGTAACCTGGCCGACGAACCGATCCCGTTACCGCTGATTAGCCAGTATCTACCCTTGCAGTACGTAAAAGTGCGCGAGGGAGATCTCAGCGCGACACCGCGAGAACTCATCATTAACCATATTCAGGACATACTGCAGCAATATCACTGCGCCAGCCTGGGTGATTCATCCCATAACGCATAACAAGAAAGAGAAAAATACCATGCCAAACATTGTATTAAGTCGCATTGACGAACGTTTAATTCACGGTCAGGTCGGTGTGCAATGGGTCGGATTTGCGGGGGCAAATCTGGTGCTGGTCGCCAATGATGAGGTGGCTGAAGATCCGGTGCAGCAAAACCTGATGGAAATGGTTCTGGCGGAAGGGATTGCCGTGCGCTTCTGGTCACTACAAAAAGTAATCGACAATATTCACCGTGCCGCCGATCGCCAGAAAATTTTGCTGGTCTGCAAATCGCCTGCGGATTTCTACCGTCTGGTCGAAGGCGGTGTTCCTGTTAATCGTATCAACGTTGGCAACATGCACTATGCCAACGGCAAGCAGCAAATCGCCAAAACGGTTTCTGTAGACGCTGCCGATATAGCGGCGTTCAACGGGTTGAAAGCCGCTGGGGTGGAATGCTTCGTTCAGGGCGTTCCAACAGAACCCGCCCAGGACCTCTATAAACTTCTCTGAGGGATTCACAATGGAAATCAGTCTGTTGCAGGCTTTTGCGTTGGGTATTCTCGCCTTTATTGCAGGCCTGGATATGTTCAACGGGTTAACGCACATGCACCGCCCGGTTGTTCTCGGGCCGCTGGTCGGCCTGATTCTGGGCGATCTGCATACCGGTATTTTAACCGGGGGTACGCTGGAACTGGTGTGGATGGGCCTGGCTCCGCTGGCGGGAGCACAGCCGCCAAACGTCATCATCGGCACCATCGTAGGAACAACTTTCGCCATCACCACTGGCGTAAAACCGGAAGTAGCTGTCGGTGTCGCTGTACCGTTCGCGGTAGCGGTACAAATGGGCATTACCTTCCTCTTCTCCGTGATGTCCGGGGTGATGGCTCGCTGCGATCGCATGGCGGCGAATGCCGATACAGACGGAATTGAGCGGGTCAACTATCTGGCGTTACTGGCGCTGGGGACGTTCTACTTCTTATGCGCTTTCCTGCCGATTTACTTTGGTGCGGAACATGCCAAAACAGCTATAGATGTTCTGCCGACCCGCCTAATTGACGGCCTCGGCGTGGCAGGCGGCATCATGCCAGCTATCGGTTTCGCCGTACTGCTGAAAATCATGATGAAAAACGTCTACATCCCTTACTTCATCCTGGGTTTTGTCGCCGCCGCCTGGCTCAAACTCCCTGTGCTGGCAATCGCCGCAGCAGCACTGGCCATGGCACTGATCGATTTTCTGCGTAAATCACCTGAAACTACAGCTCCCGCAGCACAAAAAGAGGAATTCGAAGATGGCATCTAATCAAACGGCTCTGCCGAACATTTCCGAAACCGAAGAAACGCTGCTGTCCGGCACGAATGAAAACGTCTACGAAGACCAGAATATCGGTGCCGAGCTGACGAAAAAAGATATCAACCGTGTTGCCTGGCGTTCCATGTTGTTACAGGCCTCTTTCAACTATGAACGTATGCAGGCATCAGGATGGTTGTACGGCCTGTTACCTGCACTGAAAAAGATCCATACCAACAAGCGAGATCTGGCACGTTCAATGAAAGGCCATATGGGCTTCTTCAACACGCACCCGTTCCTGGTTACGTTTGTTATCGGGATTATCCTGGCGATGGAACGCTCCAAGCAGGATGTGAACAGTATTCAAAGCACCAAGATTGCCGTCGGTGCGCCGCTTGGCGGTATCGGTGACGCCATGTTCTGGTTAACGTTATTGCCTATTTGCGGTGGTATCGGGGCAAGTCTGGCGCTGCAAGGTTCTATTCTTGGCGCTGTAGTCTTTATTGTGATGTTTAACGTGGTTCATCTTGGTCTGCGCTTTGGGCTGGCACACTATGCTTACCGAATGGGCGTTGCAGCTATCCCACTGATTAAAGCTAACACTAAAAAGGTTGGTCATGCGGCATCTATCGTTGGGATGACGGTGATCGGCGCGCTGGTAGCGACCTATGTTCGCCTGAGCACCACGCTGGAAATTACTGCTGGCGATGCGGTTGTGAAACTACAGACAGACGTTATAGACAAGCTGATGCCTGCATTTTTGCCGCTGGTCTACACATTGACCATGTTCTGGCTGGTTCGTCGTGGCTGGAGCCCTCTGCGCCTTATCGCTATTACCGTAGTACTCGGCGTTGTGGGTAAGTTCTGTCACTTCCTGTAAATATAAGGGGTTGTAGATGTTAGGTATTATTTTGACGGGTCATGGCGGGTTTGCCAGCGGAATGGAAAAAGCGATGAAACAGATTTTAGGTGAACAGACTCAGTTCATCGCCATCGACTTTCCGGAAACCTCAACAACAGCCTTACTCACCTCGCAACTAGAACAGGCAGTGAGTGAGCTGGATGCTCAGCAAGACATCGTGTTTCTGACAGACCTGTTGGGCGGGACGCCATTTCGCGTCGCTTCCACGCTGGCCATGCAAAGGCAAGGTACTGAAGTGATCACTGGCACCAATCTGCAACTGCTGCTGGAAATGGTACTGGAGCGCGACGACCTGAGCAGCGAAGCATTTCGTTTGCAGGCGCTGGAATGCGGACATCGGGGGTTGACCAGCCTGGTGGACGAGCTGGGACGCTGCCGCGAGGAAAAACCCGTCGAGGAAGGGATATGACACAGGTGCTACGCGCCAAGCGTCTGCTCACGGAACAAGGCTGGCTGGACGATCATCAGGTGCGTATTGAGGATGGCACCATTACAGCCATTGAGCCTATCGTCTCAGGCGTGATGGTGCGCGATGCTGAGCTGTTGTGCCCTGCATATATCGATACCCATGTGCACGGAGGCGCAGGTGTCGATGTCATGGATGATGCGCCGGATACGCTCGATAAGCTGGCAATACACAAAGCGCGTGAAGGGGTAGCCAGTTGGCTACCCACCACCGTCACCGCCCCATTACCAGATATTCACCGGGCGTTGAAACGTATTGCCCATCGCTACCATTCCGGCGGGCCTGGCGCGCAGGTACTGGGTAGTTATCTTGAAGGTCCGTACTTTACGCCTCAGAACAAAGGAGCGCATCCGCCTGAGCTCTTCAGGGAACTGGAGCTCAGGGAACTGGATGAACTGATTGCGATTTCCCAACAAACATTGCGCGTCGTTGCGCTGGCGCCAGAAAAAACCGGCGCATTGCAGGCTATCAAACATCTGAAGCAGCGCAACGTACGGGTGATGCTGGGCCACAGCGCAGCCACCTGGGAGCAAACCCGCGCCGCCTTTGATGTCGGGGCTGATGGACTGGTTCACTGCTATAACGGTATGACCGGTTTACACCACCGGGAGCCCGGAATGGTTGGTGCAGGGTTAACCGACTCTCGCGCCTGGCTGGAGCTTATCGCTGACGGACACCATGTCCACCCGGCGGCCATGAAGCTGTGCTGCTGTTGCGCGAAAGACAGACTGGTGCTGATCACCGATGCGATGCAGGCAGCTGGTATGCCGGACGGGCGCTATACACTCTGCGGTGAGGAAGTGGAAATGCGCAGCGGTATTGTGCGTACCGCTTCCGGTGGCCTGGCGGGCAGCACGCTCTCGGTTGATGCAGCCGTACGTAATATGGTCGAGTTCACCGGGATCACCGCTGAAGAGGCGATCCACATGGCTTCGCTCCATCCCGCTCGCCTGTTGGGAATCGATCGCCAACGCGGATCGTTAGCGGTGGGCAAATATGCCGACATTATCGCCCTCAATAGCAGCCTGCATTTGCAGCAGATCTGGATTCAGGGTCAGTCTCTCCCCCTTTAGACCTTTCATTTTGTCTCGTATTGGCCTGCGGTCTTTGATCGCCGGGCCTTTCTTTTCCTTTCGCTTATAAAATTTTGATTCGCACTATCTGCAAGCGATTCTTTAAATATCAACAAGATGATTACAGCCTTAGTTCTCACGATCACAAATTTCGTTTTATTTCATTTTACATCATTGCTCTTTCACTTTCTTTCATATAGATTTTAATCAATCGATCATATGAACAAGTGAAACGAAACGAAAGATAGCTACATTCTCGCCAGCGTCTTATGTGGAATTTACAAGACTAAGGACTTAAGTTATGCCAGAAACCTATACCCCTGTTACCGCGGTAACGGGCACCTGGACCGAAGAAGAGATCCGTCAACAACCTGCCAGTTGGATCCGTTCCCTTACGAATATCGACAACATTCGATCTGCCATTGACAGCTTTCTCGCGCCATTACTGCGCAAAAACGATCTGCGGATCGTACTGACCGGGGCGGGTACTTCCGCATTTATCGGCGACATTATTGCTCCGTGGCTGGCAAGCCAAACCGGAAAAAACATCAGCGCCGTGCCGACCACCGATTTGGTCACCAATCCGATGGATTATCTGAATCCAGCACATCCGTTGCTGCTGGTTTCTTTCGCTCGCTCAGGTAACAGCCCCGAAAGCGTTGCGGCTGTGGAACTGGCTAATCAGTTTGTACCTGAGTGCTATCACCTGCCAATTACCTGTAACGAAGCAGGTAGCCTGTATCAAAACGCCGTCGCAAGCGACAATGCCTTTGCACTGTTAATGCCTGCTGAAACGCACGACCGTGGCTTCGCCATGACCAGCAGTATTACTACCATGATGGCCAGTTGCCTGGCGGTATTCGCCCCGCAAAAAATCAACAGCCAGACCTTCCGCGACGTGGCCGATCGTTGCCAGACGATCCTGACTTCACTGGGTGATTTCAGCGACGGCGTGTTCGGCAACGCGCCATGGAAACGGATCGTCTACCTCGGTAGCGGTGGGCTACAGGGAGCCGCGCGTGAATCGGCACTGAAAGTCCTGGAACTGACAGCGGGTAAACTGGCGGCATTCTATGACTCACCGACCGGTTTTCGTCATGGGCCAAAATCGCTGGTTGATAACGAAACGCTGGTAGTGGTCTTTGTTTCCAGCCACCCATATACACGCCAATACGATCTTGATCTGTTAGCTGAGTTACGCCGCGATCGGCAGGCGCTGCGGGTAGTCGCGATTGCCGCACAAACCGATGACGTGATTGAAGCCGGCCCGCATATCCTGCTGCCGCCTGCCCGCAGCTTCATTGATATGGAACTGGCGTTCTGCTTCCTGATGTATGCGCAGGTCTTCGCCCTGACACAGTCAATCAGTATCGGTAATACGCCAGATACGCCTTCTGCCAGCGGTACCGTGAACCGCGTCGTACAGGGCGTTGTTATTCATCCCTGGAACGCCTAAAAGGATCGTTTTATGAGCATTATTTCTACAAAATACCTCCTGCAGGATGCGCAAAAAAAAGGCTATGCCGTACCGGCCTTTAACATCCATAACGCCGAAACGATCCAGGCGATCCTGGAAGTGTGCTATGAAATGCAATCGCCGGTGATCCTTGCCGGAACGCCGGGTACGTTTAAACATATCGCGCTGGAAGAGATCTACGCGCTGTGCAGCGCTTATTCCACCAGCTACGGTATACCGCTTGCGCTGCACCTCGATCACCATGAATCACTGGACGATATCCGTCGCAAGGTAAATGCCGGGGTGCGCAGCGCCATGATTGATGGCAGCCACTTTCCGTTTGAAGAAAATGTGAAACTGGTGAAATCCGTTGTGGACTTTTGCCATGCCAAAGATTGCAGCGTGGAAGCTGAGCTGGGCCGCCTCGGCGGCGTTGAAGATGATATGAGCGTGGATGCCGAAAGCGCCTTCCTGACCGACCCGCAGGAAGCGAAACGGTTTGTCGAACGTACCGGCGTCGACAGCCTGGCTGTTGCCATCGGCACAGCACACGGTTTGTACACTAAAACACCCAAAATCGATTTCCAGCGTTTAGGGGAAATTCGTGAAGTGGTGGATATTCCGCTGGTGCTGCATGGTGCAAGCGATGTTCCTGACGACTACGTCCGCCGCACAATCGAGCTGGGAATATGCAAAGTTAACGTGGCCACCGAACTGAAAATCGCCTTTGCCGACGCGGTCAAAGCATGGTTTGCAGAAAATCCGCAGGGCAACGATCCTCGCTATTACATGCGGGTCGGTATGGATGCAATGAAAGAAGTGGTGCGGAGTAAAATTAACGTCTGTGGTTCAGCAAACAAATTGATGGCTACCTGCGAATTATCGTGACCATTATTATATTCTGCGCGAGTGCTATCTGCGTGATGTCAGGTAGCGCTCATCTTCCGAATATTAAGGATATATATTCTTTAAGTTCCGCTGAATGAATTAATATTTTTTATACTGCAACAATAATATATTCCAATAATCAATGTTATTCAATGTTTTTATGGTGAGGATTCAAATATGAGTAGTCCAAATATTCTATTAAGCCGTATTGATAACCGATTAGTACATGGGCAGGTTGGCGTTACATGGACATCAACAATTGGTGCTAACTTGTTAGTCGTTGTTGATGATGACGTTGCTCAGGATGAGATTCAGCAGAAATTAATGGGTATCACTGCCGAAACCTACGGTTTTGGCATTCGTTTTTTTTCCATAGATAAAACCATAAACGTTATCGGTAAAGCCGCGCCACATCAGAAAATTTTTCTTATTTGTCGGACGCCACAAACGGTAAGAAGATTGCTTGAAGGCGGTATTAAGCTGAACGATGTCAACGTAGGCAATATGCATTTTTCTGAAGGCAAAAAACAGATCAGCAGCAAAGTTTATGTTAACGGACAAGATCTTGATGACCTTCAATTTATAAAGAAACAGGGTGTTAATATCTTTATTCAGGATGTCCCTGGCGATCAAAAAGAACAGATCCCTGATTAAAAGGCAAACAACTTTTTCATAATAAAAGGATTTATTTACTTGGGGTGATCTATATGCATGAAATAACTCTTATTCAGGGTTTATCCCTGGCTGCATTAGTCTTCTTTCTGGGAATCGACTTTTGGCTGGAAGCCTTGTTTTTATTCAGACCAATTATCGTATGTACTTTGACCGGCGCTATCTTGGGTGATATTGACATTGGCCTGATTACGGGAGGTTTGACCGAGTTGGCTTTTGCCGGTCTGACCCCCGCAGGAGGTGTGCAGCCTCCCAATCCAATCATGGCTGGTTTAATGACCACGGTTATCGCATGGTCTACCGGCGTGGATGCCAAAACGGCCATCGGTCTTGGTTTGCCCTTCAGCCTTCTGATGCAATACGTAATATTGTTCTTTTACTCAGCCTTCTCATTGTTCATGGCAAAAGCTGATAACTGTGCGAAAGAAGCAAACACAAGCGCATTTTCGCGTCTGAATTGGCTGACAACGCTGATTGTTGCTTTTTCATACGCCATCATCGCCTTCTTGTGTACATATCTGGCCCAGGGCGCTATGCAGTCACTGGTAAAAGCCATGCCCGCCTGGTTAACACATGGATTTGAAGTGGCTGGTGGCATTTTGCCCGCGGTCGGTTTTGGTTTGTTACTCCGCGTGATGTTCAAAGCACAGTACATTCCTTACCTGATTGCTGGCTTCCTCTTTGTTTGCTACATCCAGGTTAACAACCTTCTGCCAGTCGCAGTGTTGGGCGCAGGTTTCGCCGTATATGAGTTTTTCAATACGAAAGCCAAACAGCAGGCTCAACCTCAGCCTGTCGCCAATAAAAACAATGAAGAAGAGGACTATAGCAATGGGATCTGAAATCAGTAAAAAAGACATTACTCGTCTGGGCTTTCGCTCGTCGCTTCTTCAGGCCAGCTTTAACTATGAAAGAATGCAGGCAGGTGGTTTTACCTGGGCTATGCTCCCGGTGCTGAAAAAAATCTATAAAGATGATAAAGCCGGTCTAAGCGCGGCGATGAAAGATCATTTAGAATTTATCAATACCCACCCTAACCTGGTCGGTTTTCTGATGGGATTGTTAATCTCCATGGAAGAAAAGGGGGAAAACCGAGACACCATCAAAGGCTTGAAAGTGGCGTTGTTCGGACCTATCGCCGGGATCGGTGATGCCATTTTCTGGTTCACCTTACTGCCTATTATGGCAGGGATCTGCTCCTCTTTTGCTAGCCAAGGAAACATACTGGGGCCAATTTTATTTTTCGCCGTTTATTTGATGATCTTTTTCCTGCGCGTTGGCTGGACGCATGTCGGTTATTCAGTAGGAGTTAAGGCTATCGATAAAGTACGAGAAAATTCGCAGATGATCGCCCGCTCAGCAACGATCCTCGGGATCACTGTTATTGGCGGACTTATCGCGTCCTATGTACACATTAATGTTGTAACTTCTTTTGCAATCGACAGTAGCCACAGCGTGGCCTTACAGCAGGATTTTTTCGATAAGGTATTCCCGAATATTTTACCGATGGGTTACACATTGCTGATGTACTACATGTTACGGGTGAAAAAAGCACACCCGGTATTGTTAATCGGCGTCACGTTTGTACTGTCTATTATCTCGTCAGCACTTGGCATTCTTTAATCGAAAGGAGGATGAAGCGGCCTGCAACATCCTCCTGCAAAAGGACTCGAAAATGCAATATACCCAGTACTGCGATAATTATGACGTCTTAAGCGATCGCGCCAGCGAACAGCTAATTACGTTGATACAGAATAAACCTGACGCAACCATCTGTCTGGCAACAGGGGGCACACCGCTTCTCACCTATCGCTACTTTGTTGAAAAAATTAACCAACGTAAGATCGATATTGAGCGGGTGGTTTTCGTTAAACTGGACGAGTGGGTCGGTATTCCGCTGAACTCACCCGCAACGTGTGAATCTTTCCTGCAACAACACATCGCTCAACCACTAGGGTTACGAGCAGAACAGTTGGTTGGTTTTCAATCTGAAAATGTTAGCGAGCAGGAGTGCGAACGCATCACAGAGATTATTGCCAGCCGGGGCGGCCTCGATTTATGCCTGCTAGGAATAGGCAAAAATGGCCATTTGGGGTTGAATGAGCCCGCAGAGATCCTGGAACCATTTTGCCATATCAGCATACTTGAAGAAAAAACGCGCCATCACGACATGTTAAAAACGGCTGCTAATCGTGTGACCCACGGTATTACGTTGGGGTTGAAGGACATCCTGAACGCAAAAGAGATCTTGCTGCTGATAGCAGGCGAAGGGAAGCACGATGCGGTAGAAAAATACCTCGCCGCCACCGTTACAACGACTATGCCTGCTTCATTTTTATGGCTGCATCGCAATGT
This sequence comes from Citrobacter sp. wls706, assembly GCF_005281305.1. NCBI lineage: Bacteria > Pseudomonadati > Pseudomonadota > Gammaproteobacteria > Enterobacterales > Enterobacteriaceae > Citrobacter > Citrobacter sp. wls706. The sequence goes on along the minus strand of NZ_SZXG01000006.1, from coordinate 125,812 downwards.
GAGTTGCCTGATTGACGGCTCACAATACTCTGATAAATAAAATTTACAGCAAGCGCCACATTCTCCTTTTTGTCGCGCCACTGCGTTGCAGTTTGCCTTTTAGCTGCAACGCTTTCATCGAGTTCTTCCGACATTTCTTCCGACATTTCTTCCGACAAGCAGACGTTTAATCTCAGTCTTTTTACTCCCCCTGCTGGTCCAGCGCGTACTTATACAGCGCATTCTTTTTCACGCCGTGAATTTCCGCCGCCAGCGCCGCCGCTTTCTTCAGCGGCAGCTCTTTTTGTAACAACGCCAGCGTACGCAGCGCATCAGCCGGGAGGTCATCTTCTTGCGCTTTATGCCCTTCGACAATCAGCACCATTTCGCCCTTACGACGGTTTTCATCTTCCTTGACCCACGCCAGCAGTTCGCCGACCGGCGCGCCGTGAATGGTTTCCCAGGTTTTGGTCAGTTCGCGTGCCAGCACCACATAACGGGATTCTCCCCAGACGGCGACCATATCTTCCAGGCTATCCAGTAAACGGTGGGTGGATTCATAAAAAATAAGCGTACGCGGTTCTGCTTCAATGGCTTTCATCACATCGCGGCGGCCTTTTGATTTCGCAGGCAGGAAACCTTCGTAGCAAAAACGGTCAGACGGCAGACCAGCAGCACTCAGCGCGGCAATCGCCGCGCACGGGCCAGGCAGCGGTACCACGCGGATGCCTGCTTCGCGACAGGTGCGCACCAGGTGGTAGCCTGGGTCGTTAATCAGCGGCGTTCCGGCATCGGAAACCAACGCGATGTTTTGCCCCTCTTTAAGCTTTGCCACCAGCGTCTCGGCTTTTTGTTGCTCATTGTGATCGTGTAAGGCAAACAAACGGGCGTTAATCGCGAAATGTTGTAACAATAATCCGGTATGACGAGTGTCTTCAGCGGCAATTAAATCAACGGCTTGTAAAACTTCGAGCGCTCGTTGGGTAATATCAGCCAAATTTCCGATAGGAGTAGGTACAATAAAGAGTTGGCCTTGAGAATTATCCGCCGATTCGTGTTGTTTCATTGTGTCGTCCGTATTGCCGATTTAATATTGAGCATTGCGTAAAAAAATATCACTGGATACAGTATGGTACCCTCAACATTTTCTCGTTTGAAAGCCGCGCGCGCGCTACCAGTCATTCTGGCAGCATTGATTTTCGCAGGCTGTGGCACCCAGGCGCCAGACCAAAGTGCAGCCCATATGCAGGGCACTGCGCAGGCTGATTCCGGCTTTTATCTGCAACAGATGCAGCAAAGCTCAGATGATAGCAAGACCAACTGGCAATTACTCGCCATTCGTGCACTGCTGAAAGAAGGCAAGAGCCAGCAGGCTATCGAATTGTTCAACCAGTTACCGCAGAAGCTAAACGATGCCCAGCGTCGTGAGCAGTCACTGCTGGCCGTCGAGATCAAGCTCGCGCAGAAAGATGTCGCGGGAGCACAGGCCCTGCTGGATAAACTCACGCCCGCCGATTTCGACCAAAACCAGCAGGCGCGTTACTGGCAGGCGCAAATCGACGCCAATCAGGGTCGCCCGTCGCTGACTCTGCTGCGCGCCCTGATCGCGCAGGAACCGCTGCTGGCCGCGAACGCTAAGCAGAAAAACATAGATGCAACCTGGCAGGCGCTGTCGTCCATGACCCAGGAACAAGCGCAGACGCTGGTCATCAATGCTGATGAAAACGTACTGCAAGGCTGGCTGGACCTCCAGCGCGTCTGGTTCGATAACCGTAACGACCCGGACATGATGAAAGCCGGTATTGCCGACTGGCAAAAACGTTACCCACAAAACCCGGGGGCAAAACTGTTGCCAACGCAGTTGGTTAACGTGCAGAGCTTTAAGCCCGCCTCCACCAGCAAAATTGCGCTGCTGCTGCCGCTGAACGGTCAGGCCGCTGTATTTGGCCGTACTATCCAGCAAGGCTTTGAAGCTGCGAAAAACATGGGCACTCAACCCGTAGCAGCCCCAGCTGTTGCCGCGCCTGCTGCAGATACAGCAGCCATGGCGACTACGGAACAACCGCAAACGACAGACGGTGTTGCCAGCCCTTCTCAGGCGTCAGTAAGCGATCTGACCAATGAGGAGCCTGCACAGCCAGAAACGACAGCCCCACAGCCAACAGCGCCTGCACAACCAACAACCGCCAGCGCGCCGGCAAATCCGTCCGCTGAGCTGAAAATCTACGACACCTCGTCGCAGCCGCTGAATCAGATCCTGACCCAGGTACAGCAGGATGGCGCCAGCATCGTGGTTGGCCCGCTGTTGAAGAATAATGTTGAAGAGCTGATGAAAAGCAACACGCCATTGAACGTCCTGGCGCTTAACCAGCCGGAGGCGGTGAAAAACCTGCCGAACGTCTGCTACTTTGCCCTGTCGCCAGAAGATGAAGCGCGCGATGCCGCACGCCACATCCGTGATCAAGGCAAACAAACGCCGCTGCTGTTGCTCCCACGCAGTTCGTTAGGCGATCGCGTGGCTAATGCTTTTGCACAGGAATGGCAAAAACTGGGCGGCGGCGTAGTGCTGCAGCAGAAGTTCGGCTCCACGGCTGAGCTGAAAATGGGTGTCAACGGCGGCTCTGGCATTTCCCTGACGGGCAGCCCGGTAGCCTCTTCTGTACCTGCGCAGCCTGGCGTGACGATTGGCGGTCTGACGATTCCGGCAGCGCCTACAGATGCACAAATCACCGGCGGCAGTGGTCGTGTTGACGCCGTGTATATTCTGGCGACGCCGGAAGAAATCGCCTTTATTAAACCGATGATCGCCATGCGTAACGGCAGCCAGAGCGGAGCATCGCTGTATGCCAGCTCCCGTAGCGCTCAGGGAACCGCTGGCCCGGACTTCCGTCTGGAAATGGAAGGCTTGCAGTACAGCGAAATCCCAATGCTGGCAGGCGCTAACACGCCTCTCATGCAGCAGGCGCTTGGCGCGGTGCGTAACGACTACTCGCTGGCGCGTATGTACGCAATGGGTGTCGATGCATGGTCGCTTGCCAACCACTTCTCGCAAATGCGTCAGGTGCAGGGCTTCGAAATTAACGGCAACACTGGCGCATTAACCGCAAATCAGGATTGTGTGATTAACAGGAAGTTATCATGGCTCAAATACCAGCAAGGACAGGTCGTCCCCGCCAGTTAACGAGTAAACAGACCGGTGACGCGTGGGAAGCTGTTGCGCGTGACTGGCTGCACAGCAAGGGACTGCATTTCATCGCCGCCAACGTGCGTGAACGTGGCGGCGAAATCGACCTGATAATGCGTGAAGGCAACACCACCGTATTTGTTGAAGTTCGCTATCGGCGTTCAGCCCAGTTTGGCGGCGCGGCGGCGAGTGTGACCCGGAGCAAACAACACAAATTATTACAGACCGCCCGCTTGTGGCTTGCGCGCCACAATGGGAGTTTTGATACTGTGGATTGCCGGTTCGATGTGTTAGCCTTCACCGGAAATGATGTTGAGTGGTTTAAAGACGCGTTCAACGACCGCTCATAGTTGAAGATTCAGAGCCTGGTTCTTAAGGATTAGCGTGTTAGATAGAATTAAAGTCTGCTTTACAGAAAGCATTCAAACTCAGATAGCTGCGGCTGAAGCGCTCCCGGATGCGATCTCCCGTGCAGCCATGACGCTGGTTCAGTCCCTGCTCAATGGCAACAAAATTCTCTGTTGTGGTAATGGGACGTCCGCTGCCAACGCACAGCATTTTGCTGCCAGCATGATCAATCGTTTTGAAACGGAACGACCAAGTTTACCTGCTATTGCACTAAATACTGATAATGTGGTCTTAACTGCGATTGCCAACGATCGCCTGCACGACGAAGTTTATGCAAAACAAGTCCGTGCTCTGGGACATGCAGGTGATGTTCTGCTGGCAATCTCTACGCGTGGTAATAGCCGCGATATCGTAAAAGCTGTTGAAGCCGCAGTGACACGCGACATGACAATCGTCGCGCTGACCGGGTATGACGGAGGGGAGCTGGCCGGATTGCTGGGGCCGCAGGATGTTGAAATCCGCATTCCCTCACACCACAGTGCCCGCGTTCAGGAAATGCATATGCTGACGGTCAACTGCCTTTGCGATCTCATCGATAACACGCTTTTTCCTCACCAGGATGATTAAGGAGTACACATGAAGGCATTTTCGCCGCTTGCTGTGATTATCGCTGCACTGCTGCTGCAAGGCTGTGTAGCTGCCGCCGTGGTCGGAACCGCAGCCGTCGGGACTAAAGCCGCGACGGATCCGCGTAGTGTCGGCACTCAGGTAGATGACGGAACCCTGGAATTACGCGTCAATACGGCGTTGTCGAAAGATGCCCAGATCAAGAAAGAAGCGCGTATCAACGTTAGCGCCTATCAGGGCAAGGTTCTGCTGGTCGGTCAGTCACCGAATAGCGAACTGTCTGCGCGGGCAAAACAGATTGCAATGGGCGTAGAAGGTACCACTGAGGTCTTTAATGAGATCCGTCAGGGTCAGCCAATCGGTCTGGGCGATGCGTCCAACGATACCTGGATCACCACCAAAGTACGTTCCCAGTTGCTGACCAGCGATCAGGTGAAATCCTCTAACGTGAAAGTCACCACCGAGAACGGGGAAGTGTTCCTGCTGGGTCTGGTTACTGAACGTGAAGCGAAGGCGGCGGCAGATATCGCCAGCCGGGTAAGCGGCGTGAAACGCGTCACTACGGCCTTTACGTTTATTAAGTAATACCGATGCCGGATAGCGACGCATGGGCGTCTTATCCGGCCTACAGGACGTCATCGTTTGTAGGTCGGATAAGCGTCAGCGCCACCCGGCATTTTATTTTGCCCTTTCGCGTAGCTCGGAAGAGGTCAGGATGGTAACGCCCTCATCTCCTGGCGCCAGCGCTTCTGCCAACATTGCCCGTGCAACATCCCGCGCTTCAATCGACTTCCAGTTACCCGGCAGCAGCCTGAACAACGGCGCTAAAAACTTCTCATTCGTCCGCTGCTTATCCCGTTCTCCCAGTAGCATCGAAGGTCGGACAATCGTCAGGCGCGGCCATTTCTGCGCGATTAACGCCTGCTCCATTTCCCCTTTCACCCGGTTATAAAAAAACGGTGAATTCGCATTCGCGCCCATCGAACTCACCACCAGCATATGCTGAGCGCCTAACCGACGTCCCGTCAGGGCGGTGTCCACCACCAGCGTATAGTCAGCGTGGATAAACGCCTCTTTCGAGCCGGCTTCACGTCGGGTGGTTCCCAGACAACAAAAAACGATATCGACCGGATCGGTGACTTGTGCCAGAGCATCGGTTAGCTGCGGATCATGGGGATTATAAACGCCAACCGTATAAGCCAGCGGTCGACGCGTCGGCGCCGTAATGGCGTTGACCCGGGGTTCATTAAGCAGCATACGCAGCAAATTTCCGCCTACCAGCCCCGTTGCGCCTGTTATTAACACCTGACTCATCCTCGCTCCTTTACAGAATTGTCCGTCTTGCACTCTCAGCCTTAGCGACCAGACTTAATAGTCCGTGAGGTAATTATCCGTCAACATGGAAATTCTGCCTTATTCGCAACCAACTCAACGGAGGAAACATGAGCAAGAAGATTGCCGTTTTAATCACTGATGAGTTTGAAGATTCAGAATTTACATCACCAGCAGCAGAATTCCGCCAGGCCGGGCATGAAGTCATCACCATTGAAAAACAGGCAGGAAAAACGGTGAAGGGGAAAAAAGGTGAAGCCAGCGTCACCATCGATAAAGCGATCGAGGATGTGCGCCCTGCCGATTTTGACGCCCTGCTACTGCCAGGCGGTCACTCGCCGGACTACCTGCGCGGGGACGATCGTTTCGTGACCTTTACCCGGGATTTTGTTAACAACGGCAAGCCGGTGTTTGCTATTTGCCACGGCCCACAGTTGCTGATCAGCGCGGATGTCATTCGTGGCCGTAAACTTACCGCCGTGAAACCTATCATCATTGACGTAAAAAACGCGGGCGCCGAATTTTACGATCAGGAAATGGTGAATGATAACGATCAGCTGATAACCAGCCGAACACCGGACGATCTTCCGGCGTTTAACCGTGAGGCATTACGTATTCTCGGGGCGTGAATCACGTAGCCAGAGCATCTTTTTGCCAAAGCCCAGCGTGTTATCGGTGAATTTGATTTCATCCAGCCGAATCTCCCACACGGGTGCAGGCAACATTCTGGCCACGGGGAAGCGGCGATTATACGCTTTACGCGCAACGTCGCTCTCCTCTCCCTCAAGACGGCGGATTTCCCCTTTAAACTGTACCCCACGAATCAGGGCGACCGTTTTGGGCTGGCCGTTTACCGTGCCGGCAACGGGCGCGCGCGGGCCGGACATCTGAGCATGGCGCGTTATCTCTTCGGTCAGCACATAGAATGCCATCTTCTGAGCATCAAACAGGTAAAACGCATTCGCGCACCACAATTCACCCTCATGGTGTACACACCAGGTCACGACATGCTGCTTCGCCAGCCACCGGGTCATCGCAGTCAGTGTTTCCATTTCTGTTCTCTTTTATACTGTAGGCCTGAAAATTATCACGTCGATGGTGACAATGACACCCTGGTATCTGTACCTGATCCGTACCGCGGACAACGCCTTATACACCGGAATTACCACCGATGTGGAGCGCCGATATAAGCAACATCAGAGCGGGAAAGGCGCGAAGGCGCTGCGTGGAAAGGGGGAACTCTCCCTGGCATTTGCGGCGCAGGTCGGCGACCGTTCGCTGGCTCTGCGCATCGAGTATCGCGTCAAACAGCTCACAAAGCGTCAAAAAGAGCGCCTTGTAGAAGGCGAAGGGCTTGAGGCTCTGCTGAGCAGCCTGCAAGCCCCGGATGTTAAAAACGATTGAAGTGATCGTGGTATTCCACCAGGCCCGTCACGCCCTCCAGCGCATCGTCCGCCAGGCGATGAACCTGGAACGCGCTTTCGGTGCCCGGCCAGCGGCAGCGCAGGTCATGATGTGCTGCCAGCTCAAAGCCAAAGCGGCTGTACAGTGCCGGATCGCCCAGCGTAACCACTGCGGCGTAGCCAAACTCGTTCAGGGAATCGAGTCCTTCATAGACCAGCTGACGCGCCAGCCCCTGCCCCCGGTAGTTTTCATCCACCGCGAGCGGCGCCATGCCGACCCATTGCAGATCTTCGCCCTGAACATCGACAGGACTAAACGCGACGTAACCCACTACCTGACCTTCGTCATCGGTCGCAACCAAACCCAGCGTTAAGAAACCATCTTCACGCAGGTCGTGCACTAATTTCGCTTCCGCATCGCTCTCAAATGAACGGCGTAACAGCGCATCAATACCAGGGGCATCAATGGGAATCTCAACTCGAATCAGCATGGCTCACCTACCGAGGTCTGTTTGGTGTCTGGCGTTGTTTTCATTCCCGCCTCAACAAAATCCGCCAACTGCATCAGCATGACGCGCAGCGCTTTAGGCATCTGATCCAGCTCGATGGCGTCCATCAGATTTTTTACATACAGCCCTAATTCTGTATCACCTTCAATTACCAGGCGACGCTGGAAGAAAAGCGTATCCGGATCCTGCTTACGTGCCGCAATCATCAGTAAGTCACTGGCGTCAGCGCTAAAACTCACATCCGCATCGGCATTTTGGCTGACGATAAGTTTATCGTTCTCAACAGAGGTATACCATTTGAGACCAATGTCACGTACATGGATGCTTAACCAGCGGCCTTCGAGAAACTCCAGCTCTCCATCAGCCAGCGCCTGGCTAAACTGCCAGCTCAGAACCTGCTCCAGGACCTGGCGCTTCAGCGCAAAGGGCGTCAGTTTAACCGGTACACTCATCAGAGAAGGACCAAAATGTACTAAGCGTGAACGCAGTTTATCCAACACGAGCTTTACTCCCTGTTTCAATAGTCCTGCTATTTTGCCATATCAAATAAACGACATAGCGGCATAAATCAACAATTCGATGCGAAATTGTTACCTCTTTATTGCTGTCACCAATACGACTTTAACTGCCTCAAATCAAAAATTGTCTCAGCAAGGTTAACTAAAATCCCTCTTCGTTAACATTTCTGCGCCTTTCACGGCGCAACGTTCAGGATAAATTATGGAGCTGCTCTGCCCTGCCGGAAATCTCCCGGCGCTTAAGGCGGCCATCGAGAACGGCGCTGATGCTGTCTACATCGGGCTGAAAGATGATACCAACGCCCGTCATTTCGCCGGCCTTAATTTTACCGAGAAAAAATTGCAGGAAGCGGTGAGTTTTGTCCATCAACACCGCCGTAAGCTGCACATCGCGATTAACACCTTTGCGCATCCGGATGGTTATGCGCGCTGGCAGCGTGCCGTAGATATGGCGGCGCAACTGGGTGCGGATGCGCTGATCCTTGCCGATCTTGCCATGCTTGAGTATGCCGCAGAGCGCTATCCGCATATTGAGCGCCATGTCTCTGTTCAGGCATCTGCTACCAACGAAGAGGCGATTAATTTTTATCATCGCAACTTTGATGTCGCCCGTGTGGTGCTGCCGCGCGTGTTGTCTATTCATCAGGTGAAACAGCTCGCTCGCGTCACGCCTGTTCCACTCGAAGTGTTCGCCTTTGGGAGTTTGTGCATTATGGCGGAAGGCCGGTGTTATCTTTCATCCTACCTGACGGGCGAATCGCCTAACACGGTTGGCGCCTGCTCTCCCGCGCGTTTTGTTCGCTGGCAGCAGACCCAACAGGGCCTGGAATCCCGTCTGAATGAAGTGCTGATTGACCGCTATCAGGACGGAGAAAACGCCGGTTATCCGACGTTGTGTAAAGGCCGCTATCTGGTTGACGGCGAGCGCTATCATGCGCTGGAAGAACCCACCAGCCTGAACACACTGGAGCTGCTGCCGGAGCTGCTGGCGGCCAATATTGCCTCGGTAAAAATCGAGGGACGCCAGCGTAGCCCGGCCTACGTCAGCCAGGTGGCGAAAGTGTGGCGTCAGGCAATCGACCGCTGTATAGCCGACCCGCAAAACTACGCACCACAGGCGGCATGGATGGAAACGCTCGGTTCCATGTCCGAAGGCACGCAGACCACGCTAGGCGCGTATCACCGTAAATGGCAGTGAGAGAAGCAATGAAATATTCCTTAGGGCCGGTGCTGTGGTACTGGCCAAAAGAAACGCTGGAAGATTTTTATCAGCAGGCCGCCGCCAGCCAGGCCGATATTATCTATCTTGGCGAAGCGGTATGCAGTAAACGCCGTGCCACCAAAGTGAGCGACTGGATCGATATGGCGAAGTCGCTCGCTGGCAGCGGTAAACAGGTGGTGCTGTCAACGCTGGCGCTGGTGCAAGCCTCGTCTGAGCTGGGCGAATTAAAGCGCTACGTCGAAAACGGCGACTTCCTACTGGAAGCCAGCGATCTCGGCGTGGTAAACATGTGCGCCGAGCGTAAGCTGCCGTTTGTCGCCGGACACGCGCTCAACTGCTACAACGCGGTGACGCTGCGTTTACTGCTCAAACAAGGGATGGTGCGCTGGTGTATGCCGGTAGAATTATCTCGCGACTGGCTGATCAATCTGCTCAACCAGTGTGAAGAGTTGGCTATCCGCGATAAGTTTGAAGTAGAGGTATTGAGCTACGGCCATCTGCCGCTGGCGTACTCTGCCCGCTGCTTTACGGCGCGCTCCGAAGACCGACCAAAAGACGAATGTGAAACCTGCTGCATCAAATACCCGAACGGGCGAGATGTGCTGTCGCAGGAGAATCAGCAGGTCTTTGTTCTCAACGGGATCCAGACCATGAGCGGCTATGTTTATAACCTCGGTAACGAGCTGACATCCATGCAGGGTCTGGTGGATATTGTGCGCCTGTCACCTTCTGGCACGGAAACATTCGATATGCTTGATGCCTTCCGCGCCAATGAAAATGGCACTGCCCCATTACCGCTCGCCGCTCATAGCGACTGCAACGGTTACTGGAAACGTCTGGCCGGGCTGGAGCTGCAGGCGTAAAAAAGCTCACTTTGTTAACAACGTTAATCAAATTTTAATGCAGTATTAAATGATTAACCGGTAACAAAGTGAGCCGTTATGACTGACAAAACTATTCCGTTCTCGGTGCTGGATCTGGCACCGATCCCTGAAGGATCTTCGGCAAAAGAAGCCTTTACGCACTCGCTTGATCTCGCCCGGCTGGCTGAAAAGCGCGGCTATCACCGCTACTGGCTGGCAGAACATCACAACATGACTGGCATCGCCAGCGCCGCAACCTCAGTTCTGATTGGTTATCTGGCTGCCAATACCACCACGCTGCATCTGGGTTCTGGCGGCGTGATGCTGCCCAACCATTCGCCGCTGGTGATCGCCGAGCAGTTCGGTACCCTAAATACACTGTATCCGGGACGCATCGATCTCGGGCTTGGCCGCGCGCCGGGGAGCGATCAGCCAACGATGCGCGCGCTGCGTCGCCATATGAGTGGAGATATCGATAACTTCCCACGCGATGTAGCAGAACTGGTGGACTGGTTCGACGCCCGCGACCCGACCCCCCATGTACGCCCCGTGCCTGGATACGGCGAGCAGATCCCAGTCTGGTTATTAGGTTCCAGCTTGTATAGTGCACAGTTGGCGGCACAGCTTGGCCTGCCGTTTGCCTTCGCCTCGCACTTTGCTCCGGATATGCTGCATCAGGCGCTGCATCTGTATCGCAGCCAGTTCAAGCCCTCAGCGCGGCTGGCAAAGCCCTATGCGATGGTGTGCATCAACATCATAGCCGCCGACAGCAATCGCGACGCCGAGTTTCTTTTCACCTCGATGCAGCAGGCGTTTGTGAAACTGCGTCGTGGCGAAACCGGCCAGCTACCGCCGCCGGTAGAGAATATGCATCAACTGTGGTCCGCTTCTGAACAGTATGGCGTGCAGCAGGCGCTAAGCATGTCGCTGGTCGGTGATAAGGCGAAAGTGCGACACGGGCTGGAGGCTATCTTGCGTGAAACCCAGGCTGATGAAATTATGGTTAACGGCCAGATTTTTGATCACCAGGCGCGGCTACACTCATTTGATTTGGCGATGGATGTGAAGCAGGAATTGTTGGGGTAGTACAATTTGTGCCGGATGGTGGCTGCGCCTTATCCGGCCTACTCAATCTCTGTAGGCCCGGTAAGGTAGCGCCACCGGGCAATTGTTCTACTGGTACACTGGCAGCAGGTTAACGCTCGACAGGATATGGATAACCGCGTTGCCGACACCGAAGACCAGAATCAGGGCAATCATCGGTTTACCGCCCCAAACACGGAATTTCGGGCTGCCGAAACGTTCGCGGGATTTACGTGCCAACAGCGCTGGCACAATGGCAGCCCAGATAGTTGCAGCTAAACCTGCATAACCAATGGCGTACAGAAAACCGTTCGGCCACAGCAGGCCACCGACAATTGGCGGGACAAATGTCAGCAGTGCCGTTTTGAAACGACCCATTGCCGAGTCATCAAAACCAAACAGATCCGCCAGATAGTCGAACAGACCGAGCGTCACACCGAGGAATGAACTCGCCACCGCAAAGTTGGAGAACACCACCAGCAGCAGATCCAGACTACGGCTGTTCAGCACACCGCTCAGCGCCTGGACCAGCACGTCAATATTCCCGCCCTGCTGCGCAATACCAATAAATTCCGGACGAGGAATATTCCCCATCGTACCCAGCAACCATACGATATACAGCACCAGCGCCAGCAGCGTGCCGTATACCAGGCACTTAACGATGGTCTTGGGATCCTTGCCGTAATACTTCATCAGGCTCGGGACGTTGCCGTGATAACCAAACGACGCCAGACAGAACGGCAGCGTCATCAGCAGGTACGGCGTATACGAAGCGTTGCTCTGCGCCACGTTAAACAGCGTTGCGGGCTGCACGTGTCCCAGCAGGCTGCCGAAGGTCAGGAAAAAGGTAATGACCTTCGCGCCCAGCACAATCGCCGTCATACGGCTAACCGCTTTGGTGCTTAACCACACCACAAACGCGACCAGTAGCGCAAAGCCAAGACCTGCCGCGCGCGCCGGAACGTTCAGCGACATCTCGGCAAAGGTGTGGTGCAGAATCGAACCGCTCGCCGAAATATAGGCATAGGTCAGAATGTAGAGCACAAAGGCAATAGAGATGCCGTTCACAACGTTCCAGCCTTTGCCCAGCAGATCTTTCGTGATGGTGTCGAAGCTCGAACCAATGCGGTAATTGAGGTTGGCTTCGAGGATCATCAACCCGGAGTGCAGCATGCAGAACCAGGTGAAGATCAGCGCCGCCATTGACCAGAAAAACCACGCCCCGGACATGACCACCGGCAGAGAGAACATCCCCGCGCCAATAATGGTGCCGCCGATGATCACCACGCCGCCAAGCAGCGAAGGTGACGTTTGGGTGGTGGTTAGTGTTGCCATTTAGCCGTCTCTCCAGTCATTTATATTGTGACTACATCTCAATGTGCTGCACTGTACCAGTACACGAGTACAATTGAAATAAAAAAAGCCCCGATTGTTGAGATCGGGGCTGTATATATTACTTTACGCTGTTAAACCGTGAGGCTTATGCGTCACCGCCGAAACGACGACGACCGGCTGAGTCATCACGACGCGGAGCTGAAGAATCGTCACGGCGCGGGCCACGACCACCTTCACGACGTTCGCCGCTGAAACGACGACCATCACCACGACCGCCTTCACGACGCTCGCCGCCAAAACCACGGCCTTCACCGCGACCGCCTTCACGACGCTCGCCGCTGAAGCGACCACCGCCACGACGCTCACCACCGGTGTGCGGTACTGCATCGCCAACCAGTTGCATGTTCATCGGCTTGTTCAGGATGCGGGTACGGGTAAAGTGCTGCAGCACGTCGCCCGGCATACCTTTCGGCAGTTCGATAGTGGAGTGGGAAGCAAACAGCTTGATATTACCGATGTAACGGCTGCTGATATCACCTTCGTTAGCAATCGCGCCAACGATATGACGTACTTCAACACCGTCATCACGACCCACTTCAATGCGGTACAGCTGCATATCACCAACGTCACGACGTTCACGACGCGGACGGTCTTCACGGTCGCCACGCGGGCCACGATCGTTGCGGTCACGCGGACCACGATCGTCACGGTCGCGGAATTCGCGTTTCGGACGCATCGGCGCATCTGGCGGCAGGATCAGCGGACGTTCGCCCTGAGCCATTTTCAGCAGTGCGGCTGCCAGCGTTTCGATATCCAGCTCTTCTTCCGGCTGCATTTTCGCCAGCAGAGCACGGTACTGATCCAGATCGCTGCTTTCCAACTGCTGCTGTACTTTCGCCGCGAATTTTTCCAGACGGCGTTTGCCCAGCAGCTCTGCATTCGGCAGTTCTACTTCTGGAATGGTCAGCTTCATGGTGCGTTCGATGTTACGCAGCAGACGACGCTCACGGTTCTCAACGAACAGCAGCGCACGACCCGCACGACCCGCACGACCGGTACGGCCGATACGGTGAACGTAAGACTCGGAATCCATCGGGATGTCGTAGTTAACAACCAGGCTGATACGCTCAACGTCCAGGCCACGGGCCGCAACGTCGGTTGCAATCAGAATATCCAGACGGCCATCTTTCAGACGCTCCAGAGTCTGCTCACGCAGAGACTGGTTCATGTCGCCGTTCAGTGCAGCGCTGCTATAACCGCTACGCTCCAGCGCTTCTGCCACTTCCAGGGTCGCATTTTTGGTACGGACGAAGATAATCGCCGCATCAAAATCTTCTGCTTCCAGGAAACGCACCAGCGCTTCATTTTTACGCATGCCCCATACAGTCCAGTAGCTCTGGCTGATGTCAGGACGGGTAGTAACGCTGGACTGAATACGTACTTCCTGCGGCTCTTTCATAAAGCGGCGGGTAATACGACGAATCGCTTCCGGCATGGTGGCAGAGAACAGAGCGGTCTGATGACCTTCCGGGATCTGCGCCATGATGGTTTCAACGTCTTCGATGAAGCCCATACGCAGCATTTCATCAGCTTCGTCCAGTACCAGACCGCTCAGTTTGGAGAGGTCCAGAGTACCGCGCTTCAGGTGATCCAGCAGACGGCCCGGCGTACCGACGACGATCTGTGGTCCCTGACGCAGAGCACGTAATTGCACGTCATAACGCTGGCCGCCGTACAGGGCTACCACGTTCACGCCGCGCATGTGTTTAGAGAAATCCGTCATGGCTTCTGCAACCTGAACCGCCAGTTCGCGGGTCGGTGCCAGCACCAGAATCTGAGGTGCCTTCAGCTCAGGATCAAGATTGTTGAGCAGCGGTAAAGAGAACGCTGCCGTTTTGCCGCTACCGGTCTGGGCCATACCCAGAACATCGCGACCGCCCAGCAGATGCGGAATGCACTCTGCCTGGATTGGAGATGGTTTTTCGTAACCCAGATCGTTAAGGGCTTCAAGGATAGGAGCCTTCAGGCCCAGATCTGCAAAAGTGGTTTCGAATTCAGCCATGTAGTACGTGTGCCTCAAAATTAATGGCGGCCAGTCTACATAACTCATCATGAAATTGATCTGCAATTTTCATTGAAAAGTGTGAACCGGCTCAAAGTAGGTGTATTAACGAACAACAACGCCCTCACCCGTGAAGGTGATGGCAATCAAAAAAGATTACGGGCTGATGTGTACGTCAGCTATTGCTGGTCCGATTCTGCCAGGTCATCTTGGTCCTGGCCCAGGAGCGATAATTCCAACAATGCGTATCGGTGCTCAACAAAGTTATGAACGTTGTTAGCCACCGCCAGTTTGAACAATGCCGTAGCGTTGTCCAAATCCCCCAGACTTAGGTAGTACTTACCTAAATAGAAGTTGGTTTCACTGAGATGCTCAGCGAGCGAGGTGTTATCCGTTGCGTCCGCCTTCAGGCGTTCCATCAGCGTTACTTCGCTAATGTTGCCCAGGTAGAACTCGACAATGTTCCATCCCCATTGCTCTTTATCCGATTTTTCGAAGCGTTGTTTTAACGCTTCTTTAGCCTGCTTCTCATCGAGCTTCTGCTCGGCAAGATAAAGCCACAGACTGCGGAAAGGATCATTGGGATCGTCTTGATAAAACGCCAGCAGATCATCTTGCGCTAACTTGTCGCGACCGCCGTAATACAATGCGATACCGCGATTTAAGTGCGCGTAGTTGTAAGTTGGATCAAGCTCAAGTACAGAATCAAACGCTTCATAGGCAGCATCAAAATTGCCTGCCTGCGTTAAATATATACCTAAGTAATTGAATACTTCAGGCATATCTGGTCGGATTGCCAGCGCTTGTGAAAAATCATTTCGCGCAAGTGCCCTCAGACCGAGACTATCATACAACACTCCGCGCTCATATAAAAGCTGTGCGCGTTCGTCATCGGTTAAAGCCCGGCTGGCAAGAATTTGTTCCATACGTGCCAGAATCACTTCCTGCTGCAAAGTCGGTTGCAATGGTACTGCGAGGACTTCACTCTTACGCCAGGCGGAATTACTGCATCCAGCCAGCGTGAGTGCTGTCGCAACGAAACACCAGCGCAAAAAAGGCTTCATTTCCCACTCCCGAAGACAACGATTGAATGAACGTCCAGGTTCCCCGGTTGCTAACAAGGCGTCCTGCCGGGTTAAAGGCCCTCCGCTCTCACGGAGGGCAATGGCAACCTTACTCGCCCTGTTGGCTTACCGGAGCTTCCGGTTCGCCTGCAGGCTGAGACTGCTCAGTTGCTTCTTTAATGCTCAGACGTACACGGCCCTGGCGATCAACTTCCAGAACTTTAACCGGTACTTCCTGGCCCATCTGCAGGTAATCGGTCACTTTCTCAACGCGCTTGTCAGCGATCTGAGAAATGTGTACCAGACCTTCTTTACCGCCACCGATGGCCACGAAGGCACCGAAGTCAACGATACGGGTCACTTTACCATTGTAGATACGACCTACTTCGATCTCTGCGGTGATCTCTTCGATACGACGGATAGCATATTTCGCTTTCTCGCCGTCGGTCGCTGCGATCTTCACAGTACCGTCATCTTCGATTTCGATAGTAGTGCCAGTCTCTTCGGTCAGGGCACGGATAACAGAACCGCCTTTACCGATAACGTCTTTAATCTTGTCCGGGCTGATCTTGATGGTGTGGATACGTGGCGCGAATTCAGAGATATCGCCACGCGGCGCGTTAATCGCCTGTTCCATCACACCCAGGATGTGCAGACGCGCACCTTTAGCCTGGTTCAGAGCAACCTGCATGATCTCTTTGGTGATACCTTCAATTTTGATATCCATCTGCAGTGCAGAGATACCGTCGCGGGAACCCGCCACTTTGAAGTCCATATCGCCCAGGTGGTCTTCGTCGCCCAGGATGTCAGACAGAACAACATAGTTGTCGCCTTCTTTCACCAGACCCATCGCGATACCCGCAACGGCGGCTTTGATCGGCACGCCTGCGTCCATCAGCGCAAGGGAAGCCCCGCATACGGAAGCCATGGAAGAAGAACCGTTAGATTCGGTGATTTCAGAAACCACACGCACGGTGTACGGGAATTTATCCAGTTCCGGCATCACTGCCAGCACGCCACGTTTCGCCAGGCGACCATGACCAATCTCACGGCGCTTCGGAGAACCGACCATACCGGTTTCGCCTACGCAGTACGGAGGGAAGTTGTAGTGGAACAGGAAGTTGTCAGTACGCTCGCCCATCAGTTCGTCGAGGTTCTGCGCATCACGGGTGGTGCCCAGGGTCGCAGTGACCAGCGCCTGAGTTTCGCCACGGGTGAACAGTGCGGAGCCGTGGGTACGCGGCAGAACGCCGGTGCGCACGTCCAGACCACGGATCATGTCTTTTTCACGGCCATCGATACGCGGCTCGCCTGCCAGTACGCGGCTACGAACAACGTTTTTCTCGATAGCGTGCAGGATTTCACCCAGTTCGTTAGCGTCCAGGGTTTCATCTTCAGCCACCAGAGTCGCGATGGTTTCAGATTTGATCACATCAACCTGAGCGTAACGCTCTTGTTTGTCGGTGATACGGTAAGCATCGCTCAGACGAGCTTCTGCCAGTGCGGCAACGCGCGCGTTCAGCGCTTCGTTGACGGCTTCTGGCTGCCAGTCCCAACGCGGTTTGCCGGCTTCTTTCGCCAGCTCGTTGATAGCCTGAATAACAACCTGCTGCTGTTCGTGACCGAATACTACAGCGCCCAACATCTGGTCTTCGCTCAGCAGTTCAGCTTCGGATTCAACCATCAGTACGGCAGCTTCGGTACCGGCAACAACCAGGTCCAGCTTGCTTTCTTTCAGTTCATCCTGAGTCGGGTTCAGTACGTACTGGTCATTGATATAACCAACACGTGCAGCACCGATCGGGCCGTTGAATGGGATGCCAGACAGCGTCAGCGCAGCGGATGCGCCGATCATTGCCACGATATCCGGGTTAACCTGTGGGTTAACAGAAACAACGGTCGCGATAACCTGAACTTCGTTAACGAACCCTTCCGGGAACAGCGGGCGAACCGGGCGGTCAATCAGACGCGCGATCAGGGTTTCGCCTTCGCTCGGACGGCCTTCACGACGGAAGAAGCTACCCGGGATACGGCCAGCAGCGTAGGTACGCTCCTGGTAGTTAACGGTCAGCGGGAAAAAGTCCTGGCCTGGTTTCGCTTTTTTCTGGCCAACAACGGTAACGAATACTGCAGTGTCATCCATGCTAACCATAACAGCGGCAGTCGCCTGACGCGCCATCATGCCGGTTTCCAGCGTAACGGTATGCTGACCGTACTGGAATTTACGAACGATCGGATTAAGCAAAATAATATCCTTTCTCTATTTTTTGACGGCACATTTTTGCGCCATCGTTAATACCCGATCTTCTGCGCATCCTCGCGACTAATGACAACCCTAACCCATACGCATGAGTAAAGCCTCTCATTAGCCGCGCGAACCTCTGCAACGGAAGATCATTCATAGCAACAATACATTAGTTTCCAGCGAATTGCTGCCATCTGCTGGAAAAAAGGGGCCATGAAGGCCCCCTCTTTCTGAAACTCGAAAGAATTAGCGACGCAGACCCAGACGCTCGATCAGCGCGGTGTAGCGTGCAACATCTTTACGTTTCAGGTAGTCGAGCAGTTTACGACGCTGAGAAACCATGCGCAGCAGACCACGACGGCTGTGGTGATCTTTTTTGTGCTCTGCAAAGTGGCCCTGCAGGTGGTTAATCTGTGCAGTCAACAGAGCAACCTGAACATCGGTAGAACCGGTGTCGTTTGCATCACGACCAAACTCAGAAACGATTTTAGCGGTAGCTTCAGTACTTAGAGACATTTTAAAACTCCAAAGTGTTAAGAATGAAAGGATGCCGATCTCTAATTCAGCTATCCCAGTGTATACACTTTATCCTTCAAACTGACTTTGCGTTGGCTGCGTCCGCTCACCTCAGTCACTTACCTAAGTAAGCTCCTGAGGATGCTCAGACTTGCCGCCTTGATGCAGCTCGAATGATTTTGTGTATACGCCACGCAGATTGTTAAACAATTTACGCGACGTTAAGCGGCAGTATTCTACTCGCAGCGCCCTTTTATCGCAAGACGGAGAGCGTTATGCCGGATATTCAACCACCAGGCGACGGGGGGCGACACGACCTTCATCGTCGATCTCCCCCATGCCGATAAATTTTCCGTCATCGCCTTCCGTCACACGCACCAGGCCTTCCAGCGGGACACCTGTCGTACGTACCGGGTTACCATTTTTAAAGTAAACCGACGATGTTAAAGGCAAATTAACAACAGGATAGTCCGATGCTGGACTGTCCATTGGCATCAGCAAGGGATCAAGCAACTGAGCGGCCGGAATGTTCTGCTGCTCAGCCTGTTCAACCAGCTCGCGCAAGTGTTCCAGCGTCACCATACGATCCACCGGGTACTTGCTGACCGTCAGACGACGCAGGTACGTTACGTGCGCACCACAGCCGAGCTTCTCGCCCAGATCGTCGATAATAGTGCGAATATAGGTACCTTTGGAGCAGTGAACTTCCAGCTCCAGCTCGTTACCTTCATGGCGAATAAACAGCAGCTCATAGACGGTAATCGGGCGCGCTTCACGCGGCACTTCAATACCCTGACGCGCATATTCGTACAGCTTTTTACCCTGATACTTCAGCGCCGAATACATTGACGGAATCTGCTCGATATCGCCGCGGAAAGTCTCCAGCGCGCTCGCAAGTTGCTCTGCGCTGAAGGTTACGGGACGTTCCTGCACGATTTGCCCATCGGCATCAGAGGTGTCAGTACGTTGCCCCAGGCGGGCTACTACGCGATAGCGTTTGTCAGAATCCAGCAAATACTGCGAAAACTTCGTCGCTTCACCGAGGCAGATGGGCAGCATGCCCGTCGCCAGCGGATCCAGCGCGCCGGTATGACCCGCACGGTTGGCATTGTAGATGCGCTTTACTTTTTGCAGTACGTCATTGCTGGACATGCCCTGCGGCTTATCCAGCAGCAGGACACCGTGAATGTCGCGACCACGACGACGAGGACGACTCATCAGTCCCCCTTGCTGTCGTCCGCTGGGTTCACACGACGTTCATCGTCATGTTTTACCACGCTGGTCACCAGGTTAGACATACGCATCCCTTCAACCAACGAGTTGTCGTAGAAGAAGGTCAGTTCAGGCACGATACGCAGACGCATCGCTTTCCCGAGCAGGGAGCGGATAAAACCAGAGGCTTCCTGCAGGGCCTTAATGCCGTTTTTCACAGCCGCTTCGTCCTGGTCGTTAAGGAAAGTCACGAATACTTTGGCATACGCCAGGTCACGGGACATCTCAACACCCGATACGGTGGTCATCATGCCAACACGCGGGTCTTTGATTTCGCGTTGCAGGATGAGTGCGATTTCTTTCTGCATTTCCTGCGCCACACGCTGCGGGCGACCAAATTCTTTCGCCATAATAAATTCTCCAGAATAAAGACAAAAAAGGGGCCATAAGCCCCTTTTTAAATTTCTTGCCGGGTGGCGCTTCGCTTACCCGGCCAACACCTAATCATCTTCTAAGAATTTTGGGCTGCAAATTGCGGTCCAAAAGACGACGAAGATTATGCGATGGTACGTTTGATCTCGATAATCTCGAACACTTCGATCATATCGCCAACGCGAACGTCGTTGTAGTTCTTAACGCCGATACCACATTCCATACCGTTACGGACTTCGTTAACGTCATCTTTGAAGCGGCGCAGGGATTCCAGCTCGCCTTCATAGATAACCACGTTGTCGCGCAGGACGCGGATTGGGTTGTGACGCTTGATAGTACCTTCGGTAACCATACAGCCCGCGATCGCACCGAATTTCGGCGATTTGAACACGTCGCGCACTTCAGCCAGACCGATGATCTGCTGTTTCAGTTCCGGAGACAGCATACCGCTCATTGCCGCTTTCACTTCGTCGATCAGATGATAGATGACGGAGTAGTAACGCAGATCCAGACTTTCGGATTCGATCACTTTACGAGCAGAAGCATCAGCACGGACGTTGAAGCCAACCAGAATCGCGTTGGACGCCGCAGCCAGGGTTGCGTCGGTTTCGGTGATACCACCTACGCCGGAACCGATGATCTTCACTTTCACTTCGTCGGTAGACAGTTTCAGTAAGGAGTCGGAGATCGCTTCTACAGAACCCTGTACGTCAGCTTTCAGTACGACGTTCACTTCGTGAACTTCGCCATCGGTCATGTTGGCGAACATGTTCTCAAGTTTAGATTTCTGCTGACGAGCCAGTTTAACTTCACGGAATTTGCCCTGACGATACAGTGCAACTTCACGGGCTTTCTTCTCGTCACGCACCACGGTCACTTCGTCACCGGCAGCCGGAACACCGGACAGACCGAGGATTTCCACTGGAATGGACGGACCTGCTTCCAGAACTTCCTGACCCAGTTCGTTACGCATCGCACGCACGCGGCCGTATTCGAAGCCACACAGTACGATGTCGCCTTTATGCAGCGTACCTTCGCGTACCAGGACGGTAGCAACCGGACCACGACCTTTATCCAGGAAGGATTCGATTACCGCGCCGCTCGCCATACCTTTACGAACAGCTTTCAGCTCCAGCACTTCGGCCTGCAGCAGGATCGCATCCAGCAGTTCGTCGATACCGGTACCGGCTTTCGCAGAAACATGAACGAACTGGCTCTCGCCGCCCCACTCTTCCGGCATGATGCCGTACTGGGACAGTTCGTTTTTAACGCGATCCGGATCTGCTTCTGGTTTATCGATTTTGTTGACTGCAACCACCACCGGCACACCTGCCGCTTTCGCGTGCTGGATAGCTTCGATGGTCTGCGGCATCACGCCGTCGTCTGCTGCAACAACCAGAACCACGATATCCGTTGCCTGAGCACCACGAGCACGCATGGAGGTAAACGCGGCGTGACCCGGGGTATCCAGGAAGGTGATCATACCGTTGTCAGTTTCAACGTGGTACGCACCGATGTGCTGGGTAATGCCGCCCGCTTCGCCAGAAGCCACTTTCGTGGAACGAATGTAGTCCAGCAGGGAGGTTTTACCGTGGTCAACGTGACCCATGATGGTTACAACCGGTGCGCGCGGTTCAGCCGCAGCGCCGGTGTCACGGTCGCTCATTACTGCTTCTTCCAGCTCGTTTTCACGACGCAGGATAACTTTGTGGCCCATCTCTTCGGCAACCAGCTGTGCGGTTTCCTGGTCGATGACCTGGTTGATGGTCGCCATAGCGCCCAGTTTCATCATCGCTTTGATGACCTGAGAGCCTTTCACCGCCATCTTGTTAGCCAGTTCGCCAACGGTGATGGTTTCGCCGATCACAACGTCACGGTTAACAGCCTGAGCTGGCTTCTGGAAGCCCTGCTGCAGAGCGGAACCTTTACGCTGTTTACCGCCTTTACCACCACGAACTGCGGCGCGCGCTTCTTCACGGTCGGCTTTCGATTCAGCGTGTTTGTTGCCTTTCTTCGCCGGACGCGCGGCTTTCGCGCTGCGAGTACGGCCACGGCCGCCTTCTACTTCACGATCGTTTTCGTCTTCCGCCTGGCGAGCGTGCTGAGAAGTCGTGACGTGATAATCGCTGGTATCTTCAACAGGTTCAGCGTTATTCACACCATTTTTCTCGTTTTCTTCCGCCATACGGCGAGCTTCTTCCGCTACGCGGCGAGCTTCTTCTTCAAGCTTGCGACGTGCTTCTTCTTCCGCTTTACGTTTCAGTTCTGCGGCTTCATTTTCACGGCGGGCTTTTTCGGCCTGGGCGGTTTTAGTCATATCGTCGGTCTGTTGATTGCTCACTTTGTCTTTTTCCGCAGCTTCACGTTTCGCTTTATCAGCGGCTTCACGCTTAGCTTGTTCTGCGGCCTCACGTTCGGCTTTTTGTTGCGCCTCGCGTTTGGCAGCTTCTTCTGCCTCACGACGGGCTTGCTCTTCCGCTTCACGCTGCGCCTGCTCTTCCGCGGCCAGGCGTTCAGCCTCTTGCGGATCGCGTTTCACAAAGGTGCGTGTCTTGCGGACTTCGATTTGTACCGATTTGCTTTTCCCACCGGTACCTGGAATATTGAGAGTACTGCGCGTTTTACGCTGCAATGTCAACTTATCCGGCGCTGAGCCGTTCTCACGGTTCAGATGCGCCAGTAAGGTTTGTTTCTCTTGTGCGGACACAGAGTCATCAGCAGACTTACGGATACCTGCATCAGCAAATTGCTGTACCAGGCGATCCACGGAGGTCTGTATCTCTGCAGCCAGCGTTTTTACGGTTACATCTGTCATACTGTTCCTTCCTGCTACAGTTTATTACGCTTCATCACCGAACCAGCAAATATTACGGGCAGCCATAATCAGCTCACCGGCTTTTTCGTCGGTCAACCCTTCGATATCAGCCAGATCATCAATGCCCTGTTCGGCGAGATCTTCCAGCGTACAAACACCACGGGCAGCCAGTTTAAAGGCCATATCGCGATCCAATCCTTCCAGATTCAGCAGATCGTCAGCCGGTTTGTTATCACCGAGGCTTTCTTCCTGGGCCAGTGCCAGAGTGGTCAGTGCGTTTTTAGCACGCTCGCGCAGCGCTTCAACGGTCTGTTCATCGAGGCCGTCAATTTCCAGCAGTTCTTTCATTGGCACGTAGGCCAGTTCTTCCAGCGTCGCAAAACCTTCTTCCACCAGAACTGTCGCGAAATCTTCATCGATATCGAGATATTTGGTGAAGGTATCGATGGCTGCATGTGCTTCAGCCTGATGCTTCGCTTGCAGGTCATCAACGGTCATTACGTTGAGTTCCCAACCGCTCAGTTGTGAAGCCAGGCGGACGTTCTGACCGTTACGTCCAATCGCCTGAGCCAGGTTACCGGCTTCAACCGCGATATCCATGGTGTGTTTGTCTTCATCCACCACGATAGAAGCGACATCTGCTGGCGCCATTGCGTTAATCACGAACTGCGCCGGGTTATCATCCCACAGGACGATATCGATACGCTCGCCGCCCAGTTCGGTAGAGACCGCCTGAACGCGCGCACCGCGCATACCCACACACGCGCCGACCGGATCAATACGCTTGTCGTTGGTCTTAACAGCGATTTTCGCACGAGAGCCAGGATCGCGAGCAGCCGCTTTAATTTCAATCACTTCTTCGCCAATTTCTGGCACTTCAATGCGGAACAGCTCAACCAGCATTTCCGGTTTGGAACGGGTTACGAACAGTTGCGCACCGCGCGCTTCCGGGCGCACAGAGTACAGAACGCCACGAATACGGTCGCCAGGGCGGAAGTTTTCACGCGGCAGCATGTCTTCACGCAGGATCACGGCTTCAGCATTGCTGCCCAGATCCAGGGAAATGTTGTCACGGTTAACTTTTTTCACCACACCCGTAACGATTTCGCCTTCGTGTTCGCGGAACTGATCAACAACCATTGCGCGTTCAGCTTCACGTACTTTCTGTACGATAACCTGTTTCGCAGTCTGGGTGGTGATACGGTCAAAGGTGACAGATTCAATCTGATCTTCAACATAGTCGCCCACGTTCAGGCTTTCGTCTTCGAAGCGTGCCGCTTCCAGCGTAATTTCTTTAGTTGGCTGGGTAACTTCTTCTACGATTACCCAACGACGGAAGGTATCGAAATCACCGCTTTTACGATCGATTTCTACACGGACGTCGATCTCTTGCTCATATTTTTTCTTTGTTGCTGTAGCCAGCGCACTTTCCAGCGCTTCAAAAATTTTCTCGCGTGGCAGCGCTTTTTCGTTGGATACGGCTTCAACAACAGCCAAAATTTCTTTGTTCATCGCGGGCTTTTCACCTCAATCCAGACTGTTAAAAGTGGGGAACCAGGTTCGCCTTCTGGATATTACTCAGCGCGAACACTTCATCTTTACCTTCGACTGTGACCGTGATCATCTCACCGTCCACCGCTTTGATAACGCCCAGCCATTTACGACGGTTTTGTACCGCCATACGAAGAACCAGCGTGACTTCTTCCCCCAGGAAACGCACGTAGTGTTCAGCAGTGAACAGAGGACGGTCGAGACCCGGCGAGGAAACTTCCAGGTTATAGGCAACGGTGATTGGGTCTTCGACATCCATCACGGCGCTTACCTGATGGCTCACATCAGCACAATCATCAACATTGATGCCATCTTCACTATCAATATAGATGCGCAGTGTGGATGTGCGACCGCGAATAAATTCGATGCCGACCAGTTCGTAGCCCAGGGCTTCAACCGGTGCTGTAATCATCTCTGTTAATTTTTGCTCTAATGTGGACAAGCCCACCCCCAAGACATAAAAAAAGGGCCTAAAGCCCAGTTATTCTGTAGTCAGATAACAAAAAACCCCGATAAATCGGGGCTTTAGATAACTGAACCCTATAACCGCACCTGCGGTTCGGAGAACCTTCCGAAAGAATTTTTTTCAAATCCAGCTACGAAGGCCTAAGTCTTCACAGTATATTTGAAAAAGAACTCTAAGGGAAAGTGGTTGCGGGGGCCGGATTTGAACCGACGACCTTCGGGTTATGAGCCCGACGAGCTACCAGGCTGCTCCACCCCGCGCCTGAAACGTGGCAAATTTTACTCGTTTTGGGTAAAAAATGCAAATACTGCTGGGATTTGGTACCGAGGACGGGACGTAAAATCTGCACACAGTATATTGATTCACTATGCGTTATGTCAACCTTGTTACGACTATGCAAATCAATGAATGCCTACCAGCGCATCTCCAGCAAGATAAATATGCCATCCGCGCCGCTATTTAACGAAATTGTCACTAAACTCTTCCTGTCATCCAGAAAAGATGATTAAATGAAAACTCATTTATTTTGCATAAAAATGCATTTAGTATAATAAGCCGACCTCTTCACCAGTCTATCAAGCAGGGTTTTATTTTATGACGACGATTCTCAAGCATCTCCCGGTAGGTCAACGTATTGGTATCGCTTTTTCCGGCGGCCTGGACACCAGTGCAGCACTGCTGTGGATGCGACAAAAAGGGGCTGTCCCATATGCATATACTGCGAATTTGGGCCAGCCGGATGAGGATGACTATGACGCCATTCCTCGCCGTGCAATGGAATATGGTGCTGAGAATGCTCGCCTGGTAGATTGCCGCAAGCAGCTGGTTGCCGAAGGGATCGCTGCCATTCAGTGCGGCGCCTTCCACAACACCACCGGTGGCCTGACCTATTTCAACACCACTCCGCTGGGCCGCGCCGTTACCGGCACCATGCTGGTTGCCGCCATGAAAGAAGATGGCGTGAACATCTGGGGTGACGGCAGCACCTATAAAGGCAACGATATTGAACGTTTCTATCGTTACGGCCTGCTGACCAACGCGGAACTGCAGATTTACAAACCATGGCTGGATACCGATTTTATCGATGAACTGGGTGGTCGCCATGAGATGTCCGAATTTATGATCGCCTGCGGCTTCGACTACAAAATGTCTGTTGAGAAAGCGTACTCCACTGACTCCAATATGCTCGGTGCGACCCACGAAGCGAAAGACCTGGAATTCCTGAACTCCAGCGTCAAAATCGTCAACCCGATTATGGGCGTGAAGTTCTGGGATGAGAGCGTGAAGATCCCGGCAGAAGAAGTGACCGTACGCTTTGAACAGGGTCATCCGGTAGCGCTAAACGGTAAAACCTTCAGCGATGATGTAGAAATGATGCTGGAAGCCAACCGCATCGGCGGCCGTCACGGTCTGGGCATGAGCGATCAGATTGAAAACCGTATTATTGAAGCGAAAAGCCGTGGCATCTATGAAGCCCCGGGGATGGCGCTGCTGCACATCGCTTACGAGCGTCTGCTGACCGGTATCCATAACGAAGACACCATTGAGCAATATCACTCTCATGGTCGTCAGTTGGGCAAACTGCTGTATCAGGGCCGTTGGTTCGACTCGCAGGCATTGATGCTGCGTGACGGTCTGCAGCGTTGGGTCGCCAGCCAGATCACCGGCGAAGTGACGCTGGAGCTGCGCCGCGGCAACGACTACTCGATCCTCAATACCGTGTCCGACAACCTGACCTATAAGGCTGAGCGTCTGACCATGGAGAAAGGCGAGTCAGTATTCTCACCTGACGATCGTATCGGCCAGCTGACCATGCGTAATCTGGACATCACCGATACCCGCGAGAAGCTGTTCGGCTACGCGAAAGCCGGTCTGTTGACCGCCTCTTCAACGACCGGCCTGCCGCAGGTTGAGAATCTGGAAAACAAAGCGAAGTAAACATTCAGCATTCTAAGGCCGCGAAAGCGGCCTTTTTTATGCGCGGAATATAAGGTGTCTGTAGGCCTGATAAACGTAGCTCAATCTGGCGTTGTAATAATGTCGGATGGCGGCGTAAACGCCTTATCCGACCTACAGACAACCATAAATAACAGACGAAAAAAAAGACGCTTTGCAGCGTCTTTTTTTTGGAATTTGGTACCGAGGATGGGACTCGAACCCACAAGCCCGTTAGGGCACTACCACCTCAAGGTAGCGTGTCTACCAATTCCACCACCTCGGTACAGAATACTTAGTGTGGGATATCGCTGGTCGGCTGAGCCGGAGCAGCTGGCTGAGTTTGCTCGGTTTTCGCCGGTGCGCTCAGATTTTCCCACTCACTTCCTTTATTGGTCTTATTGCTGTTCATGTTACCCAGCACCAGACTGATGATGAAGAACAAGGTTCCCAATACAGCTGTCATACGGGTCATGAAGTTACCAGAACCACTTGAACCAAACAGAGTACCAGAAGCGCCTGCGCCAAAAGAGGCTCCCATATCAGCGCCTTTACCTTGCTGCAGCATGATCAAGCCTACCAGGCCAATTGCCACAATAAGGAAAACTACTAAAAGAGCTTCGTGCATAATCAACCTGTTCCTTGCGGAGTTGCCGCGTACAATGCTTCGACCATTAAAGCGGGAATGTTTACTGTTTCCCACTGAAGCGGGTGTGAATACTAACCAAAGCGAATAACCTTCGCAAGGGCAATTTGTTAGCATTGTATCAACTGCGGAAAAAATCGCCATATCAATCAAAAACGCAGCAATTTCTCCCAGCATCTCTGCATGACTGCGCGTTGATCGTCAAGGTTAGCCCATACCACAACGGGGATTTCACAAATCAGATCGCCATTTTCTGGCCAACAGTGAATAACTTGCTGATTCACCAACTCTTCCGCCACCATTGATTCGGGTAACCATGCCATTCCCATATGGCGCAGCACCATTTCGCGTATCGTTTCACTTAAACCGCTCTCAAAGACTTTTTTCAGGCGCGGACGGACGCGTTGTTCTGCCGGCTCAATAATGCGTCTGACAAAGGTATAGTCGCTGTAGCAGAGCCACGGAATAGACACCTGCGGATCGTCAAGCGTATCCGCCAGCTGTGCAGAAATAACCGGAATAAATCGTTCATATCGCCATAGCGAACGTTTTAATCCGCCGGCGATCTCCAGCCCCGGCTGCGCTGACGGTAAGTCGTATGTCACCAGCAAATCAATCTGCCGGTCAATCAGCGCATTAAAGTGATTGTCTATCCCCTGAATACTGGCATTTACCGTGAAATTGAGCTGTGGTTCACTCTGGCGTAAATAGTTGATCATATCCGGCAGGATATTGACCGACAGCGTATGCAGACTGACCATGACCAGCGTGTTATCCGTTGCGGGCGACATCGCCGATAGCTCGTGGCGCGCCTCTGTTAACGTACTGAGGACGTGTCGGGCATAGGGCTCAAAACGTTCACCATAGCGCGTCAGCGTGACGGGAGTCGTGGTCCGATCAAACAATGGCACGCCAAGCACCTCTTCCAGAGCTTTAATACGCCGACTGAGTGCAGGTTGAGTAATATGCCGCTGCGCAGCGGCTTGAGAGTAATTTCCATGCTGACTCAACGCCAGAAAATCTTCCAGCCACTTACAATCCACGTTTAACTCTCCACCATGCCATAACCGCATCCTCCAATAACAAATCGGTAATAGTCATAGATATAGTAATGGCTTTATGGTGAGCGTCATAACAACAATATTCCGTTTCACCTGCCGACTCTCACCCTCGACGTTTGACAGGACCGATATGTTTACTTTACTGACCAATGCCCGTGTTTTTTCCCCTGAGGATTTAGGCCTCTGCTCCCTGCTTATTCATGCCGACCGAATTGTGGCGATAGAAAAAGATATTTCACTCTTTGATGGCGTCAAAGAGGTCATCGATTGTCGGGGTAAATGGGTTATCCCTGGTATCATCGATCAGCATGTCCATCTTACCGGTGGCGGCGGGGAAGCCGGGTTTGCCAGTCGGACGCCAGCCGTCAAGCTGCGCGATCTGATTCAGGCGGGCATTACCACGGTCGTCGGCGTGTTGGGTACCGACGCTATTTCTCGCTCACCGAAAGATCTCTACGCCAAAATGCAGTCCCTTAATCTCGAAGGACTGCGTGCGTTTATGCACACGGGAGCCTACGCGGTACCCAGCCCGACCATTACGCGATCCATCCGCGATGACATGGCATTTATTCCGGCGATTCTTGGCGTAAAAATCGCGCTCGCCGATCACCGCGGTTCGTATCCCTCTTTCCAGGAATTGCTGAGAATAGTCAGCGATATCCGCGTATCTTCCTTACTGGCCGGGAAAAAAGGGCTGTTGCATGTCCACCTGGGGAATCTACCGGAAGGGATGTCGCAACTGCTTGAGCTGTGTGATGCAGGCATTCCGATTCACCACATTTCGCCGACGCATGTGGCGAGAACAGAACCCTTGTTCGAACAGGCGATTGCTTTCGCCCATCGCGGCGGCCATATCGACGTTACGTCTGGCGGCAGCCGCTTTACACCTCAGGAGCAGGCGATTCTCCACGCCCTGGAAGCGCAGGTTCCGGCCGAGCGCATAACGATCAGTTCTGACGGCAATGGCAGCGTGCCGCGCTTTAACGCTCAGGGTATCGTGGAGGGTTTAAGCGCGGCGCCGGTCGCAGGGAACCTTAACCTGCTTCCCCGCCTGATTGATGTGGGAATTCCGGTCTCTCAGGCGATCGCCATGTTGACGGCAAACGTCGCACGCTCGCTGGGTATTTCCGGCGGTGTGCTCAGCGCCGGGGAACGTGCCGATATCTGCGTACTTAATGATGACCTCTCGCTGGCCCATCTGTTTGCTGCGGGTAAACCGTTGCTGCGCGATGGCGAGTGCCAGGTCACCGGCAACTTTGAGTGAGGAAGCGAGAATGTCATTATTACTGGCGCTAATCGCCATTATCTTTGCCGGACGTCTGATTCTCAAAAAGTATCATCCCCAGTCAGTGCTGCTGTTGACCGGGATTGTTCTCCTGCTGATCGCGCATTTTAGCGGCATGACGACACTCAGTAGTCTGGTGAAAAAAAGCACCGGATTTGGCCCCTTCGACGCCTTTGAGTTTATTCGCGATACCCTGAGCGTGCGCCTTGGCGGTCTTGGGCTGCAAATTATGCTGATTGGTGGTTTCGCTACCTATATGTCGGCCATTGGCGCAAGCCAGGTGCTGGTTCGGGTGACGTCTCGTCCGTTGCAGCGTCTGAACTCGCCTTATCTGCTGTTGGGACTGGCGCTGCTGCTGGGCCAATTCCTGTCGCTGTTTATCAGCAGCGCTACCGGACTGGGCCTGTTGTTAATGGCGACGCTTTACCCACTGCTGACCC
Organism: Citrobacter sp. wls706; assembly: GCF_005281305.1. NCBI lineage: Bacteria > Pseudomonadati > Pseudomonadota > Gammaproteobacteria > Enterobacterales > Enterobacteriaceae > Citrobacter > Citrobacter sp. wls706. The sequence goes on along the minus strand of NZ_SZXG01000006.1, from coordinate 95,679 downwards.
GACTGGGCTGCAGTCGCGCCGCCGTTGCCGCCGTTATCGCCAGTACCTGTGCGGTTGAGTTTGGCCCCGGTTCCGGCAACTCAGTTCTCGCCGCCAAAACCGCAGGTATCGAGGTCGTGAACTATTTCGTGCAGGATCAGTTGCCGATCGTCGTCCCCGTTATCCTTTTCATCGCGCTGCTGCATATTGTTGTGCAACGCTTTTTCGATCGTCGGGAAAGCGGTGACAATGCGGCTCAGCAGATGCAGACATTAACGTCGACCGAAGAAGCCGACGCCCCGATCGGCTGGCTGTTTTTGCCCATGCTGCCGCTGGTGTTGATGCTGGTGTGCAGCGATTTAGTGTTCAGCTCGCTCAAAATTACGCTGGATACCGCCGTACTGATAAGTCTGGCCATTACGCTGGTTTGTGAGTACGGACGCCATCGTAAAGCCCGGGAAGTCATGGCTGGCGTACAAAAGGTATTCGACAGCATGGGCAGCGTTTTTGCCACCGTGGTGACGCTGATTATCGCCGGTGAAGTTTTTTCTGCCGGACTGAAAGCCATTGGCGCCGTCGACGCACTGCTGTCGCTTTCCGGTGAATTTGGTCTCAGCGCCGCCTCAATTATCCTGTTGATGACACTTATCACCTTTGCGATTTCAGCGCTGATGGGTTCCGGAAATGCGGCATTTTTCTCCTTCGCCCCAATGGTGCCGGACATCAGCCGCCATATCGGCAGCGATATCGCAGTGATGATGCTACCTATCCAGATATCAGCGGGTATTGGTCGTACGTTATCTCCCATTGCTGGCGTCATCATTGCCATCGCGGGCATTGCCGGCGTATCGCCAGTAGATATTGTCAAGCGCACCGCGATCCCGATGCTCGGGGGTTGGCTACTAATGATTGCGCTGACTTTTGCCCGGTCAGGGCATTTACTGGCGGTTCTGCCGTGGCTGGCAGTCCTTGTACTGCTGATGCTCGGGGGGTATTTCTGGCAACGCCGACGTAAACAGCCGCTGGCGGTATAGTAAAAAAAAGCCGGAGTCTCAGACTCCGGCTCTCACTGTCTTCAGTGTTTACGCCGCTTTCACTGCATCTGCAATACGGTGGGCGAATTCAGTTACCTGCGCCTCGTCTTCACCTTCAACCATCACACGAATTAATGGTTCAGTACCAGACTTACGCAACAGGACGCGTCCACGATTACCCAGCGCCGCTTCCACGTCTGCCATCACCGCTTTCACATTGTCATTTTCCAGCGGATCGCCGCTACCTGCGGTATAACGAACGTTAACCAGCAGTTGCGGGAACATTTTCATGCCGCTGCACAGGTCGTGCAAACTCATATGATTGCGCACCATCGCGGTCAGCACCTGCAGACCTGCCACGATACCGTCACCGGTGGTGGTTTTATCCAGCAGGATCACATGGCCTGAGTTTTCCGCACCGATACTCCAGCCTTTTTCCTGCATTTTTTCCAGGACATAGCGGTCACCGACTTTCGCACGGGCAAACGGAATACCCAACTGTTTCAACGCCAGCTCAAGGCCCATGTTGCTCATCAGCGTGCCTACCGCGCCACCGCGGAGTTGTCCCTGACGCAGCGCTTCACGGGCGATGATATACATGATTTGGTCACCGTCGACCTTATTGCCTTCGTGGTCGACCATGATCACGCGGTCTCCGTCGCCGTCCAGCGCGATACCCAGATCGGCTTTTTCTGCGATCACACGCGCTTGCAGGGCACGGACGTCGGTAGCGCCGACCTCTTCATTGATGTTAACGCCGTTTGGCTCACAACCAATGGCGATAACATTGGCGCCCAACTCACGCAGTACATTTGGCGCAATGTGATACGTCGCACCGTTAGCGCAATCCACCACAATTTTAAGCTCGCTCAGGCTCAGTTCATTCGGGAAGGTGCCTTTGCAAAACTCGATATAGCGACCGGCGGCATCGACGATACGGGTGGCTTTACCCAGCTCAGCCGAATCCACGCAGGTGATCGCTTTTTCCATCTCGGCTTCTATGGCCTCTTCAACCGCATCCGGCAGTTTGGTGCCGTCGATAGAGAAAAATTTGATCCCGTTGTCATAGTACGGGTTGTGCGAAGCGGAGATAACGATCCCGGCTTCCGCACGGAAAGCACGCGTCAGATAAGCAACGGCAGGTGTTGGCATTGGGCCAGTGAAAGAGGCAGAAAGACCTGCGGCAGCCAGGCCCGCTTCCAGCGCAGATTCCAGCATATAGCCGGAAATACGCGTATCTTTACCGATGATAATTTTTCGTGAACCATGACGTGCCAGCACTTTTCCTGCCGCCCACCCCAGTTTGAGCACAAAGTCAGGGGTAATTGGGGAGTCGCCTACGCGACCACGGATCCCATCAGTGCCAAAATATTTACGATTACTCATAGCGTTTGTTTTCCTTTGCAGACAATGTGGCTTCCACCACACGCATCGCTTCTACGGTTTCTTTGACGTCATGGACACGAACGATCTGCGCCCCCTGCATTGCGGCAATCACCGCGCACGCAAGACTACCGCTCAGGCGTTCGGATGGCCCCACATTCAGTAGTTGACCAACCATTGATTTTCGTGACATTCCAACCAGCAGCGGCAGATCAAAATGATGAAACTCAGCCAGGCGCGCCAGTAATGTGTAGTTGTGGGTGAGATTTTTACCGAATCCGAATCCCGGGTCGAGCAACAATTTATCTTTTGTGATTCCGGCTCGTTCACAACGTGCTATTTGCTCAACAAAGTAACGATTTACCTCAGCGAACACATCCTCGTACTTTGGCGCTTCCTGCATGGTTTTCGGCTGCCCCTGCATATGCATCAAACAAACCGGCAGTCCGGTTTCCGCGGCGGCTTCCAGCGCCCCGGGTTCCGAGAGTGAACGAATGTCATTAATGATATGTGCGCCGACCCGCGCGCATTCGCGAATCACTTCGGGTTTTGAGGTATCGACGGAAATCCATACTTCAAAACGTTGAGCAATCGCCTCCACCACGGGGATAACTCGTTGCAGCTCTTCTTCCACGCTCACATCAGCAGCGCCCGGACGCGTGGACTCCCCCCCCACATCAATGATAGTCGCCCCAGCGTTAATCATCAGATTTGCGTGTTTTACCGCCTCAACCAGAGAGTTGTGCGCCCCGCCATCGGAAAAAGAATCTGGCGTAACGTTTAAAATCCCCATGACGTGAGGATGGCTGAGATCCAGTGAAGAACCCTGAGCAAAGAGTTTCATAGTTTTATCCCTGGTAAAAATCTTGAGTATGCAGATAAGAAAAACCCCGGAGCAAGCCCCAGGGTTTTCAATTAAAACACGGTCATCATCAACGATAACTTATTTGTCGCCCAGTTGCTCTGACATGGTGCCAGAGTCCGGCGCACGCGGTTCATCAACCGGACGCGGCGCGCTCGGCTTGCCGGTGCTGCCAGAGTTGTTGTTAGAAGAACCCGGTTCTTCCCAACCCGCTGGCGGACGCACGTCGCGGCGAGCCATCAGATCATCAATCTGCGGTGCATCGATGGTCTCATATTTCATGAGCGCATCTTTCATCGAGTGCAGAATGTCCATGTTTTCGTTCAGCAGACGACGCGCACGGTCATAGTTACGCTCAATCAGCAGCTTAACTTCCTGATCGATAATACGAGCCGTTTCATCGGACATATGTTTAGCTTTCGCAACAGAACGTCCCAGGAACACTTCGCCTTCTTCTTCAGCGTACAGCAGCGGACCGAGTTTATCGGAGAAGCCCCACTGAGTAACCATGTTACGTGCCAGGTTAGTCGCGACTTTGATGTCGTTCGACGCACCGGTAGAAACATGTTCAGCACCGTAGATGATCTCTTCCGCCAGACGACCGCCATACAGCGTGGAGATCTGGCTTTCCAGCTTCTGACGGCTGGCGCTAATTGCGTCGCCTTCAGGCAGGAAGAAGGTCACACCCAGCGCACGACCGCGTGGGATAATCGTTACTTTGTGTACCGGATCGTGTTCCGGCACAAGGCGACCGATAATCGCGTGGCCAGCTTCGTGATACGCGGTAGATTCTTTCTGCGCTTCCGTCATCACCATGGAGCGACGTTCCGCACCCATCATGATTTTGTCTTTCGCTTTCTCGAACTCAACCATCGACACCACGCGCTTGTTGCCGCGAGCAGCAAACAGCGCCGCTTCGTTCACCAGGTTCGCGAGGTCCGCACCGGAGAAGCCAGGGGTACCACGGGCAATGATTGCCGCATCGATATCCGGAGACAGTGGTACGCGACGCATATGCACTTTCAGGATCTGTTCACGACCGCGAACGTCCGGCAGACCAACCACAACCTGACGGTCGAAACGGCCTGGACGCAGCAGCGCAGGGTCAAGAACGTCCGGACGGTTAGTTGCCGCGATAACGATGATACCTTCGTTACCTTCGAAGCCGTCCATCTCAACCAGCATCTGGTTCAGCGTCTGCTCACGTTCATCGTGACCACCGCCCAGACCAGCGCCACGCTGGCGGCCTACGGCGTCGATTTCATCGATGAAGATGATGCACGGTGCCGCTTTCTTGGCCTGTTCGAACATGTCACGCACACGAGATGCACCAACACCCACGAACATTTCCACGAAATCAGAACCGGAAATTGTAAAGAATGGAACCTTCGCTTCACCGGCGATAGCTTTCGCCAACAAGGTTTTACCGGTACCCGGAGGACCGACCATCAGGACGCCTTTCGGGATTTTACCGCCCAACTTCTGGAAACGGCTCGGTTCGCGCAGGTATTCAACCAGCTCAGCAACCTCTTCCTTCGCTTCGTCACAACCCGCAACGTCAGCAAACGTGGTTTTGATCTGATCTTCCGTCAGCATGCGCGCTTTGCTCTTACCGAACGACATGGCGCCTTTGCCACCACCGCCCTGCATTTGACGCATGAAGAAGATCCAGACACCAATCAGCAGCAGCATTGGGAACCAGGAAATGAAGATAGAAGCCAGCAGGCTCGGCTCTTCAGGCGGTTCACCGACAACCTTGACGTTTTTGGTCAGCAGGTTATCAAGCAGCTTCGGATCGTTAACCGGAATGTAGGTCGTGTAACGGTTACTATCTTTCTTGGTAACGTTAATCTCACGTCCGTTGATCTTCGCTTCACGAACCTGGTCCTGATTGACCTCTTGCAGGAAGGTAGAGTAATCAACCTTACGGCCATTAGACTCGCTGGGCCCAAAGCTCTGGAATACTGACATCAGCACAACGGCAATGACCAGCCAGAGAATTAGGTTTTTCGCCATGTCACTCAAGGGATTAACCTCATATTACAACTGTGTTAAAAACAGCGTCAGGATACTCTATATCCAGTTTCTTTCAAACTTTCGTTTGAAATCTACCGGTTATGGTTTACGCCCGGTCGCTACAATATACACTTCACGCGAACGGGCGCGAGAAGAGTCCGGCTTACGAACTTTGACCTTCGTAAACAGGGAGCGAATCTCTCTTAGATACTCATCGAAGCCTTCGCCCTGGAACACCTTCACTACAAAACTACCACCTGGCGCTAAAACATCTCGAGCCATTCCAAGCGCCAGCTCTACCAGATACATGGCCCGGGGAATATCCACCGCCGGTGTTCCACACATATTTGGCGCCATATCAGACATGACAACTTGTACTTTACTGTCACCTACGCGTTCAAGTAACGCTTGCAGGACTAATTCATCACGAAAGTCGCCCTGAAGGAAGTCCACACCAACGATTGGATCCATAGGTAAAAGATCGCAAGCGATAATGCGGCCGCTGTTGCCGATCTGCGTAACCGCATATTGCGACCAGCCACCCGGTGCAGCGCCGAGATCAACAATCGTCATCCCCGGTTTAAAAATTTTGTCACTTTGCTGTATTTCATCAAGTTTAAACCAGGCACGGGAACGTAACCCCTTTTTCTGCGCCTGTTGAACATATTTATCGCTAAAGTGTTCCTGAAGCCAGCGACTCGAGCTGGCAGAACGCTTTTTACCTGTCATTTCACATTCCCAAAGGGCAGTTCATCGTAACCAATGGTGTAAATTTCTACACAGCTATTTGGTGATATATGGGAGATGGCGGTAGAATGACCCGTTTTCAATCCCAACGTAAGCAAAAATATACGATGAATCTGAGTACTAAACAAAAACAGCACCTGAAAGGTCTGGCACATCCGCTCAAGCCGGTAGTTATGCTTGGCAATAATGGTTTGACCGAAGGGGTACTGGCCGAGATTGAACAAGCGCTAGAGCACCATGAACTTATCAAGGTGAAAATCGCCTCGGAAGATCGCGATACCAAAACCTTGATCGTGGAAGCTATCGTACGCGAAACCGGCGCCTGCAATGTACAGGTCATCGGCAAAACGCTGGTACTGTATCGCCCGACTAAAGAACGTAAAATCTCGCTGCCACGCTAAGAATATCCCAAAGTCGCACACGAAGTTTGTGTAAAACGCGGGGTTTTCCGCTAGCAGGAGAGCAAAATGCCACGCTCTCTTCGTTGATAAAAGGCCGCTATGCGGCCTTTTTCCTTTCTTTACAATGTATCAACATCTTAACCAAGATGCGAATTACAGGTATTCGACCTTCGTTACTTCATATTCAACTTCACCGCCCGGCGTTTTGATAACGACGACGTCATCCTGCTCTTTGCCAATCAGGCCACGAGCAATAGGCGAGTTCACTGAAATCAGGTTCTGTTTAAAATCAGCTTCATCATCACCAACAATACGCCAGGTCTGCTCTTCGTCATTATCGAGATTCAGAACGGTAACCGTCGCGCCGAAAACAACACGACCATTGTTCGGCATTTTTGTGACGTCAATCACCTGCGCATTGGACAGTTTAGCTTCGATATCTTTAATGCGTCCTTCGCAGAATCCCTGCTGTTCGCGAGCCGCGTGATACTCCGCGTTCTCTTTCAGGTCACCGTGTTCACGCGCTTCCGCGATAGCGGCGATAATTTCAGGACGGCGCACAGATTTCAGAAAATCCAGCTCTTCGCGCAGTTTTTCAGCACCACGTAAGGTCATCGGGATAGCTTGCATTTGTTATACCTCTTGAACATTCCTGTAGGGGGCGATGGTTCTCACCCCGGCTGCTAAGCCCACTCTGGCATACGCCATGCCAGAGTCAGAAGCAAAAAAATACCGACCCGGGGCTCAAGGTCCCAGGTCAGCTACAATTCTCTATTTGATGATCATTTTACCCTGGAGTTCCCTATGGGTCATCGTTTACTTTTTGGGGCGTTGCGCCGTAGTATGACGGCCTGTTTCCAGGTTGTTAGCGCGAGATTATGCGATTTCCCAGATTTACCATTGGATTGACTGCCAGTATAGCGTTCAGCGTTCAGGCTGCGAATGTCGACGAATACATCAACCAGCTTCCTGCCGGGGCCAACCTCGCCCTTATGGTACAGAAGGTTGGCGCACCTGCACCCGCTATCGATTTTCATAGCCAGCAGATGGCGCTCCCCGCCAGTACCCAGAAAGTGATCACCGCGCTGGCGGCGTTGATTCAGCTCGGGCCTGACTTCCGTTTTACCACCACGCTTGAGACGAAAGGCAACGTGGAAGGCGGCATCTTGAAAGGCGACTTAGTGGCGCGATTTGGTGCCGATCCGACGCTAAAACGCCAGGATATTCGCAATATGGTGACGACCCTGAAAAAATCGGGTGTGACGCAAATTGCCGGAAATGTTCTGATCGACACCTCTATTTTCGCCAGTCATGATAAAGCCCCCGGTTGGCCCTGGAACGACATGACGCAATGTTTTAGCGCCCCGCCAGCCGCAGCCATTGTCGATCGCAACTGTTTCTCGATTTCGCTCTACAGCGCGCAAAAACCGAACGATCTGGCATTTATTCGCGTGGCATCCTACTACCCGGTCACCATGTTCAGCCAGGTGCGAACCCTCGCGCGTGGCTCTGCCGAAGCGCAATATTGTGAACTGGACGTGGTTCCAGGCGATCTCAACCGCTTCACGCTGACCGGATGCCTACCTCAACGCGCCGACCCGCTGCCGCTGGCGTTCGCCATTCAGGACGGTGCCAGCTATGCTGGGGCGATTATCAAAGATGAGCTAAAACAAGCGGGTATCACTTACAGCGGCACGCTGCTGCGCCAGACGCAGGTCAACGAGCCGGGAACCGTGGTTGCCAGCAAACAGTCAGCGCCGCTGCATGACCTGCTTAAGATTATGCTGAAAAAATCGGACAACATGATCGCCGATACCGTTTTCCGCATGATTGGCCATGCACGATTTAACGTCCCGGGCACCTGGCGGGCAGGTTCCGATGCCGTACGCCAGATTTTGCGTCAGCAAGCGGGCGTTGATATCGGCAACACCATTATCGCCGACGGTTCTGGCCTCTCCCGCCATAACCTGATTGCCCCAGCGACCATGATGCAGGTGCTGCAATACATCGCACAGCACGATAACGAGCTGAACTTTATTACTATGCTGCCGCTGGCGGGCCATGACGGCTCCCTGCAATACCGTGCGGGCCTGCATCAGGCTGGCGTGGATGGCAAAGTATCGGCGAAGACAGGCTCGCTACAGGGCGTCTACAACCTCGCAGGCTTCATCACCACGGCAAGCGGTCAGCGCATGGCATTTGTGCAGTATCTGTCGGGTTATGCGGTAGAGCCGGCTGATCAGCGTAATCGTCGTATTCCGCTGGTTCGCTTTGAGAGCCGGTTGTACAAGGATATTTATCAGAATAACTGATAGAAAACGGGCCGC